>NZ_JBKZDY010000001.1:0-542707 GCF_046940185.1 Arthrobacter sp. 'calajunan'
GTTACGGCGGTCATAGCGTGGGGGAAACGCCCGGTCCCATACCGAACCCGGAAGCTAAGGCCCATTGCGCCGATGGTACTGCACTCGTGAGGGTGTGGGAGAGTAGGTCACCGCCGGACTTAACTTGAGAAGTGGGAGGCTCCAACAGTGTTGGGGCCTTCTGCTGGTTTAACCGGTGGATCCACGGGGCGGGTGGTCTGGCCGGGACGGCCTGCCGGTGGGGTGGGGGAGCGGTGGCTCCCCCCTTTTTTGTTTAACGGGGAAAGAAGCAACATACCTGGGCATGCGGCGGAACTCCTTGCTGCCTATTCATGAGCCTCGCCCGAATCGTGGGTGCGGATTAGTAGCTGCTTCTGGTCACATGAGTGTCTGCACACATTAGAGGCGAATCCCTATGGTAGAAGTGCTTACTCCCGTAGACTTGAACTAGACGTACATGCCATTGATGCATGGTGATTTGTAAATAGTGAAGTGTTTTGCTGAGGCGAACACGAAGGTTGCGGTATTGAGATATCCGCTGAAGGGGACATTAAATGTCTAACGATTTCCGCCGTAGTTCCGACAATGGACAGGGCGACTTCCGGAACTCAGATTCAAACCGCAACAACTCCCGCGACGGTTTCAAGCGTCGCGATGACAACAACAGCGGTTTCAAGCGCAACGATGATCGTGGCGGATTCCGTGGTGAGCGCCGTGACGACAACCGTGGCGGCGATTTCAAGCGTCGTGACGATAACCGCGGTGGCGGATTCACTCGAAATGACGACAACCGTGGCGGCGACTTCAAGCGCCGCGATGATAACCGCGGTGGATTCCGCGGCGACCGCAACGATGACCGCGGTGGCTTCCGTGGAGAGCGCCGCGATGACAACCGTGGCGGGTTCCGCGGGGATCGCAATGAGGATCGTGGTGGGTTCCGCCGTAACGACGACAACCGCGGTGGATTCCGTGGCGAACGCCGCGATGACAACCGTGGCGTCGGATTCAAGCGAAATGACGACAACCGCGGTGGCGACTTCAAGCGTCGCGATGATAACCGCGGTGGCTTCCGTGGCGACCGCAACGATGGCCGTGGTGGTTTCCGTGGCGAGCGTCGCGATGACAACCGTGGTGGCGATTTCAAGCGCCGTGACGATAACCGTGGCGGATTCCGCGGGGATCGCAATGATGATCGTGGTGGCTTCCGCCGTAATGACGACAGCCGCGGTGGCTTCCATGGCGAGCGTCGCGATGACAACCGTGGTGGCGATTTCAAGCGCCGTGACGATAACCGTGGCGGATTCCGCGGGGATCGCAATGATGATCGTGGTGGCTTCCGCCGTAACGACGACAACCGTGGCGGCGATTTCAAGCGCCGCGATGACCGCAATGACGAGCGCGGTGGCTTCCGCCGTAACGACGACAGCCGCGGTGGCTTCCGTGGCGAACGTCGCGATGACAACCGTGGGGGCGACTTCAAGCGCCGTGACGATAACCGTGGTGGAGACTTCAAGCGCCGTGACGATAACCGTGGTGGAGACTTCAAGCGCCGTGACGATAACCGTGGCGGATTCCGCGGTGACCGCAATGATGACCGTGCTGGCTTCCGCCGTAATGACGACAACCGTGGCGGCGATTTCAAGCGCCGCGATGACCGCAATGACGATCGCGCTTTCAAGCGCAGTAACGACCGACGCGACTTCAAGCGCCGGGACGACCGTAATGATGATCGCGGTTTCAAGCGCAGCAACGACCGAGGCGACTTCAAGCGCCGCGACGACAATCGTGGCGGCGATTTCAAGCGCAACGATCGTGACTTCAAGCCTCGTGGCGAGAAGAAGTTCGAAGATCCCCGCGCCCAGGAGCCGAAGGCGCACAACCCTGGTGATCTGCGTATTTCGAACCGAGCAGACCGCTCGCAGTCCCCGGAGATCGATGAGGACGTCACCGGCAAGGAACTGGACCGCGTCGCCCGCGCCCAGCTGCGCTACCTGGAAGAACGGTCCGCCAGCTGGGTTGCCAAGCACCTGGTGATGGCCGGCCGTCTGCTGGAAGAGGATCCAGAGCTGGCCTACGAGCACACCCTGGCTGCTTCCCGCCGTGGCGGACGCGTGGCGGTGGTCCGCGAGGCCGTTGGCATCGCCGCCTACCACGCAGGCAAGTACGCCGATTCGCTGCGCGAGCTGCGCACCCACCGCCGTATCTCCGGCTCGGACTACAACCTGCCGCTGATCGCTGATTCGCTGCGCGGCCTGGGCCGTGTGGAAAAGGCCATCGAGCTGGCCCAATCCGAAGAGTCCGCCAATCTGGAACCATCGGTCAAGGTCGAGATGCAGATCGTCCTGGCCGGCTGCTTCGCAGACCTCGGCAAGCTTGATGAGGCCTTGGCCGCACTGGAGTCCCTGGAGCAGCTGAACTTCAACCGTGCCTTCTCCTTCAGCCCTCGCCTGTTCGCCGTCTACGCCGAGCTGCTCGCAGCCGCCGGCCGCACCGAGGAAGCCGCCCGTTGGGAGAAGCAGGTTGCAGTAGCCGAACGTGCCCTGGGCATCGAGGAAGAGACCGAGTCCTTCATCGTCGATCTTGCTCCCGAGATGGACGAGGAGGAAGAAGAAGCTCCTCGTGCCCGCGATCTGGTCGATTCCGAGGCAGCAGCTGACTCCGACGAAACCCCTGAAGAGGGCGCTTCGTCTGGGGAAACCGCCGAATCCGGCGCAGAGGACGACACCGAATCGACCGCCGAGCAAACCGGTATCGACGAGGAAGACGGTCTGGCCGAGGTTGACGCTGATCACATCTCCGGCGAGGTCTCGGAGATCACCGACGAGGACGCCGCAAAGTAGACTCGCAGTAGTACCCGTCGTTTGATGAAGTAGGAACCACCTCCCCATGCTGATCTCCGGATTTGATTCTGTCCTCTCCGACCTGGATGGCGTCGTGTACGCCGGACCGAACGCGATTCCCGACGCAGTGGAATCGCTGAACGCGCTGGCCGAGGTGAACGTGGCACACGCGTTCATCACGAACAACGCCGGACGTTCGCCCATGTCGGTCGCGGCGCACCTGCGCCAGCTGGGCGTGAAGACTAGCGCGGAACAGGTCTTCGGCTCGGCAGATGCCGGGGCGGAGATGCTGGCGCGTGAATTGAATCCCGGCAGCAAGGTGCTGGTGGTGGGCTCCCCGTATCTGCGAGAATGCATCGCGGTACGGGGCCTTGAAGTGGTCGAATCCCACAAGGACGAACCGGTAGCGGTTATCCAGGGATTCGATCCAGAGGTCTCCTGGAACGACCTGGCTGAGGCCTCCTACGCAATCCAGAACGGCGCCAAATGGGTTGCCACGAATACGGACCTGACCATTCCGCGCGCCGAGGGCATTGCCCCGGGTAACGGATCGCTGGTCCACGCGGTGAAGCTGGCCACCGGGGTAACCCCCCGTGTGGCCGGCAAACCCGAATCCTATCTCTTCTCCCGCGCCGCGGACCGCCTGGATTCCAAGCGCCCGCTGGTGCTCGGCGACCGCCTTGACACCGATATCCTCGGCGGATTCCATGCCGGATTCTCCACCGCCATGGTGCTCACGGGTGTCGACACCCCTGCCACCGCACTCGGTGCACCGGTGGAGCAACGCCCGAACTACCTAATTGCCACGCTGGCCGACATCTACCGTCCCTACCCGACCATCAAGGTGCTGGGCTACGGCGTGCAGGTCGGTGATGCGGTGGCCCGCATCGACAACGGCAAGATCGCCGTCGACGGCAACGAGTCGGATCTCAACGCCTGGCGTGCGGCCTGCCACGCCTGGTGGCTCGCGCACCCGCGCCAGAGCACCCATGAATCCCCTGAAATCGAATTCACCTCGCGCGGCTTGCAGATGCTGCGCCGCAAGAACGGTGAAAAGCAGTGAGCGATCTTCCTTCCGCGCCGACGCCGCGTACCGGGGTCCCCGGCGCCATGCACGGCGGTGCGCCCCAGTTCGACGAGCAGGCGCTGGAAGCCGCGCTCTCCTCCCTGGCAGACCATGACGTTACCGAGCATGCGGGCATCTACGAGCAGCTGCTCGGCGGCCTGCAGCAGGAACTGAATCGATCGGAGTCAGGCTCGTGAACCGTCTGGACCAGGAGCTGGTGGTACGCGGCTTGGCGCGCTCGCGCACCGAAGCCGCCAAGCTCATCGAGGCAGGCAGGGTGCTCGTGGATGGGCTGGAAACCTCCAAGGCGTCCAAGAAGGTATCCGACTCAACGTCAGTAGTGCTCACCCAGGTCGAAGGGGAGCACTACGTTTCCCGGGCGGGGCACAAACTTGCCGGCGCCCTGGATGTATTTACCACCATTTCTCCTGAAGGTTTGCGTTGCCTTGACGCAGGGGCTTCCACCGGAGGATTCACTGACGTCTTGCTGCGGCGGGGAGCCGGCCACGTGGTCGCCGCCGATGTCGGCCATGGCCAACTCGTCGACGAAATCCGGTTTGACCCCCGCGTATCGGTCCATGAGGGGCTGAACGTCAGGTACCTGACGCCGGAGGATATCGGTGGAGATGTCGACTTGGTTGTAGGGGACTTGTCCTTTATCTCGCTGCGCCTTGTGCTCGAGGCGCTGGCCGGGGCGACGCGTCCCGGCGGCTCGCTGGTGCTGATGGTCAAGCCCCAGTTCGAGGTCGGGCGCGAACACCTGAACCGCACCGGCGTTGTCACGAGCCCCCAGCTGCGCCAAGGCGCGGTGGAATCAGTGGTCGCCAAGGCCGCTGAATGCGGTCTCGCGTTGCGAGGTCTGGCGCGCAGCCCGCTGGCCGGCCAGGACGGCAACATGGAGTTTTTCCTCTGGCTCAGCGCTGCAGCGAAATCGCAGGATGATGCCGAGAAATCCGCAATGATCCATGCCGTTGACTATTCTTAGTTAAGAGATGCGGCGTTTTCCGAGAACTTAGGGAAACCGACTGCATATCGCAGAGCCAATCACTCATCACTGTTGAGAGGGGCACGCCGCCTTGCGCAAGATCCTAGTCTTCGCCCACACCGGCCGAAAAGAAGCGATCGCTGCAGCGCTGGAAACCTGCGAACTGCTTGCCGAAGCCGGAACCGTACCGGTCATGCGGGCCAAGGACCAGGAAGCGGTGATTCGCGCTGTCGGAGAGCCTGTTCCCGGTGTTGAAATCCTGCATGACGACTGCGCGGTGGAAGACATCGAGTTGGGTGTGGTCCTCGGCGGCGATGGATCGGTGCTGCGCGCCGCGGAATTAGTCCGCGCCGCCCCTTTGCCGCTGGTCGGCGTGAACCTGGGCCACGTGGGATTCTTGGCCGAAGCTGAGCGCACCGAATTGGCAGCCACCGTCAAGGCGCTGGTCGAGAAGACCTACACCGTCGAGGAGCGCATGACCATTGAGGTCAAGGTCTGGCAAGACAATATCTGCCTGGCCGAAACCTGGGCGCTGAACGAAGCAGCGGTGGAAAAGGCCAACCGTGAACGCATGGTCGAGGTGGTCATCGAGGTCGATGGCCGACCGATTTCCACCTTCGGGTGCGACGGCGTCGTCATGGCCACTCCGACTGGCTCGACGGCCTACTCCTTCTCTGCCGGCGGCCCAGTGGTCTGGCCGGACGTGGCTGCACTGATCATGGTTCCGATCTCCGCCCACGCGCTCTTCGCCAAACCCTTGGTCGTGTCGCCCGACTCGGTGATGGCCGTGGAAATGCTCACGCGCACGGATGCAGGAGCAGTGCTGTGGTGCGACGGCCGCCGCACCATCGACCTGCCGCCGGGAGCGCGTATCGAGGTCACGCGCAGCGACACGCCGGTGCGCCTTGCGCGGTTGAATACCACCCCGTTCTCCGAGCGCCTGGTGAACAAGTTCGAACTGCCGATCACCGGCTGGCGCGGGCCGGCCAAGGACGACATGCGGCGGGCCGCCACCACCGCGCTTCCGGTGATCGGTCCGGGTCTGCAGAGCGTCGAACCGCACCATAAGGACGAGCCCGGAATCCCCATGGTCGGCAGCGGGGACGAGCCTCGCCCATAGACCTTCCCTGCAGCGGAAAACGCCATAAGTTTTCCACTTCTTCGAATCTAGCTACGAAAGTGCGCTTAGAACACATATACTAATCGTGCACGTTTGAACTTGAACTCGACTTTCGGGAGCAGGCCATGATTCAGGAAATCTCGATCTCCAACCTGGGCGTCATCACCAATGCCACCCTGCCGCTCGGCCCCGGGCTGACGGTTGTCACCGGTGAAACCGGTGCAGGCAAGACGATGGTGATCACCGCGCTCTCGTTGCTGCTGGGACGCCGCGCAGATGCCGGCGCCGTGCGCACCGGGGCTGACCATGCCCTGGCGGAGGCCGTCATCCACTTGGACCCTGACCACCACGTGCTCGACGCGGCCGCCCAGGCCGGCGCCTTCATCGAACCGGCTGGCCAGTGCAGTGAACTGCTGCTCTCGCGGTCGCTGTCGGCGCAGGGGCGCTCACGGGCCACCGTAGGCGGGCGCAGCGCGCCTGTCGGCTTGCTGGCTGAACTGGGCCAGGAGCTTGTGGCCGTGCACGGCCAGTCCGACCAGATCCGCCTTAAGGAGCCCGGGGCCCAGCGTGACGCGCTCGACCGATTTGCCGGCAGCGGCGTAGCCCGTATCCTCGGCAGCTACCAGCGCAGCTACCGCCAATGGCGCGCAGCCACCAAGGAGCTGGCCTCGTTGACGCAGGATTCGCGCAACCGGGTGCGGGAGGCCGAGAACCTCCGCCTGGCACTGGATGAAATCGACTCGCTGGATCCGCAGCCCGGAGAAGACGACATGTTGCGCGAGCAGTCCATGAAGCTGGGCAATATCGAGTCCCTGCGCAACGCCAGCCTGCAGGCCCAGGCTGTCATCGACTCCGAGGACTTCGAGAGCCCTGGAATCACCACCCTTGTTGAAACAGCCAGGGGAGTGTTGGTCCAGGCGAGCGGGGACGACCCGGTGCTCTCCGGATTTGCTGAACGGGCCGCTGAACTCGGCATTCTGGCGTCGGAGCTTTCCAGCGATCTTGCCGGTTACGTGGCGGATCTGGACGAGGAAGGCCCCGAGCTGCTGGCGCAGGTCGAGGCGCGCCGCGCAGACCTGGGCAAGCTGTTGCGCAAATACGCACCCAGCATCGACGAAGTCATCGAGTGGGCGCAGACCGCTCGTAAACGCCTGGAATCTCTGGGAGGGGATGACTCGCGCATCGAAGTGCTCCAAGATGAGGTCGTCGCGCTGGAACAGAAGGTCGCGGCGCTAGCCTCCGACCTTTCCGACGCCCGCCGCAAGGCCGCCAAGAAGCTGTCGACCCGAGTTTCGGCGGAGTTGACCGCACTGGCCATGCCTGATGCCAAGCTCGTCATTGAGGTCAACGAACTCGAAGAACCGGGAGCCTTCGGCCAGGATTCGATTTCCATGCTGCTCGCGCCGCATGCCGGGGCTTCTGCGCGCCCGCTGGGCAAGGGCGCCAGCGGCGGCGAGCTCTCCCGCGTCATGCTGGCCATCGAAGTGGTGCTGGCGGCCGTGGATCCCGTGCCGACGTTTGTCTTCGACGAGGTCGACCAAGGCGTCGGCGGCAAGGCGGCGGTCAGCATCGGCGAACGTTTGGCCATGCTGGCCCGTCATGTTCAGGTTATCATCGTGACCCACCTGCCGCAGGTCGCCGCCTACGCCGACCGGCACATCCGTGTCATCAAGAATTCGGATGCTAAATCCAACGCTGGGGCCGGGTTCACCGCCAGCGACGTCGTCGCTCTCGATGAGCCAGCCCGCATCCGCGAGCTGGCGCGCATGCTTGCCGGGCAGGAAGAATCCGATACGGCGCAGGCGCATGCTGAAGAATTGCTGGCGGATGCGCAAAAATTAGTGTGTTCGCTCACCGCCAGCGAATCGAAGAAGCCTTGATTTTCAACGTCGGCGCGCAAATCTCGAAGCAAACTAGGGCTTCGCGAACCCGTGCACTACAGTGAGTGTGGATGCTTGGTAAAAGAATGGTGATAGGATGAAATCCCGTGGTGCAGCGTAATAATACTCGTGATTCTCGGTCGTCTGAAACGACAAAGCATATCTTCGTCACCGGCGGTGTGGCCTCCTCCCTGGGTAAGGGTTTGACGGCATCCAGCCTTGGACATCTTCTTCGAGCTCGTGGTCTTTCTGTGACCATGCAGAAGCTCGATCCGTACCTGAACGTCGATCCAGGTACCATGAACCCCTTCCAGCACGGTGAAGTCTTCGTTACCGATGACGGCGCCGAAACCGATCTGGATATCGGACACTACGAGCGTTTCCTGGATGAGAACCTACCGGGCAGCGCCAACGTGACCACCGGACAGGTTTACTCCACCGTCCTCGAACGCGAACGCCGCGGCGAGTACCTTGGCGACACCGTCCAGGTCATCCCTCACATCACCGACGAGATCAAGCGCCGTATGCGCTTGGCCGCCACCGAACCGGGTGAAGGCAAGTCGGCTCCCGACGTCATCATCACCGAAATCGGCGGCACCGTTGGCGATATCGAGTCCCAGCCATTCCTGGAGGCAGCACGCCAGGTACGCCAGGACATCGGCCGAAAGAACGCGTTCTTCGTCCATGTTTCCCTGGTTCCGTACATCGGCCCAAGCCAGGAACTGAAGACCAAGCCTACTCAGCACTCGGTCGCAGCCCTGCGCTCGATCGGCATTCAGCCTGACTCGCTGGTCATCCGCTCGGATCGCGAGATCCCGGACGAGATGCGCGCCAAACTCGGCCGCACCTGCGACGTGGATACCGAAGCGGTTATCAACTGCGCCGATGCCCCGAGCATCTACGACATTCCGAAGGTCATCCACGCCCAGGGCCTGGACGCCTACATTGTGCAGACCCTTGACCTGAAGTTCCGTGATGTGGACTGGGAAGACTGGGACCGCCTGCTGGACGTGGTGCACAATCCGAAGACCGAACTGACCATCGCGCTGGTCGGCAAGTACATCGACCTGCCGGACGCCTACCTGTCCGTCACCGAAGCACTGAAGGCTGGCGGCTTCGCCAATCAGGCCAAGGTCAACATCCGTTGGGTCCCATCCGACGAATGCGCCACCGAAGCCGGTGCCAAGAAGGCGTTGGCCGGCGCGGAGGCGATCTGCGTCCCGGGCGGCTTCGGCATCCGCGGCCTTGAAGGCAAGCTCGGCGCACTGAAGTTCGCCCGCGAGAACAAGCTGCCTACTCTGGGCCTATGCCTTGGCCTGCAGTCCATGGTGATCGAGTACGCTCGCAACATGGCTGGTTTGCCGGAGGCTTCCTCAACCGAATTCGATCCAGCATCCTCGACCCCGGTCATCGCGACCATGGAAGAGCAGCTGGACATCGTCGAGGGCAAGGGCGACCTGGGCGGCACCATGCGTCTTGGCCTATACGACGCGAAGCTGCTGGAAGGCTCCGTCGTCGCCGAGACCTACGGCAAGACCGAGGTCGCAGAGCGCCACCGCCACCGCTACGAGGTCAACAATGCCTACCGCGCGCAGCTGGAGGAAGCAGGTCTGGTCTTCTCCGGAACTTCGCCGGACAACAGCCTGGTCGAGTACGTGGAACTGCCGAAGGACGTTCATCCTTACTACGTTTCCACCCAGGCCCACCCTGAGCTCTCCAGCCGCCCAACCCGCCCGCACCCGCTGTTCGCTGGTCTGGTGGAAGCGGCAATCGCTCAGCGCGACGTCTAAACAGCCACACTTCAGCCGCTGACGGCGCCTCGCAGGCAGCGTCAGAGCTGAAGCCATACGCGCCGGTCATCGTGACCGGCGCGTATGCATTTAAGCTGGACATGGAGCCAGCCGAATTTTCGGACCCGCCGTCTAGTACAGGAGAACCAAGTTTCATGAGCAAGGACCACAACGTGCAGAGCCAGCAGATCTCGGACGAACTTTCCCCGCGCACACTGGTCGCCCGCGAAACCGTGTACGAAGGCCGGATCTGGAATGTGCTGCATGATTCCGTGGAGCTGTCCGACGAAGGCGCCGTCATCGAACGCGACTACATCGAGCACCCCGGAGCGGTCACCGTGCTGGTGATCGACGAGAGCGAACGTGTGCTCATGGTCAACCAGTACCGGCACCCGGTGGGGATGCGTTTGTGGGAGCTGCCAGCCGGTCTGCTGGACATCGCGGGGGAGCCGCCACTGGACGCCGCCAAGCGCGAGCTGTGGGAAGAAGCCGACCGCACCGCGCAGCAGTGGTCGATCCTCACCGACGTGTTCCTGAGCCCGGGCTCATCCTCCGAAGCCGTGCGCATCTATCTGGCACGCGGAGTCGAGCTGGTCCCCGAAGACCATCGCCACATCCGTACCGACGAGGAAGCAGAAATGATCACCGAATGGGTGCCGCTGGACGAAGCCATCGCCCAGGTGCTAGCCGGAAAGATCCACAACCCGACGGCGGTCATCGGCCTGCTGGCGGCCAACGCGGCCCGCGCCACTGGCTATGCCACGCTGCGCGATGCCGAGGAGCCCTTCGACGTGCACCCGGGGCTTCGCAATCAGTAAGCCAGCCGAAACCGCTTTGGGCCCCTCGCTGGCCCCCGGTTTGCGCCGTTATCTGCAGCACCTGGCGATTGAACGCGGCTTGGCCGAGAACACGCTGTCCTCGTACCGGCGGGATTTGACCCGCTATCTTGAAACGCTGGAAGAGGCCGGCGTGGGAACTCCCGACGCCATCACCGAGGCGCACGTCAACGGGTACCTGCAGCAGCTGGCTCGTGGCGACGAGGTGCACCCACCGCTCGGCGCCCGCTCGGTGGCCCGCCATACCGTGGCGGTGCGGCAGCTGCACAAGTACTGGGAACTGGAAGGCATTTGCGCCCCTAATCCGGCGCGCGAGGTGCAGCCTCCCGCGGTGGGACAATCGCTGCCCAAGGCCATTTCCATCGCCGAGGTCACGAGCATCCTCGAGTCAATCGCGGTGGACACCCCGGCCGGGCTACGCGACCGCGCAATCCTTGAATTCCTGTACTCCACCGGGGCGCGCATTTCCGAAGTGGTCGCGCTGGACGTAGACGATCTGCATTTTTCCGATGACTCGGTGGTCAGGCTGTTCGGCAAGGGCTCCAAGGAACGAGTAGTCCCCGTGGGGGCCTATGCCCAGCGCGCGGTCAGCGACTACCTGGTCCGCGCCCGTCCCGGCTTGGCGGCCAGGGGCAAAGGCACTCCCGCTTTGTTCCTGAACCAGCGCGGCGGGCGGCTCTCCAGGCAGTCCGTCTGGATGATCCTGTCCAAGGCCGCGCAGCGGGCCGGTATCAGCACCGAAGTCTCGCCGCACACCTTGCGCCATTCATTCGCCACCCACCTGCTGGAGGGCGGTGCGGACGTGCGCGTGGTGCAGGAGCTGTTGGGACACGCATCGGTGACCACCACCCAGATCTACACCAAGGTCAGCGTCGATTCACTGCGCGAGGCCTATCAGCTGGCGCACCCGCGCGTGAACTAGAGTCCCAGCAGGAGAGCAATCATGAGCGCAAACAAGATCCATCCCCAGCCGGTGGTGCTGATGCTGGTCCTGCGTGGCCAGGGCGAGCGGCAGGAGGTGCTGCTGGGCCGCAAGCTCACCGGCTTCGGGGCCGGCAACATGGTGGCCCCCGGCGGAAAAATCGAGCCGGGGGAGCAGGCCGCGGCCGCCGCGATCCGGGAGCTGGAAGAGGAGACGGGGCTGCAAGTCACAGAAGGCGCCCCGGTCCACCGGGCCACGATCCTGTTCCGTTTTCCCGCACGGCCTGCCTCGGACATGGACTGCCAAGTCTTCCTGGCGACCAGCTACCAGGGTGAGCCGGTGGCCAGCGAGGAGCTGGAACCGCGCTGGTACCCGGTGGCCAACCTGCCGGTCGATCACATGTGGCAAGACGCGGAGCGCTGGCTTCCGCTCATCATCGGCGGCGAGATGTTCACCGCGACAGTAATCATGGCGCAGGACAACCTCGGCGTCGAGTCGGTGCAGATCAGCCCCTGGTAGCTGGCGTGGTGTCCTGCCCGGCTTCGGCTTGGGCGCTGTCGGGTTCGTAGACGAGCAGGTCCCCGGGCTGGCAGCCCAGGACCTCGCACAACGACTGCAAGGTCGTGAAGCGGACCGCCTTGGCCCGCCCGTTCTTCAATACCGCCAGATTGGCCGGAGTGATGCCGATGCGTTCTGCCAGCTCTCCGACCGCCATCTTCCGCCTGGCGAGCATGACGTCGATATCGACACGGATGCCCATCAGATGACACCGCCGAGCTCGGTGCGCAGGGCGGCGGCCTGCGCTTCGGTCTGCGTGGCCTGGATGAGCAGCTGGCGTAAGACGAACACGATCACCGAGATTCCGGCCAGCAGGATTCCGAAGCCGCCGATGAGCAAGACCATTCCCGGGGCGATATCCTCGCCGGGCGCCAGCAGGGCTGCAAGGGCGAAGGTGGCCAGCGATCCGGCGGCGATCGACCAGATGATCGGTCCGACGTATTTGGACGATGCCGGGTCGAACACCGTGCTGCGGGCCACGCGGGTGGCCAGCTTCCAGACGCAGACCGAGCAGATCTCGATGACGATCCCGGCCAGGACCAAGTACGCGAGCAGCGCGACCGCGGGCACTTCCGGAGCTCCGGGGCGCGACACCTCGTTCACCGCGATCATCGGCACCATGACCAATTGGACAAAAAGCGTCCCAGCCAGGACCACAGCCAAAATCCCCCTGAGTGCCACAATGCTGAATCGGCTCACAGTTCACCTTACTTATCGTTTGACAGATGGTATCTATCGTTAAACGATAACTCCTGATCGATATTCAGGCAATCCCATTCGGAGGCGCTCGCCCGTGGGGACGTGCGGCGGACACAAAAAACCGCCGGCCCGGACGCGAGGTCCGGGCCGGCGGCAAGGCGCTACTATTTACAGTGCGCGCTGCTCCGGGCCGTTGTAGGCAGAGAGCGGGCGGATCAGGGCGTTCGAGGCGCGCTGCTCCATGATGTGTGCGGTCCAGCCGGTGATGCGCGCCGCGATGAAGATCGGGGTGAACATCTCGGTGTCGAAGCCCATCAGGTGGTAGGTCGGGCCTGCCGGGTAGTCCAGATTCGGCTTGATGGCTTTGGCCTCGTCCATGGCAGCTTCCAGGCCGTCGTAGAGGCCCAGCATTTCGTGGCGGCCGTAGTGCTCGATCATGCGATCCAGTGCGGCCTTCATGGTCGGAACGCGGGAGTCGCCGTGCTTGTAGACGCGGTGGCCGAAGCCCATGACCTTCTTCTTGGCTGCCAGGGCCTCTTCCATCCAGGCCTTGGCGCGCTTGGCGGCGTCCTCGCGGGACTCGTCCTTGTCAATGCCGATCTCGGTGAAGGTGTGCATGACGGCCTCGTTGGCGCCGCCGTGCAGCGGGCCCTTCAGGGCGCCGATGGCGCCGGTGACTGCCGAGTGCAGGTCCGACAGGGTCGAGGTGATCACGCGAGCGGTGAAGGTCGACGCGTTGAACGAGTGCTCCGCGTACAGCACCATGGAGACGCGGAAAGCGTCGACAACCTCAGGCGCTGCTTCTTCGCCGAAGGTCATCCACAGGAAGTTGGCTGCGTAATCCAGATCGTCGCGCGGCGGGACGACGTCCAGGCCGCGGCGGCGGCGCTGGTCGTAGGCCACGACAGCAGGGAAGGCGGCGAACAGCTCCTTGGACTTCAGTAGCTCGGCTTCGACGGAGGAGTTCTCCGACTGCGAGTGGTTGGCGCCGATCACGGAGACCGCGGTGCGGCCCACGTCCATCGGGTGGCAGTCGGCCGGCAACAGGTCGATGGCGGCCTTGACGGCCGGATCCAGCGTGCGGTTGGCGCGCTCGAAGGCGGTGAATTCGGTCAGTTCGCTCTGGGACGGCAGTTCGCCGTTCCACAGCAGCAGGGCAACCTCTTCGAAGGACTTGGATGCTGCAAGGTCCTGTACCGGGTAGCCGCGGTAGAGCAGGGAGTTGGTCTCTGGGTTGACCTTGGATACGGCGGTGTAGTCGACGACGACTCCAGCCAGACCCTTCTTGATGTCTTCGGTGCTCGTGCTCATGGTCGTACTCCTCCTGAATTGTCTTTCAAGACTTTTAGGCCGGTAGCGCGGGCCGTCGAAGAATTCAGACGGCCCGCGCAACCGGACGCTGCCACAGTGCGGTGGCTCCTGTTTAGAGATTCGCGCTGTTGGATTCGATGTCCAGGGTTGGGACCTGGAAGTTGAAGATTCCGGTGTCGAACCGGTTGTAGGCTTCGTAGTCCACCAGCTCGTACAGACGTGACCTGGTTAACATGTTATCCACTTCGCGCTGCTGGGTGCCGTCTTCGCTGATCGCGTCCAGCACCCGCTCCGCCGCGCCCATGGCGCTGCGCAGCAGGGTGACCGGGTAGATGATCAGCGCGACGCCGGCATCTGCCAGTTCCTGGCGGTTGAACAGCTCGGACTTGCCGAACTCGGTCATGTTGGCCAGCACCGGCACGTCCACTGCATTGCAGATCGCCTCGAACTCGGCGACGTTCTTCATGGCCTCCGGGAAGATCGCGTCCGCGCCGGCATCCACCATGGCCTTGGCGCGGTCCACGGCCGAAGCCAGGCCCTCGACCGCACGGATGTCCGTGCGGGCCATGATCAGGAAGTTCTCGTCGATGCGTGCGTCGGCGGCGGCAGCGATGCGCTTGAGCATGGTTTCGGTATCCACCACGTTCTTGCCATCCAGGTGCCCGCAGCGCTTCGGGTTGAACTGGTCCTCGATGTGGCAACCGGCCAGGCCGGCGTATTCCAGCTCCTGGATGGTGCGGGCCACGTTCATCGGCTCGCCGAAGCCGGTGTCGGCGTCAACGATCGACGGGAGGTCGGTCATGCGGGCGATCTGCCCGGCGCGGGTGGCGACCTCGGTCAGCGAGGTCAGGCCGATGTCCGGCAGGCCCAGGTCATTGGCCAGCACCGCACCGGAGATGTAGACGCCGTCGAAGTTCTTCTCGCTGATCAGCTTGGCCGAGAGCGGGTTGAAGGCTCCGGGGAACTGGCGGGCAGCTCCCGGGGTCAGCATTTCGCGCAGCGCTACGCGCTTCGCGGCTGGGGGCTTGGTTGAGTACAACATGATTAGAACAGTCCCTTAGGTGCGGTTTCCAGGTTGATGACACCGTCGGCGGCCTGGATGTTCAGCTGGTCCAGCTCGCCGGCTGCAAGGTTCTCCAGGTTCTCGGCGGCGGCGATGAAGCGGTTGATCTCCGCCTCGTCGACCAGGCCCTCGGCCAGGGTGCGGAACTTGTTGATGTACTGCTCGCGGGCGAACGGACGTGCGCCCAGCGGGTGCGCGTCGGCGACGGCGATTTCATCGGTGATCACGGTACCGTCGTTCAGGGTGATTTCCACCGAACCGCCGAAGGCCTTCTCTGCGATGTCCAGTGAGTGGTAGCGGCGGGTCCACTCGGCGTCTTCCTCGGTGGTCACCTTGTTCCACAGCTCAACGGTGTCGGCGCGGCCGGCACGCTCAGGGGAGTAGGAATCCACGTGGTGCCATGCGCCGTCCTGTAGTGCAACGGTGAAGATGTACGGGATCGAGTGGTCCAGGGTCTCGCGCGAAGCGGTCGGATCGTACTTCTGCGGGTCGTTGGCGCCGGAGCCGATGACGTAGTGGGTATGGTGGCTGGTCTTGATCAGCACCGACTTCACGTTCTTCGGATCCGCGGCTTCCGGGTGCTCGCCGTGCAGCTTGCGGGCCAGGTCGATCCAGGCTTGCGCCTGGTACTCGGCCGAGTGCTCCTTGGTGTAGGTGTCGAGGATGGCGCGCTTGGCTTCGCCGGCCTCAGGCAGCGGAACCTCGTAGGCTGCGTCCGGCCCGTCCAGCATCCAGGCGATGACGCCGTCTTCGCCTTCGTAGATCGGCACTGGGGAGGTCTGGCCGCGCATGGCGCGGTCGGCTGCCTCAACTGCCATCTTGCCGGCGAAGGCCGGGGCGTGGGCCTTCCAGGTGGAGATTTCGCCCTTGCGCGACTGGCGGGTGGCGGTGGTCGTGTGCAGGCCCTGGCCAACGGCCTGGAAGATGGTCTCGACGTCCAGGCCCAGCAGGGTGCCGATGCCGGCTGCGGCCGATGGGCCCAGGTGCGCCACGTGGTCGATCTTGTGCTTGTGCAGGCAGATGGCCTTGACCAGGTCGACCTGGATCTCGTAGCCGGTGGCGATGCCGCGGATCAGGTCCTTGCCCGAAGCGCCGGTGTGCTGCGCCACGGCCAGGATCGGCGGGATGTTGTCGCCCGGGTGGGAGTACTCGGCGGCCAGGAAGGTGTCATGGTAGTCGAGCTCGCGCACTGCCACGCCGTTGGCCCAGGCAGCCCACTCGGGGGAGACCTTCTCGGAGATGCCGAACACCGAGGCGCCCTGGCCGCCGGTGGACGGCGCGTGGGTCAGCGCCTGGGCGCGGGCCGCGACGATCGGGCCGCGGTTCAGCGACGCGATGGCCACCGAGGCGTTGTCGATGATGCGGTTGATGATCATCTCGGTGACTTCGCTGGTGACCTCGACCGGGTCGGCGGCGACGGTGGCGATCTTGTGGGCCAGCTGGTCTTCGCGGGCCAGGTTTTCCTCGGAGCGGTATACGCGTACTGGGTGGTTGATCATGGAGATGCTACCTTTCGGATCCAACTGTGTATGTCTTGATGTGTGTAAAAGATTTGTGGAGGTGAACGGTGGTGGCGGCCGCCGCCACCTCTGCGTTCCCCTCGGCAATCGCCCAGGCGATGGCCGCGTGTTCGCGGGCCGAGTCGCGCAGCCTGTCGGGATTGTCCTTGGCCAGCCGGCGCACCCGTTGCAGATGCACGCGCAGGGTGCGCAGCGCGGTGGCCAGGTACGGGTTGTTGGCCGCGTCGTCGACCATCTCGTCGAGCCGGGCGACCAGCTGGTAGTAGTCGTCGCGGGCGCCGGAGAGATCCGCCAGATGCACCGACCGGTCGAAATCCTCGGCCAGGGATGCGAACTGAGCACGGTTTTCCGACAAGGCGGCCTGCCTGGCGCTGGTGATTTCCAGTGCGCGGCGCAGCACGAAGAGATCTTCCAGATGGTCTTCGCTGACCTCTGAAACCACCACTCCGCGGCCCCGCTGAGGAACCGCCAATCCGTCGGCCACCAATCGGGCCAGGGCTTCGCGTACCGGAGTGCGGGAAACACCTAGTCGTTCCGACTGTTCAACCTCGGCAAGCACGGTTCCCGGGTGCAAGCGCCACTCGACGATGTCGGTGCGCAGGCTTTCGTAGACCTTGTCACTTGCTCTCATGCTTCGAGTGTATACACAAACCGAGTCAAATGGGGCAAAGCTCGGAAAATATTTTAGAAAAGTACGAAATATGTATACACGGATGTTGTGATTGTGTGACTGTAGTCATAGGCTTATGTATACGAGGACGAGTCCAGATATTTAACAGGACGCCGGGCAGCGACGCCCGACGCCGGAGGAGAACACCATGGCGCAGACCTACCGCCAGGCCTTTGATCACGCGAGCACTGATCCGGAGACATTCTGGCTTGAGGCCGCCAAGGATATCCAATGGGATACGGTGCCGACATCAGCCGTCGATGCTTCGCGCAAGCCGCTGTACAGCTGGTTCCCCGACGGCATGCTGAACCTGTCGGTCAATGCGCTAGATCGCCACGTGGCCGCCGGACGTGGCGACCAGGCCGCGTTGATCTACGATTCGGCCATGCTCGGGACAGTCCAGACCTATACCTATGCGCAGCTGCTGCGCGAGGTCGAGATCTTCGCCGGCGTGCTGCGCGAACGCGGAGTCAAGACCGGGGACCGCGTGCTGATCTACATGCCGATGGTTCCGCAGGCCCTGGTCTCCATGCTTGCCTGCGCCCGCATCGGCGCGGTGCACTCGGTGGTCTTCGGCGGCTTCGCCCCCAAGGAACTGGCAGCGCGCATCACCGACTGCGCGCCGGTGGCCATCGTGGCAGCGACCGGCGGCATCGAGCCTTCGCGCCGCATCGAGTACCTGCCGGCCGTCGCCGAGGCGCTGAGCCTCGCCGAGCCTGCGGTCAAGGACGTCATCGTCGCGCACCGCGACGGCTTCGCCCACTCGATCGAGGAATACCACGGCAAGCCGATCAACGGGCAGGACATCAACTGGCTTGACTGGGACCAGCTGGCTGAAACCGCGCAGCCTGCCGCGCCGGTCTCGGTGCCGTCCACCCACCCGCTGTACGTGCTGTACACCTCCGGAACCACCGGCGCCCCCAAGGGCGTGGTGCGCGACACGGGCGGCTACGCCACCGCGCTGCAGTTCTCCATGAACGCCATCTACGACGTGCACCCGGGGGACACCATGTTCACCGCCTCGGACGTGGGCTGGGTCGTGGGACACTCCTACATCGTCTACGCGCCGCTGATCGCCGGCGCCACCACGGTGCTCTACGAGGGCAAGCCGGTGGGCACCCCGGATGCCGGCGTGTTCGGCCGCATCATCGCAGACCACAAGGTCACCACCATGTTCACCGCCCCGACCGCGCTGCGCGCGGTGCGCAAGGCGGATCCGACCGGCGGGTTGATGACCTCCCACGACCTGTCCAGCCTGCGGGCGCTGTTCGTGGCCGGCGAACGCCTTGACCCGGACACCTACCACTTCACCTCCGAGCTGCTGAATATCCCGGTGGTGGACAACTGGTGGCAGACCGAAACCGGCTGGCCGATCGCCTCCAACCCGCTGGGCCTGGAACAGCTTCCCGCCAAGGCCGGCAGCCCCACCACCCCGGTGCCGGGCTTCGACGTGCAGATCCGCGACGCTCTGGGCGAGGAGGTGCCCACCGGCGAGGAAGGCAACATCGTGGTTCGCCTGCCGCTGCCTCCGGGCGCGCTGGTCACCCTGTGGGGCGACGACCAGCGTTTCATCGACACCTACCTGAGCCAGCTGGAAGGCTACTACCTCACCGGCGACTCGGGTTTCCTGGACGAGGACGGCTACCTGTTCGTAATGGGCCGCACCGACGACGTGATCAACGTGTCGGGCCACCGGCTGTCCACCGGCGCCATGGAGCAGGTGCTCTCCAGCCACCCGGCCGTGGCCGAATGCGCGGTCATCGGCCTGGCCGACGCGCTCAAGGGCCAGCGGGCCAGCGGCTACGTGGTGCTCAAGTCCGGCGTCGAAGCCGACGAGGAAGCGCTGAAGAAGGAAATCGTGGCCCTGGTGCGCCAGCACATCGGCCCGGTGGCCGACTTCCGCGAGGTCACCGTGGTCGCCGCGCTGCCCAAGACCCGCTCGGGCAAGATCCTGCGCAAGACCATGCGCCAGATTGCCGACGGCAAGGAATACACCGTGCCTTCGACCATCGAGGACACCGCGGTGCTCGATGACCTGATGCCGCTGCTGCGTCCGGAAGCCTAGAGCCCGGCGACCCCGAAGCACCCGTGCCCTGCGTGCGAATCGTCGCAGGCAGGGCACGGGTGTTTAATCGGGGCGGAAGCCTCAGCTGACCGCGACGCCGAAGAGCAGGCCGATCAGGTAGGTGGCGGCCATGGTGGCCGAACCCATCAGGACATTGCGCACGATGGCCGGAACCAGCGGGGCGCCGCCCAGCCGCGCACTGATCCAGCCGGTGAGGAACAGTCCCAGCACCACAGCCAACGCGGTGTTGATGATTTCGCTGCCGAAGGGCAGCAGGATCATGGCCAGCGGGATCAGCGCGCCGACGGTGAAGGCGATGAAGGAGGACAGCGCGGCATGCCACGGGCTGGTCAGCTCCTGCGGGTCGATGCCCAGCTCCACCTCCGCGTGCGCCGCCAACGCGTTGTGGCTGGTCAGCTCCCGGGCGACCTGCAGGGCCAGCTCTTCGGACAGCCCGCGCTGGCGGTACAGCCCGGCGAGCTCCTGAAGTTCCTCCTCCGGCTGCTCGCGCAGCTCGCGTTGTTCCTTGGCCAGCAGAGCGCGCTCGGTGTCCCGCTGGGTGCTGACCGAGACGTATTCGCCTCCGGCCATGGAGAAGGCGCCGGCGACCAGGGCCGCGATGCCAGCGGTGGCGATGGCTGCCAGATTGTTCGGGGTGGCCGCGGCGACACCCACCACCACGCCGGCCACTGACACGATGCCGTCGTTGGCGCCGAGCACTCCGGCGCGCAGCCAGTTCAGCCGCTGGCCCACGTTCTGCTCGCCGTGGGCTTCGCCGGGGTGCTGGATCGCGGAGATGATATCCTGGTTTTCATTGCTCATACTGCCATCATGCGCCGTGGATCGGGCGCTGACAAGGATGGTTTGGCTTGGGTAAGTTTGGCATGGGTTACCTGCCGGAGAACGCGGACACGGCCCTGTACTCGTATTCCGGGCGTCCGCGGGTGCCGTGCCGGGGCTGCTTGACCGCGGCCTTCGACTCGGCCAGGTGTTCCAGGTAGCGGCGGGCGGTGACCCGGGACATGCCCAGCTGGTCGGCCAGCTCGGTGGCGGAGAAGGCTGTGCCGGCGCTCGCATTCAGATGCTCGCTGATCTGCGCCAGGGTTTCGGGGATCAGCCCCTTGGGCAGCGTGGTGGAGGCGCTCGAAGTGCGCAGCGCGGAGAAGGCGGTGTCCAGGGCCGCCTGGCTGGCGTCCGGCCCGGTGGAGCGCATGGAGGCGATGAAGCGGCGGTGGTTTTCCAGCTTTTCGGCGAACACCGCGAAGGTGAAGGGCTTGATCAGGTACTGGGTGATGCCGGTGGCCACCGCCGAGCGCACCACCGCCAGGTCGCGCACCGCGGTGATGGCGATGATGTCGGTTGTCAGCCCGCGCCCGCGCATGCGCTTGGCCACGTCGATGCCGTGCAGGTCGGGCAGCGTCATGTCCAGCAGCACCAGGTCGAAGGGCTCGCCGGCCTGCACCGCGTCGGCCAGCAGGCTCAGCGCCTGCTGCCCGTTGCCCGCCACCGCTGCCGCGGTGAAGCCCTCGATGCGGTTGACGAAGGCCGCGTGGGCGGCGGCGGTGTCGGGTTCGTCGTCGACGACCAGCACCCGCAGCGGGTGCAGGGTTCCCGGCCCGGGGGTGTTCGCGGTCTGCATGGTGCCCATCGGCTCCTCCCGAAATCGTTGTGCCCTCGGCGCGGGCTAGCTGCGCGGGGTGAAGGGCAAGGTCACCGTGAAGATCGCCCCGGCGTCGTTGTCCACATTCATTGTGCCATCCAGGCGCAGCACCGCCTGCTGGACCAGGGCCAGCCCGAGCCCGCGCGGCTGCGCCCCGGACTTGGTGCTGACCCCGAAGCGCAGCAGGTTCTCCAGGAACTCGGGCTCGATGCCAGGTCCGGAGTCGGCCACCGAAATGATCAGCTCGTCGTCCAGTGCGGTGACCTCCACCCAGACCGTGGCATCCTCGGTGCCTACCGAGACGTCCAGCGCGTTGTCCAGCAGGTTGCCGACTATGGTGACGATGTCGGTGGCGGCGAACGCGTCGGTGGGCATCACGCCCTGCGCGCTGATGTCCAGCTGGATGCCGCGTTCATGGGCCTGGGCGGCCTTGGCCACGAGCAGGCTGGAGAGGTAGACGTCGTCGATGCTGTGCACGATCGCGTCGGTCAGCTGCTGCGAGTGCTGCCGGTCGTCCACCGCGAAGGCCAGCGCCTGGTCGACCTTGCCGTTCTCGATCAGCGTGGCGATGGTGTGCAGCCGGTTGGCGTGCTCGTGGGTCTGGGCGCGCAACGCGGTGGAGAAGGTCTTCAGCGACTGCAGCTCGCCGGCCAGTTCCTGCACCTCGGTCAGGTCGCGCAGCGTGAGCACCTGCCCGGTCAGCGGCTGGATGCCGAACCAGCCGCGCCAGGAACCGCCCACGCGCGGCAGGTTCGTATTGGTCAGCTTCGCCGGGCCTTGGGAAACTGACAGCACGGTGTGGGCGCCCAGATGGATTTCGTCCTTGCAGCTGCGCCCGGTGACCATCAGCTCGCGCAGGGTCTCGGGCATCTGCACTTCCTGCGGATCCATGCCCTCGCCGGGGACTTCTTCGGGCAAGCCCAGCAGCCGGGCCGCTTCCTGGTTGTACAGCACGATGCGGTGCCGACGGTCCAGCAGCACCAGCCCCTCGCGCACCGAGTGCAGGGCGGAGAAGTAGAACGCGTACAGCCGGCGCAGCCCGTGCGGGCCGAAACCCAGGGTGGCCTGGTTGACGTAACGGGAGAAGAACCAGGCGCTGAAGCCTGCCAGCAGCAGGGTCAGCGCGGAGACCAGCAGGATCTGCGGGATTTCGCTGCGGTAGATCAGCTGCAGGTTGTGCAGCGTGATGCCGGTGGACACCATGCCCACGAGCCTGCCCTGGTGGTAGACCGGGGCGATGGTGCGTACCGAGTTGCCCAGCGTGCCCACGGCCTGCTCGTTGTAGACCTCACCGTGCAGCGCCTGGCTGGTGGAGCCGGAATAGGGTCTGCCGATCTGCTCCGGGTCGGGGTGGGTGACGCGGATCCGGTCGGGGGTCATGATCGTGATGAAGTCCACCACCGGGGCGCGGTTCAGGATCTCGTTCGCATAGGGCTGCAGCTGTTCGGTGGGGTTCTTGCCCGCCAGGGCCTGGCTGACGAACGGGTCGTTGGCCAGGGTGATGGAGATGGCCGCCACCGTTGACTGCTTGTCCTCCAGGATTACCCGGTTCTGCTGCTGGTAGGTGGCGATCGCCAGCCCGGCGACCACCAGCAGCACCACGAGCATCTGCGCCGAGAAGATCAGCACCGCGAAGGACCAGCCGTCGCGGGTCAGCGGGGCCGGGTCGTTGCGGGAATCCAGCGGGCGGGGCAAGGGGTGATCGGCGAAATGATCGGTCAAGGCTTCCCCCTTCGCGTGGCCGCCGCGCGGCCGGCCGGCCGTGGCTGCACTGGTGTGCGTGACCAATATGAACTCAACGGAGATGAAAATCACGAAGGCGCGCACGATGGACATAACGATTCTACGGAATGCCGTCCGGCAACGACGCCGTCGCGGTTCCCACTCACAAGACAGGTCACTTTCATGGCTATCACCGAGCACGATTCGGCGGCATCCGATGCGCCGCAGCAGGCAAAGAAGAAGGACCGGACGCACTGGCTCTACATCTCGGTGATCGCCGCGGTGGTGCTCGGCGCCATCATCGGCCTGGTCGCCCCTGATCTGGGCAAGGCCCTGAAGCCGCTGGGCGACGGGTTCGTCGCCCTGATCAAGATGATCATCGCCCCGGTGATCTTCTGCACCATCGTGCTCGGCATCGGTTCCATCGCCAAGGCTGCGACCGTGGGCAAGGTCGGCGGCTTGGCGCTGCTGTACTTCATCGGCATGTCCACCTTCGCGCTGGCCCTGGGCCTGGTCGTGGGCAACATCATCCACCCGGGCGAGGGCCTTGATTTGCAGCCCTACGATCCGAACAAGCCGAAGACCGAAAACGGCACCGTCGACTTCTTCATGTCGCTGATCCCGGGATCCCTGCCGGTGCTGCCGACCCTGGTGGTCGCACTGTTCGTAGGTTTCGCGCTGCAGGGCATGGGCAAGAGTGGCGAACCGGTGCTGCACGGCATCCAGGCCATCCAGAAGGTCGTCTTCCGCATCATGATGATGATCATGTGGGTTGCGCCGATCGGTGCCTTCGGCGCCATCGCCGCCGTCGTGGGCGCCACCGGCTGGGCCGCCATCGGTTCCATGGCCATCCTCATGGGCGCGTTCTACCTGACCTGCATCATCTTCATCGTCTTCGTGCTGGGCACCATGCTGCGCCTGGTCACCGGCCTGAACATCTTCCTGCTGCTGAAGTACCTGGCCCGCGAGTACCTGCTGATCTTCTCGACCTCCTCCTCCGAGTCGGCCCTGCCGCGCCTGATCGCCAAGATGGAGCACGTGGGTGTCTCGAAGCCGGTGGTCGGCATCACCGTCCCGACCGGCTACTCGTTCAACCTCGACGGCACTGCCATCTACCTGACCATGTCGGCGCTGTTCGTCTCGACGGCCATGGGCATGCCGATGAACCTCGGTGAGCAGATCGGCCTGCTGGTCTTCATGATCATCGCCTCGAAGGGCGCAGCCGGCGTGACCGGCGCCGGCCTGGCCACCTTGGCCGCTGGCCTGCAGGCGCACCGCCCGGAGCTGCTCGGCGGCATGGGCGTGATCGTGGGCATCGACAAGTTCATGTCCGAGGCCCGAGCGCTGACCAACTTCACCGGCAACGCGGTAGCCACCTTGCTGATCGGCAAGTGGACCCACGAGGTAGACCTGGACCAGGCCAAGGCAGTGCTCTCCGGACAGCGCCCGTTCGACGAGGCGCTCATGGAAGAAAGCATGCACTAGCCGCCAACCGGCCACCAGCCTCGCAAGCATCCGCCCTCCCGCACCCAGCGGGAGGGCGGATGTTTCTCATTAACCGCCACTGGAACGCCGCTCTGCACAGGCCACGGGTTATGCACGGTGTGGAACTGAGATTGGCCGTGCGTTCACTCGCCGGGGTCCGGAATGACGCCGGGGCCGGCGATGACTATCCGATTGCCATCGGGATCTGCCAGCTGCAGGATCCGTGCCCCACCGCCCTGTTCCGGTCCGCCATGGACGAATCCCGCCTTGGATAGCCGAAGTGCCTCCGAATCGAGATTGGAAACTTCCAACACGACCGTAGAGCGGCCGGCGCGTTCAGGCTCATGCCAGACTTGAAGCCCGAACCCGTGACCGAGGTGCCATTCCAGCAGCCCATCCATCGGGCGGCGGTCCGGCTCGCGGGAAAGCAGTCTCATGTACCACTGCTCGGCGCGTTTTAGATCCGAAACCGTGCAATTGGCAAGCAAGCTTTTGAACATCCCAATCTCCTTTTGCGATGTGGCCATAGTGCAGTCTCCAATGATTCGAGCACTCGGGTACGTTGTCCGCAACGGTCCGTGCCCTCGCGAGGACCCCGAGTCCGGGGTTCGCTGCCTTTCGGAGCGTCGGAGAAAATACCCAGCGTCCATACAACATTTGAGTTAAGGTTCAAGGTAAAGGCTCGCCGTGAAAAAGTTGAAAATACGCCGAATGTCCCTCCCGCCCGATAACCTTTAAATGAGCCGAAAGCTCGAAGTTTTTGTCAGGAATAACGGGAAGTGTGGTTGACCCATCGTGAGCGAGGAACAGGCAAGCAAGGTCCGCGGTGCCGGGATGCTCAAGGAGCCCCGCCCGGTGGGCCCCACCGGCAAACCACTCTCGGAATTCCCCGTACCCGCCGCCCTGCCGTCCCACGGCCCGGCACGCGTCATCGCCATGGTGAACCAGAAAGGCGGGGTGGGCAAAACCACCTCGACCATCAACCTGGCCGCAGCGCTCGCCGAGTACGGCCGCAAGGTGCTGCTGGTGGACTTCGACCCGCAGGGCGCGTTGTCCGCGGGCTTCGGCACCAACCCGCATGAAATGGACGTCACCGTCTACAACGTGCTGATGGACCGCAATGTGAAGATCACCGACGCGATCCGCCAGACCGATGTGGAGAACATCGACCTGCTCCCGGCGAACATCGACCTGTCCGCCGCCGAGGTGCAGCTGGTCAACGAGGTCGCCCGCGAGCAGGTGCTCGAACGCGCGCTGCGCCACGTGATCGACGACTACGACGTGGTGCTCATCGACTGCCAGCCATCCCTCGGCCTGCTGACCATCAACGCGCTGACCGCCGCCCACGGCGTGATCATCCCGCTGACCGCCGAATTCTTCGCACTGCGCGCCGTGGCCCTGCTGATGGAAACCATCGACAAGGTCAAGGACCGCCTGAACCAGGTGCTGGAACTCGACGGCGTGCTGGCCACCATGTACGACGCCCGCACCCTGCACAGCCGCGAGGTCATCACCCGCCTGGATGAGGCTTTCGGCGACAAGCTCTTCGAAACCGTCATCAAGCGCACCATCAAGTTCGCCGACGCGAACGTGGCCGCAGAGCCGATCACCTCCTACGCCGCCAACCACCCCGGCGCGGAGGCCTACCGCAACCTGGCCCGCGAGCTGATCTGGCGTGGTGGTGCCCCGTAATGAGCACCATGCTCAGCGAGGACCAACGCGAACAAACCGCCACCGGCACCCCCGACGAAAGCCCCGACACGGGCCAGGGGGAATCGGCTGGCGGTTTTCGCCTTGCCCTGGCAAATTTCAACGGGCCCTTTGACGTCCTGCTGCACCTGATCACCAAACGCGAACTGGACATCACCGAGGTGGCGCTCGCCGAAGTGACGGACGAATTCATCGCCTACCTGCGCGAGCTGCAGGACAGCAGTCGCGAAGCCGGCAGCGACGGGATGAAGATCCTGGATGAAACGACCGAATTCCTGGTCGTCGCCTCCACGCTGCTCGATCTGAAGGCCGCCCGGCTGCTGCCGCGCGGGGAAATGGCCGACGAGGAGGACTTCGAGCTGCTCGAAGCCAGGGACCTGCTGTTTGCGCGGCTGCTGCAGTACAAGGCGTTCAAGCACGCCGCCGCCTTCCTGGGGGAGCGCTACGAGTCCGAAGGCTCGCGCCGTCCGCGCGAGGTGGCGCTGGAGCCGGAATTCGCCGCGCTGCTGCCCGAGCTGATCTTCTCGATCGGCCCCGAACGCTTCGCCCAGATCGCCGCCGGCGCGCTGGCGCCGAAGCCCGAGCCGATCACCGAAGTGGGGCTCGGCCACCTGCATGGAGCGAACGTCACCATCGCCGCCGAGGCGGAGTCCATCGCGGAACTGCTGGCCGCGCACGGGGCCATGGACTTTACCGCGCTGGTCGCCGACGCCGCCGAGCATCTGGTGGTCGTGGTGCGTTTTCTGGCATTGTTGGAGATGTTCAGGCAAAAGGTCATCAGCTTCGAGCAGCTGGACCCGCTCGGCCCGCTGCAGATCAGCCTGGCCGGGGAGTCTGACTTCGACGCCGACGCGGTGCAGGACGACTACGAGGGGAGTGGTGAGGCGGATCATGAGTGAGATTGCACCCATTGACCAGCTTCCCGGAGGCCTGGAATCGGGGCTCGAAGCGGTGCTGATGGTCGCAGATACCCCCGTATCCTCGGCGCGTTTGGCCGAAATCTTCGAGGTGCCGGTACCCCGGATCGCTGCCGCCTTGGAGAACCTGGCGAACGAGTATGATAGTAAGGATCGCCCGCGCGGATTTGAACTGCGACGCGTCGCCTCCGGGTGGCGCTTCTATTCGCGGGCCGATTATGCCGATTTCGTCTCCAGTTATGTGCTCGACGGGCAAACAGCACGCCTGTCACAGGCCGCCCTAGAAACCCTGGCTGTCATCGCTTACCGACAGCCGGTCTCGCGTGGACGTATTTCGGCGATTCGAGGTGTCAACGTCGATTCGGTGGTGCGCACACTGCTCACCCGCGGATTGATCACGGAGTATCCGGAGATGGGCGATGGTGGAGCGACGCTCTACCAAACGACCGAATACTTCCTGGAACGACTGGGACTGGGCTCGCTCCAGGAGCTGCCCGCGCTGTCCCCGTATCTGCCCGGGGTGGCCGATCTCGAATCGCTGGATTCGGCAACCTACGACGACTAGGCAATGCAGCTGTGCAGCATTGCCCGACAGGACCAACGACGCCTGGGCCCACCGGCCGCAGGCGCGCGAATACGTAACAGCAAGGGACAAGTCTTAGCATGAGCAGGGGATCCTCCTCCGGCCGCAACCCACGCGGCAACAATTCAAACTTCGGCAAGCCAGCCGGTTCCCGTTCGGGACAGGGCGGCAAGCCCGGCGCCGGCGGCAAGTCCTTCGGCAAGACCGGTGGACGCCCGGGCTCCGGCCCGGCCAAGCCCTACGGCAAGCCGGCCGACTCCAAGCCCTACGGCAAGTCCGCGGGCGCCAAGTCCGGCGGATCCAAGCAGGCCGGCGGCTCGGCCAAGCGCAACACCTCGGCGGCGCGCAAGAACTCCGAGCGCGCCTTCTCCAAGGAGCGCTTCGGCAACTCGGTGCCGACCAACTACGCCCGCCCGACCCAGCGCGCCCGCGCCCAGGCCCGCGCCGAGAGCCAGGCCGCCCGCGCCCAGTACGGCGAGTTGATGGACGGCGTGCGCCTGCAGAAGGCCATGGCCAACGCCGGGGTCGCTTCGCGCCGCGTCTGCGAGGAGATGATCCTCGAAGGCCGCGTGGAGGTCAACGGCAACCTGGTCGTCGAGCTGGGCACCCGCATTGACCCGGCGAAGGACTCCATCCACGTGGACGGCATGCGCATCCAGCTGAACAAGGCCGCCCGCTACTACGTCTTCAACAAGCCCAAGCACGTCATGTGCACCATGGACGACCCCGAGGGCCGCCGCACCATTGCGGACTACTTCAAGAACGAGCACCTCTCCCAGCGCCTGTTCCACGTCGGCCGCCTGGACTACAAGACCGAGGGCCTGCTCATCCTGACCAACGACGGGGAGCTGGCCAACCGCCTGCAGCACCCGAAGTACGAGGTCCCCAAGACCTACCTGGTGCAGGTCCCCGGCCCGCTGCCGCGCTCCGTGGGCAAGCAGCTGCGCGACGGCGTCAAGCTGGAGGACGGCTGGATCAAGGTCGACGACTTCAAGCTGATCGACCAGTCCCCGAAGCACGTGATGGTGGAAGTGACCCTGCACTCGGGCCGCAACCGCATCGTGCGCCGCATGTTCGACGCCGTGGGCCACCCGGTCGAGCGCCTGGTGCGCGTGGCCATCGGCCCGATCCAGCTCGGCGACCAGAAGCAGGGCGTCATCCGCTCCCTGGGCAACCAGGAAGTCGGCCACCTGATGAAAATGGTGGGGATGTAGCCCATGGCCACCTCACACCTCGCCGGGCCGGTGCTGGTCATCGGCACCGGACTGCTGGGCACCTCCGTGGGACTGGGGCTGCGCGCCAAGGGCGTGAGCGTCTACCTGCAGGACATTTCGCCGACCGCCCAGGGCGTGGCCCAGGACATCGGCGCCGGCGTGGTGCTGCACGGGGAGAAGATCGCTCCGGAGCTCGTGGTCATCGGCGCACCGCCGGACGTCACCGCCCGTCTGGTCGGCGACGCCCTGCTGGCCTACCCGAACGCCACCGTGGTGGACATCGCCAGCGTCAAGGGCTCGATCCTGGACGCGGTGCTTGCCGACGAGCGGCTGGGCGAGGCGGAAACCTCGCGCTACGTGGGCACCCACCCGATGGCCGGACGCGAGAAGTCGGGCCCGGCCGCCGCCCGCGGCGAGCTGTTCACCGCCATGCCGTGGGTCATCTGCGCACACCAGAACGCGCAGCCGGACCGCGTCATTGCCGCCGAATCGCTGGCCATCGACCTGGGCGCGACCATGCACCGCATGTCGGTGACCGAGCACGACGAGTCGGTGGCGCTGATCAGCCACTTCCCGCAGGCCGCCAGTTCGATGATCGCCTCTCGGCTGCTGAACGCCGAGGGCCACCAGCTGGCCCTGGCCGGCAATGGGCTGCGCGACACCACGCGCATCGCCGCCAGCGACGAGAAGCTGTGGATCCAGATCTTCGCGCACAACTCCAAGGCGCTGATCCCGATCCTGACCGGCATGAAGGAAGACCTGGACCGGCTGATCAACACCCTGCAGCACCCGGAGGAACCCGGCGCGCTGCTTGACCTCTCGCAGCTGATGACCGAGGGCAACGCCGGCCGCGCCCGGATCCCGGGCAAGCACGGCGCCCCGCCGCAGGCCTTCGCCCTGGTCACCGTGGTCGTGGATGACAAGCCCGGGCAGATCGCCGCGCTGCTGGCGCAGATCGGCGAGGCCGGGATCAACATCGAGGACCTGCGCATGGAGCACTCCGCGGGCCATCAGGTCGGACTGGTGGACGTCTCGGTGCTGCCGGGACGCCGCGACGAACTGATAAACGCATTGATTTTCAACGGATGGAAGGTTGCCCAGTGAGCATCGAGAACAACCAGGACCTCGCGGACGCCAAGCTCGTCGTCGCCATCGACGGACCCAGCGGTTCGGGCAAGTCCTCGGTGTCCAAGGCAGTGGCCCGCAAGCTGGGCGCTGCCTACCTTGACACCGGAGCGATGTACCGGGCGATCACCTACTCGGTGCTCGCCGACGGCACCGACCTGGCCGACGCCGCCGCCGTGGCCCAGGCAGTGCGCGACGCCAAGCTGAGCATCTCGGTGGACCCGGACGCCGAACTGGTGGTCATCGGGGACACCGACGTGACCGCCGCCATCCGCGAACCGCGCATCTCCGAGCAGGTCTCCACGGTTGCCACCAACTTGGAGGCCCGTGCCGAACTGGTGCGCCGCCAGCAGGAGATTATCGCTGCGAACACCCGCATCGTGGCCGAGGGCCGCGACATCACCACCGTGGTCGCCCCCCACGCCCACGCCCGCATCCTGCTCACCGCGTCCGAGGAGGCGCGCCTGCGCCGCCGCGGACTGCAGCTGGGCGGCACCCAGAACGACGCGCAGCTGGCTACCCAGGTGCTGGCGCGCGACGCCAAGGACTCGACCGTGGTGAACTTCACCCAGGCCGCGGACGGCGTGATGACCGTGGATTCCTCAGACCTGGATTTCGAACAGACCATTGCCGCCGTGCTCGACGCCGTCGAGACCGCCACCACCAACTAGCCACGAGCTGGTGCCCATCCTCGGCGAGAGCCGATGAAGATTACCGATCGCTGTGAAGGGAAAATCATGAGCGAGAACAACTCCACCCACGACGAGGAATACATCCCCGTTGGAGACGACGATATCGCCGAGCGCCTTGCCGAACTGAGCGAAGAAGACGCCGCGATTCGCACCCAGGCCCTGCTTTCGGGCCTGGACGACTACGACCTGGACGACGAGGACGCCGCGTTGCTCGCGGGCCTGGACGAGTACGACGAGGATGAGAAGGACGTTGTCATCCCGCCGGTGCTCGCCGTCATCGGGCGCCCCAACGTGGGCAAGTCCACCCTGGTCAATCGCATTATCGGCCGCCGCGAAGCGGTCGTCGAAGACACCCCGGGCGTGACCCGCGACCGCGTGTCCTACTCCGCCGAGTGGATGGGACGCCCGTTCACCATTGTGGACACCGGTGGCTGGGAGCACGATGCCAAGGGCATCCACGCCTCCGTGGCCGAGCAGGCCGAGATCGCCGCCGACGTGGCCGACGCCATCATGTTTGTGGTCGACTCCCATGTAGGGGCCACCGCCACCGACGAGGCAGTGGTGAAGATGCTGCGCCGCAAGGGCAAGCCGGTCTTCCTCGTGGCCAACAAGGTCGACGACTTCAACCAGGAAGCCGAGGCCGCAGTGCTCTGGGGCCTGGGCTTCGGCCAGCCGTGGCCGGTTTCCGCGCTGCACGGCCGCGGCACCGCAGACCTGCTGGACGCGGTCATGGAGAAGCTGCCCACCCACTCGGCCTACGGGGGAGTCATCCCCTCCGGCGGCCCGCGCCGCATCGCGCTGATCGGCCGCCCGAACGTGGGCAAGAGCTCGCTGCTGAACAAGCTCGCAGGCTCGCAGCGCGTGGTGGTCGACGACTACGCGGGCACCACCCGCGACCCGGTGGACGAACTGGTCGAACTGGGCGGGGAAGTCTGGCGCTTCGTGGACACCGCGGGCATCCGCCGCCGTCAGCACATGGCCGTCGGCTCGGACTACTACGCCTCGCTGCGCACCCAGTCGGCCCTGGAGAAGGCCGAGGTCGCCGTGGTGCTGCTGGCCGCGAACGAAACCGTGTCCGAGCAGGACGTGCGCATCATCCAGCTGGCCATCGAGGCCGGCCGCGCGCTGGTGGTGGTCTTCAACAAGTGGGACGAGGTGGATGAGGACCGCCGCTACTACCTGGAGCAGGAAATCGACCGCGACCTGGCCCACATCCACTGGGCGCCGCGGGTGAACATGTCGGCCAAGACCGGCTGGCACAAGGACAAGATGATCCCGGCGCTGCACACCGCGCTGGAATCCTGGGACAAGCGCATCCCGACCGGCAAGCTCAACGCCTTCCTGGGCGAGCTCGTCGCGGCCCACCCGCACCCGGTGCGCGGCGGCAAGCAGCCACGCATCCTGTTCGGCACCCAGGCCTCGGCCCGCCCGCCGAAGTTCGTGCTGTTCACCACCGGATTCCTGGATCCGGGCTACCGCCGCTTCATCACCCGCCGCCTGCGTGAGACCTTCGGTTTCGACGGCAGCCCGATCGAAGTATCGATGCGAATCCGCGAACGCCGCGGCCGCAACAGGTAACGGTTCGAAAAGTCCACCCGACTTGGTGTAGGCTTATCTAGGAGCTTTTCGCAGACGGCACCCTTGGTTCTCACGACTTGGGGATAACGGCTGCGAAGGCATCGGGCTATGGCGCAGCTTGGTAGCGCGCCTGACTGGGGGTCAGGAGGTCGCAAGTTCAAATCTTGTTAGCCCGACCAGCGGATCAACCCCGGCGAGATTCTCGCCGGGGTTTTTCATGCCCGAAAACCGCCCGCCGAGCAAGGGAAAACGATGCGCCGCAGATTCATCCAGGTCGACGTGTTCAGCCGAGACCCGTACAAGGGCAACCCGCTGGGGGTCGTGCTGGACGGCGAAGGGCTGGACACCGCGCAGATGCAGGACTACTCCAGCTGGTCCAACCTCTCCGAGGTCACCTTCGTGCTGCCGCCCAGCGACGGGCGCGCGGATTTCCGTTTCAGGATCTTCGCCGGCGAGCGGGAGTTCCCCTTCGCCGGACACCCCACCCTGGGCACGGTGAAAGCCTGGCTGGCCGCCGGCGGGAGACCGCAAAACGCTGCCGAGGTGATCGCCGAATGCCAGGCGGGCCCGCTTCCCGTGCGGGTGCAGGACGAGCTGCTGTTCTTCCAGAGCCCTGCGTTGCTGCGCTCCGAGGCGCTGGAGGAGGCAGAAGTCCGGAAGATCAGCGAGATCCTGGGCATCGACGCCGGGGCGATCACCGCCGCCTTCTGGGCAGACAACGGTCCGGGGTGGCGCGCGGTGCTGTTGGAGGACGCCGACGCGGTGCTGGCGCTGGCGCCGGATGCGTCGCGCCATCCCGGCATGAGGAAGATCGGGGTGCTGGGACCGCTGGAGTCCGGTGGCTTCGAGGTCCGCGCGCTGAAATTCGCCGACGGCGTCTTGCGCGAAGACCCGGTCACCGGCAGCCTGAACGCCGCCGCGGCCGAGTGGCTCGTCGCGCACCAGCTGGCCGAAGCCCCGTTCTGCAACCGCCAGGGCACCGTGCTGGGCCGTCGCGGACTGGTTCGATTCCAGCAGGAGGACGGAGCCTTGTGGACCGGAGGCGCAACCCACGTGCTGATCGACGGCCATATAGAGCTCTGAGCACCGCGGCGGCAGTCCTGCCGGATTCAGGCCTGGCTGGTGTCAAGCTCCTCGGTTCTGGCCACCACACTCACCTCGGTACCCAGCACGGTCACCGTCACGGACTTCAGCGACGGATCGCCAAACTCTTCCAGCAGCCGCAGCGCGAAATATTTCAGATCCCGATCCGTGGTGGGTTCCGAGCCGTTCACACTCAGTTCCAGCTCGCCGGGCTTCGAGGCTCCCCAGCTGACGATCTGGCGTTCGGCGGTCCCCGGCATCCACAGCTGCACCGAGGAATCATCGCGCAGCCAATAGGCTTCCATCAGCTGGTCCGCCCAGCGTTGGCCCTCAACGGCTTCGCCGCGTTTCCGCTCCAGCTCGGTCTGCTCTTTGGGGGATACCGCCGGGGCCGTGGGCGAACTCGGCTCGAACTCCAGCGGCGCGCAACCAACCAGGGCGCAGACGAGCAGCAGGACGCTGGGAACTGCGAGCCTGCGCATTGAACCTCCTGGATTGCCGCACTCTGAATTCTAGTTGCCGCACGCTCTCATTGCCCGCGCCAGCGGCTGAGAGTAGGCTGAATCCATGGGTACGTTGCATCATTAAGACTGCCGCCGCGTTGAGCCGTGCTCCGCGATGGACAGTTCTGATCCGCCGCAGGTCACCTGCGGCGGCACCCTTGAACGTACCGGTTCCGCTTGATTCGCGGGCCGCCAGCAGATGACGGATGGCCATGACCCGACAACACGACCCCTCGAATATTCCTGCGGCTGAGCAGGCCGCGGTGCCCTCAGCGGAATTCACCTGCCAACTTCTGGACCTGAGCGTGAGCTTCGGCGACCGCGACGTCCTGGAAAACATCGACTTGGCGATCGGACCGGCCGATCGGATCGCGGTGCTCGGCGACAACGGCTCGGGAAAATCAACGCTCCTGCGTGTATTGGCAGGCACGCTTGCGCCTGACCGCGGCGAGCGGCGCGCCACCGTGCCCGGCGCCATCGCCTACGCCGCGCAGAATCCGCAATTCCCCGGCACCGCCAGCATCGCCGAGGTCATCGACTCTTACCATCACCGGCTGCGGCAGCTGGAAGAACTGATCGGCGCCATCGGGGCCCGGCTCGCGCAAGCCGAAGACGCCGAGGCTGAACGGCTGCTGGCCCAGCTCCAGCTGGTGACCGACCTGTACGAGGCGGCCGACGGATACTCCGTCGGTCCGCGGCTGGACAGTTCGTTGCAGCAGCTCGGGCTCGGAGGCATTCCCCGCGGGACGCCGGTTGGCACGTTGTCCGGGGGCCAGCGCTCGCGGTTGGCGCTGGCCTGCGTGCTCAGCTCCGGTGCGCAACTGCTGCTGCTCGACGAACCCACCAACGACCTCGATGACACCGCGCTGCACTGGCTGGAAACCACGCTCCGGCGGCACCGCGGCGCACTGGTGCTCGTCAGCCACGACCGAGTCTTCCTGGAGCGTTTCGCCCGGCGCATCATCCTGGTCGAAAACCGCGCCCTGACAGCCTACGGCGACGGCTACCGGGGATTCCTGCGGGCCAAGGCCGCCGAACGGGCCGCCGCCATCGCCGCCTTCGACAGCTGGCGCGACGAGCTTGAACGCTCCGAAACCCTGGTCGCGAAGAACGCCGCACGCGTGGCGGCCATCCCGCGAAAGCAGGACAAAGCTGGTTTTGGGCACGGCTCCTTCAGGCTGCGCAGCAGGGACCACGGATCAACCAGCAAGATCCGGCAGGCAAAATCCCGGATCGAAGAACTTGAGTCAAACCCCGCGCCCAGGCCGGCAGAACAGCTCGAATTCAGGATGCCGCACGGCGGGGACACCCCCGAAGAACCGCGGCAGCCCTTGCTGCACTCCACCGGTGCGGCGCGGCTGGGAGTCCCGCGGCTCGTTCTTGGCGACATGACGCTGGCCGCGGGGGATCGCTGGCTTGTGGGCGGACCCAACGGCGCCGGCAAAACCACGCTGCTGAAGGTGCTGGCCGGAGAGCTTCCCGTAGAGCGAGGCCTGGTCAGCCGCCGGGAAGGGCTGCGCATCGGATGGCTGCGGCAGGAACTCGGCAAGCTGCCCGGGGAAACCGTGATCGAGGCGTTCGCGGCCGCGCTGGGGATCTACCAGGACGAGGCGGTGTCGCGGATTTTCACGCTCGGGCTCTTTGCCCCGCGCGATCTCTTTGTGCACCCCAGGGCGCTGTCAGCCGGACAACGCCGCCGGCTCGAACTGGCCATCGCGGTCAGCCGGGAAGCGGACCTGCTGCTGTTGGACGAGCCGACCAACCACCTTTCTCCGGACCTGGTCGAGCAGTTGGAAGATGCGGTGGCGGATTATCCCGGAGCCGTTGTCACAGTGACCCACGACCGACGCTGGAGGGAAAAGCAAGGTGTGCATCGCGGTGTCCGGTTACTTGAAGTCAAGCAGGGACGGGTGCGCTTCGACCGATGAACCGCTGGCGCCTGCGTGGCGCCCGCCTTTTGTGAAGTGTCTTGTTGTGCCTTGGTTCACGCCTCAGATACAGTTGTAGTGCGATATGAGAACGTCGCGTTCGATTATTGAACATATGATTTGCTCGACTCAGCTGAATGGGGAGAAACAGTGCAGTTTCATCACAATGGATACGTCTCGGAAGATCCGCGCATCAAGCCTGCGGAGGGGACCGGGGTCGATCGTCCCATCGACCTGCCCGACACCATGGACGTGCTCATTGTGGGTGCAGGCCCGGCCGGCATCATCACCGCAGCCCAGCTCTCCCAGTTCCCGGACGTGCACACCCGCATCATCGACCGCCGTCCGCACCGCCTGCAGATCGGCCAGGCCGACGGCATCCAGTCGCGCACAGTAGAGACGTTCCAGGCCTTCGGCTTCGCTGAGAGCATCACCGCCGAAGCCTACCGCATCACCGAAACCACCTTCTGGAACCCGGACCCGCAGAACCCAAAGCACATCATCCGCACCGACCGCACCCCGGACGACGCGAGCGGTGTCAGCGAATTCCCCCACCTGGTGGTGAACCAGGCTCGCGTCATCGACTACTTCGCCGACTTCGCCCGGAACTCATCCGCGCGCATCGAACCGGACTACGGCTGGGACTTCGAGACCCTGGTGATTGAAGACGAGGGGGAGTACCCGGTCAAGGTCACCGTCACCGGAACCGGAGAGAACAACCTCGGGCAAAGCCGCGAGGTCCGCGCCAAGTACGTGGTCGGTGCGGATGGCGCCCGCAGCGGGGTGCGCCGTTCCATCGGCGCGACCTTGTCGGGCGACAAGGCGAATCACGCGTGGGGCGTCATGGACACCTTGGCCCTGACCGATTTCCCGGACGTGCGCACCAAGTCGGCCATTCATTCGAGCAACGGGTCGATCCTGCTGATCCCGCGCGAGGGCGGCCAGCTGTTCCGCCTCTACGTCGACCTGGGCGAGGTAGCGGAAGACGACAACGGAAAGGTGCGGCAGACCTCGCTGGATGAGATCATCCAGCGTGCGCAGGCGATTCTGCAGCCCTACACGCTGGACGTGAAGAACGTTGCCTGGCACAGCGTTTACGAGGTCGGCCACCGGCTCACCGACCGCTTCGACGATGTGCCGCTGGAGGAGATCGGAATGCGGGATCCCCGGGTCTTCATTGCCGGCGACGCCTGCCACACGCACTCGGCCAAGGCGGGCCAAGGCATGAACGTGTCCATGCAGGACGGCTTCAACCTGGCCTGGAAACTGGGCTACGTGCTCAGCGGACGGTCCCCGCAAAGCTTGCTGGCCACGTATTCCGCCGAGCGCAAGGTCATCGCCAAGGACCTGATCGATTTCGACAAGAAGTGGTCCTCGCTGATGGCCGCGAAGCCCGAGGAGCTCGAAGGCGAGGAAGGCGTCGCCGAATTCTACGTCCGCACCGCTGAATTCCCGGCCGGCTTCATGACCGAATACCAGCCGTCGGAGCTGACTGCCGTGAACGAGTTCCAGCACCTGGCCACGGGATTCCCGGTGGGCAAGCGCTTCAAGTCGGCCGAGGTCATGCGGCTTGGTGACAACAACCCGGTGCACCTGGGCCACCACCACCGCGCCGACGGCCGCTACCGCATCTACGTCTTCGCCGACCAGGCGGCGGCCGGTGCCGTATCAGCCGTGGCGAAACTGTCGGACTGGCTGCTGGACTCGGAGGATTCGCCCTTGCGACGCTTCACTCCGGCCGGCGCCGACATAGATTCGATTTTCGACGTCAAGGTCATCTACCGCCAGGACTACACCACCATCAACCTCAATGACGCGCCAGCGGTCTTCCGCCCGCACTGCGGCCAGTTCGGCCTGATGGACTACCAGAAGGTGTACACGGCGCTGGAAGGCAACAGCATCTTCGCCCAGCGCGGCATCGCCGACGAGGGAGCCATCGTGATCGTGCGACCCGACATGTACGTGGCCAACATCCTGCCGCTGCAGGCAACCGACCAGCTGCGCGACTTCTTCACCCCTGTGCTGCGCGAACAGCGCTAGGTCAGAAGCGGGCCAGCGGGTGCCTCAGGGCTCCCGAGGGCCCGCTTCGGAATTTTTACTCCCGGCCGGGAGCTGATTCTTGACGAAGGCAATCCATCAAGGGGAAACATGAGCCAGGAATTTTCGTTCAACCTGCAGAACGTCGTCGAATCGGACATGGCCTGTGTCGACGGCGTGTGCTTTGTACCCGCTGCTACGACTGGAGCTGCGGAAGAAGATAGTCCCGCAGCACCACCGCGTGATTGACCTCTTCGTTTTTCGCTCCGTAAACAAACGTCACCGTCGGGTGCTGCGCTAGCAGCTCCAGGAATTCGTCCACCGCAGGATTCTGGTTCAGCTCCTGCCGGTAGTGTTCGGCGAACTCGGAGAACCGCTCAGGGTCGTGGTGCCAGGCCTTGCGCAGCTCCGAGCTCGGAGTCACCGCCTTGGCCCATTTCTCGATTTCCAGTTGCTGCTTGGTCAAACCACGAGGCCAGAGGCGATCCACCGGAATCCGGTAGCCATCTGAATCCGAAGGATCCGCATAGGCACGCTTCAGGAGAATCCTGGTCATGACGCTCACCCTTTCACTACGCACCACGGGGCTCGCGGATGTTTTGGACCCCGAACCATCTCCAATACTTGCATGATCCCACGAATGAGCATGGGGGGAGCTGGAAATATCGGCTTTTCTGTTATCGCCGACCTCTTGAGTAGGCTAATCTGGAAATAGTTTGGTAGAGCGTATCGAACTAATGTTGATTCAAGGTCGTCTTGCACGAACTTAACGCAGAACTTCTGGAGGACCACAAATGTCGGAAAATGGGCCGGTAACCCCGCACAACGAGTCTGCGTCCGAGACGACCAATATTTCGCTTCCCTCGTTCCAGAGCTCCTCCGAGCCTGCCGTCATCTACACGCTAAGCGAGGATGAAAAGCGCGCCGTCGCCGCGCTCCCGTCCGGCTCCGCACTGCTGGTAGCCCACACCGGACCGAACAAGGGCGCCCGCTTCCTGCTGGACACCGACGAAAGCATCGCCGGCCGCCACCCGAACGCTGACATCTTCCTTGACGACGTCACGGTCTCGCGCCGCCACGCCAAGTTCACCCGCACCGAGAAGGGCTTCACGCTGACCGATATCGGTTCGCTGAACGGCACCTACATCAACGGCGACCGCATCGACTCCATTACCCTGACCAACGGTGTCCAGGTTCAGATCGGGAAGTTCCGACTCAATTTCTACCAAAGCGTGCCTAACCTTTAAACTGGTTCAGTTAGAGGTTTTGTTGCCTGCATCGATCGCGCCGGCAACCACGTAATCACCGAGGTGTTAGTTCTTTGCCGATGTTCAATGCAGCCAGTAGCCCACGACTCGAGGCGATCCGTCACGAGGGCGTGCGGCAGGCTGCGCTCAACATCGGCGAGGTGCTGGCCGAGCTCAAGGATGAATTTCCGCGGGTCACCGCCTCGAAGATCCGCTTCCTCGAAGACAAGGGCCTGATCATCCCGCAGCGCACCTCGGCGGGCTACCGCAAGTACAGCGCTAGCGATGTCAGCAGGCTGCGCTTCATCCTGTCCGTACAGCGCGACCAGTACCTGCCATTGAAGGTCATCAAGGACCATCTGGACGCCCTGGACCGCGGCGAAGCCCCGGCAGCACTGCCAGGCGGCGCTCCGGTGGCGCCGGTCGCCGTCGGCAAGGACATGGCCGAAGCCGTGGAAAACCATTCCCGCTCGGTATCCATGGCGGAATTGCAAGGAATCACCGGTGCCAGCGAGACACTCATCCACGACCTGATGAAGTTCGGGCTGATCGAGACGCAGGGCGGACTGTTCGATTCCAACGGCATCCGCATCACCAAGTCTGCAGTCCAGCTTTCCAACCACGGCATCGAGCCGCGCCACCTGCGCCAGTTCCGCACCGCTGCTGAACGCGAATTCTCGCTGATCGAATCGATCGTGGGCAACGAGCTACGCAAGCCCGAAGTATCCGCCAGGGCGCGGGCTGCCGAAGAAGCCCAGGAAATTTCACGCCAGTGCCTGGAGCTGCATGAAGCTCTGGTGCAGCGTGCTATTTCCCAGATCGATCGCTAAGCTGAAGTCAGCAACGAGTTTTCAACCCTCAGGGGGCTATCATGCTGGATCTGGAGTTTGCGGGAATCCGCATTCAACTGCCGGCGAATCAACCGCTGCTGCTGCTTAAGCAACACGAAAAAGAACTTTATCTGCCGTTGTGGATCGGTGCACCCGAAGCATCGGCCATCGCGATGTCGGAGCAGGGGCTGACCCCTCCGCGCCCCATGACCCACGATTTGATGATCAACGTCTTCGAAGCGCTGGGCATCACCCTGGACCGGGTTGAAATCATTTCGGTCCAGAACGCCGTCTTCGCCGCCGAACTCGTGCTCTCCAACGGCAAGCGCGTGGACTCCCGATCTTCCGACGCGGTAGCCCTGGCAGTGCGCGTGCAGTGCCCCATCAAGTGCACCGAAGAGGTCATGCAGGAAGCCGGAGTCATCATCGAAGGGGCCGCAGAAGACGAAGAAGCCCCGGAAGAGCAGATGCGCGAGTTCCGTGAATTCCTCGACAACATCGACCCGGAAGACTTCTCCTCCTAGCCCGCCAGACCGACTTTGCCGCTTGGCATCCGGACTGCTGTGCTGCGGGAGGTCGCCGGTAAATTCCGACACGCCTTAAAGTTAAACTTGAAGGTCTTTGACCCGGGTTGAATATGGCCGTACCGTCATTGCATAGGGATATTTTTCGCTCACCCGGTTTCGTGGTCGTTCATCACTCGCACCCTGCCGGACGGCGAATATTTTGACACTCGCAAACGGTACGTGCTTACACGCAAGGAGCAATTGGATGGAGACAAGCCAGACAGGCCCACATCACGGGGCTCGCGGCGGCGTTCAGCGATCCAATGCCCAAGGCCTGCTCTTCACGGATGACCTGCCGCAACTGGACGAGCACGCGGGCTACCGCGGGCCAATCGTCTGCAAGGCCGCAGGAATCACCTACCGGCAGCTCGACTACTGGGCCCGCACCGGGCTCGTCGAGCCAGCCGTGAGGGGCGCCAAGGGATCGGGCAGCCATCGGCTGTATTCGTTCCGCGACATCCTAGTCCTCAAGGTCGTCAAGCGCCTGCTGGACACCGGGGTATCACTGCAGCAGATCCGCACTGCGGTCCTTCACTTGCGTGAACGCGGTGTTGAAGATCTTGCACAGATCACCCTGATGAGCGATGGTGCCTCGGTCTACGAGTGCACCAGCGCCGACGAGGTCATCGACCTCGTCCAGAAGGGGCAGGGCGTCTTCGGTATTGCGGTAGGCCGAGTTTGGCGCGAGGTTGAAGGTTCGCTGGCGCAGCTTCCCTCGGAGAACTCCGAGCAGCAAGCGCCGGAAGATGAGCTGGCAGCACGCCGCGCAGCCAAGGCGGCTCGCCAGGTCGGCTAGCAGGTGCGCCAGGCTAATAGACATTAAAGGCATGGTCCGGACTTCCCTCGGGAAGTCCGGACCATGCCTTTTTGTTTGACGTCTGGCTTCGAGCCCATTAGGAGTTCGGGAGGGCAGCCTTCTCCATGACGTCCTTGAGCAGGGCGTCGAACTGCGTGAGCATCGGTGCGGTGGTCTTGGAAGGCCATTGATGCACCGAGTACGCTGCACCCTGGATCTGCTGCCATTCCGGGTGTTCGGGGATTTCAGGCTTGACCATGGAATCGCCGAACATCTGGCGCATTTCAGACAGGCGGAAGGTGTGCTCGGCGGAGTCCTTGCGCACACGGTTGGCGACAACGCTCACGGGGCCCAGCGACGGGGCGAACTCGCGGCGGAACAGTTCCAGGGCACGCTGGGTGCGTTCGGTTCCGGCAACGGAGAACAGGCTCGGTTCGGCTACGAGGACCAGCTGATCCGAGGCGCTCCATGCCATGCGGGTCAAGCCGTTCAGCGATGGCGGGCAGTCAATGAGGACCAGCTGGTAGCCGCTAGTGCGGCTGAGCAGCTGGGTGAGGCGTCGAAGATCCCTGGTTCGCAGGTCCGGTCGGTCGTAGATCCCAGTGAACGCGTCACCCACCGCAACGTCCAGAACTGGAATGCGGGTACGGGACTTCTTTTCAGCGGCCTTCGACTGCCAGGCGGACGCAACCACGTTGTCCTGCAGCCGCACGCGCCGGGCGTTCTTCAGCATCTGCCCGATAGGCTGCTTGCCGTTGGCGCGCACACCAAGACCGGTGCTTGCGTCTGCATGCGGGTCGAGATCGATTACGAGGGTCGGAATCCCTGCGGCCAGTGCTGCCGAAGCCAAACCGAGTGTTACGGAGGTCTTTCCTACACCACCCTTGAGGCTGCTGATGCTCACTACGTGCACGGACCAGACCACGCCTTTCGCTGTTCGATTCTTGAACGTCCCGCCGAATATTTTAGTCTCTCCTCATCATAGTGTGCCCGGCGTGGATTCCCCGACTTTGCAACGGTCGATTTCGAGGTTTGACATAACTTAGTGATTAAAACTTCAGCACCGGTCAATATTTCCTATGGTCAGACCACAGGGAGAAATGTTTGGGTGATCTAGGCCTCGTCCGTGTAGGGTGATTGAAGAACGTGCTCGAACGAGCATTTTTGAGAGACCCGACACACCGGTCTCGGGCCATCGAAGTTCCGGGAGTTGCCTTCCGAAACGCGGCCCGGACCCATGTGTGCTGATTCGATGTAGGGACACTATGTTTGAAAAAATCTTGGTCGCCAACCGCGGGGAAATCGCAATCCGCGCTTTCCGTGCAGGCTACGAACTAGGCGCAAAAACCGTTGCAGTCTACCCGCACGAAGACCGCAACTCCGTTCACCGCCAGAAGGCCGACGAGGCCTACCAGATCGGCGAAGAGGGCCATCCGGTCCGCGCCTACCTGAATATTGACGAGATCATCCGCGTCGCCAAGGAAGCCGGCGCAGATGCAATCTACCCAGGCTACGGCTTCATGTCGGAAAACCCCGACCTGGCCCGCGCCGCTGCCGAGAACGGCATTAAGTTCGTTGGCCCGAAGGCCGAAATTCTTGAACTTGCAGGCAACAAGGTTGCAGCACTGAAGGCCGCCAAGGCTGCCGGCATTCCGGTGCTTGCCTCCTCCGAGCCCAGCGACGATGCTGAGCTGCTCATTGCCGAAGCTGACAAGATCGGGTTCCCGATCTTCGTCAAGGCCGTTGCAGGTGGCGGCGGACGCGGCATGCGCCGCGTCGACAAGCGCGAAGACCTGCCCGAGGCGCTGGGCGCCGCCATGCGCGAAGCCGGCACCGCCTTCGGCGACTCGACCGTCTTCCTGGAGCAAGCAGTGCTGCGCCCGCGCCACATCGAGGTGCAGATCCTGGCCGACGAGCAGGGCAACATCGTGCACCTGCACGAGCGCGACTGCTCGCTGCAGCGCCGCCACCAGAAGGTCGTGGAGATCGCCCCGGCGCCGAACCTGGATGAGAGCATCCGCCAGGCGCTGTTCCGCGACGCCGTGAAGTTCGCCGAGGCCCTGGGCTACCAGAACGCCGGCACCGTCGAGTTCCTGGTCGACACAGTGGGCGAGCGAGCCGGGCAACACGTGTTCATCGAGATGAACCCGCGCATCCAGGTGGAGCACACCGTGACCGAGGAAGTCACCGACATCGACCTGGTGCAGGCGCAGATGCGCATCGCCTCGGGTGAATCGCTGGCCGATCTGGGCATCTCCCAGGACTCCATCCAGGTCCGCGGCTGGGCCCTGCAGTCCCGCATTACCACGGAGGATCCGGCCAACGGCTTCCGCCCGGACGTCGGAACCATCACCGTGTACCGCTCCGCCGGCGGTTCGGGCGTGCGCCTGGACGGCGGCACCATCTACACCGGCGCCGAGGTCTCCCCGCACTTCGACTCGATGCTGGTGAAGCTGACCTGCCGCGGCCGCGACTACGCCACCGCCGTGGCCCGCGCCCGCCGCGCACTGGCCGAATTCCGCGTCCGCGGCGTGGCCACCAACATCCCGTTCATCCAGAACGTGCTCAACGACCCGCAGTTCATCGCCGGCGACGTCGCCACCGACTTCATCGACTCGCGCCCGGACCTGCTGACCGGCAACGAGTCCCAGGACCGCGGCACCAAGGCGCTGAACTACCTGGCGCACGTGACCGTGAACCAGCCCAACGGGGCGCGCATCGAAGGCATCGACCCGCGCAAGAAGCTGCCGACCTTCCCGGGCGACAAGTCCGACGAGCCGGAGCGCTCGCCGTTCGACGGCCCGTCGAAGACCGCGCACCCGGCCGACGGCTGGCGCCAGAAGCTGCTGGAGCTGGGTCCGGAAGGCTTCGCCAAGGCGCTGCGCGAGTCCACCGCCGTGGGCATCACCGACACCACGTTCCGCGACGCGCACCAGTCGCTGCTGGCCACCCGGGTGCGTACCCGGGACCTGCTGGCCGCCGCGCCCGCCTACGCGCACACCGTGCCGCAGCTGTTCTCCATGGAGGTCTGGGGCGGTGCGACCTACGACGTGTCGCTGCGCTTCCTGGGCGAGGATCCGTGGAAGCGCCTTGAGCTGCTGCGCGCCGAGCTGCCGAACATCCCGCTGCAGATGCTGCTGCGCGGCCGCAACACCGTGGGCTACACCCCGTACCCGACCGAGGTGACCGACGCCTTCGTGAAGGAGGCCGCCGCCGCGGGCATCGACATCTTCCGCATCTTCGACGCGCTGAACGACGTGTCCCAGATGGCCCCGGCCATCAAGGCAGTGCGCGAGACCGGCACCGCGGTCGCGGAGGTGGCCCTGTGCTACACCGGCAACCTGCTGGATGCCAACGAGAAGCTCTACACCCTGGACTACTACCTGGACCTGGCGCAGCAGATCGTCGACGCCGGCGCCCACATCATCGCGATCAAGGACATGGCAGGCCTGCTGCGCCCGGCCGCGGCGGCCAAGCTGGTCACCGCGCTGCGCGAGCGCTTCGACCTGCCGGTGCACCTGCACACCCACGACACCTCCGGCGGACAGATGGCCACCTTGATGGCAGCCATCAACGCCGGCGTGGACGCAGTGGACGTGGCCAGCGCCGCCATGGCCGGCACCACCTCCCAGCCTTCGGCCTCCGCGCTGATTGCCGCGCTGGAGAACACCGAACGCGACCCGGGCCTGTCCCTGGACGCCGTCGCCTCGCTGGAACCGTACTGGGAAGCCGTGCGCGCCATGTACAAGCCGTTCGAGTCGGGCCTGCCGGCGCCGACCGGCCGCGTGTACCAGCACGAAATCCCCGGCGGCCAGCTCTCGAACCTGCGCCAGCAGGCCATCGCACTGGGCCTGGGCGAGCGCTTCGAGGCCATTGAATCGATGTACGCCGCAGTCAACGAAATGCTGGGCAACGTGGTCAAGGTGACCCCGTCCTCCAAGGTGGTCGGCGACCTGGCGCTGCAGCTGGTCGGCTCCGGCGTTCCGGCCGCGGACTTCGAGGCCAACCCGCAGAACTACGACATCCCGGATTCGGTCATCCAGTTCCTCTCGGGCGAGCTGGGCAACCCTCCAGGCGGCTGGCCTGAGCCGTTCCGCACCAAGGCGCTGCAGGGCCGCAACGTGAAGTCCCACATCGAGGACCTGAGCGCAGAGGATGCCGCGGCGCTGACCAGCGACTCGGACACAATCCGCGGAACCCTGAACCGCCTGCTGTTCGCCGGCCCGACCCGCGACTTCGCGGCCTCGGTGGAGAACTACGGCGACCTGTCGGTGCTGCACACCCGCGACTACCTCTTCGGCCTGGTCCGCGGCCACGAGCACGTCATCTCGCTGGGCACCGGCGTGCGCCTGCTGGTCAAGCTGGTCTCCGTCTCGGAAGCCGACGAAAAGGGCATGCGCACCGTTGTGGTCACGCTCAACGGCCAGTCCCGCCAGATCAAGGTCCGCGACGAGTCTGTGGAATCCACCGTCAAGTCCGCACCGAAGGCCGACCCGAACAACGCCGGCCACGTGGCCGCGCCGTTCGCCGGCGCCGTGACCGTCAACGTCCAGGTCGGCGACCTGATCGAAGCCGGCCAGTCGGTGGCGACCATCGAGGCGATGAAGATGGAAGCAGGCATCACCGCCAACGCTTCCGGCGTCGTCACCCAGATCACCCTGAACGGCACCAGCCAGGTCCAAGGCGGGGATCTGCTGGTGGTCATTGAACCGAAGTAGCATCTTAGGCAACGCGAACCTGCCGTAAACAAGCCGTGGCCCACGACGAAAGTCGTGGGCCACGACTTGTTTATGGCACGATCATGGAGGCGGCACCCCACCCGGCGCCGGCCACGAACTACCCAGGAGGGAATATGAAAGCTGGCAGGAACACTTCCGACGGCGTCCCTGCCGCGCGGCAGCAGCAGGCCAAGGAGGTCGCCGCCCTGCGCGCCGAACTGGGCGTGCTGCTGTTCACCCTGGACCCGGCCCTGCCGCTGGCGGAGCTCGCCGAGCAGCTGGCCGAGCAATTTGCCGAACTGCAGCTGCCCTCCCGAGTCGCCGCCGCAGGACCGCAGCGGGTTGCCGCAGTCATGGACGGCAAGTTCACCGGAATCGACGTGCTGGTGGTGCTGGGGGACGCGAGCGCCGAGACCGAGGACCGGCTCATGGATCTGGTTGAATGGCTGCTGGCCAACGGGCGCCGCGCGCTGGCCGAGAACCTCGTCTTCGCCCAGCTGGGCCACCAGCCCAAGAACCGCCCGGCGCCGGCCTTCGCCCGTGTGGTGCTTGAGCGGAATTTCGCCGCCGAGGCACGGAAAAGCGGCCTCAGGTTTCCCTGGGCCGCTTCCTCCCGCGCATCGTGGGAACTTGCCGGAGCCGTGCTGGACTATGCCACGGGCTTGGGTGCCGAGTAGATGTCCTCGATCAGCGCATCGTAGTCGCTGAGGACCACGGCGCGCTTGATCTTCATCGACGGGGTCAGGTGTCCGGAGGACTCGGTGAAGTCCTCGGAGACGACGCGGAACGCGCGGATGGACTCAGCCCGGCTGACCGAGGTGTTCGCCTTGTCGATGATCTTCTGGATGGCCTGCAGCACCTCGGGGTGCGTGGACAGCTCGTCCATGGACAGGTTCTTGTCCAGGTGGTGGCGTTCCAGCCAGCCCGGCACCGCCTCGGGATCCAGCGTGACCAGGGCCGAGATGAACGGGCGCCCCTCGCCGACGACGACGCACTGGGAAACCAGCGCATCGGCGCGGATCTGGTCCTCGAGCATTGCGGGGATGACGTTCTTGCCGCTGGCGGTGACGATGATTTCCTTCTTGCGGCCGGTGATCTTCAAGAACCCGTCCGAATCGAGCTCGCCAATGTCTCCGGTATGCAGCCAGCCGTCGGTGAAGGTCTCGGCTTCCAGGTCGGGGCGGTTGCGGTAGCCGCGCATGACGCACACGCCCTTGGCCAGGATCTCCCCGTCCTCGGCGATGCGCACCGCGTTGCCCGGCAACGGCTTGCCCACGGTGCCGATCTTGATGCGGTCCAGGGTGTTCACGGTGACCGGGGCGGTGGTCTCGGTCAGGCCGTAGCCTTCGAGCACCGTGACGCCGATGCCATTGAAGAAGTGGCCCAGGCGCTCTCCCAGCGGCCCGCCGCCGGAAACCGCGTGGCGGATGTTGCCGCCCATGGCCCCGCGCAGCTTCTTGTAGAGCAGTGCGTCGAAGAGCTTGTGCTTCAAGTTGAGGCCGAGCGGAATCTTGCCGGACTGTTCGGCCCGCGAGTACTTCACCGCGACATCCACGCCCGCGTGGAAGATCTTGGACTTGCCGCCATCCTCGGCCTTGAGCATGGCCGAGTTGTAGACCTTCTCGAACACGCGCGGCACGGCCAGGATGAAGTTCGGCTTGAAGGACTGAAGGTCTTCGAGCAGGTGCTTGACGTCAGGGGTGTGGCCGGTGCGGCAGCCTGCGGCCACGTTGACCACCGAAATGAAGCGCGCGAAGACGTGGGCCAGCGGCAGGAACATGATGGTGGAAGCGCCGGGATACACGGCCGCCGGCAGTTCAGCCACCGCGTTCTCCGCGAGCTCGACGAAATTGGAGTGGGTCAGTTCGCAGCCCTTGGGCCGTCCGGTGGTGCCCGAGGTGTAGATGATGGTCGCGATGTCCTGCAGGTTCGCCGAGGAACGTCGCTGCTCCAGCTCTTCGTCGCTGACGTCCTTGCCGTCCTCGGTCAACTGGGCCAGGCCCTCGTCGAACTGCCAGACGTGGTCCAGGCATTCGAGCTGCTCCTGGTGGGCGGCTTCGCGGACCACCGCTTCGTGGGCCGGGCTTTCCACGACCACTGCCACGGTTTCGGAATCCGCGGCGATCCAGGCGACCTGGCTAGGGGAGGAGGTCTCGTAGATCGGGACGGTGACGCAGCCCGCGTACCAGATCGCGAAGTCGACGAGCGTCCATTCGTAGCGGGTACGCGCCATCAGGGCGATGCGGTCGCCGGCCTTGATGCCGTTGGCGATGAAGCCCTTGGCGATGGCTGCGGCCTCCGCGGCGAATTGCGAGGCGGTGACGTCCTGCCAGGTGCCGCCGGGAGCCGGTTTGGAGAAGAGCGCCGGATTAGCAGCTGAATTCGCGTGGCGCAGCAGCAGGTCGGTGATGTTCGACTCTGCCGGCGAGTGGATGCGTAGCGGAGTGCTGTATTCGCGCATCTGTGTCTCATCTCCTGAACTCGGTGTGACCCGGTGGGCAATGCGGGGTAATCCGCATCACATTGTTATTACTCTACAGTAACCTAGCGTTCCTCGGGTTCAAAGTCGATCAGACCCTTGCTCCATCATCTCCCGGATCGCGTTCGGTAGGTAGCCTTCTGAGTAGGTAGATCACGCCGATGATCGACAGCGCGACCAGGCCGATGTAGACGAAGGTCGGGGCCGAGCGGAAAAAGATCACGCACAGCAGCAAGCCGATGGGCCCGCCGGCGGCCATCGTCCAGGCGAGGTTGACCATCGGGTTGCCGGAGCCCAGCGCCGCCGGCTCGTCGGGGATGAACTCCTCCTCGGTGTCCTCGACCTCGTAGTTGCGGGGGCCGGTGACCGCGCCGGGGCCGGTGGAGAACAGTTGGCGCAGCTCGGCCTGGCGCTCTGCGGCGCTCGGTTCGCGCGGGGCGCCCTGGTCCAGGGTGCGGAAATTCTCAACGAGTTCGTCCCAGCGCGGATCGTCGGCGCCGGACGGCTTATTTTCTGCAGGGTTCATGGCCTGCCCTTCGGGGAGTGCGTGGCCTGCGCGGCTAGGTGGTGGAAGAACCGGGCGGATTCCTCGAAAATCTGCGCGGCGTCGTAGTCAAGGGTCGCGACATGCTTCGAATGCAGCAGCTGGTGGTGTTCGGCCAGGGTGCCGGGGTTCAGCCCTTCGGTCAGCGCGTGCACCGAGGCGTCGGAGACCACGTTGTCCACCGTCGAACGGAACAGCTGGACCGGCGCGGTGACCAGGCCAAGCCTGCTGCGGGTCTGCGCGAACAGCTGGTACAGCTGGTGCACCGCGGCCACCGGGGTGCGCCCGTAGGCCTTTTCGTCGGCCCCGCGTTTGGCGATGTCGTTGCTGATCGGGGCGACCGAACGCACCATACGCCGCAGGTACTTGGTATAGGGGGCCAGCGGACTGTCCACGACCAGCCCCGGATTCACCAGCGAAACCCCGGCGACGTTGCGCCGGGTAGCCAGGTGCAACGCCAGCGCGCCGCCCATCGACAGCCCCGCGACGAACACCTGCTCGTGCGTTGCTGCAAGTTCGTCGAACGACTGCTCGGTGGCCAGGATCCATTCGGAGAAATTCCGGCCGATCATGTCCTGCCAGGAGGTCTCATGGCCGGGCAGGACCGGGCACAGGGTGTCGAATCCGGCGGACTCGAGCGCCTGCGCCCACGGCAGCATGGCGGTCCTGGATCCGGTGAACCCGTGGATCAGCAGTACGGCAGGCTTCCTTGCCGGCTGGCCAGCCGCGCCCTGATGTACGTCGTGGCTCATCACGTCCCCCTTGAGGTGCTGCGTTGTACTGCATTCTTATTCGAGCGTAGTGCACAATTGAAGGGTACGGACCCACGCCAGTCAACACCTCGACGGGCGTGTCCGCCCACGACGCCTGATGACGAGAAGAAGGAACCGCCCCATCGTGCTGTACGACTTTCTGAAACGCTTCGCGGTCAAGCCGCTGCTGCGAATCTTCTTCAAGATTGACATCCAGGGCATCAATAATATTCCCGTCGCGGGCGGCGCGATCCTTGCCTCCAACCACCTCTCGGTCAGTGATTCGGTGTTCCTGCCGGCGATGATCGAGCGGCCGGTCGTGTTCCTGGCCAAGGACGACTACTTCAACGGCAAGGGCCCCAAGGGACGGCTTGTCGCCTGGTTCTTCCGCAACATCAACCAGCTGCCGATGGACCGTTCGGGCGGCCGTGGCTCGGCCGCCTCCCTGGCCAGCGCCAATACCGCCCTGGCCGAGGGCAAGCTGCTGGGCATCTACCCCGAAGGCACCCGTTCACCCGACGGCCGGCTCTACCGGGCGAAGCTCGGCGTCGCCAAGCTGGCCCTGGAATCCCGCGTGCCGGTGATCCCGATCGCCATGATCAACACAGACAAGGTGCAGCCCATCGGCCAGCGCCTGCCGCACCCGGGCCGCATCGGCATCAAGATCGGCAAGCCGCTGGACTTCTCCCACCTCGCCGAGCAGTCAGGTGACCCGGCGGTGCTGCGCCAGGTGGCAGACGACATCCGCAAGGCCATCAACGTGCTGTCCGGGCAGAGCTACGTCGACGTCTACGCGCCGACCAAGGCCAAAAAGAAGTAGCCGGCGCCCGGGGCAGGGGAACCAGCGGGGAGCGTGCCCTGTGTTACGTCCGGTTGTTACATTGCACGCGGTGCTTTGCGCGCAAGGCACGTAGACTTGTCAAGGTGAGCGAAGAAAACCGAACCCCATTGCCCGGCTCATCCGTAGCCGGCCCCGCCACCGACCCGCAACTTGATCTGTGGCGTGATCTGCCTATTGCCCAACAGCCCACCTGGAGTGAGCACCCGGACTATAGTGCTTCCATTGCTGAACTGGGTTCGCGTCCGCCACTGGTTTTTGCCGGCGAGGTCGACGTTCTGCGTGAACGCCTGGCTCAGGCGGCCCAGGGCAAGGCCTTCCTGCTTCAGGGCGGCGACTGCGCCGAGACCTTCGCCGACGCTACCGCGGACAAGATTTCCGCCCGCGTGCGCACCATTTTGCAGATGGCCGTCGTGCTGACCTACGGCGCCTCGATGCCGGTGATCAAGATGGGCCGCATGGCCGGACAGTTCGCCAAGCCGCGTTCCTCGAACGACGAGACCCGCGACGGCGTCACCCTGCCGGCGTTCCGTGGTGACATCGTCAACGGCTACGACTTCACCCCGGAGTCCCGTGCCCACGACCCGAAGCGCCTGGTCCAGGCCTACAACACCTCCTCGGCCACGCTGAACCTGATCCGCGCGTTCACCCAGGGCGGCTTCGCCGACCTGCGCAGCGTGCATTCCTGGAACCGCGGCTTCATGGCCAATCCGGCGCACTCGGCCTACGAGCAGCTGGCTGGCGAAATCGACTCCGCCATCCGCTTCATGGACGCCTGCGGCGCCGGCTTCGAGGGCCTGACCCGTACCGAGTTCTTCGCCTCCCACGAGGCGCTGCTGCTGGACTACGAGCGTGCGCTGACCCGTACCGATTCGCGCACCGGCCTGCCGTACGACACCAGCGGGCACTTCCTGTGGATCGGTGAGCGCACCCGCCAGCTGGACCACGCCCACGTGGACTTCCTGTCCCGCGTGCGCAACCCGATCGGCGTGAAGCTCGGCCCGAACACCTCGGTCGAGGACACCCTGGCCCTGATCGAGAAGCTGGATCCGAACCGCGAGCCCGGCCGCCTGACGTTCATCACCCGCATGGGCGCCAAGAACATCCGCGAGAAGCTGCCGAACCTGGTGGAGAAGGTCACCGCCACCGGTGCGCAGGTCCTGTGGGTCACCGACCCGATGCACGGAAACACCGTCACCAGCAAGAACGGCTACAAGACCCGCAACTTCGACGACGTCATGGACGAGGTCCGCGGTTTCTTCGAGGTGCACGACTCGCTGGGCACCAACCCGGGCGGCCTGCACGTGGAGATGACCGGCGACGACGTCGCCGAGTGCCTCGGCGGCGCCGATCCGATCCGCGAAGAGGACTTCGACGAGCTCTACGAGTCGGTCTGCGATCCTCGCCTGAACCACCGCCAGTCCCTGGAAATGGCCTTCCTGGTCTCCTCGGCGCTGCAGAGCCGCGCTCGCCGCTAGGCCCGCACCGGAGAACTGAAAAGGTCTGGCCCGTCACCTCTCGCGGGGATGATGGGCCAGACCTTTTTGCGTGCACCGGCTGTTGCCGGCTAGAACGCGTAGATGCTGATTTCGCTGCCCAGCTCGATGCTCTGGTTCAGCGGCGACTGCATGCGCACCGTCTGCGAGAAGTCGCCGAGCACATGGTGCGCCTTGACGGTGAACCCTGCCTCTTCCAGCACGCGGGTCGCCTCCTCGACACCCAGCCCGATCACCGAGGGGACCTGGGCGAACTCCGGGCCCTGCGACAGGTTCACGGTCACGGAGCTTCCCACCTCGGCGGTGCCGTTCTGAGGTGACTGCGCGGCGACCAGGCCCGAAGGGACCTCGCGGGAATACACCGGATCGCCCACCTGCAGGCGCAGTCCCGCTGACTCGAGGGCCGCGGCGGCGTCGTCTTCGCTTAAGCCCTGCAGCGCCGGAACCTGCACCGGGGCCGGTCCCTTGGACACCGTCAGGGTGATGGCGTCCTTGCGCGCGGCGGTCTTGCCCGCGGCCGGCGAGGAGGAGATGACCTTGCCCTTCTCCACCTCTGAGGAGTATTCGCGGACCTCCTTGACCTTGGCCAGCTCGTGCTCGGCCAGCAGCTCGGTGGCCGACTGGAGGCTCTTGCCCGCTACCTGCGGGATCTCGAAGCGTTCGGGGCCCTGCGAGACGATCAGCTCGACCCCCTGGAACTTCATGATGTTCTCGCCGCTGGCCGGATGCGAATCGACGACGCGCCCGATGGCGATCTCGTCGTCGAAGGCGGAGCCGAGCCTGACCGGGACGCCCTGCTCGGACATCTGCGAAACCGCCTGTTCCTGCAGCAGGCCGTTCAGCGACGGGATGCGGATCACCGTTCCGGGGCCGCGCCCGAAGAACCAGCCTGCGGCGGCCACCAGCGCCACGATCAGCACCCATGCCGCGATGAACCCGGTCTTCTGCGCTGCGGTCCTGGGCTTGCGCAGCCGGTGCGTGGGCACCTGGGCTTCCTTGCGCCACTGCTTCTGCGCCGCCTTGGTGGCACGCTTCTCGCCGCGCGGGGAGCGCGCGGCCGGCTGTGGATCCTGCTCGTTGGGCTCATCGGCGCCGAAGGTTTCGATGTCTGTCCGCGAGTAGGCGGCGGTGGCATCTGCTCCAGGGGAGCCTGCGCCGGCCGTTGGGGCGTGGACCACGGTGGCCTGCGCATCGCGCAGATCCAGCACCTCGGTGGCATCCGACGCGGCGATGATGGTGGTCTCTTCCTGATCGGGCTGCGCGTCCAGCGAATAGCCGTCCGCCGTGGCGCCGGTTCCCTGCAGCTGCCAACGGCGTTCGCGGGCTTCTTCGCGCTCGCGCTGCCAGTCGTCCAGGCGCTGCTGCACGGTGGTGGGCATGTGTGCCATGGAGCCAGGGGTCAGGTCCTCGATGCCACCCAGCGTGTCCGCGTCGAAGTCCAGCTGCTCTTCGCTGAGCGTCGAACGGATCTGGATGACCTCGTCCAGCAGCAGCTCGGCGTTCTGCGGCCGCTTCTCGGGGTCCTTCTCGGTGCACCACTGCACCAGCTCGTCCAGATCGGTGGCCAGCCCGGGCACGACATCCGAGGGCAGCGGCATGGGGGAGTCCAGATGGTGCTTCATCAGCGCGGCCGCATTGGTTTCCGAATACGGCAGGCGCCCGGTGAGCATTTGGTAGATCATGATGCCGACCGCATAGATGTCGCTGCGCGAATCGGCCGGTGCGCCGGAGACCAGCTCCGGGGAGACATGGGAAAGGGTGGCCACCAGCGTTGCGGACTGGGTGTGGGCGCTGGCCGCGCGGGCCAGCCCGAAGTCGGTCACCTTGACCTCGCCGGTATCCGCCAGCAGCACGTTCGCTGGCTTCATGTCGCGGTGGATGATGCCTTCGGAGTGGGCGGCGCCCAGCCCGTGGCAGACCTGCTCCAGCACGCTGAGCATCTGGCGCGGCGTGAACCGACCGCGTTCGGAGATCACCTGGTCGAGGTTGCGTCCGCGGACGTACTCCATCACCAGGTAGACGATGTTGTCCGTGACGTTGTGGTCGCGGATCGACACCACGTTCGGGTGGGTGATGTTCGCTGCGATCACGGCTTCTGATTCGAAGCGCTCGCGGACGGTGGACTCGCTGGCGAAGTTGTCGTTCAGGATCTTCACGACCACCGCGCGGTGCAGGCGCTTGTCCATGGCGCGGTAGATCCTGGACATCCCGCCCAGCGCGAGCAGGTGGTCGATGCGGTAACGGTCATCGAGGGTCGTACCCAGATTGGGGTCGGCAAGAGCAGGGCTCATGGTGCACGCACTCCTGACTTGGGATGGCGCGCCGCATAGGCGTGATTCACCCACTGCTCCTTTCGAACATGCTTACTACCTTTTAATGTACCCAGCCGACCTGAGAATTTCCGGTTTAAAGCCGAAATCCGCCAGTGGTGTCTACCTCTGGCGGATTTCGTGCAGCTTCCCGGGTTGCGAGATCTACCTCGTGAGCGGTCTCTTAGGATGCGCGGCGGGCACGTGCAGCGCGGCGCTTCAGAGCGCGACGTTCGTCTTCGCTCATTCCACCCCACACACCAGCGTCCTGACCGGACTCGATGGCCCACTGTAAGCAGGTTTCGGTCACTTCGCACCGACGGCAGACGCTTTTGGCCTCTTCGATCTGTAAGAGGGCCGGACCGGTGTTACCCACCGGGAAGAAAAGTTCCGGGTCCTTATCCAGACACGCCGCGCGGCTACGCCAATCCATGCTTATTGATGCTCCTTGAAATCTTTGAGGGGGGACGAAATGCTCATGATCTGAACACACGAACGCCCCGCCTTGGAAAGGTCAGCGGGGGACGGTGTTAATGCCGTAGTGCTTTTCGCATCGTCGGACGTGAACGACGGGGTCATCGTTTTGCCAACCACATAAGGTTTTCATGTTACGAGAAAGTAAACAAGGGTCAGTGATGCGAAATATGTCGTATTGCCTGAGTGCTTTCTCACATGGAAATCGGCCTAGGCTTAGGCTAGTTGACGCGGATGTGGCAGGGGCTACAAGCCCGTTGCGGCGCTGTCGTTTGAGTTCCGCAAGCGCCTCAACGAAAATGGTTGGGGTGAGCAACGAAGAAACTAAAATCCCGCGTCCGAGCAGTGTCATTGCCGTCGCAGCACTGGTGATGTTCGAGGCGCTGGCGGTGCTTGCCTACGCCGTCGACTACGCCATCCACCTCACCTCGGATGGCGTGGTGAACATCGGCGGACGTCTTTTCATGCTTGCGCTGTGCCTCTTCCTGGCCATCTGGCAGGGCTCGGTGGCCATCAACTTCTTCCGCGGCAGGGCGTACACCCGAGCCCCGATCATCGTCTGGCAATTGTTCCAGTTGATCCTCTCGGTCTCCTTCTTCCAGTCCGATATGCCGATCGTCATTTCCGCGGCGGTTTTGTCGATCATTGTGGCCGGAACGACCGTAGTGCTGCTGTTCGCGCCGAAGACCACTCAATTCCTCGGAGACCGTCCCTCGCAGTAGTCATGGCCCGATGATGATGGCGCGTGGTTGCCCGGCAAAGCCGGCGATCGCGCGCCATTGCCTTTTCCCGCACGAGCCGCGGCCTGCCGCAGGAGGCAGCGGGCGCCAGGCCAGCGGCAACAGGTCCTGCGGATGGCATGCCTCCACGGCAATCGCCTGCCGGTCATCGAGCATCATGCCCGGCAACCCCAGATCGTAGGCGAGCCTGGCCGAGGGAGGGAGAAACAGCACCGCCAGGGTGCCCAGCGCGGCGGTTCGCTGGCGCAGCTCGGCAAGCCTGGGGTCGGTGGTGTCGTGCAGCACGACGCAGATCGTTGGCGCTGCAGGTCCCGCGCCTTCAGTTTCGAACTCCTGGACCCAGCGCAGCCAGGGCGCGGCGCCATCCACCATGGCCGCCTGCCAGCGTTCGGCCAGGAAGGCAGCGAGCTCCTGCCTGTCGCGTTCGCGAGGGCAGATGGCCAGTGCCGTTTGGGGTTGGTCGAAGCCGAAAGCCTGCCCGGTGAATGCGGTCCGCCCCACCGCAAGATCGCGCGGATTCCCATCGCCCACGAACGGCTGCCGCGCGGGCCACAAAGTCCCGGGCAGGCAATCCGGTTCCTGCTTGGCGGTTACGGCCGTCAACTGGATGGTCATCGGCCCGTTGGCGGGACTGAACCTGACCCCTCGGCCTGGCAACTGGCTGGAAGGCGGAAGCTTGGGCCAGGACATGCGCAGGGAATCGGTGGCATTAAGCGGGAAGTACCATTGCTCGGCGCACAGCCCGGCGGCCTTGAGCAGATTCAGGTCGCGGTCGGCCAGCAGGACCAGCTGCGCCGGCGCCGAAGCTCCATGCCGCAACAGTTCGATGAGCGCCTGGTCGAATCGCTGGAAGACTGCCGGATCCAGTTGGGACTGCAGCCGGGCGATGCCGTGCACCAGCACCAGCGTCAGGCGGTCAGGGGGCAGCGACTCAAGATAGTCGAGCGCTTCCAGGAATTGATACTGGTCTTCTCCACCCACGGTGCGCACCCCGGGCATTAAGGCGGGATCCGGGAACAGGGCCTCGCCGAAGCACAGGATCCGGCGCTCCAGGCGGGCGAACCCCTCGAGCAGGCGGCGGCCGCCGGCCTCCGGGACGCCGCACACCAGCAATCCCTGGCCGCGGGCTGGATCTACGCTCAAGTCCTCCAGCCGGCCCGCGGCGAGGTTGTCGACGACTCCGCAGTAGATGGTGCCGCCCTCGGCGCCCTCCCACTGCTCCGGCAACGGCGCCGCACTCTGGGGCGGCGGCAGCTGCGGGGCAAAGGGGCACGGTGGAAGGTGCGAATGCTCCCAGCGTTCGGCCAGCAGGCGCACCTGCCGGCGCAGGGCCTGTCCCTCCGCCTCGGGATCAGGCCGGCCGAAGCTTCCCACGGGATGCAGCACCAGGTTCCCGGGGCCGCGTTCGGCAACGCTCCCGTGCGGGGCGGGGCTGACCGCCAGGGCGAACTGGACCTGGCGGTTGGCATGACCGGAACCCGCGATGATCGCGCTGCCCGGGCCGGACAGCCGGGCGGCGGCCGGGGAACCGACCAGTTCCATGGACTCGGCCGCGTCGTGGACCCGCAACGCAATGACGGTGTTCAGGTTCGCGCGGGTCTGCCCGGACAGCGAGCCGGCGGCCCGCTGGGTGCTCAGCAGCAGATGGATGCCCAAGGACCTGCCGACCGCCGCCAGCCGGTCAATGCGCGCGGCGGATTCGGGCAGGGATTCGGTGAACACCCTGAATTCGTCGACCACCACCAGCAGCCGGGGCAGCGCGGGCACATCGGCCAGCCGGACGTACTCCGAGCGGTCGCTGCAACGATGCGCTGCCAGCAGGCGTTCACGGCGGGCCACCTCCCGCTCCAGCTGCGCCAAGGTCCGCTGGGCTCCGGCGGCATCCAGGTCGCTGGCCGACAGCTGCACGTGGGGCAGCGGCTCGAAAACCGCCAAGCCCGCGCCGCCCTTGAAGTCGACCAGGGCGAACGCCAGCTGCTCGGGGCTGCACCGGCCGGCCAGATCCGCGATGATCCGCCGCAAGGCCTCGGACTTGCCCGACCCGGTGGTGCCGCACACCAGCACATGCGGCCCGTCCGCGTCGAAGTCCAGCAGCTGCTGCCCATGGGAATCATCCTCTCCGATCACCGCGGCCAATCTTGCCTGCTCCGGCGGCGGCCCGGCTGGCGCGGGTTCATCCGGGCGGAGCGCCAGGCAGGCCTGGACGATCCGGGCCAGCCTCCCCGCATCCAAGCGGTCCGGCGATTCCAGATGCAGGCTCCCGTCGGGCAGCTGGGCGCGGCAACCCACCGGATCAACCCAGTAGTCGCACTGCGCCGCGGGCACCGGATGAAGGCTGATCACCAAGGTGCGCGGCAGCCGGACCGGGCTGAGCATGGTCAGGAAAATCCGTTCGATCATCGGTTCCGGCGCTGCCGTGTTCCCGAGACCGCCCGATGCCCCGGCGGCACCGGGAGCCGGCTCAGCGTGCCGAGCCAGCTGCCCGGCGGTGCCCTGACGTGCATGCGGCAACAGCATCAGCTCTGCCGGAAGCCGGGTGACCGACGGATCGACGACCAGCTCGATGCGGCCGGCGGCCACGTGCGGCAGGAACCTGGCCAGCAGCGCAGCCAGCAGGCGGTCCACCGCCGGGTCGTCGCCGCCGCGCAACTGCCACACCTGCGCGGCGGCCGGCGCGAAGACCGGGACGCCGGCGATCCTGCGAGCAGAGCGCCTACCGCCGGGCACCCTGCGCATCCTCCGGGCGCCGCCCTCCCGGGGAGGCTTCCCTCCCGGAAGCTGCCAGCTGCCGCGGCCGAACACCAGGGGAGGCAGCCCCGCGGGAAGCACCCCCAGCTGCGCCCGGTCGATGCCAGCGACCACTGCGACCCCCAGCGGGCAGGCGAAACGGCCGCGCGCCTGCACCATACTGCGCTGCTGGTCACGCACCGTGCGTTTCCACCGGCGGCGCTCGCCGAGCAGCTGCGCCGCAGGGACCACACCCAGCAGCGCGGAGAGCCCGGTGACCGCAAGGAACAGCATGGACCCGGTCAGCGCCGCCAGCAGCACCCCGGAGAGCACCGGGACCAGCGCGGCCACGCACAGCGTCACCAACCGGCCCAGCTCGGGACGCGGCGGGAGGCTGAACTGGGGCTGGCCGTCCTCCACCGCCAAACCCGCCTCGGTGCGCGCGGGATCGCCGACCTCCAACACCGTGCCGCCAAGCTGGATCCGGCTGCCCGCATGCAGCTCCACCTCCCCGCGAACCGGCACCGCACCCCGGTCGGAGAGCACCAGCAGCCGCTGTCCGCCAGCCGCCCGCACACGCAGGGAACGCTCGTCGACCAGCAGGTGGGCGTGCACCCGCGAAACCTGCGGATCGCCCAGGCGCAGCGGCGCGCCGCGGCCGATGTCGTAGGCGCCTCGCTCCAACTCGATCCAGGCCCCGGCATCCGGCCCCTCGGGGACGAACAACTTCAACCGCGTGCTGCCGGCCGACGCCGCGAAACCGGGGCCCGGGACATCGGCCAGCAGCAGCGGCCTTCCCGGAACCAGCGCTCCCAGATCCGCCAGCGGCGTCGATCCCACGTACCAGCGGGTGCCCGGCACCTGCTCGTCGAGCACCGACGCCAGCTGCGGGCCGTCCAGGGCCGAGGAGACCCGCAGCAGCAGCTGCCGGGGATTGAGCAGCGTGCGCGCGGACAGCAGCAGTTCATAATGCAGCATCTTCCCTCCCAGCCCGGCCGCGTCCAGCAGTTTGACCAGCCCATCACGACCACCGCTTTTACCGGGCCGGCGAAAGCCGGACTGGGGATAACCGCCAGTAGCTTTATCCACAAATTCGCGAAACGTCTTGAAAGGACTTGGCGTCGGGGCTAGGCTCCACAGACATATCCAGAAATAGGGCTCGGGCCGGTCCCGAGGCCCACCGCTGCACCGGCCGCGCGCTCGCCGATGGACCCCGAGAATTCCGGGAACGCCGAACTCCCACAAGGCCCGAAGGATCTTGACGTGGATGCCCTGTCCATCGTGGAAGATGAAGTGCGAGAGCTGGTCCGACGCCGCGGCCTGGACCCTGCCAAGCAGCCCGCATTGATGAAGTCGCTGATCGAGGACGTCGTGCGGGACTACGACGAACGCGCGCTGCTCGGCGCGGTCCCTGCCCTGGGATCTCTGGAGCAGGCCCGGCGCACGGTCTACGACAACGTCGCCGGATTCGGCGCCCTGCAGCAGCTGCTCGACGATCCGAGCGTGGAGGAAATCTGGATCAACTCCCCGCACCAGGTGTTCTGCGCCCGCGGCGGGCAAAGCGAGCTGACCCACATCAGGCTGGACGCCGCGGAGGTCGCCGGACTGGTCGAACGCATGCTCAAGTCCTCCGGGCGGCGGCTGGATTTGTCCCAGCCGTTCGTGGACTGCCAGCTGCCCGACGGCTCCCGGCTGCACGTGGTCATCCCGGACATCACCCACGAGCACTGGGCGGTGAACATCCGCAAGTTCATCGCCCGGGCCGCCCGGCTCGAAGACCTGGTGGATCTCAAGTCGCTCAGCCCCGCGGCGGCCACCTACCTGGGCTGGGCGATCTCCGCCGGGTTGAACGTCATCGTCACCGGGCCGACCCAGGCCGGCAAAACCACCATGCTCAACGCGCTGTCCTCCTCCATCGGGTCGCGCGAACGGGTCATCACCATCGAGGAGATCTTCGAACTGAACCTGGTGCTGCGCGATGTCGTGGCGATGCAGACGCGGCTGGCGAATCTGGAGGGCACCGGCGAAATCACGATGCGCCGGCTGGTCAAGGAGGCGCTGCGCATGCGCCCTGACCGCATCATCGTCGGCGAGGTGCGCGAGGCCGAATCCCTGGACCTGCTGGTTGCGCTGAACTCTGGTGTGGCCGGCCTGTGCACGCTGCACGCGAACTCGGCCCGCGACGCGATCATCAAGATCTGCACGCTGCCGCTGCTGGCCGGGCCGAACATCACCAGCGACTTCACGATCAAGACCGTCGCCGCCTGCCTGGACCTGGTGGTGCACTGCGTGCGCGATGCCTCCGGCAACCGCTATGTCAATGAGATCCTCGCGGTGCGCAACCGGGTGGAGGGCGGGGCGATCGAAACCTCCACGCTGTTCGAACGCCGGGCCGGGGAGCTGGTGCCGGCCTCCGGCGCTGACTGGTCGCATGAGAAGTTCAACCAGGCCGGGCTGAACGTCGCCGAGCGGCTGGGGCAGGAATCATGAGCATTTTCCTGGGGCTGCTGGGCGGGCTGGGACTGGCATTGCTGGCCGACTGGCTGCTGTTCGCGCCCTGGGAACGCACCCGCAGCCGGCACTCGAAGATCGGGCAGGCGCTGCTGCGCGCCGGGGTCACCGCGGTAAGCCCGGCCAAGTTCATGCTGATCTGCCTGGCCAGCGGGGTGGTGTTCGCGCTGCTGACCTTGGGTCTGACCGCCTCCTGGCTGTTCGCCTGCGTCTTCGCGATCTTCGGGGTGCTGGCCCCGTGGGTGTACCTGCGCCACCAGGCGGCCAAGCGCCAGAGCGCGTTGCACGAGCAGTGGCCCGAGGTCGTCGACCACCTGCGCAGCGCCATCCGCGCCGGCCTGTCGCTGCCCGAATCGCTCAGCCAGCTGGCGCAGGTCGGACCCGAGACACTGCGCCCGGTGTTCCGCGACTTCGCCCTGGACTACCGAGCCACCGCGAACTTCAGCACGGCGCTGGACCAGCTGGGCGAACGTCTTGCGGACCCCGTGGCGGACAAGATCCTGACCACGCTGCGCATCACCCGCGAGGTCGGCGGCACCGACCTGGGCCAGACGCTGGCCACGCTAGCCGCGTTCCTGCGCGACGACGTGCGTACCCGAGGCGAGCTGGCCGCCCGCCAGTCCTGGATCGTCTCCGCCGCCCGGCTGGCCGTCGCCGCCCCGTGGATCCTGCTGCTGGTGCTCGGCACCCAGCCGGCGGCGAAGGACGCCTATCTCACCCCGGCCGGGGTCTTCGTGCTGCTGGCAGGGCTGGTCGTCTCCTTCCTCTGCTACCGGGTGATGCTGCGGCTGGGCGCGCTGCCGATCGAGGAACGGGTGCTGTCATGAACAACTACACCGCGTGGGCGGCGCTGTGCGGGCTGGGATTCGGGGCCGGGCTGTGGCTGATGCTCCTGCGGCTTCCGGCCTGGCGTCCCATGGCCTTCGCCGACCGGGTCGCCCCGCACATCCGCGTCGGCGTGCGCTCCTCGCGCATGCTGCAGGATTCCTGGCAGCAGGATGCGGCCACCCCGGCGCTGTGGCAGCTGGCCCGCCCGCTGCTGCAGCAGGCCAGGAAACTGGCCAACGTGCACAGCCCCTCCTCGGCCACCGTGCGCAAGCGGCTGCAAGCCGCAGGGCTGCGCCTGAGCCTGGTCGACTACCGCTCCCAAGAGCTGCTGTGCGCGCTGACCGGGCTGGTCATCGGTTCGGCGCTGATGGCGCTGCTGGCCTTCCGCCAGCCGGTGTCGCTGCCGCTGGCGGTGACGGTGGTGCTGGGCTGCGCGGTCATGGGCTACTTCCTGCGCGGCTGGTGGCTCGGCGAGCAGGTCAAGCGCCGCGCCCGCCGGATCCTGACGCAGTTCCCCACCGTCGCCGAGGTGCTCGCGCTGACCGTGGGCGCCGGGGAATCGACCACCGGCGCGGTCGAGCGCATCTCGCGCATCTGCCACGGCGACATCGGCGCCGAGTTCACCCACACGCTCAACGACATCCACTCCGGCACCAGCATGGTGCAGGCCATGTCCAACATGTCCGACCGGGTGCAGATCGGCGCGATGACCCGCTTCGTGGACGCCATCGTCGTGGCCACCGAACGGGGCACACCCCTGGGGCAGGTGCTGCGCGATCAGGCGCAGGACGTGCGCGATGCCTCCAAGCGCGAGCTGATGGAGATCGCCGGCAAACGCGAAATCTCCATGCTGGTGCCCATCATCTTCGGCGTGCTGCCGCTGACCATCGTCTTCGCGATCTTCCCGGGACTAGCGCTTTTGGAGATGAGCTATTGACGGGTCCGACATTGAAACCATCACACCGCACCACCTACACGAAGGAGGGGCCACCATGTCACGGCTCCACATGATGATGTTCACCCTCAGCCTGCACGTCGCCGACGCGGGCCGGGACCTCTGGGACCGGGCGGCCGCCCGGGCCCGCGACCAGCGCGGCGACGTGCCCGGATGGGTCATGATCACGTTGATGAGCGCCCTGCTGGTGGCCGCCCTGCTGGCGATCGCCGGACCCCGGCTGCAGGACTTGTTCAACCAGGCCATCGACAGGGTGTCCGGGTTGGGCTAGGACCGACATGCGCAACCGTACGGGCCGGCGTACCGGCAGCGCCGGCAGGCTCGGGCAGGACGGGGAACGCGGCTCGGCCGTGGCCGAATTCGTCATGATCACCACGTTGCTGATCGTGCTGGCCTTCTCGATCATGCAGCTGGCCTTGGCGCTGCACGTGCGCAATACGCTCACCGACGCCGCCGCCAACGGCGCCCATTACGGCGCGCTGGCAAACCGTTCGCCCGCCGATGCGGCAGGCCGCACCCGCACGCTCATCACCGAATCGCTGCACGCCGGCTTTGCCAGGGACGTGTCCGTGTCAACCACGGCCATCGGCGGCACCCAGCTGGTGACAGTCACCGTCAACACCAGGGTGCCGCTGATCGGTTTCCTGCCCAACGGGTGGGAGCTGAGCGTCAGCTCGGATGCGGTGCGTTATGGCTAGGGCCAGCCGCCAGCTGCTGCGCCGGTGTCGCACGGCGGCCGCCGCGGAGCGGGGCAGTGCGATCGTGGAGTTCATCTTCGCCGCCACGATCCTGCTGATCCCGATGATCTACCTGGTGCTGGCCGCCGCGGCGCTGGAAGGCGGCAGCTACGCGGTGGTCTCCGCCGCTGACCAGGCCGCCAAAGTGTTCGCCGTGTCCGAGAACCCGGCACAGGCCAGGTCCAACGCGCAGGCGGCGGCCGACCGGGCCATGGCGAACTTCGGATTCAGCGGATCGAAGACCGCCATCGCCTGCAGCGGCGAATGCCTCAGCCCGGGCTCGGTAGTGACCGTCACCGTCAGCTTGGACGTCCCGCTGCCCTTCGTCTCCGACTACATCTCCGCCTCGGCCTTCACCGTGGACGCCACCGCGGCCCAAAGGGTTGACCGTTTTGGCTAGCCGCAGCCTGCGCCGGCTGCGCCTGGCCGCGCGGCGCGAAGAGGGCCAGTCGCTGGTGCTGGCCATCGGCTTGTGCGCAATCACGCTGCTGACCATCTCCGTGGTCCTTGCCGCCAGCGCGGTGAACCTCAAAGCGCGGCAGCTGCTCTCCCTGGCCGACGGGGCCATCGTGGCGGCGGTGGACGAATTCGAATTCGTCGCCGACGGCGGCGCCCCACGCATCCAGCTCAGCGCAGACCAGGTCCAGCAAGGAGCCCGGCGCTACCTGGCGGACGTCGGCGCTTCGGGGCGCGTCGACAACCTGGGCATCGCCTCGGTCCACGTGCTGCCCGGGGGACAGGGCGCCGAAATCGTGCTTACCGGCACCGTCAGCCCGCCCATCATCGGCTGGATCGTGCCCGCCGGGATCCCCATTACCGTGCATTCCACCGCGCGAACCGTACTCAGCCGCTAGCGACGCAAAATCCTGAACCGAACCGCACATGGCGTAGGCTTAGAACACCATGGCAAATACTGACTTCCCCGCTGAAATCCGCTCACTCCGCGCGACCTTCGCCGCCATCGAGGAGGTGAGCGACGTCGATCAAATCAAGGCTGACATCGCCGTACTTTCCGAGGAAGCCGGTGCCCCAGACCTGTGGGACGATCCTGCCAGCGCGCAGATCGTCACCAGCAAGCTCTCCTACCGCCAGTCGGAACTGGAGCGCTTGACCAAGCTGCACACCCGCATCGACGACCTGGAAGTCCTGGTCGAACTCGCGGAGCTGGAAGACGACGCGGACACCCTGGCGGAAGCCGACAAGGAACTGCTCGCCATCCGCAAGTCGCTGGACGACCTGGAAATCGTCACCCTGCTCAATGGCGAGTTCGACGCCCGCGGCGCCGTGGTCACCATCCGTTCAGGTGCCGGGGGCGTCGACGCCGCGGACTTCGCTGAAATGCTGCTGCGCATGTACCTGCGCTGGGCGGAGAAGCGCGGCTACAGCGCGACCGTCATGGACACCTCCTACGCCGAAGAAGCCGGGCTGAAGTCCGCCACCTTCGAAATCGACGCGCCCTACGCGTTCGGCATCCTTTCGGTCGAAGCCGGCACCCACCGTCTGGTGCGCATCTCGCCGTTCGACAACCAGGGCCGCCGCCAGACCTCCTTCGCCGCGGTGGAAGTCATCCCGCTGATCGAGCAGACCGACTCCATCGAGATCCCGGAAAGCGAAATCAAGGTCGACGTCTTCCGCTCCTCGGGTCCCGGCGGGCAGAGCGTGAACACCACCGACTCCGCGGTGCGCATGACCCACATCCCGACCGGCATCGTGGTGTCCATGCAGAACGAGAAGTCGCAGATCCAGAACCGCGCCGCCGCGCTGCGTGTGCTGCAATCCCGAATCCTGCTGCAGAAGAAGGCCGAGCAGGACGCGCAAAAGAAGGAACTGGCCGGCGACGTCAAGGCGTCCTGGGGCGACCAGATGCGCTCCTACGTGCTCAACCCGTACCAGATGGTCAAGGACCTGCGCACCGAGCATGAAGTCGGAAACACCGCTGCAGTGCTCGACGGGGAAATCGACGACTTCATCGACGCCGGCATCCGCTGGCGCGCCACGCAGCGCCGCCCGGGCAAGTAGCCCGCACGATCCCTCGCGACCCGCTCCGGCGCGGGTCGCTTCCGCAGGTCCGGGGGACCGGATGCTTGAGAAAACTCACGTCCCCGAGGCCGCCTGCTGATCCTGCGACAGCGACCGGTAAAAACTGGTTGCCAGTGCAGGATTGGGCGGCCGGAACAAAATTTGGGTCAGCTGTTAGTAGCTGATGAATCTGGCAACACACCCGCGAATGCTTTCATGATGGCCGCCGCGCCCCGATAAGGTTTGGTTGATTGGCGCATCAGAAGACGTTTGCTCTCGAGATTGGTTTTCGTGGGTCGCGCCCCGACGAAAACTGGCGATTGAAGACATGATTAAATTCGAAAACGTCTCGATGGTTTACGAGCCCAAGCAGAAAAACGCTGCCCTGGACGACGTGAGCATCGAGATCAACCGCGGCGAGTTCGCGTTCCTTGTCGGCGAATCCGGCTCCGGTAAATCCACCTTCCTCAGCCTTGTCCTGCGTGAGAAGCGCGCCACCGACGGTGCGGTCTACGTGGCCGGCCAGAACCTGAATCGCATCCCGAGCCGCCGCGTGCCGAAACTGCGCCGCAACATCGGCTTCGTCTTCCAGGACTTCCGCCTGCTGCGCGAACGCACAGTTTTCGACAATGTCGCCTTCGCGATGGAAGTCATCGGCGCCTCCCGCGCGCAGATCCGCGACCGGGTCCCCGACGCATTGAAGCTCGTAGGCCTCGAGGACAAAGCCCGGCGCAAGCCAACCGAACTTTCCGGCGGCGAGCAGCAGCGCGTAGGCATCGCCCGCGCGATTGTGAACAAGCCCGCCATCCTGCTGGCCGATGAGCCCACCGGCAACCTCGACCGCAAGAACAGCATTGAAGTCATGAACGTGCTGGACCGCATCAACCAGAACGGCACCACCGTGCTGATGGCGACGCACGCCCATGAGCTGGTCAGCGAGTACCGCCACCGCGTCATCGAGCTGAGCTCCGGACGCGTTGTGCGAGATGAAGCGCAGGGCCAGTACACGCCGATGACGACCGTGGTGAACCAGGACGGATCCCGCGCGCTGCTCTTCGGCGATGCCTCTGCCGAGCCGAACGAAGAGCGCGAACCGCTTGAAGCCATGGATGAAAAGAAGGACGAAGACCAGTGAGACTAGGATTTATCCTGCGCGAAGCCGTCAAGGGCCTGCGCCAGAACGTCGTCATGGTCGTTTCGGTGGTGCTGGTGACCTTCGTGTCGCTGACCTTCGTCGGCGCTTCGGCGCTCCTGCAGCTGCAGATCAACCAGATGAAGGGCTACTGGTACGACCGCATGGAGGTCGCCGTGTACCTCTGCGACGACACCAGCGCTTCGCCGAATTGCGCAGGCAAGCCGGTCACCGACGATCAGCGCAACTCCATCAAGGCCATGCTTGAATCCGAGCAGCTCGCGCCGTACGTCAAGGAAATCGCCTACGAGTCCAAGGAAGACGCCTACAAGAACTTCCTTGACCAGTACAAGAACTCCTCGCTCGTCGACCAGGTCAAGGCCGACCAGCTGCCCGAGTCCTTCCGCGTCGCCCTGGTCGATCCTGAGAAATACCAGGTCATCAACGAGGCATTCTCAACCGTTGCAGGCGTGGATTCGGTGGTCGACCAGCGCGAACTGCTGGAAAAGGTCTTCCAGCTCGTTCGCGTCGCCTCTGCCGCAGCCGCCATCGTGGCGATCGTCATGATCGCCTGCGCCGTGCTCCTCACTGGCACGACGATCCAGCTGTCGGCCATGCATCGACGGCTGGAAACCACGATCATGCGTCTGGTGGGCGCTTCCAAGGCAACAATCCAGCTTCCGTTCATCATCGAGGGCGTTATTGCTTCCATCATTGGCGGCGTGCTGGCTTCCGGGACGCTCTGGCTGCTGATGAAGTTCCTCGTTGAGGACAAACTCGCAAGTGAGAACGTCGGAGTGGCTTTCATTTCCACCGGTGAGGTCTGGCTCATAGCTCCGGTGCTCTTGATAATTGGTATCGTTTTGGCAACAATTTCATCAGTGGTAACGTTGAAGCGTTACCTGAAGGTTTAGCTTCACTTCGACCTTTGTGTCGTGTTCAACCTGCTTTTCGCACTTCTCTAAGGAGACCTATGCTGTCCAACGCAGTTCGGCGCAAGTTCCTGCGCGCCACTCTCGGTGGAGCAATGGCTCTCGCCCTGACACTGCCAGCTGGTCTCGTTGTCGCCGATGAACTCGATGACAAGAAGGTCGAGGTTCAGGAGAACATCGACAACCTGGAACAGGACATGGAGTTCCTGGATGCAGACATCCAGGAAACCGACCAGAAGCTGCGTGACCAGCAGTCCCAGGTCCCGGTCCTGCAGGCGGCATTGGCCGATGCGCAGAACCGCGTCGCCAACGCCCAGGCAACCGTGGCGGACCTGAATGACCGGTTGATCAGCGCCCAGGGAACCCGTGACAAGGTCGCAGCGGAGATCGAAGCGAACAACGCGGAAATGGCCAAGGCGGAAGACGCCATGGCCAAGATCGCTTCCGAAGCGTACAAGCGTGGCGGCGTATCCGGCGGCTTGGACATGATCCTGAACATGGAATCGGCGACGGCCATGGCCGACGGCCTCGACATGGCCAACCGCGCCATGGAATCGCAGAACTCCGCCTACAACGATCTGGCGCAGGAGAAAGCGAACAACGAGAACAACAAGGTCCGACTGGCTGCGGTGGAGAAGGAAATTTCCTCGCTGAAGTCACAGGCTGAAGAAGCGCTGGCCCAGGAGGAATCCGCCCGCAATGCGGCGCAGTCCGCCAAGGACGAGCTGGATGCGCTTGTTGTCAGCACCGAGTCCCTCAGCGCGCAGCTGGAAGCGAAGAAGCCACAGATCCAGGCCAAGCTGAAGGCCCAACAGGCCGAGTACGCGCAGGTGCAGGCCGATATCAAGGAGCGCCAGGAGCGCCTGCTGCGCGAAGAGCAGGAACGCAAGCGCAAGGCGGCCGAAGCCGAAGCCAAGCGCAAAGCGGCCTACGAGGCCCAGCAGGCCAAGCTGGCCGCGGAAGCCAAGGCCAAGAAGCAGACCTATACCAAAAAGAAGTACGTTCCCAAGGAAACCTCCGCTCCGGCCGCGCCGCAGTCGTCAGGCTCCAGCGCCTGGGGACTGGTCAAGCCGACTACCGGCAACCGGATCACGTCCAGCTTCGGCTGGCGCCCGACGCCTGCCGGCACCATCGACTACGGCGGACGCGGCGGCTACGTGCACGCCGGTCTCGATTGGGGCTTCGGAGGCCAGTGCGGTTCGCCGATCACTGCAGCCGCCGACGGCGAAGTCTGGATGGCAGGCTGGGGAGGCTCCTCGGGCAACAAGGTGACAATTTCGCACGGCGTCGTCAACGGCAAGGCGCTGGCAACGAACTACCACCACATGTCCAAGATCGCCGTCAGCGTCGGGCAGAAGGTCTCCCAGGGCCAGGTCATCGGATACGTCGGCACAACCGGCAACTCCACCGGATGCCACCTGCACTTCGAAACGATTGTCAACGGCCAAGCCGTGAACCCATTGGGACTTCTCTAACGCTAGACTTGATATTTGTGCGCGGGAAACCGCCCGCGACATGCAAGGAGTGTCATGGCCAAGAAGAACCAGGAAGATCGTGTCATCGCGAGCAACCGCAAAGCTCGCCACGATTATGAAATTCTCGACACATTCGAAGCCGGTATGGTGCTGACCGGCACCGAAGTGAAGTCCTTGCGCGAAGGCAAGGCATCGCTGGTGGACGGCTTCGGCCAGTTCTATCGCGGCGAACTGTATATCGAGAACTGCTACATCCCGGAGTACCTCAACGGCTCCTGGACCAACCACGCGGCTCGTCGCCGTCGCAAGCTCCTGCTGCACCGCCAGGAGCTCACCAAGATCGAGCGCAAGATCTCCGAAGCCGGCCTGACCATCGTGCCGCTGAGCCTGTACTTCAAGTCGGGGCGCGCGAAGATCGAGATCGGCATCGCGCGAGGCAAGCGCGAATTCGACAAGCGTCAGACGCTGCGCGAGAAGCAGGACAACCGTGAAGCACTGCGTGCCATGCGCGAGCGCAACCGCGGTCATGCCTGATCGGGCTGTAGCTACGCGCTGAATCGGTGGCGCATCTCTCGTTGGGGTTCCAGCGGGAGGTGCGCTATGATTGATTAACGCACTTCGGTGCGGTTGCATCCGGGGAAACCCGGAACTGACAACAAAATACGGGGATGATCGGTTTCGACGGTGTAAGTCGCGACAGATGAAGCGGGCCGAGGACGCAAAGTTATCTCGTAAACGCTCTTTGCAAAACAATAAGTGCCGAATCTAAGCGCACTGACTTCGCTCTCGCTGCCTAAGCAGCCAGACAGTCCGTTAGCCAGGGGATGCTATCGCCCCTGTTCCTAACGTCATTTAGATAGCCACTGTATCCGGCAGTTGTTGCCGCTGTTGGGTACATATCTAGGCAACTGTGCCCGGACCAGCCACTTGTTTGCGTGATGGCTGGGGCAGAGAAATTCCGCAGCAAACTGCGCCCGGAGAAGACCTGGCAACACTACATCGGACGGGAGTTCAATTCTCCCCATCTCCACCAACGGCCCCGGAACTTCGGTTCCGGGGCCTTTTGCTGCCCGGAATCGGGTTGGAGGTGCTGTACCTCTCGCGCGAGCCTGCTCGCGGGCGTTCTGTTTACCACATAGAATTGAGTAGATACCGAGAGCATCCTTGGGCGAAAACATGCGGAATTAGAGTGAGGCAGTCAGCCATGGGCAAGAGCAATACCCAGAAAGTTTCACCCATCCTCTCTTCGCTCTACGCGGCCGTCGCCTTCCTGCTGGAGGTCGGTTTGCTGTTCGCCGCGGCACTTGCCGCCATCGCCTATGTGCCCTGGCCGACGATCCCCGCGATCCTCGTGGTGGTGGTGCCGTTGCTGGCGCTCTGGTCGGTGTTCTTCTCGCCGAAGGCCGTCGTCAAGCTTCGCCTGCGCACCAGGCTCACGCTCATCCACCTGATCTACCTGGTCGGCTCCTATGTGCTCTGGTTGAGCATCGACCGGTCGTTCACCGAGCAGTCGCAGATCTGGGCCATCGCCATGCTCGTGCTCACCGGCGTGAGCGCGATCCTGATCCTCGCCACCGGCGGCTACGTAGTACCGCACGACCGGACCAAGCCCCAGCCCAGCCCCCGGCCACAACCGCAGCCGGTGGGCGCCCGAACTGCCCAGTCCGCGCAGTCGCCAGCACCAGCCCGCGGCCGCCGCGCCGCACGCTGAGTCGCACCACCCAAGTTTTCAATCAGTAGAGCCAGGCCGACAGGCCTGGCTCATGTCTTTTAATCGTGCTTATTAATCGTCCGTCCGGTCACGAGCACAGCCATGCGGCGGCCCACAGTCCGAGCCCGGCCGCAGAGAGGGCGCCGAGCATGGTGCCGACGGCATTAGCCGCGCTGGCTACCGGCTTGCGAGCCTGCAGCAATCGCACAGTCTCGACGCTGGCGGTGGAGAAGGTCGTGTAGCCGCCCAGGAACCCCGTTCCGACTGCGAGCTGCCACGCCGCGGGAAGCAGGTTGCCGGCGGCCAAGCCCGCGAGCAGGCCCAGCAGGAACGATCCGCTGAGATTGATGAGGATCGTGCCCCACGGCAGGGACCCTGCTAGGCGGGAGGCGACCAATCCGTCCAGCGCGTAGCGGGCGCAGGCCCCGAGGCCGCCGCACAGGCACAAAACGATGAATAACGTGGCGGTCATCGGGCATCCTCCGCGCAGGCTCCGCGGCGGCGGCGCGTGGCCCCGAGCAGGATGCCGCACCAGCTGGCCGTCGCGCCGAGCACGACGCAGCCCAGCGCGTACAGCACGCCGAGGCCGACGGAGCCTGCGCCCAGCAGCAACGCAGCGTCCACCGCGAAGGTGCTGTAGGTGGTGAAGCCTCCCATGAACCCGGTGCCCAGCAGCAGCCGCATCCGCCGGGCGCTCTTGGGGCTGGAGCCGGCGCGGTCCAGCGATTCAAGCAGCAGTCCGAGCAGCAGCGCACCGAGGATGTTCACGGCGAAGGTGGCGCTCGGAAAGCCGTGCAGCGCAGGGAGCAGCAGAGTCACGGCCTCGCGGCCCGCGGTTGCCGCCGCGCCGCCGAGGAACACCAGCAGCAGCTGGCCCGGTCGCAGGTGCGCCCGGCGCTTCCGGCGCCGCTGCGCGCGCAGGGCGTCGGCCGGCTCGGGGCCCGGGGGCAGCGGCTGGGGGAGGTCTTCGGTCATTGCTCAGCGTTCGTCGGTAGCGGATGGGGGCACGAGGCGGTGGGCACGGTCACGACCCGGGCTCAGGAGCGCTGCGCGGCGGGAACCACGAGCACCGGGCGCAGCTGGTTCCGGGCGAGCTGCGCCGCCACGGAGCCGTTGAGCAGTTCGTGCAGGGAGGCGCGCAGCGAGGGCCGTCTCGCGCCGATCACGATCATCCGGGCCTCGATCCGTTCGGCCAGGGCTGACAGCTCTGCGCTGGGGCTCCCGGCCAGCGCATGGGTCCGCCAGCGCACCGCCAGCGGGTCCAGTAGCGCTGCCAGCTGCGCGTTCAGCTGCGGCGGGAACGGCTGGACGGCTACATCCTGCACTTCGGGGTCGATGGGCGCCGAGCGCACGGTGCCGTCGGCAAGCCGCTGCACGGTGTAGCGGGCGGGATCGACCCAGGCGCAGTGCAGTTCGGCGCCCAGCTGCGCGGCAAGGGCGGCGGCCTGGGCCGGGGCGGACGGATCCTGCTCCCGGCAGACGCCGAGCAGCAGCACGCCGGAGCTGTCGGTCATCGGGTGCTCCTGTCTGCCGGCGGGGTCCTGCCACCATTTTTGCACACGCCCGGGCGCTCAGGCCGGGCGCACCCAGACCAGCGAGGCGTCCACGTAGTCCAGGCCGTGCGGCAGGGTGATCGTCGCGCCGGGCACCAGCCCGCGGTCCCTGGCCCGGCGCAGGAAGTCGGGGTCCTCGTCGCTGATCCGGTCCACGATCGCGGCGCCGCCGGTGAAGCGGTCGAGGCGCACCGCCCGGCTGGCAGGCAGCGTGCCGTCGGCGGCGGGGATCGCGTCCCCGTGCGGGTCGCGCTGCGGCCGGCCCAGGCGCTGGTCCAGCGCGTCGATGAAGCGGTCGGTCACGGTGTGCTCCAGCGCTTCGGCCTCGTCGTGCACCTCGTCCCAGCCGTAGCCCAGCTCGTCGCGCAGGAAGGTCTCCAGCAGCCGGTGGCGGCGCACCATGCGCAGCGCCTCGCGCCGCCCGGTCTCGCTGAGCGTGATGGCCCCGCGCGGCACGTGGTGCACCAGCGACTTCGCTGCCAGCTTCTGGACCATCGGGGTGGCCGAGGCGGGGGTCAGGCCCAGCTGGTCGGCCAGTGCGCCGGTGCTCACCTCGGTGTCCTCCCACTCGGTGAGCAGGTACAGGGCCTTGAGGTAGTCCTCTTCGCTGGTGGTCAGCGCGCGCGGGTCGCGGTTGCGGGGCATGGGCGGCTAGCGGTTCAGGTAGGGCAGGATGATCTCGTGCAGCGCGCCGTTGGTGGCCAGCGCGTTGCCGCCATGGCAGCCTTCCTCGCCGGCGACGGAGGTGAAGCGCCCGCCTGCCTCGCGCACCACCGGCACCAGGGCCGCCATGTCGTAGAGCTCCAGTTCGGGTTCGAACGCGGCGTCCACCGCGCCCTCGGCCAGCAGCGCATAGGAGTAGAAGTCGCCGTAGCCGCGGGTGCGCCAGGCGGTCTCCAGCAGCTCAAGCAGCCCGTCGAGCTTGCCGGCATCCTTCCAGCCGTTCAGGGAGGCGTAGGACAGCGACGCGTCGGACAGCTCGCTCACCCCGGAGACGCTGATTTGGCGGGTGGCGGTGGAGCCGACCTCGGCGCCCGGCTCGGTGACGAACGCGCCCAGCCCGGTGGCCGCGTGCCAGCGGCGGGCCAGCGCCGGGGAGGAGATGACCCCGAGCACCGGCTCGTCGTCGATAAGCAGCGCGATCAGCGTGGCCCACACCGGCACGCGGCGCACGAAGTTCTTGGTCCCGTCGATCGGGTCGATGACCCAGCGGCGCGAGGAGTCCCCGTGCACGCCGAACTCCTCGCCGAGCACGGAGTCCTCCGGGCGGTGCTCGGCCAGCTGCGCGAGGATCAGCTGCTCGGCGCCGCGGTCGGCGTCGGAGACCGGGGTCATGTCAGGCTTGGTCTCGACCTTGAGGTCGTTGGCGCCGTAGCGGGCCAGGGTGAACGCGTCGACCTTGTCGGCCAGCGCGAGGGCGAAGTCGAGATCCTGCTGCAGGGTGTATTCAGCCATGGTGGTGCGGCGCTAGTGCGCGCCGAGCTCCTTTTCGTGCGTAGTTTCCTCGGTGGTGACCAGCCGGCGGTAGGACGCCAGCCGGGCGGCGGCCTGGGCGCCGGTGGATTCGTCGTCGGCCCAGGCCTGCAGGGCGCAGCCTGCCTCGCCGGCGGCGTGGGTGCAGCCGCGCGGGCAGCCGGTGGCGATGTCGGCCAGGTCCTCGAAGGCGGCCAGGATGTTCTCCGGGTCCACCAGGCCCAGCCCGAAGGAGCGGATGCCAGGGGTGTCGATCAGCCAGGAGCCGGGGGTGTCGCCCAGGCGCAGCGCCAGCGCGTTGGAGGAGGTATGGCGTCCGCGCCCGGTGACGGCATTGACGTGCCCGGTGGCGCGCTCGGCGCCGGTCAGGGCGTTGACCAGGGTGGACTTGCCCACGCCCGAATGGCCCAGCACCACCGAGACGCAGCCGGCGAGCATGCCCTGCAGTTGCTCCAGCGCCGCGGAGTCCAGCCGGGCGCTCGCCCCGTCGGCGCTGCGCGCGTCGATGCCGGAGGCCTCCGCGGCGGTGGTGCGGGAAATGACCACCGGCAGCTCCAGGCCCTCGTAGTGCGCCAGGAACTCGGCAGGGTCGGCCACGTCGGCCTTGGTCACGCAGAGCACCGGCTGGATGCCGGCGTCGTAGGCGGCGACCAGCGCGCGGTCCACGAAGCCGGTGCGCGGTTCCGGGTTGGCGGCGGCGACCACGATGACCAGCTTGTCCACGTTCGCCACGACCACCCGCTCGGTGGCGTCGGTGTCGTCGGCGCTGCGGCGCAGCAGCGTGCTGCGCTCCTCGATGCGCACCAGCCGCGCCAGTGTGTCGGGCTTGCCGGAGGTGTCCCCGACCAGTGCGACCATGTCCCCGGGCACGATGGCCTGGCGGCGCAGCTCGCGGGCGCGCGCGGCGATCACGATGCGCTCGGCGGCGGTGTCCTCGTCGAGGATCGCCGTGTAGCGGCCGCGGTCCACGGTGATGATGCGCCCGATCACCGCCTTCTCATGGGCCGGGCGGTCCTTGGTGCGCGGGCGCGAGCCCTTCTTGTTCGGGCGGACGCGGACCGAGGATTCGTCGTAGTCGGAGTAGCGCATCAGCGGGAGCCTTCCGCGGCCGGGTTCGCGGCGGTGGCCGCCATCGCCGCCCACTGCTTCGGGAAGTCCGGCATGGTCTTGGAGGTGGTGGCGATGTTTTCCACCCGCACCCCGTCGATGGCCAGGCCCAGCAGGGCGCCGGCGGTGGCCATGCGGTGGTCCTCATAGCTGTCGAGGTCGCCGGGCCTCAGCGGGCCCGGGGTGATCTCCAGCCCGTCGTCGGTGACGGTTACCTGCACCCCCACCTTGCCCAGTTCGGCCTGCAGCGCGGCCAGCCGGTCGGTTTCGTGCCCGCGCAGGTGCCCGATGCCGGTCAGCTTGCTGGGGGAGTCGGCCAGCGCGCACAGCGCGGCCAGGGTCGGGGCCAGCTCGGAGGCATCCGCGTACTCGATGCCGCGGATCGGCCCGGTGCCGCGCACGGTGAGCACCGAATCCGCGCCCAGGGACACCTGCGCGCCCATGGCCTGGAGGATCTGCACCCACTTGCCGCCCACCTGGGTGGTCGTGGCCGGCCAGAACGGCACGCGCACCACGCCGCGGGTGGCCAGCGCGGCGGCCAGGAACGGCCCGGCGTTGGACAGGTCGGGCTCCACGGTGACGGTGAAGCCCGCAATCCGCTGCGGCTGCACGCTCCAGCCGCGCCCGTCCTCATCGAGGTCCACCACGGCGCCGAGTTCGCGCAGCGTGGCCACGGTCATCGCGATGTGGTCCGGCGAGGCCAGCGGGCCTTCGGCGGCGCGCAGGCGCAGCCCGCCGGGCAGCGCCGGGGCGGCCAGCAGCATAGCGGAGATGAACTGGGAGCTGGCCGAACCGTCGATCTGCACGTCGGCGCCGGCCTCAAGCCGCCGCGCGTCCATGGTGAAGGGCAGCATGCCGGGGGCCCCGTGGAAGCTGAACTGCACCCCGAGCCCTGCCAGGGCGTCGAGCACCGGGGCCATCGGGCGCACGCGGGCCGCCGCGTCGCCGTCGAAGTCGGCCTGCGCGCCGGCCACGGCGGCCAGCGCCGGGACGAAACGCATCACGGTGCCGGCCAGCCCGCACTGCACCGTCAGCGGCCCGGCCGCCAGCCGCTCCGGAGGCACCACGCGCACGGTGGTGGAGCCGTCGGCTTGCGCGGTGCGCTCCAGCTGCACGCCGAAGGCTTCCAAGGCGTTGAGCATCAGCTCGGTGTCGCGGCTGATCAGCGTGTTGTGGATCGTGGAGGGGGAGGAGGCCAGCGCGGCGAGGATCAGATACCGGTTGGTCAGCGACTTGGAAGCCGGCACGAGCACCGTCGCGTCCAGCGGCGCGGCGGCGAAGGGGGCGGGCCACCACTGCGGCTCGACATGGTGCGAAGGGGTGGTTCCAGTGCTGGGTGCGGTGTTGATGGGGCTGATCCTAACTGTGGGGCCTGGCTGCTGCGGCGTCGGAGCATGGGATGTTCTGGCGCCTGCCGGGGCGTTCATCGCCCCGTCCCGCCTGCTTAAATCCTAGCCGAGATCGGCGCGGGAATAAGGGTTGGACGCCGTTCGTTGAACTGAGTGTGACGACGATTGAAGACATCAGCACCCTGGCAGGCGCCGGAGGCCCCGCGCAGGAGACCCGGCGTCCGGGGCGTTCCCTGTCCGGAAACCCCGGACAGCGCGTAGACTCGAGGGCGATGACTAACGAGAGTGTGGACGCGAACCTTCCCGATGCGGGCGCCGAGTCCGAGGCGCAGCGCCGCGAGCGCTTTGAGCGGGACGCGCTGGTCTACGTGGACCAGTTGTATTCTGCCGCGCTGCGCATGGCGCGCAACCCGTCGGATGCCGAGGACCTGGTCCAGGAGGCCTACACGAAGGCGTATTCAGCCTTCCACCAGTACAAGCCGGGCACGAATCTGAAGGCCTGGCTGTACCGGATCCTGACCAATACCTACATCAACCTGTACCGCAAGCGCCAGCGCGAACCGCTGCGCACCAGCACGGACACGGTGGAGGACTGGCAGATGGCCCAGGCGATGGAGCATTCGCCCACGGGCCTGCGCTCGGCCGAAGTCGAGGCGCTGGACCACCTCCCGGATTCGGATGTGAAGGCGGCCCTGCAGTCCATTGGCGAGGATTTCCGCCTGGCGGTGTACTTCGTCGACGTCGAGGGCTTCAGCTACAAGGAAGCCTCGGAGATCCTCGGGGTGCCGATCGGCACGGTCATGTCGCGGCTGCACCGCGGGCGCAAGCAACTGAGGGAACTGCTGGCGGACTACGCCGCAGAACGCGGAATCCAGGCGGCGGCCAACCCCGCAGCCCAGGTCGATGGAGGGACGAAGTAAGATGGACTGCAATTCTTTGGGGGACTGCTCCGACGCGCGCATCGTGCGCATCTACGAGTACCTCGACGGCGCCCTCACGCTGGCCGACCTGAAAGAGGTCAAGGCCCACCTGGACCACTGCCCGGAGTGCGCCGAGCAGTACGATCTGGAGTGCATCATCCGCTCGGTGGTGCGCCGCAGCTGCCAGGAGCACGCCCCGGAACAGCTCAAGGCCAACATCATCACCCGGATCTCGCAGATCAGGATCGAATCCGGCCACTAGCATCCGGCGCGGCGCGCACCGGAACGTGGAAAGAACCCCGTATCGCTCGAAAGATTTCGAGTGGTACGGGGTTCTTCGTCTGTTCGCATCGCTTAGCTGTTTGGGCGCTTGCCGTGGTTGGCACCGCCACGCTTGCGATCGCGACGCTTACGAGCGCGCTTCGACATGGTGACTCCTTAGAGGGATCATTTCAAACTGCTCGATGGGTATCGAGCCGACTAATAGTCTTTCACATTCCGGTGGCAAAAGCCTAACGGGGCCCGCGTGGGCCGGGTCTCGCCGAGGCGCCGCCGCTAGCCTGCGCTGGGCTCGGGCAGCTGCAGCCAGGAGTACCAGCCGCGGTGCAGCACCAGCCACGCCATCAGCCCGTAGCCGGCCTGCCCCGGCACGCCGCCGGAGGCGTTCAGGTCCGCGCGCCACTGGGCGTGGGTGCGCAGCGGGGCGAAGGTGTCCACGTAGTGGTGGTTGCGGCGCATGGCCACGTCAGCGTACACGCGGTTCAGCTCGGCCACGTGGTCGTTGCGCGCGTCGTCCAAGCCGGGGGCGGGGCCGACCAGCAGTGCCTTGATGTTCATCTGGGAGGCCGAATCGAGGATGTTGGCCAGGTTCAGGCGGCTGCGCGCGGTGCTGACGCCCAGGTCGACGTCGCGGTCCGACAGCGCGATCACCAGGCGGTTCTCGAACTGGTCGCTGAACCGGCGCGAGGCTTCGCCCAGCCAGCGTTCGGCCAGGGCTTCGGAGCCCTCGGCGGGGGCGGCGAGCACGAAGGACTGCAGACGCAGGGCCGGGTCCTGGGTGCGGGCCATGACGCGGCCGAACCAGCCCAGGCCCCGCGGGTCGCCGTGGCCTGCCAGAAGTTCATCACCGATTGCGGTAATGCGGATGGTGCGTAACTCCAACTTGGCGGCCTTTCGTTGGGTAATAAGGTGAATCGCTGTCAACATTATCAGTGTTGCAGCGTGTGCTCGGGGATGTCGCACCCCATTAAACACCTAGACCGGCGAACCATGCCCCCTGGAAAGGGAGCCGGTTCGCCGGTCGGGGTATGCGATGCAGACGCGGGGCGGACTAGCGGGCGAAGGCCTGCTGGATCAGCACCGCGTTCTCAGCCTCGTGGCGCTTGGCGGTGCCGGCCGAGGTGGCGGCCGATGCCGGACGCGAGACCAGGTTGATCTTCTGGTCCAGGTTCGGTGCCACGTACAGGCCGAAGAACGGCCATGGGCCCTGGTTCGCAGGCTCGTCCTGGACCCAGCTCGCGGTCGCGTTCGGGTACTTGGCCAGCTCGGCGGCGATCTGCTCGACCGGTGCCGGGTAGAGCTGCTCGACGCGGACGATCGCGGTCTTCGAGTCCCCGGCCTTGGTGCGTGCGGCCAGCAGGTCGTAGTACACGCGGCCCGAGCACAGCAGCACCTTGTCCACGGCGTTCGCATCCGTGATCGAGGCGTCGCCGATGACTTCCTGGAAGCCGCCGCTGGTGAAGTCCTCCACCGCGCTGGCGGCCGCCTTCAGGCGCAGCAGCTGCTTCGGGGTGAACACGATCAGCGGCTTGCGCGGACGGGCGTAGGCCTGGCGGCGCAGCAGGTGGAAGTGGTTGGCGCCGGTGGATGGCTGGGCCACCACCATGTTGTTCTCTGCGCACAGCTGCAGGAAGCGCTCGATGCGGGCCGAGGAGTGGTCCGGGCCCTGTCCCTCGTATCCGTGCGGCAGCAGCATGACCAGCGAGCTGGACTGCGACCACTTCTGCTCGGCCGAGGAGATGAACTCGTCGATCACGGTCTGGGCGCCGTTGACGAAGTCGCCGAACTGCGCTTCCCACATGACCAGCGCGTCAGGGCGCTCCACGGAGTAGCCGTACTCGAAGCCCAGTGCGGCGTACTCGGAGAGCAGCGAGTCGTAGATCCACATCGATGCCTGGTCCTCGGACAGGTTCTTCAGCGGGTACCACTCGGTGTCGTTCTCGCGGTCGTGGAAGACCGCGTGGCGCTGCACGAAGGTGCCGCGGCGCGAGTCCTGGCCTGCCAGGCGGACCGGCACGCCTTCCATGGACAGCGAGCCCAGGGCTGCCAGCTCGGCGAAGCCCCAGTCGATGCCGCCTTCGCGGGACATCTTGGTGCGGCGCTCAAGCAGCGACTTCAGCTTGGTGTGCATCACGAAGCCCTCCGGGATCGCCGAGTGGGCGTCGCCGATGTGGGCCAGGGTCTGCGCGGAGATCGCCGATGGACGGGCGCCGTCCATGGTGTTCTCGTCTGCGGCCTGGGCGAACGGCTTCTCCAGGTCGTTGATGGTCGAGCCCGGGGTGATGATCGGGATCGGCGAGGTCTGCGCCGCGTGGGTCTCGGCGAAGATGCGCTCCAGGTTGGCCTTGTACTCCGCCAGTGCGTTGTCGGCCTCTTCCTGCGTGATGTCGCCGCGGCCGACGAGGGCCTCGGTGTACAGCTTGCGGGTCGAGCGCTTGGCCTCGATCAGGTTGTACATGATCGGCTGGGTCATCGACGGATCGTCGCCCTCGTTGTGCCCGCGGCGGCGGTAGCACATGAGGTCGATGACGACGTCCTTGCCGAACTTCTGGCGGTACTCGAAGGCCAGCTGGCCCACGTGCACCACTGCCTCCGGGTCGTCCCCGTTGACGTGGAAGATCGGGGCCTGCACCGTGCGGGCCACGTCGGAGGCGTAGACCGAGGAGCGCGAGGAGGACGGCGCGGTGGTGAAGCCGATCTGGTTGTTCACGATCACGTGCACGGTGCCGCCGGTCTTGTAGCCCGGCAGCTGGCTCATGGCCAAAACCTCGGAGACCACACCCTGTCCGGCGAATGCGGCATCGCCGTGCACCAGGATCGGCAGCACTGCGTTGCCCGAGCCCAGGCGGTCCAGCTTCGCGCGGGTGATGCCCTCGAGCACCGGATCCACGGCTTCCAGGTGCGACGGGTTGGCCGCCAGGTACACCTTGGTCTCGTTGCCGGCGTCCGAGGTGTAGGAACCCTCGGTGCCCAGGTGGTACTTCACGTCGCCGGAGCCCTGGACGGAGCCCGGGGTGGCGGTGCCTTCGAATTCGCGGAAGACCTGTGCGTAGGTCTTGCCGGCGATGTTGGTCAGCACGTTCAGGCGGCCGCGGTGGGCCATGCCGATGGCCACCTCGTCCAGCTGCTCGTCGGCGGCGTCGGAGATGATGGCGTCAAGCAGCGGAATCAGCGATTCGCCGCCTTCCAGCGAGAAGCGCTTCTGGCCGACGAACTTGGTCTGCAGGAAGGTCTCGAAAGCCTCGGCGGAGTTCAGCTTGGACAGGATGCGCAGCTGCTCTTCGCGGGTCGGCTTGGCGTAGCCGCGCTCCAGCTTGGACTGGAACCACTCGCGCTCTACCGGGTTCTGCAGGTGCATGTACTCGGTGCCGATGGTGCGGCAGTAGGCGTCGCGCAGGATGCCCAGGATGTCGCGCAGCTGGGCGCGGTCCTTGCCGCCCAGGCCGCCGGAGATCCACTCGCGGTCCAGGTCCCACAGGGTCAGGCCGTAGGACTTGATGTCCAGGTCCGGGTGCTTGCGCTGGACGTATTCCAGCGGGTTGGTGTCGGCCATCAGGTGGCCGCGCACGCGGTAGGAGTTGATCAGGTGCTGGATGCGGGCGACCTTGTTGACCTGCAGGTCGATGTCGACCTGGTTGTCCACGGCCCAGCGCACCGGCTCGTACGGGATGCGCAGCTGCTCGAAGATCTCGTCGTAGAAGCCCTGCTCGCCGAGCAGCAGGCTTTCGACCAGCTTCAGGAACTCGCCCGAACCCGCCCCTTGGATGACGCGGTGGTCGTAGGTGGAGGTCAGGGTGATGTGCTTGCCGATGCCCATGCGGGCCACGGTGGTCTCGGCCGAACCGCGGAACTCTGCCGGGTATTCCAGTGCGCCGACGCCGATGATGGCGGCCTGGCCCTTGGACAGGCGGGGCACCGAGTGCACGGTGCCGATGCCGCCCGGGTTGGTCAGCGACACGGTGGTGCCTGCGTAGTCGTCAGCGGTCAGCTTGTTGCCGCGGGCGCGCTTGATCAGGTCCTCATAGGTGGCCCAGAACTCGTTGAAGCTCAGGGTCTCGGCGGCCTTGATGTTCGGCACCGCCAGCATGCGGGTGCCGTCGGGCTTGGGCATGTCGATGGCGATGCCGAAGTTGACGTGGGCCGGCTGGATGGCGGTCGGCTTCTTGTCGATCACGTCGTAGGTGACGTTCATCGAAGGGATCTGCTTCAGCGCACGGATCACGGCGAAGCCGATCAGGTGGGTGAAGGAGATCTTGCCGCCGCGGGCGCGCTTGAGGTGGTTGTTGATGACGATGCGGTTGTCGATCATCACCTTGGCCGGCACGGCGCGCACGGTCGTGGCGGTCGGCACGGTGAGGCTGGCATCCATGTTGGTCGCGATGGCCTTCATCGGGCCGCGCAGCGCGGTGCGCTTTTCCTCGCCGAACAGCCCGGTCGACGGGGTCGGCTTCGGGGCCTGAGCTGGAATTGGAGCGGTCTTCGGCGACGGCTCGGCCTTCTTGACTGGTGCTGCGGCTGCCGGGGCCGGCTCCGAGGCGCGGGCTTCTGCGGCCGCGCGCGGAGCGCCCTTGATGACAGGAGCTGCTGGTGCGGCTGGAGCGGCGGCTGCCGGCTTCGATGCCGGTGCGGCCGGGGCCGACTTCTCCGCAGCGAGGGACTCGAAAATCTCCCACCACTTCTTGTCCACCGAGTTCTTGTCAACGAGATACTGTTCGAACAGCTCATCTACTAGCCATTCGTTTCCACCGAACTCTTCAGTCAGCCGGTGGTGTGCTTGCTCTGGCACGTGCAACGCCTCTTCCCTGATTTCTACGTTGTTCTAGCTTGAGCCGGTGGTCTGACGAGGACGTGATAATGACCGCCGAACTCACTTTGATTTCTAGACCTGCCGACCAGTCTAGTAACTTTTCTACGCGCTTGGCCACGGCACGTATCAAAACTCACGAAAGTGGCGCGAATGACATCCCGTTCATCGGGTGGCAGATACCGCTGGTCGCCAGCCGCGCGGGGTAATGCGGATTTCGGCTCCATTAGTTAGACTGAGTCGCACTATGGAATCACACTCTCCTAGCCGGCCCGACGCCCGTAGGCGCAGCGCCGGCCACGTCAGTCCATCTCCGTTAAGTTCCGGCGCCGCATTGGAGCCTTCTAGTTGCCCCCAACTGGGCATCGGAGAAATATCACCTCAACCTTTGCGCGGGTGGAGCTAACCACCCATGGAATGGCTTTACATACTTTTCGGCCTGCTGCTGATTCTCGGCACCGGCTTTTTCGTGGCAGTGGAATTCGCGCTGGTCGCACTCGATAAGAGCACCGTGCAGCAGGCGGTGGACGCCGGAGAACGCGGTGCCAAGCCGCTGATGCAGTGCCTGACCTCGCTGTCCACGCAGCTGTCCAGCTGCCAGCTGGGCATCACGCTGACCACGCTGCTCACCGGCTACGTGCTCGAGCCCTCGCTGAGCAAGCTGCTGGCCCCGCTGCTGGAAGCCATCGGCATCGCCGGGACCAGCGCCACCGCGATCTCCGTGGTCGTCTCCATGCTGATCGCCACGCTGCTGTCGATGCTCATCGGCGAGCTGGTCCCCAAGAACATGGCCATCGCCATGGCCATGGCCGTGGGCAAGGCCCTGGCCCGCCCGCACCTGGTGTTCACCGCGGTCTTCAAGCCGGCCATCGTCGTGCTGAACGGATTCTCCAACGCGGTGCTGCACCGCTTCTTCGGGCTCGAGGCCAAGGAGGAGATCTCTGCGGCCCGTTCGTCGCAGGAACTGGCCTCGCTGGTGCGCCGTTCGGCGCAGCTGGGCACCTTGGACCTGCAGACCGCCCGCTTCGTGCAGTCAACCATCGAATTCTCCGAGCGCACCGCCGCCGACGTGATGACCCCGCGCACCTCGATGTCCACGATTGACTCCGAGGCGCCGCTGTCGGAACTGATCGCGGTCAGCGCCGAAACCGGCTTCTCGCGTTTTCCGGTCACCGAGGGATCCAGCGACGAGATCCAGGGCGTCTGCCATATCAAGGCGGTCGTCTCGGTGCCACGCGAACGCCGCGCCGCGCTGCAGGTGGGGGAGTTCGCCCACGACGCGCTCTACGTCCCGGAGACCATCCACCTCGACGTGCTGCTGGAGCAGCTGCGCGAGGCCGAGTACCAGCTGGCCATCGTGATGGACGAGTACGGCGGAACCGCCGGGCTGGTGACCCTGGAGGACCTGGTCGAGGAGATCGTCGGGCAGGTGTCCGACGAGCACGACGAGGACGAGGAAGAAGCAGTCACCCAGCCCGACGGCAAGTGGCTCTTCCCGGGCATGTACCGCCCGGACGAGGTCAACGAGCACGTGGGCAGCGAGGTCATCCCGGATGACGCCTCCTACGAAACCATCGGCGGCTACATGCTCGCCGAGCTGGGCCGCCTGGCGGAGCTGAACGACCAGGTCTGCACCGCGGCCGGCATCTTCACCGTCACCGAGCTGGACGGGCGGCGCATCGCGCAGATCCGCTTCGAACCGGCGCCGCAGCCGCAGGAGGAGGACGAATGAGCGACTTCATGGGACTGATCTGGCTGGTCATCCTGCTGGCGTTCAACGCCTTCTTCGTGGCCGGCGAATTCGCTGTCATGTCCGCGCGCCGCTCGCAGATCGAGCCGCTGGCCGAGGCCGGCAACAAGCGCGCGAAGATCGCGCTGTACGCCATGGAGCACGTGTCGATCATGCTGGCAGTGTGCCAGCTGGGCATCACCGTCTGCTCGCTGCTGATCCTGAACATCTCCGAGCCTGCGATCCACCACCTGCTGGCCGAGCCGCTGATGGCCCTGGGCCTGGCGGAGGCCGCGGCGGACACCGTCGCGTTCCTGATCGCGCTGGTCCTGGTGACCTTCCTGCACGTGACCTTCGGCGAGATGGTGCCGAAGAACATCTCGGTCTCCGTGGCAGACAAGGCGGTGCTGCTGCTGGCCATGCCGCTGGTGGGCCTGTCCAAGGTGCTCAAGCCGTTCACCGCGCTGCTCAACGGGGCGGCGAACCTGGTGCTGCACGCCTTCGGCATCGAACCCAAGGATGAGGTGGCCAGCTCCTACACGGCCGCCGAGGTGCGCACCATCATCCACACCTCCTCCGAGGAGGGGGCGCTGGAGAAGGAGGACGCGCTGCGCCTGACCAAGGCGCTGGAGTTCTCCAGCGTCACCGCGAAGACCTGCATGGTGCCGCTGGACGACCTGTTCACCCTCGAATGGGGCGCCGCCACCGCGCGCGAGTTCGAGAAGAAGGTCGGCAAGACCGGCTTTTCCCGCCTGCTGATCACCCGCGACGAGGTCCCGGTGGGCTACTGGCACGTTAAGGACGTGATGCTCATCGACGATGCGCATTCAACCGCCCCGCTGCTCGACCTGGACCTGCATCCGCTGGGCAAGCTGAAGCAGGACACCGAGATCGAGGACGCGCTGGAGACCATGCGCCAGGAGGGCAACCATCTCTCCGCGGTGGTCGACGACGCCGGCGCCACCCTGGGCGTGGTGTTCCTGGAGGACATCATCGAGGTGCTGGTCGGCGAGATCAGCGACTCCACCCGGAAGCGCGTGGCCCCGCCGCGCAGCCACCCGGAGGGCTGATCCAACCGGGCCGGAGGGGGTTTCAATTCAGCCTCCGGCCGATCGCGTATTGCGAATGACTCGCAACTGGTAGGATTAACTGCGGTACCGCTTCGGCGGTGCCGCAGTTTTTCATTCCCGCCCGAATCCGCACCCCCTGGGCGCACCCCGGACGGGGGACACCGCATGCAGCACCTGCTTAGAAAGCCGCCCCCATGAGCCCTACCCCGATGATCCCGAACCCGATCGTCACCTTCGACAACGCGCGACTGGCCTATGGATCCAGGGTCCTCTGGGAGGGCCTGGACCTGCAGGTGCAGCCGGGGGAGTTCCTGGCGGTGCTCGGGCCCAACGGCTCGGGCAAAACCAGCTTCATCAACACCATGCTGGGCACCACCTCGCTGGACGCCGGCACCGTGTCCATCGACGGGGCCCCGGTGCGCCGCGGCTCGGATTCGGTGGGTCTGATTCCGCAGCAGCGCCCCTTCGGGGACAACGTGCCGCTGCGCGCCCGCGACCTGGTCGCGCTGGGCATCGACGGCACCAAGCCGGGCATCCGGCTGGCCCGCCGCGCGGTGCGCGCCAAGGTCGACGAGCTGCTCGAGCTGGTCGGCGCCAGCGGCTACGCCAACCGCGCGGTCAGTGACCTCTCCGGCGGCGAGCAGCAGCGGCTGCGCGCGGCCCAGGCGCTGGCCGGGAACCCCAAGGTGCTGCTGTGCGACGAACCGCTGCTCTCCCTTGACCTGCACCACCAGCAGGCCATCAGCGAGGTCATCCACCACCAGGCGGTGCAGCGCGGCAGCGCCGTCATCTTCGTCACCCACGAGATCAACCCGATCCTGCCCTACGTGGACCGGGTGCTCTACCTGGCCGAGGGCCGCTTCCACCTGGGCAGCGTGGACGAGGTCATGCGCACCGAGGTGCTCAGCGAGCTCTACGGCGCCCCGGTGCAGGTGTTGCGCGTGAACGGGCGCATCGTGGTGGTCAGCGGCGACGGCAACCGCGCCCTGCCGCCGGACGGGCACGACCACGCCGAGGACGCCGGCCCGGCCGCCGGAACGCCGAACACCACCGGAAAGCGGGCCTGAGCATGGATTTCGCAGACCTCATCGAGAAGGCTTTCAACTTCCAGGACTACGCGCTGCTGCTGCCATTGGTCAGCAACTCGCTGATCGCCGGCGCCGCGCTGGGCGTCGTCGGCGGGCTGATCGGCATCTTCATCATGATGCGCGACATGGCCTTCGCCGTGCACGGCATCGCGGAGCTGTCCTTCGCCGGCGCCGCCTTCGCGCTGCTGATCGGCGCGGACGTGGTCACCGGCTCGGTCTTCGGCTCGCTCATCGCGGCGCTGATCCTCGGGATGCTGGGCACCCGGGCGCGCGACCGCAACTCGATCACCGGCGTGCTGATGCCCTTCGGCCTGGGCTTGGGCATCTTGTTTCTCTCGCTCTACGAGGGGCGCAGCGCCAACAAGTTCGGGCTGCTCACCGGCCAGATCGTCGCGGTCGACGACGTGCAGCTGGGCGGCATGCTGGTGCTCAGCGCCGTGGTGGTGCTCGCGCTGGCGCTGATCTGGCGGCCGCTGACCTTCGCCAGCGCCGACCCGGTGGTGGCCAACGCGCGCGGCGTGCGCACCTCGGGGCTGTCGATCATCTTCATGATGGTGCTGGCGCTGGCCGTGGCGGTGACCATCCAGGTGGTCGGCGCGCTGCTGGTGCTCGCGCTGCTGATCACCCCGGCCGCCGCGGCGATGCGCGTGAGCTCCACCCCGGTGCTCACCGTGATCCTCTCGGTGGTGTTCGCCGAGCTGGCAGTGGTCGGCGGCATCCTGCTGGCGCTGGCCGGCTCGCTGCCGATCAGCCCCTACGTCACCACCATCTCCTTCGTGATCTACCTGGTTTGCCGGGCGATCGAGGCGGTGCGCTCCCCGCGCCGTCACCAGGTCTAGCGCTTCGCCCGCCCTGCGCCGGAACTATGGGCTGGCGCACGGCGCGGACTCAGCGTTCTCATAGCCGGGGGTCGTAACGTGGAAAGTACCTCAAAAGGTGCGAGTGATGATTCAACCGCGGCCCCGTCAGTCTTGTGACGGGGCCGCGGTTGGTTTAAGCGCGCTGCAGGCTAGCGGTCCCGCTTGGCCTGGCGCTGCGCGCCCTGCGAGGCGCTGGAGGCATCGCGCTTGATCCCTCCGGTGATTTTGGAGTGCTCGCGGGCGATGCCCGCACCCACCCCGGCGCCCGAGACCGCGTCGCCCGCGCCGTCCGGCCCGGTGTTGCGGTTGGCCTGCGCCATCGCCGGGCGCTCGGCCTTCAGCCGCTCGGCTTCTTGGCGTGCGACGGCGGCCAGCCTGGCCGACACGATGGACAATGCCTCTTCGAAGGCTTCGGCGCGATGGCGCGACTTGCCGCGCTTGGGGTGCGCCGCCCCGCGCCCGGCTTCCTCGGCCACGGAGGCTGCCGCCTTGCGGCGGTAGTTCTTGGGTGCTTCTTCCTGGCCCGGCGCACCCGGCGGTGCAGTGCCAGCAGTTCTTCTTCGTCCAGCGGTTCAAGCCGAGCCGGCACGAGTTCCCGGATCAATTCCTGCTCCGATTCCTTCACGACCCGCAGATAGTTCTCCATGCCGCCTTCTCCTTGCTAGGGCTGATCCCCGGTGCAGGGGGTTCCGAGGGCGTGGATCCGAGCTATTGCCCAAGGCGGTGCCTGGCAAGCACCGCGGGTACGCCCGCGACGGGCACGCATCCGGAGTATGGGTATTTGCTGGGAACCAGCTGATGATGTTGGAGCGGCCGCGGCACTCATTGCTACGGTATCGGCAACCGATGAAAGGAGCACCGACATGGAGAACAACGCGGAATTCCCGAACCACGGCGATGCCGTGCAGCCCGAGTCAGCTGAGGAGCAGGCGGCCGCTGCCCAGGGGGACCACCTGTCCGATCCGGCCCGCAACGACGAGGTCGGACACGACTGGACCGACGAAGGCGGCGCCACGCCCGACGGCCCCGCAACCGAGGGGAACGAGGAGCGCTAGTTCCGCCCTCTGGCCCCAGCCCCCGCGCGGTTCCGCGCAGCGTCGCACTGCGCCGCGACGGACCGCCCGGGGGCTTTGCCGCATCCAGGGCCCGACCCGGTGGTGGCGCACCTTCGCGGCACCGCGCGGGGCGCCGGACAGGCTTCACGCAGCGCCTGCCGTGCGCCGGCCGGGACCCGGATCGGCTGGTCCCCAGCCGGCACCGGGCCCCTGAGCCCTAGTCGCCGGCTTCGCGGCAGGCGGCGCAGATGCCGTAGATTTCCACGGTGTGCTCCGGGTCGGTGAAGTCGTTCTCCGCCGCGACCCGGGCGGCCCAGCGCTCGACGGAGGGGGCGAGCACCTCCACGGTCTTGGAGCACACGCGGCAGATCAGGTGGTGGTGGTGCGCCTCGGTGATGCAGCGGCGGAAGCGGGCCTCGCCGTCGGCGCTGCGCAGCACATCGACCAGTCCGTCGTCGGACATGGATTGCAGCAGGCGGTACACCGTGGCCAGCGAGACCTTCTTCTCGGCCTCCTGCAGCCAGCGGTGCAGCTCCTGGGCGGTCGCGAAGTCGTCGACCTGTTCCAGCGCCTCCTCCACCGCGACCCGCTGCTTGGTGATCCGGGTTTCGGGCTGTGCCATGGCCGTGCACCATTCCTCTCCTGCTAGGGGATGTTCGTGGTTGCCGCGCCGGCCTGCGGGTGTCGAATCGACCCCAGCCACCGGCGGTTTAACCCAATTTTAGCCAACTTTGGGCCGCAGGGCGTGTCTGGTGGTGGCACGGTACGCCGCCGGAGCCTACGCTAAGGACATGCGTATCACATCCAGAGGGCATTCGTGCCTGGAACTGAGCACCGTCGACGGGTCGCTGCTGCTGGACCCGGGATCCTTCAGCGATCTGGACGGGGCGTTCGAGAACAAGGCCGCGGTGCTGGTCACCCACCAGCACCCTGACCACGCCGACCATCCGGCGCTGGCCGCCGCGCTGGAGGCCGACCCGGTGCTCCAGGTGTACGCGCCGGCCGGGCTGGCCGACGCGCTGCGCACCGAGCTGCCCGCCGCGCGCCGCGCCCAGGTGCACACCGTGCACGAAGGCATGGACTTCATCGTCGGCGGGATCCGGGTGCGCACCTTTGGCGGCACCCACGCCACCATCCACCACTCGATCGACCCGATCGCGAACGTGGGCTATCTGGTGGGCGACGGCGCCGTGGGCCGGGTGCAGGTTTTCCACCCGGGGGACAGCTACCAGGTGCCGATCGGCGTGCGCCCGGACGTGCTGCTGCTGCCGGTCATGGGCCCCTGGGGCAAGATGGCCGAGGCCGCCGACTTCGCGGCGGCAGTCGGCGCCCCGGTCTGGGTGCCGATCCACGACGGGCTGCTCAATGGCCGCGGCACCGGGCTGTTCGACCGCCAGCTCGGCGCGATCGCCGCGCACCAGGGGGCGAACTACCAGCGTCTGGAGCCCCTGACGGAGTACCGCGCCGCTGAGCTGCTGGCCGCCGCCGAGTCCTCGCAGACCGACGCGGGCAGCGTGGAGGGGCACGCATGAACCCGCTGATTTCCGCCGCCGCGCTGGCCGCGCTGCTCGACGCTCCGGGTCCCGGGCCGGTGCTGCTGGATGTGCGCTGGTCGCTGGGCCGCAGCGACGGGCGCGAGCTCTACGCCGCCGGGCACATCCCCGGCGCGGTGTTCGTCGACCTGGAACGCGAGCTGTCCTCCGCCCCCGGGCACCAGACCGGCCGCCACCCGCTGCCGCTGCCGGCCGATTTCGAGGCCGCCGCCCGGCGCTGGGGGATCAGCCAGGACTCGCAGGTGGTGGTGTACGACGACTCCGGCGCGCTGGCCGCCGCCCGCGCCTGGTGGCTGCTGCGCCATGCAGGCTTCGAGAACGCGGCCGTGCTGGACGGGGGACTGGATGCCTACAGGGCGCTGCCCGGCACGCAGCTGGCCGCCGGGGAGCAGTCGAACACCCCGGGCGACGTCACCCTGTCCTGGGGGCGCATGCCGGTCATCGAGTTCGAGCAGCTGGCCGGATTTTCCGGCACGCTGATCGACTCGCGCGCCACCGCCCGCTACCTGGGCATCGAGGAGCCGATCGACCCGGTAGCCGGCCACATCCCGGGCGCCCGCAACCGCCCCACCACCGACAACCTCGACTCGCAGGCGCGTTTCCTGCCCGCCGCGGTGCTGCGCGCCGACTTCGCCAAGCTCGGCGTTGACACCGGGGACTCCGCGGCCTACTGCGGCTCCGGCATCACCGCGGCCCACCAGGTGCTCGCCGCGCACACCGCCGGGATCGAGCTGGCGCTGTACCCGGGCAGCTGGTCCGAGTACTGCTCGCACCCCGAGGCCCCGGTCGCCACCAGCGACGAGCAGCACCGCCACTAGATGTCCGCGCGGCGCGCTCCACCAGGGGCCGCCGCGCGCCCGCAACCGCCCGCCGACGCGGGCAGAAAGGCAGCCCATGAGTACGCTGTTCACCAAAATCATCAACGGCGAGATCCCCGGCCGCTTCGTCTGGTCCGATGCGCAGTGCGTCGGCTTCCTGTCCATCGGCCCGCTGTCAGACGGGCACACCCTGGTGGTGCCGCGCGCGGAGATCAACGAGTTCACCGACGCGCCCGACGAGCTGGTCTCCCACCTGACCCTGGTCGCCACGAAGATCGGCCGCACCCAGAAGCGCGTGTTCAACTCCGCCCGCGCCGGGCTGATGATCGCCGGCTTCGAGGTCCCGCACCTGCATGTGCACGTCTGGCCGACCAACTCGCTGGCCGACTTCGATCTGGCCAATGCCGCGGTCAACCCGGACCCGGCGCAGATGGACGCGAACGCGCAGACGCTGCGCGACGGGCTGCGCGCCGACGGCCACTCGGAATTCGTGCCGGCCGACTAGCGCCGCTGGCCCCCGGCTCAAGAACGCCGAATGCCCGCCGGAACCGGCCATGCAGGTCGGCTCCGGCGGGCATTTTCTGGTCCCGGCGCGGGCCGGGGCGCCGGCGGCTGGAGCGTCGTCGGCTCCAGGCCGTCGGCTACAGCGCCGACAGGCCGTCCTTGATGGCCTTGCGGATGCGCTTCTCGCTGACCGAATACGCGGTGCCCAGCTCCTGGGCGAACAGCGAAATGCGCATCTCCTCCAGCATCCACTTCACCTCGCGCAGCCCCGCCGGCAGGCGCGCGCCCTCCGGGACCTTGTCCAGGGCGGCGTCGTACTCGTCCTCCAGCTTCTGGATCACGACCAGCGCCTGCGAGTCGCGGGTGACCGCGCCGCCGGCGAGCTTCTCCAGCCGCTTCTCGATGCCCGCCAGATAGCGCGGCAGGCGCAGCAGGTGCGCCGCACCGGTGGCGGCGATGAACCCGGGGTAGATCAGCTGCTCCAGCTGCGAGCGGATGTCGGTGATCGCGGCGTACATGGCCAGCGAGCGGGTGGCCTTCAGCTCCTTGGAGATCCGCGTGGCCGCGGCGAAGACCTTGGCCACCACCGCGGTGATGGAGAAGACCGTGTCGATCTGCTCCGCGCGCACCACCTCGAACAGCGCCTCGAACGCCGCGCGGTCCATCGGCAGCTGCTCGGGCACCAGCTTGTCCACCGCCGCCATGGTGCAGTCGCTGATCAGGTGCTCGATCGAGCCGTGCGGGTTCTGCGTGAACGCCAGCTTCTCGGAGTTGTCCAGGTGCGAGATCACGAACTTCGCCGCCGGCGGCAGGCGCAGCATCAGCAGCCGGATCACGCCGGTGCGGTGCGCCGCGTCGCGCTCCACGGCCGAGCGGAACACCGTCAGGTCCACGCGCTCGCCCTGGGCGATCAGGCCCGGGTACGCGGTGATCTGCTGGCCCATCACCGTGGTGGTGACCTTGTCCGGCAGCCTGTCGCCCAGCGTGTCCCCGGCGGCGTCAAGCTGCGGCCAGGCATCGAGCTTTTGCTGGTCCCAAGCCCCCGCGGCGTTCTTCGCGCCCCGGGTGCCCTTGCCGGCCTTGTTGCCCTGCCGGCCCGTGGCCGTTTTGCCCTGCCCGCCCTTGGCGACTGCGGCAGGGATCCCCGGCTTGCCTGGTTTGCCCGGAAGAGCTGCGCCGGGGGAGTTGACCCCGCTGGCCAGCGCGGCGCGGTTGGCCGCGGCCAGCTTGTACTGCAGCTTGCCCAGGTCGTCGCCCTGGCCCAGCACCTTGCCGGAGGCATCGGTGACGGTGAAGCCGAAACGCAGGTGCGCGGGCAGCGTGGAGAAGTCGAAAACGGCCGGGTCCACCACGATGCCGCGCAGCCGCCGCAGCACCAGCGCCAGCGACTGCGCCAGGTCGTCGGTGGCGGGATCGAAATCGGCCTCCAGCATCGCCAGCGCCTTGCCCGCCACGTCCGGGGCGGGCACGAAGTTCTTGCGGATCGCCTTGGGCATGGAACGGATCAGCGCGGTGAGCAGCTCGTGGCGCAGGCCCGGGATCAGCCAGGCGAACCGCGCCGGATCCAGCTGGTTCAGGAACACCACCGGCACGGTCAGGCTCACGCCGTCGCCCTCGCCGCTGGCGGCGGCCGGGTTGTACTCGTAGCTCAGCGGCAGGTGGATGCTGCCCAGCGCCCAGGTTTTCGGGAAGGCGGTCTCGTCCAGCGCCTGCGCGTCGGCGGCCAGCAGCGCCTCGGGATCGAAGTCAAGCAGCGCCGGATCCGCGGCGCGCGCCTTCCTCCACCAGCGGTCGAAGTGCCGCTCGGAGAGGATGTCCTGCGGCAGCCGGGCATCGTAGAACGCGAACAGGTCCTCATCGCTGATGCGCAGGTCGTGCCGGCGCATGCGGGTTTCCAACTCCTCGACTTCCTCCAGCAGCGCGCGGTTCTTCGCGAAGAACTTGTGGTGCGTGCGCCAGTCGCCCTCCACCAGCGCGTGGCGGATGAACAGCTCGCGGGCCAGCGCCTTGTCCACGCGCCAGTAGTGGAACTGGCGGCGCGGCACGATCGGCAGCCCGAAGAGCGTGAGCTTCTCGTAGCCCATCACCGAACCGTTGCGCTTGGACCAGTGCGGCTCCGAATAGGTGCGCTTGAGCAGGTGCGGGGCCAGCTCCTCAACCCAGGCCGGATCGATCACCGCATTGGTGCGCGCCCACAGCCGGGAGGTCTCCACCAGCTCGGCGGCCATCACCCAGGTCGGCGACTTCTTGAACAGCCCGGAGCCGGGGAAGATCGCGAAGCGGGTGCCGCGCGCTCCGACGTAGTCGCGCTTGCGCTCGTCGTAGAGCCCGATGTGCCCCAGCAGCCCGGAGAGCAGCGACTTGTGCACGGCGTCCTCGTTGGCGGCCGGCTCGATCGGCGCGGCGGCCACGGTGATGCCCAGGGGCTTGGCCAGCTGGCGCAGCTGCGTGAACAAGTCCTGCCATTCGCGAACCCGCAGGTAGTTGATGTGCTCGGCCTTGCACAGCCGGCGGAACGCGGAGGAGGACAGCTCGTTCTGCTGCTCGCGCACGTACGCCCACAGGTTCAGCAGCGCGGTGAAGTCCGACTTGTCGTCGGCGAAGCGCTTGTGCAGCTCGGCGGCGCGCTCGCGCTGGCCGGTGTCCTCGGAGGGGCGTTCGCGCGGATCCTGGATGCTCAGCGCCGCGGCCAGCACCATCAGCTCCTTGGCCACGCCGCGCCCGGCGGCCTCCACGATCATGCGGCCCAGCCGCACATCCAGCGGCAGCTGCGCCAGCTGGCGGCCCACCGGGGTGATGCCCGCGCGCTTCTGGCCATCCAGCGCCCCCAGCTCGCGCAGCAGGTTCACGCCGTCGGAGATCGCCCGCGATTCCGGCGGCTGCACGAACGGGAATTCGGAGACCTCCGCGGCCGAGGCCACCACGCCCATGGAGATCATCTGCAGGATCACGCTGGCCAGGTTGGTGCGCAGGATCTCCGGGTCGGTGAACTCCGGTCGGCTCTGGTAGTCGTCCTCGGAGTAGAGGCGGATCGCGATGCCCTCGGACACGCGGCCGCAGCGGCCAGAGCGCTGGTTCGCGCTGGCCTGGGAGACGCGCTCGATCGGCAGGCGCTGCACCTTGGTGCGGTGCGAGTAGCGCGAGATGCGCGCGGTGCCGGTGTCGATCACGTACTTGATGCCCGGCACGGTCAGGGAGGTTTCGGCCACGTTGGTGGCCAGGATGATGCGCGGGGCGGCGCCCGGGTGGAAGACCCGGTGCTGCTCGGCCAGCGAGAGCCTGGCGAACAGCGGCAGCACCTCGTAGCGCGGCAGGCGCTTGTTGGAGGCGACCAGCGCGCGCAGCGCATCGGCGGCGTCGCGGATCTCGCGCTCGCCGGAGAAGAAGATGAGGATGTCGCCCGGGGCCTCGCCGGCCAGCTCGCGGACCGCGTCGGTCACCGCATCCAGCGGGTCGCGGTCGTCCTCCAGCGACTCGGCGTCCGCGTCCTCGTCCAGGTCGACCTCGGCGGTCAGCGGGCGGTAGCGCAGCTCCACGGGGAAGGTGCGCCCGGAGACCTCGAGGATCGGCGCCGGGACCAGCTCGCCCTCCGCGTCCAGCGTGCCGAAGTGCGCGGCGAAGCGTTCGGGGTCGATGGTCGCGGAGGTGATGATGATCTTCAAGTCCGGGCGCCTGGGCATGATCTGCTTGAGGTAGCCCAGCAGGAAATCGATGTTCAGGCTGCGCTCGTGCGCCTCGTCGATGATGATCGCCGAGTACTTCTTCAGGAGCTTGTCGCGCTGGATCTCCGCCAGCAGGATGCCGTCGGTCATCACCTTCAGCTTGGTGCGCTTGGAAACCTCGCCGGTGAAGCGCACGTGGAAGCCGACTTCCTCGCCGATGCTCGTGCCCATTTCCTCGGCGATGCGCTCGGCCACGGTGCGCGCCGCAAGGCGCCGCGGCTGGGTGTGGCCGATCATGCCCTTCTCGGCCAGCCCGAGCTCGATGAGCATCTTGGGCAGCTGGGTGGTCTTGCCGGAACCGGTTTCGCCGGCGATCACGACCACCTGGTTCTTGGATACCGCGTCGAGGATGTCCTCGCGGCGACCGGAGACGGGCAGGGCTTCGGGATAGGAAATGGTTAGCGCCATGATGCCCCCATTCTATGCGCGTTCGCGCCGCGTCGCCCGCCGCGCCCTGGAGCGGCTTTTCGCTTCGCGAACCGACGTGACCCGGATCGCGTTCGACGCAAGTCAAGTTCGCATTTCGTCCAAACAATCGTCGCCAGCTTGAGGCTGTGGAATACAAAAGGTGTCCATTGCGCGGTTTTGCGCTCGATTTTGTGCGGCGTTTGCGCCCGATCAACACGCAAATGTCTTCAATACGGCGTTGATTGTGGTCAAGGTGAGGTCGTTCACATGTAAGATCGGGGGTAATCACCGTCACCTGGTCCGGATCGTTCCCGAGCCGACAGCGAGCCTGGCGGCTCTCCGGAACCAGTGAAGTCTCGGTGGTTATCACTCGCATAGGGAACTTTGAAAGGAACCTTCATGAAGCGCTTTACGGCTTTGAAATTCGCGGCCATCGCCGCCACCGGCGCCCTGGCCCTGACCGCCTGCGGCAGCAACGATTCCGGCAGCAACGACGCAGCCAAGACCGACGAGCCGGTCAAGATCGGCATCGCCCAGTACGTGTCCCACCCGTCGCTGGACGCCGTGGCCAGTGGCTTCAAGAAGGGCATGGAGAACGCCGGCTACACCGGCGACAAGATCTCCTACGACGAAAACAACGCGCAGGGCGACCAGGCCACCAACACCTCCATGGTTGGCAAGCTCGCCTCGGACAGCGACATCGACCTGGTCCTGGCCATCGCCACCCCGACCGCCCAGGCCGCCGCCCAGGCGATCACCAGCGTCCCGGTGGTCTTCTCCGCCGTCACCGATCCGGTGGACGCCAAGCTGGTCGCCTCCAACGAGGCGCCGGGCGCCAACGTCACCGGCACCTCGGACAAGAACCCGGTCAAGGAGCAGCTGGAGCTGCTCAAGGAACTGGCGCCTGAAGCCAAGAACGTCGGCATCGTCTACTCCTCGGGCGAAGCGAACTCTGCAGTCCAGGTCCAGTGGGCCAAGGACGCCGCCGCCGAGCTGGGCCTGACCATCAAGGAATCCGCGATCTCCGCCCCGAGCGAGGTCCAGCAGGCGGCCAGCTCGCTGGACGTCGACGCGTTCTACGTGCCGACCGACAATGCAGTGGTTTCCGCCCTGGAAGGCCTGCTGCAGACCGCCCAGTCCAAGAAGGTTCCGGTCATCTCCGCCGACGGCGAGTCCGTCAAGCGCGGCGCGACCGCCACCTACGGCATCAACTACGAGAAGCTGGGCGAGCAGACCGCCGCCATGGCCGTGAAGATCCTCAAGGGCGAGGCCAAGCCGGCCGAGATGCCGGTTGAGACCATCTCCCAGGTCGAGCTGTACCTGAACGAGGAAGCTGCCAAGAAGGTCGGCATCGAGTTCTCCGACGACATGAAGTCGAAGGCCGTGCAGACCTACTAAGGCTCGCCGGACCAAACCTGCGGCACGAAGGCGGGGCGCGCACCATGCCGCCCCGCCTTCGTCGCGACTACCCACAAATTTTGACAACTCAAGGATCCGAACATGATCACCGCAGTTGAACTCGGGCTGATTTACGCCATCATGGCGCTCGGGGTGTACCTGACCTTCCGCATTCTGGACTTTCCCGACCTCACCGTCGACGGCAGCTTCACCACCGGCGCCGCCGTGGCGGCTGTCAGCATCGTCAACGGGGTCAATCCCTGGCTGGCCACCCTGCTGGCATTCCTCGCAGGCATGGCCGCAGGCGCCGTCACCGGCCTGCTGCATACCAAGGGCAAGATCGACGGCCTGCTGGCCGGTATTCTCACGATGATCGCGCTGTACTCGATCAACCTGCGCATCATGGGCAAGGCGAATACGCCGCTGCTAGGCGAGGAAACGCTCATCAGCCCGATGCGCGCCGCCGGCATCCTCGGCTCCTGGACCTCCATCGGCATCTTCTTCCTGGTCAGCCTCGTGCTGGTCGCGGCCGTGGTCTGGTTCCTGCACACGGAGATGGGCATGGCCATGCGCGCCACCGGCGACAACCAGGAAATGATCCGCTCCTTCGGCGTGAGCACCGACAACCAGAAGATCCTGGGCCTGGCGCTGTCCAACGGCCTGGTCGGCGCCTCCGGCGCGGTGGTGGCCCAGTACCAGGGCTTCGCCGACGTCGGCATGGGCATCGGCGTGATCCTGATCGGCCTGGCCTCGGTCATCGTCGGCCAGGCGATCCTCACCCAGCGCTACATCTGGCTGGCGGCCCTGGCCGTCGTCATCGGCGCGGTGCTCTACCGCCTGGTCATCCAGCTGGCCCTGGTCGCCGGCCTGGAGGTCAATGACATGAAGCTGATTTCCGCCGTGCTGGTCGTCATCGCCCTGCTGCTGCCGAAGTGGAAGGGCTTCCAGAAGATCGTGAAGTCCTTCAAGCGCACCCCGGCGCCCGTCACCGACTCCAAGGAAGAGGTTCGCACCAATGCTTGAGATCAAGAACCTGTCTCGCACGTTCTTCCCCGGCACGGTGAATGAACGCAAGGCGCTGCGCAACATCAACCTGACTCTGGGGAACGGCGAATTCGTCACCGTGATCGGCTCCAACGGCGCCGGCAAGTCCACGGTGCTGAACATGGTGGCCGGCAAGCTGCAGCCGGACGCCGGAACGGTGACGATCGACGGGAAGAACGTCACCAAGTTGGCCGACTTCCGCCGCGCCAAATACATCGGCCGCGTGTTCCAGGATCCGATGGCCGGCACCGCGCCGACCATGTCGATCGAGGAGAACATGGCCCTGGCCTACGCCCGCGGACGCTTCCGCGGACTGGGCGCCGGGGTCGGGGCCAAGCGCCGCGAGCTGTTCGTCGAAGAGCTGAAGTCCCTGGAGCTCGGGCTGGAGAACCGCCTGAAGACCAAGGTCGGCCTGCTCTCCGGCGGCCAGCGCCAGGCGCTGAGCCTGCTCATGGCCACGTTCTCCGAGCCCAAGATCCTGCTGCTCGACGAGCACACCGCCGCGCTGGACCCGCAGCGCGCCGCGCTGGTGTCGCGCCTGACCAACCAGATCGTCGAACGCCACCAGCTGACCACGTTGATGGTCACGCACAACATGGAGCAGGCGCTGCAACTGGGCACGCGACTGATCATGATGCACGACGGGCAGATCATCCTGGACCTGGATTCCGAGCAGAAGCAGCAGATGACCGTCAAGGACCTGCTGGGCGAGTTCGAGAAGATCAAGGGCGCCCAGCTCGATGACCGCACCATGCTGCAGTAGCAGCCCGCGTCGCTGAACTGGCAACGGCCCCGCCGGATGGGAATACTCCTCGCCGGCGGGGCCGTCGCCGTCCCCGCCACCGGGCGGCGTCCGGGTAGACGCAGAAAAACCGCAGGTCCCGGCGTAAACCAGGACCTGCGGTGAGGTGGTGCCCCTGAAAGGAATCGAACCTTCGGCCTTCTGCTCCGGAGGCAGACGCTCTATCCACTGAGCTACAGAGGCGTGTTGCCGGGCAACGAAAAAATACTATCAGGTCGCGAGGCCAAACGTGGAATCCGCGCCAACGGCGGTTTGCGCGCCGAATGCCTACATGATCACAGCCTGCGGCGTCATGAATGCCCGTGGGGAGCGCGAAAAACCGGTAGTCTTGATGGGTGACTCCTGAAGAACTCTCCGCAGCAATATCCGCATGCCTCACCCAGGCCGTAGCAGCCGGCGAAATCTCCGTCGACATCCCCGACGTCGTGCGCGTGGAGCGACCCAAGAGCCGTGAACACGGCGACTGGGCGACCAACATCGCGCTCCAGCTGGGCAAGAAGGCCGGCATGGCCCCGCGCGACTTCGCGCAGCTGCTGGCCAACCGCCTGGCCGAGGTACCGGGAGTCGGCGCCGTGGACATCGCAGGCCCCGGCTTCCTGAACATCACCCTGGACGCCGCCGCCGCCGGCGAGCTGGCCCGCACCATCGTCGAGGCCGGCAAGGCCTACGGCACCAACGACTCCCTGGCCGGCCATGTGGTCAACATGGAGTTCGTCTCCGCGAACCCGACCGGCCCGCTGCACATCGGCCACACCCGCTGGGCCGCGCTGGGCGATGCGATCGCCCGCGTGCTGCGCGCCTCCGGCGCGGATGTCACCAGCGAGTACTACATCAACGACGCCGGCAACCAGATGAACGTGTTCGCCCGTTCGGTCTACAACCGCATGCACGGCCTGCCGGTGCCCGAGGGCGGCTACCCGGGCGAGTACATCAAGGAACTGGCAGACATCGTCGAGGCCGAAGCCCCCGAGCTGAAGGGCCTGGACGAGGAAACCGCGCTGCCGCAGATCCGCGAGCTGGCCTACAAGGCGCAGATGGCAGACATCAAGAAGACCCTGGCGGACTTCGGCGTCAGCTTCGACGTGTTCTTCTCCGAGACCTCCTTGCACGAGGGCGGGGCCGTGGCCGACGCCGTGGCGCGCCTGCGCGAACAGGGCCACATCTTCGATCAGGAGGGCGCCGTCTGGCTGCGCACCACCGACTTCGGCGACGACAAGAACCGCGTGCTGATCCGCGCGAACGGCGAGCCGACCTACTTTGCGGCCGACGCCGCCTACTACCTGTCCAAGAAGGACCGCGGCTTCACCGAGAAGATCTACCTGCTCGGCGCCGACCACCACGGCTACGTCAACCGCCTGAAGGCCATCGCCGCCTGCGCGGGCGACGACAAGGAAAAGAACATCGAGGTGCTGATCGGCCAGCTGATCAGCGTCAACGGCGCGAAGCTGTCCAAGCGCGCGGGCAACATCATCGAGCTGCGCGACTTGATCGACTGGCTGGGCGCCGACGCGCTGCGCTACTCGCTGGGCCGTTTCCCTGCCGATTCGCCGATCGCGCTGGACCCTGAGCAGCTGAAGAAGAACACCAACGACAACCCGGTGTTCTACGTGCAGTACGCCCACGCGCGCTCCGCCGCCGCGGCCCGCAACGCCGCGGAGAAGAACGTGACCCGCGAGTCCTTCGACGCCAGCGAGCTGACCGACCCCACCGAGAACGAGCTGCTGGCAGTGCTCGGCCAGTTCCCGTCGGTGGTTGCCGGCGCCGCCGAGTTCCGCGAACCGCACCGCATCGCCCGCTACCTGGAGCAGGTCGCCGGCGCCTACCACTCGTGGTACGCCGCCACCCGCATCACCCCGATCGGCGAGGACACCAACGTGCTGCCGGTGCATTCCGCGCGCCTGTGGCTGAACGACGCAACCACCACCGTCCTGGCCAACGGCCTGGAACTGCTGGGCGTTTCCGCCCCGGAGAGGATGTAATACCCTATGGCCGCATCGCCGCTGGCTCCAGCTTGGCTGAACTTCCCGAACGACGTAAACACGCTGCGCGAGATCGAATGGGCCACCGGCGTGGCCCGCGGCGCCGATGGCCAGCTGGCCGTGCAGGGCATCCCCGTCGCGCAGCTGGCGCAGGAATTCGGCACCCCGCTGTTCGTGCTCGACGAGAACGACTTCCGCGCCCGCGCCGCCGGCTTCAAGTCCGCGTTCGACGCGGCCTTCAAGGACCTGTGTGGCGGGGTGGACGTCTACTACGCCGGCAAGGCGTTCTTGTGCACCGAGGTCGCCCGCTGGGTCACCGCCGAGGGGCTGCGTCTTGACACCTGCTCCGGCGGCGAGCTGGCAGTGGCCGCCGCGGCCGGCGTACCGGGGGAGAACCTCTCGCTGCACGGCAACAACAAGTCGGCCGCGGAAATCACCCGCGCCATCGAAACCGGCGTGGGCCGCATCGTGGTGGACTCGCTGGACGAGTTGGAACGCGTCATCCGCATCGCCGATGCGCTGGGCCAGCGCGCGAACGTGATGCTGCGCATCACCCCCGGCGTGCACGCCTCCACCCACGAGGCCATTGCCACCGCCCACGAGGACCAGAAGTTCGGCCTGTCCATCCTGGCCAACGACTCGGGCACCTCCCCGGCGCTGGACGCCGTGGCCCGCGCCCTGGATGCGGACAACGTGAACCTGCTGGGACTGCACGCGCACATCGGCTCGCAGATCTTCGAGGCCGAGGGCTTCGCCATGGCCGCACGCACCATGCTCGGCATCCTGGCGCAGATCCGACAGCTCCACGGCGTCGAACTGGGCGAACTGGACCTCGGCGGCGGCTACGGCATCGCCTACACTTTGCAGGACCATCCCTCCACCCCGGTGAAGCTGGCCGCGCAGATGGCGCAGGTCGTCTCCGCGACGTGCGCCGAGCTGGACCTGGCATGCCCGCGCATCTCCATCGAGCCGGGCCGCGCCATCGCCGGCCCGTCGACCTTCACCCTCTACGAGGTGGGCGTGCGCAAGGACGTCCAGGTCGAGGACGCCTCCGGAACGCTGCATCCGCGCCGCTACCTGTCGGTGGACGGCGGCATGAGCGACAACCCGCGCCCGGTGCTCTACGACGCCCAGTACACCGCGGTGCTGGCCAGCCGTGTGACGCGCAGCGACGTAATTATTTCTCGCGTAGTTGGGAAACACTGCGAGTCAGGTGACATAGTCGTGAAGGACGTTTACCTGCCCGAGGACGTTGCCGCCGGCGATCTGCTGGCCGTGCCGGCCACCGGAGCCTACTGCTGGGCCCTGTCGAGCAACTACAACTACCTCACCCGCCCCGCGGTGGTAGCCGTACGCGACGGCCAAGCCCGTCTGATCGTGCGCAGGGAAACGGAAGCTGATTTGTTGGCCCGCGACATGGGAGTTTAATTGACCGCTGAAAAGAGCCTGAAGGTCGCCCTGCTGGGCTGCGGCACGGTCGGCGCGCAGGTCGCGCGGATCCTGCTTGAGGACGCGGCGGCGCTGGCCGACCGCAGCGGCGCGGCGCTGGAGCTGACCGGCATCGCCGTGCGCAACACCGCCTCCGAGCGCGACGTGCAGCTGCCCGCGGAGCTGTTCACCACCGACGCGAATTCGCTGATCGACCAGGCCGACGTGGTCATCGAGCTGCTCGGCGGGCTGCACCCGGCCGGTGACTACATCGCCCGGGCGCTGAAGCGCGGGGCGAGCGTCATCACCGGCAACAAGGCGCTGATCGCCGCCCAGGGCGCGCAGCTGAACCAGCTGGCCGCCGAGCACGGCGCCCAGCTGCGCTACGAGGCGGCCGTGGCCGGGGCCATCCCGATCCTGCGCCCGATCGCCGATTCGCTGGCAGGCGATCACATCACCAAGGTGATGGGCATCGTCAACGGCACCACGAACTTCATCCTGGACGCCATGGACTCCACCGGCGCCGCGTTCGACGACGTGCTCGCCCAGGCCCAGGCGCTGGGCTACGCGGAAGCCGATCCGACCGCCGACGTGGGCGGGCACGACGCCGCCGCGAAGGCCGCGATCCTCGCCTCGCTGGCGTTCCACACCACCGTCTCCTCGGACCAGGTGCACACCGAAGGCATCACCGAGGTGAGCGCGCAGGACGTGGCCGCCGCCGCCGAGGCCGGCTACGTCATCAAGCTGCTGGCGATCGCGGAGCACGCCGAAGCCGGAGTCTCGGTGCGCGTCTACCCTTCGCTGATCAAGCGCAGCCACCCGCTGGCCAGTGTCCGCGGCGCGTTCAACGCGGTGTTCGTCGAGGCGGAAAACGCCGGGGACCTGATGTTCTACGGCGCCGGCGCGGGCGGCAACCCGACCGCCTCGGCAGTCATGGGCGACGTCGTCGCCGTGGCCCGCCAGCTGGCCGCCGGGGCCGGGCTGCCTAACGGCTCGGCCGACCAGCCGGTGAACCTGCTGGACTTCGAGCAGATCACCACCAGCTACTGGATCGGGCTGTCGGTCAAGGACCAGCCGGGCGTGCTCGCGAGCATCGCCGCGGTCTTCGGCGAGCACGGCGTCTCGATCGAGTCCATGAGCCAGCACAGCGATGCCGACGGCGAGGGCTCCGCGCTGCGCATCCTGACCCACCGGGGCGCCGAAGCGGCCCTGCGCACCACCGTCGACGCCGTCGCGGCGCTGGACGCGGTGCACTCTGTTACATCCGTTATGCGAGTTGAAGGAAACTAACGTGGCCCACCAGTGGCGCGGAGTCATCCGCGAATATGCCGACCGTCTGCCAGTAGACGAGAACACCAAGGTCATCACGCTCGGCGAAGGCGGCACCCCGCTCGTCTTCGCCCCCGCCCTGTCCCAGCTGACCGGCAGCGAGGTGTACCTGAAGGTCGAGGGCATGAACCCGACCGGCTCCTTCAAGGACCGCGGCATGACCATGGCGATGACCGCCGCGGTCGCCGCCGGCGCCAAGGCAGTGGTGTGCGCCTCCACCGGCAACACCTCCGCCTCCGCCGCAGCCTACGCCACCCAGGCCGGGCTGAAGTGCGCGGTGCTGGTGCCGGACGGAAAGATCTCCATGGGCAAGCTCTCCCAGGCGATCGCGCACGGCGCCGACATCATCCAGATCGACGGCAACTTCGACAACTGCCTTGAGGTCGCCCGCAAGCTGAGCGAGAACTATCCGGTGTTCCTGGTCAACTCCGTGAACCCGGCCCGCATCCAGGGCCAGAAGACCGGCGCCTTCGAGGTCGTCGACTTCCTGGGCGACGCCCCCGACTACCACGTGCTGCCGGTGGGCAACGCGGGCAACATTACCGCCTACTGGAAGGGCTACAAGGAGTACGCCTCCGAGTTCACCAACCAGGCCGGCGCCGTGCTCGCCCCGGTATCCACCAGGACCCCGATCATGTGGGGCTTCCAGGCCGCCGGCGCCGCACCGATCGTGCTGGGCCACCCGGTGACCGAGCCGGACACCATCGCCACCGCCATCCGCATCGGCAACCCCGCCTCCTGGGCCCAGGCCGAGGAAGCGCGCGACGAGTCCGGCGGCCTCATCGACTCGGTGACCGACGACGAGATCCTCGCCGCGCACCGCTGGCTCTCCTCCCGCGAGGGCGTTTTCGTGGAGCCGGGCTCCGCGGCAGGCGTCGCGGGCCTGATCAAGCACCACGCCGCAGGCAACGTGCCGTCGGGCAAGAAGATCGTGATCACCGTGACCGGCCACGGCCTGAAGGACCCGGACTGGGCCCTGAAGCAGGCCGACGGCTCGGCCGTCGCCCCCACCAAGGTCGGCTTCGACGTGGTGGAAGTCGCCACCGCACTGGGCCTGTCCTAGACGCCGCCCGCTGCCTGCCGGCCCGTCGCCGCCGCACCGGCACCCGGTGCGGCCGTGGCGGGCCGCTGCGCGTTCCGGCGCCCCTCCGCACTCATCACCCCTAGCTCACCACCTGAAGCTCACCACCTCGAAGGAACCCATGCAGCAGATCGCCCTGGGCCAGCACCTGGTCGTCGCCCCGCCCGCCACCACCGCCAACCTGGGCCCCGGGTTCGACTCGCTGGGCCTCGCGCTGGAATTCCGCGACCGGCTGGAGATCCGCACCGCGCCGCAGAGCACCGTGCAGATTAGCGGCGACGGGGCCGACAGCCTGCCGCGTGACGAATCCCACCTGATCATCCGCGAGATGCACCGCTACTGGGAGCAGCGCGGCTTCGCGCCGGTCGGCATCGAGCTGAAGGCGGCCAACAACATCCCGCACGCCCGCGGCATGGGCTCCTCCGCCGCCGCGATCGTCGCCGCCTACGCCGCGGCCGATGCGCTGCTGCCGGCCGCCGAGCGCGGGGGACTGGACGCAGTCTTCCAGGCCGCCGCGGCCTGGGAAGGCCACCCGGACAACGTCGCCCCGGCGGTCTACGGCGGGCTGAGCATTTCCGCGACCAATGCCGACGGGACCTTCAGCTGCGCCCTGGTCCCGGTGCACACGCAGGTCCGCGCGGTGCTGGCGATCCCGTCCAACGGCCTGTCCACCGAGGTGGCCCGCGGGGTGCTTCCCGCGCAGATCGCCCACGCAGATGCGGCGGCGAACACTGCCTCCGGCGCGCTACTGATCCACGCGCTGAGCAACGACCCGTCCCACCTGCTCGGCGGCACCGTCGACTACCTGCACCAGTCCTACCGGGCCGCTTCGATGCCCGAAAGCAGCGCGCTGATCGCGCTTTTGCGCGAGCACCAGCTGGCCGCGGTGGTCTCCGGGGCGGGCCCGACAGTGCTTGCGCTGGTGGCCGGCGACGCCCAGGAACGCCTGGCAGGGGAGCTCATCGAGCAGTTCTCCGCACAATCTTCGGTTTCCTGGCGTGCTGAATTTCCGCGCCTGGCCGCCAACGGTGTTACAGTAGAAGTGCTGTAGCACTCAAGGCAGACCGGATCATGCGGGCGCCAGCCCGATGATGAACCTTATGGCGAGTGTTGAAGCGGACGCGATCGGCGCACCGTGCCTGTCGCAGCCGTCCAGCCGTTCCGGATTTTTCCTGCAGCTCGCAGCACCCTTGATATCCCACATCCATGCACAGTCGTGCCGTCGAGATATCAGTTTTCAAACCCAGTTTCCCGCCATCACCGGTGATACCTGAGGGCGGGTCGGGTTTTCGGTGGAACAGCCTCTCATTCTGGGCTGCAACACCTCATATTTACGGCACAGTGGGACTGCCGCAGGCAGCCCATCCTACGAGTCAGAAGGAATTTTCGTGACCGAAACCACGAGCCTCAACGAAGGCGTGGACACCAAGACTTCCGAGACCAAGAGCTCCGGCCTGGCCTCCTTGAAGATGACCCAGCTGCAGCAGCTGGCGTCGCAGCTCGGCATCACCGGCGGATCGCGCATGCGCAAGGCCGACCTGGTCGCCGCCATCAGCTCCCACCAGCGCGGCGGCTCGATCGCCGCCAAGGACGCGGAAGCTGCCAAGGCCGCCGAGCCGAAGGCCGACGCAGCCCAGGCGCCAGCCGCCAAGGAAGCGCCGGCCAAGACCACCCGTACCCGTCGCGCACCGAAGGCCGCCGCAGAGGCCCCGAAGGCCGACGCAGCCCCCGCCCAGGAAGCAGCTGAGGCCCCGCAGGCCGCCGAGCCGAAGGCTGAAAAGCCGGCCCGCGCCCGCCGCACCTCGCGCCGCGTGACCGACTCCGGCAAGATCACCGCCAAGGACGACGCCGCCAAGGCAGCGACCACCGAGGCACCGGCCCAGGCCGAAGCCGCAGTGGACGCGCCGGCCGAGGAAGCCGCCGCACCGGCCAAGGAACGCGCACCGCGCCAGCGCCGCAACAACCGCGCCGCTAAGGCAGAGCAGGCATCCGAGGCTCCGGCACAGGATGCCGACGCCCCGGCCGCCGAGGCCAAGACCGCTCCGGCCGAAGCCGATGCCGCGGAGAACGCCGAGGCGGAGAAGTCCGGCGAGCAGCGCGAAGAGCGCCGCGAGCGCGGCAACCGCCGTGAGCGTGGCAACCGCCGTGAGCGCAACAACGACCGCAACGACCGTGGCAACGACCGAAATGACCGCGGCGGCGACCGCAACGAGTCTTCCGAGCAGGACGCGTCCGAGCAGTCGGAGGAGCGCCGCGATCGCAACCAGGAGCGCAACGAGCGCAATGAGCGCAACGCCAACCGCCGTGAGCGCAACAACGACCGCAGCGAGCGCGGCAACCGCCGCGATCGCAACGATCGCAATGACCGCAACCAGGATCGCAACGACCGGAACAACCGCAACCGCCGCGGCCGCCGCGAGGACGACGAGCCGCAGCTGAGCGAGGACGACGTGCTGCTGCCGATCGCCGGCATCCTGGACGTGCTGGAGAACTACGCATTCGTCCGCACCGCCGGCTACCTGCCCGGCCCGAACGACGTCTACGTCACCCTAGGCCAGGTCAAGAAGTACAACCTGCGCAAGGGCGACGCCATCGTCGGCGCCATTCGCGCACCGCGCGAGGGCGAGACCCCGAACCCGCGCCAGAAGTTCAACGCCCTGGTGCAGCTGACTTCGGTGAACGGCAAGAAGCCGGAGGACAACCGCGAGCGCGTCGAATTCAACAAGCTGGTGCCGCTGTACCCGACCGAGCGCCTGCGCCTGGAGACCGATCCGAAGCTGGTCGGCCCGCGCGTCATCGACCTGGTCGCACCGATCGGCAAGGGCCAGCGCGGCCTGATCGTCTCGCCTCCGAAGGCCGGCAAGACCCTGATCCTGCAGTCCATCGCGAACGCGATCACCACCAACAACCCAGAGGTGCACCTGATGATGGTGCTGGTGGACGAGCGTCCCGAAGAAGTCACCGACATGCAGCGCACCGTCAAGGGCGAGGTCATCGCCTCGACCTTCGACCGCCCGGCCGACGACCACACCACCGTGGCCGAGCTGGCCATCGAGCGCGCCAAGCGCCTGGTGGAAATGGGCATGGACGTCGTTGTGCTGCTTGACTCGATGACCCGCCTGGGCCGCGCCTACAACCTGGCCGCTCCGGCCTCGGGCCGCATCCTGTCCGGCGGCGTGGACTCCGCGGCGCTGTACCCGCCCAAGCGCTTTTTCGGCGCCGCCCGCAACATCGAGAACGGCGGCTCGCTGACCATCCTGGCCACCGCCCTGGTGGAGACCGGATCCAAGATGGACGAGGTCATCTTCGAGGAGTTCAAGGGCACCGGCAACATGGAGCTGCGCCTGTCGCGCCAGCTGGCCGAGAAGCGCATCTTCCCGGCGGTCGACGTCAACGCGTCCTCCACCCGCCGCGAAGAGCAGCTGATGAGCGCCGAAGAGGTGCGCATCATGTGGCGCCTGCGCCGCATGCTCTCGGGCATCGATCCGCAGCAGGCGCTGGAGGTTCTCACCGGCAAGATCCGCGAGACCCAGTCCAACGCAGAGTTCCTGATGCTGGTGAACAAGACCACACCGGACAAGCACTAGCGTTCAAAAACCCATGGCGTCCAGCCGGCCGGCACCTGTCCGGCCGGCTGGACGCCATCGGCGCGTCACCTACCATGGCGCTTAAGACATAGAATTTAACCCGGCCCTTCGTGGCCGCTGGCCAGAGCCGCGCAGAACAAAGGAAGAGCAGCCCCATGTTTGAATCCGTCAAGTCGCTACTTGAGGAGCACGCCGAGATTCAGGCGAAGCTCTCCGACCCGTCCGTCTACGCCGACCAGTCAGTGGCCCGCAAGCTCGGCCGCCGCTCCGCGCAGCTGAACGGCATCGTCGAGGCCTACAACAAGTGGAACAGCGCCACCGAGGACCTGGAAGCCGCCAAGGAAATGGCCGACGAAGATCCGGACTTCGCCGAAGAGGTCGAAACCCTCACCGCGCAGCTGCCCGAACTGGAGGAGAAGCTGCGCCGCCTGCTGATCCCGCGCGACGAGAACGACGCGCGCGACGTGATCCTCGAGGTTAAGGGCGGCGAGGGCGGCGACGAGGCCGCCCTGTTCGCCGCTGACCTGCTGCGCATGTACACCCGCTACGCGGAGCACAAGGGCTGGAAGGTCGAGATGATCTCCTACAACGAGTCCGACCTCGGCGGCTACAAGGATGCCCAGGTCGCGATCAAGGGCAAGTCCAGCGACCCGGCAGAGGGCGTCTACGCCCACCTGAAGTTCGAGGGCGGCGTGCACCGCGTACAGCGCGTGCCGGTCACCGAATCCCAGGGCCGCATCCACACCTCGGCCGCCGGCGTGCTGGTGCTGCCAGAGGTCGACGAGCCCGAAGAAGTGGACATCCACGCCAACGACCTGAAGATCGACGTCTACCGCTCCTCGGGCCCCGGCGGCCAGTCGGTGAACACCACCGATTCCGCCGTGCGCATCACCCACCTGCCTACCGGCATCGTGGTCGCCATGCAGAACGAGAAGTCGCAGATCCAGAACCGCGAAGCCGCCATGCGCGTGCTGCGCTCGCGCCTGCTGGCCCACCAGCAGGAGATCATCGACGCAGAGAACTCCGCCGTGCGCGCCAGCCAGATCCGCACCATGGACCGCTCCGAGCGCATCCGCACCTACAACTACCCGGAAAACCGCATCGCGGACCACCGCACCGGGTACAAGGCCTACAACCTGGACGCGGTGATGGACGGCGACCTGGAGCCGGTCATCGAATCCTGCATCCAGATGGACGAGGAAGAGCGCCTGGCGGCGCTGGGCGAGTAGCAGGCGCCCGCGCACCCGTGGAGAATCCGCTATCCGTCCGCGAGCTGTCCGCCGTGCGCCGCGCCGCGCTGGGACAGCTCGCCGCAGCCGGCGTGCCCAGCCCCGCGGTCGACGCCGACCTGCTGGCCTGCCACGTGCTGGGCATCGAGCGCTCCGAGCTGAAGCTGCGCGAACTGCGCGGGGATTCCTTCTCCGAGCCGCAGCTCACGCAGTACGCCGCGCTGCTCGAACGCCGCGCCGCGCGCATCCCGCTGCAGCACCTGACCGGCGAAGGCCACTTCCGCTACCTGACCCTGAAGGTCGGGCCCGGAGTGTTCTCGCCGCGCCCGGAAACCGAGACCGTGGTCCAGCTGGGCCTGGACTTCCTGGCCGAGCAAGGGCTTGCGGCCCCCCGCTGCGCTGACCTGTGCTCCGGTTCCGGGGCCATCGCCGCCGCGCTGGCCAGCGAGGTCCCGCAGGCCTCCGTGTGGGCCGTGGAGCTCTCCGAGGACGCCATCGGCTACACCCGGGCCAACTGCGAGCCGCTGGGCGTCACGGTGCTGCACCGCGACGCCTCCGCGCTGCCGGCGCCATTGCACGGCAGCATGGACCTGGTGATCTCCAACCCGCCTTACATCCCGCCCAATGCGGTGCCGCGCGAACCAGAGGTGCGCGACCACGACCCGCAGATGGCCCTCTACGGGCTGGGCGAGGACGGGCTGCAGATCCCGCGCGCCATCGCCGCCGAGGCGCTGCGCCTGCTGCGCCCCGGGGGACTGTTCGTCATGGAGCACGCCGAGGTGCAGCAGGATTCCGCCGCCCAGCTGCTGCGCGACGCTGGTTTCACGGCCGTCGCCGGGCACCCGGACCTGTCCGGGCGCCCGCGCTCGACCAGCGGCCGCGCGCCGCGCTGAACTACCCACCCACCACCCCACATGAAAGAATGATCCCGTGAGCACACGATTTTTGGTCAGCAACGAGCAGGAACACGCTGCAGGCATCGAGGCGGCGCGCACCGCGCTGTCGGCCCAGCGCTGCATCGTCCTGCCTACCGATACGGTCTACGGGATCGGCGCCGACGCGTTCAGCGCGCAAGGCGTGGCGATGCTGCTGGCGGCCAAGGGCCGCAGCCGCACCATGCCGCCGCCGGTGCTGATCGCCCAGGCCGCCACCATGGACGGGCTGGCCCGCGACATCCCTGACGAGGCCCGCAAGCTCGCCGAGGCCTTCTGGCCCGGGGGACTGACCCTGATCCTGCAGGCGCAGCCCTCGCTGACCTGGGACCTGGGGGAGACCCGCGGCACCGTGGCGCTGCGCGTCCCGAACGATGAAACCGCCCTGGAGCTGCTGGCCGCTACCGGTCCGCTGGCCGTCTCCTCCGCCAACCGCACCGGCAACCCGGCCGCCACCACCGCCGACGAGGCCGTGGCCCAGCTGGGCGATTCGGTGGACGTGTACCTGGACGGCGGCTCGCGTGCCGCACAGGACGACGCCGAGACCCTGCCCTCGACCATCGTGGACTGCACCGGCGCGCGGCTGCAGGTCGTGCGCTCCGGCGCCATCTCCATCGAGGAGCTGCGCGTGGTCGTCCCCGCCATTCTCGACTTGGGACAGGACGACTCCGGCCAGGGCGCATGAGAAGCTACGTCCTGCTGATCGCGTTCAGTTTCGCGGTCTCCTTCCTGCTTACCCCCATCGTCCGCTCGGTGGGCGAGAGGTTCACCGGCAACCAGAAGGTCCGTGCCCGCGACCAGCACGAGAAGCCGATCGTGAAGTTCGGCGGCGTGGCGATCATCGCCGCGTTCGCGCTCGGGCTCGGGCTGGCCAGTCAGCTCAGCTTCTTCCGCGGGGTCTTCGGGAACACCGAACCCATCACCGGCATCGTGCTGGCGCTGCTGGTGATCCTTATCCTTGGGCTCGCCGACGACATGTTCGATCTGCGCTGGTGGATCAAGGCCAGCGGCCAAGTCCTGGTGGGCGGGATCGTCGCCGGGCACGGAATCGTGATCCAGTCGCTGCCCGTGGGTTCCTGGCAAATCGAGCACACCTGGATCCAGATCGCCATCACCATCTTCCTGATCGTGCTCACGATGAACGCGATCAACTTCTCCGACGGGCTCGACGGGCTGGCCGCCGGGCTCGCGGCCATCGGCGCGGCCACGTTCTTCGTCTACTCCTATGTGCTGGCCACGCACGTCAGCGCCGACGACTACGCCAACATGGGTGCGCTTTTGTGCTCCCTGCTGCTGGGCGCGTGCCTGGGGTTCCTGCCGCACAACTTCAACCCCGCGAACATCTTCATGGGGGAGAGCGGCGTGCTGGCCATCGGCATGATCCTCTCGGTGGCCACGATCGCGGTGACCGGTGACGTGCAGGGCTTGGAAGCCCAGCGCTTCCGCAACATCCCGGCCTACATGCCGATGTTGCTGCCGATGGTGATCGTCTTCCTACCAGTACTGGACCTTGTGCTCTCGGTGCTGCGCCGGCTGGCCAACAAACGCTCACCCTTTTCGCCGGACGCCAAGCACATCCACCACAAGATGCTCGCGCAGGGTCACTCGGTGCGCCGTGCGGTGATCCTGCTGTACCTGTGGGCCGGCTTCATCGCCGTATCGGTGGTCTCGATCGCGTTCATCCCCGTCGTTCTGATGGTTCCGATCGTCATCTTGCTGTTTATCGGTGTGGGACTTGCCACATGGAAACCACTGGTGGTCGACCGGTTGGGTGCGCTACGCAAGAAGTTGTCCAAGTAGCCAATTCGGGTATCATGCCGCCACCTCCCACAAACTGTTTCTATCTCGTGTAGAATTCAATATGGATCTTCTCCCGGAACAGTTTTGTTCGCAGGGGGTTTTGAGTTTCATCAGCATCGATAGGTGCACCATGGATCATCGATTTAGACGAAGGAAGGATGCGGACTTGGCTTCTGGTTCTGCCCGCGTCAGTGCTTCGTCTGGATCGAAGTCCATCTGGTTGCCGATTCTGGGCCTGTCAATGGTGTACTCGATCATCGCGACCGCAGCCTTTTTCCTGATTTCTTGGCTGCTTGCCGATCTTGAGTACGCGTTATCCGGCGCTTTTGCCGCCGGTGTGGTTATTGGCTTTTTCGCTATTGGCATTCTGATCGCTGAAGCTGCAGGACGAATCCGCCGCTCGTGGGCCATGCCCGCGTTCTTGGCGACATTCGTCATCAAGGTGTTCGGCGTCGCCTTCGTTCTGTTGAGCCTGGGATTGCCCGCTTGGGTTGATCGTCAGGCTTTCGTACTCGCTGCAGCCGTATCCCTTGTTGCCTGGCAGGTCGGCGAGGTCCGAGCCTTCATGAAGGCTCGCCTTGCCATCTATAACGAGGAATAGGGCTAAGAGCTCTGACGCTTATGTCAGAGAGATGCTGTGAGTTTGATAAGCTTACTAACGGGTCATTTTCGGCCGTGCGCTTAATTGCCTGCGGACGAATCGGAAACATCCTCGGGGAAACCCGGGGTCGCACTTATCAGAGTTGATGCTACCGGCGACAGCTGTGAGAAGTACCCGTTTGATCTTTTCTTCACACGGTGAAAGGCAGTTACCGCCAGTCACCGCCTTTTGCCCGTGACCGTTACTGCAGAGAGGACAGCGCGTTGTTCGCGTTTGCGCTCCCAATGGCCTCAGAAGAAGGCGGATTTGTCCCGCCAACCGTATCCGATACCCACCTCCCGGAGATTTTCCCGTGGATGGCTGAGTACGGTACGGGTTTCGGCAAGCAGATGCTCATGATCGTCCTGTCGATCGTGCTTATCTCTTGGTTCTTCACCGCAGCTATCAAGAACCCTAAATTGGTTCCAGGCAAGATGCAGTACCTCGCTGAGTCCGGCTACGCCTTCGTGCGTAACGGCATCGGCCGCGACATCATCGGCGAAAAGAACTTCCGTCCATGGATTCCGCTGCTGTTCGCGACGTTCTTCTTCGTCTTGCTGAATAACCTCTTCGGTGCCATCCCGTTCCTGCAGCTTCCATCGTTCTCACACGCTGGCTCTGCATACGCAATGGCAATCATCATCTACGGCACCTGGATTGCCGTAGGTCTGAAGAATCACGGTATTCGTTACTTCAAGCTGGCAGTTACTCCAGCGGGCGTGAGCCCGGTGATGCTGATCCTGCTGGTGCCTTTGGAAATCATTTCGAACTTCATCGTCCGCCCACTGACGCACTCGCTGCGTCTCATGGCAACGATGCTGGCAGGCCACATCATCGTGATGCTGGCAGCCTCAGGTGCACGCCACTTGATCGTCGTTCAGGAATCGCTGGCACTGAATGGTGTTGGTGTTCTGGTCATCGCCGGTTCGGTAGCTATGTACTTCCTCGAATTGTTGATCATGGTTCTGCAGGCGTTCGTGTTTACGCTGCTGACCGCGATCTACATCCAAGGCGCGCTTGAAGCCGACGCCCACTAAGGCCATTTCTTCTTTACTCAAACCCAATAGTTCTTCCTTGATTGATTCAAGGAAAACCTCACAACCTACCGGCAAGAAGCACGGTATCTTGAAAGGAATAATCGCATGAGCGGCTCCCTGAATATGATCGGTTACGGTCTGGCAGCAATTGGTTCGGCTATCGGCGTTGGTCTGATCTTCGCTGCTTACATCAACGGCGTTGCACGTCAGCCAGAGGCACAGCGCATCCTGCAGCCAATCGCTATGCTCGGCTTCGCACTTGCTGAAGCACTGGCCATCCTGGGCCTGGTTTTCGCCTTCGTTATCAAGTAAGTCTTTCCCGGCTGTAGTGGCCTCGCCACTATCGCGAGGCGTACACACAAGTGGAAACTAATAGATAAGGAATGGTGAGTATGAATAGCACTGACTTCATCCTCGCTGCGGGCGAATCGGTCAATCCGCTGATGCCAAATCCGTGGGAAATTCTCGTCACGGGTGTTGGTTTCGCGGTCCTTCTGTTCATCGTCATCAAGGTGATTGCTCCGAAGTTCGAGCAGTCCTACGAAGATCGCGTCACCGCGATCGAAGGTGGCCTGGAGAAGGCCGAGGCAGCACAGAAGGAAGCAGAGGAGACCTTGGCACAGTACAAGGCCCAGCTTCTGGAAGCTCGCACCGAGGCTAACCGCATCCGCGAGGAAGCTCGCAGCGAAGGTGCTCAGATCCTCGAGGATCTGAAGACCAAGGCAACCGACGAGGCTACTCGCATCAGCGAGCAGGCTCAGCGTCAGATCTCGGCCGAGCGCACCGCCGCTCTGTCGTCGCTTCGCACCGACGTGGGCGCTTTGGCCACCGAACTTGCAAGCAAGATTGTTGACGAAGCTCTGAAGGACGATGCCCGTGCCCAGCGCGTGGTTGATCAGTTCCTGAACGATTTGGAAGCTCAGCAGAACGCAGGTGCATCGAACTAATGGCAAGTGTATCGAGCGAGTCATTGGCAAAGGCTTTGGAGTTCCTGGAACCCAAGTTGGCACTGGCATCTTTGGAGCTGCCGAAGGAACTGTTCGCGGTCCTGGAAGTACTGGATGCAAATGCCGGTCTTCGCCGAGCATTGACTGATCCGGCCCGTGAAGCTGCCGAGAAGGCAAGCCTGTTGGCACAGCTGCTGCGCGGAAAGGTTTCGGCTGACGCCGAGTCCACCGTCGCCCAGCTGGCTTCCACTCGCTGGAGCTCGGAACGCGACATTAGCGATGCGCTCGAAACGCTGGCTGTCACTGCGGTGACCGCAGTGGCCGAGCAGCAGGACGGCGCTTCGGGGCTGGCCAAGCTGGAGCAGGATCTGTTCTCCTTCATCGAGGTGGTTCGTTCTAACCACGAACTGCAGCGTGCGTTGGATGATGCGCAGGCCCCAGCCGAGGCAAAGAGCGCTCTGGCGCTCAAACTCGTGCCCAACGCGTCGCGGACCGCGCAGGTGTTGATCTCCCAGGCAATTTCGGCCCCTCGCGGGCTGAAGCCCATTGCTCTGATTGAGCGTTTCGTTGAGCTTGTGGCCAAGCGCCAGCAGCGTTGGATCGCCTCGGTGACCAGCACTGTGAAGCTTTCCGAGGCTCAGCTTGAGCGCCTGGAGACCAGCTTGAACAAGGTTTATGGTCGCCAGCTGAAGCTCAACGTCACTACCGATCCGTCGCTGATCGGCGGCCTGGTAGTCAAGGTGGGCGACGAAGTTGTCGACGCTTCCGTGGCATCTCGTGTGGCCGAGTTGCGCCGCGCCCTGGCCGGCTAGAACTTTTGCCAGGGGCTGTGCCCCTGGCAAAAGTTCCGGCTCGCCGGGACCAACACAGACTTCATTCACATCGATCCACCAATGATTTTGGGTGGATCACAATTTAGGAGAGCAGGGACTGCAGATGGCCGATTTGACCATCAATGCCGACGACGTCCGTAATGCCCTAAACGAGTTCGCATCTTCCTACGAACCGGGTAAGGCAGAGCGCACCGAGGTGGGACGCGTTGTCGCAGCAAGCGACGGCATCGCCAAGGTGGAAGGTCTTCCTTCCGTCATGGCCAACGAGCTGCTGAAGTTCGAAGACGGCACCCTGGGCCTGGCCCAGAACCTCGACACCCGTGAAATCGGCGTCGTGGTGCTCGGTGACTTCACCGGCATCGAAGAGGGCCAGAAGGTCGAGCGCACTGGCGAGATTCTCTCGGTTCCAGTAGGCGACGGCTTCATGGGCCGCGTGGTTGACCCGCTGGGTGAGCCACTGGACAACCTGGGCCCGATCGAGTCCGAGGGCCGCCGTGCACTGGAACTCCAGGCACCAGGCGTGACCGAGCGTAAGTCGGTTCACGAACCGCTGCAGACCGGCATCAAGGCCATCGACGCCATGATCCCGATCGGCCGTGGCCAGCGTCAGCTGATCATTGGCGACCGCCAGACCGGCAAGACCGCTATCGCCGTCGACGCCATTCTGAACCAGCGCGCCAACTGGGCCACCGGCGACCAGACCAAGCAGGTTCGCTGCATCTACGTTGCAGTGGGCCAGAAGGCTTCGACCATCGCAGCCGTGCGCCAGACCCTCGAAGAGCAGGGCGCCCTGGAGTACACCACGATCGTGGCCTCCCCGGCATCCGACCCTGCCGGCTTCAAGTACCTGGCACCATACGCAGGCTCGGCCATCGGCCAGCACTGGATGTACGGTGGCAAGCACGTTCTGATCGTGTTCGATGACCTGTCGAAGCAGGCTGAAGCCTACCGCGCCGTGTCGCTGCTGCTGCGCCGTCCGCCAGGACGCGAAGCTTACCCGGGCGACGTCTTCTACCTGCACTCCCGTCTGCTTGAGCGTTGCGCCAAGGTTTCGGACGAGCTGGGCGCAGGTTCGATGACCGGTCTGCCGATCATCGAAACCAAGGCGAACGACGTCTCGGCCTTCATCCCGACCAACGTCATCTCGATCACCGACGGCCAGATCTTCCTGCAGTCGGACCTGTTCAACGCCAACCAGCGCCCAGCTGTCGACGTGGGTGTTTCGGTTTCCCGCGTGGGTGGCGCCGCACAGGTCAAGGCCATGAAGAAGGTCTCCGGTACCCTGAAGCTTGAACTGGCTCAGTACCGCGACATGCAGGCTTTCGCCATGTTCGCTTCGGACCTGGATGCCGCATCCAAGCAGCAGCTGACCCGTGGTGCACGTCTGATGGAACTGCTGAAGCAGGGCCAGTACCAGCCGTACGCCGTCGAGGATCAGGTTGTCTCCGTGTGGGCCGGCACCAACGGCTACCTGGACGATGTTCCGGTGGAAGACGTGCTGCGCTTCGAACGGGAGTTCATCGACTACCTGCGTCACCGCACCGAGGTTCTGACCGTTCTGGCCCAGACCGGCAAGCTGGAAGACGAGACCGTCGACGCCATGAAGGCGGCCATTGCTGACTTCAAGGCCGGCTTCTTCGGCCAGGGCGACGACCAGCTGGTCGCCGCAGGTCACGAAGAGCACGACGCTCTGGATGCCGAGTCCGTCGACCAGGAACAGATCGTCAAGCAGAAGCGCTGACAATTTCCTTGACGTTTAGGGGTACGGCGTCGGCGACGGCGCCGCACCCCAAACGTTGGGAATAAGGAAAGGACACACATGGGAGCCCAGATTCGGGTCTACCGCCAGAAGATTGCCTCGACCTCGTCGATGCGCAAGATCTTCAAGGCGATGGAACTGATCGCTGCATCCCGCATCGGCAAGGCACGTAGCCGTGTTTCGGCTTCGCTGCCGTACGCCAATGCGATCACCCGTGCAGTTACCGCCGTCGCGTCCCAGGCCGATGTTGAACACCCGCTGACCACGGAACCGGCGAATGTTCGCCGTGCCGCGGTGCTGGTGATGACTTCGGACCGCGGACTCGCCGGGTCCTACTCCGCCAGCGTTCTGAAGCAGGCAGAGCACCTCGTGGAACTCCTGCGTGGAGATGGCAAGGAAGTCAAGACCTACTTGGTCGGCCGCAAGGCCCAGGCTTACTTCGATTTCCGTTCGCGCGAGTACGCCCGAGTGTGGACCGGGAACACCGATTCCCCGCAATTTGAAACCGCACGCGAGCTGCGCGAAATCCTCCTTGAGGACTTCGCTAACGATTACGAGCAGGGTGGCGTGGACGAGATCCACGTTGTTTACACCCAGTTCAAGTCGATGGTCACGCAGGAACCGACGGTTATCCGTCTGTTGCCGTTGGAGGTTGTCGAGGGTGAAACCGAGACTCCTACCGACGAGCTGTTGCCACTGTACGAATTCGAGCCGTCGCCGGAGGAAGTGCTGGACGCACTGCTGCCGCGTTACATCGATTCGCGTCTGTTCAACGCCCAGCTGCAGGCCGCAGCCTCCGAGCTCGCTGCACGTCAGCGCGCGATGAAGGCCGCAGGCGACAACGCCGGCGAGTTGATCAAGAAGTACACGCGACTGCGTAACAACGCCCGTCAGGCTGAAATCACCCAGGAGCTTTCGGAAATCGTCGCCGGCGCAGACGCGCTGAACGACTAGCCGAAACCTCCTACCAGACAAGAAGTGAGAAAGATGACTGCCCAACTCAACGAGCAGGTTACCGCAGGGGCCACCGGTCGTATTGCCCGCGTGATTGGCCCGGTCGTGGACGTCGAGTTCCCTGCCGATGCACTGCCTGCAATCTACAACGCACTCACCGCTGAGCTGACCCTCAACGGTGTAACCAAGACCATCACCTTCGAAACCAGCCAGCACCTCGGTGACGGTCTGGTTCGAGCAGTATCGCTGCAGGCCACCGACGGCTTGGTCCGCGGTGCAGCCGTGAAGGACACCGGCGCTTCGATCTCCGTCCCGGTTGGCGACGGCGTCAAGGGCCACATCTTCAACGTGCTGGGCGACGCCCTGGACGTTGACAACTCGGAGATCCAGGTCACCGAGCGCTGGCCAATCCACCGCCAGGCACCGAAGTTCTCCGATCTTGAGGGCTCGACCGAGATGCTGGAAACCGGCATCAAGTCGATCGACCTTCTGACCCCCTACATCAAGGGTGGCAAGATCGGTCTGTTCGGTGGCGCAGGCGTGGGTAAGACCGTGCTGATCCAGGAAATGATCACCCGTGTTGCACGTAACTTCGGTGGTACTTCGGTATTCGCCGGCGTGGGCGAGCGCACCCGTGAAGGCAACGACCTCTGGGTCGAAATGGACGAGGCCAACGTTCTGAAGGACACCGCCTTGGTGTTCGGCCAGATGGATGAGCCACCAGGAACCCGCCTGCGCGTGGCACTGTCCGCTCTGACCATGGCGGAGTACTTCCGCGATGTGCAGAACCAGGACGTGCTGCTGTTCATCGACAACATCTTCCGCTTCACCCAGGCCGGTTCCGAGGTGTCGACCCTGCTGGGCCGCATGCCTTCCGCCGTGGGTTACCAGCCGAACCTTGCCGATGAAATGGGCCTGCTGCAGGAACGCATCACCTCGACGAAGGGCCGCTCGATCACCTCGATGCAGGCAGTCTACGTCCCGGCTGATGACTACACCGACCCGGCTCCGGCGGCAACCTTCGCCCACCTGGATGCAACCACCGAGCTGTCGCGTGAAATCGCGTCGCGCGGTCTGTACCCGGCAATCGATCCGCTGACCTCGACCTCGCGAATCCTGGATCCGCAGTACATCGGTCAGGCTCACTATGATACGGCCATCCGCGTGAAGGCCATCCTGCAGAAGAACAAGGAACTGCAGGACATCATCGCGATCCTCGGCATCGACGAACTGGGCGAAGAGGACAAGGTCGTCGTGGCCCGTGCACGTCGTATCCAGCAGTTCCTGTCGCAGAACACCTACACCGCGAAGCAGTTCACCGGTGTGGAGGGTTCGACCGTTTCCATCAAGGACACCATCGAGGGCTTCACCGCCATCTGCGATGGCGACCTGGACCACATCGCAGAGCAGGCGTTCTTCAACGTCGGTGGTTTGGACGACGTCGAGCGCCAGTGGGCTGAGATCCAGAAGGCCAGCAAGTAACGATGGCCGAACTTCAGGTCGAAATCGTTGCGGCCGACCACTTCGTGTGGTCCGGCCCGGCGAAGCTGGTCAAGGCTCGTTCGGTAGACGGCGAGATCGGAGTTCTGCCCGGTCACGTCCCGATGCTGTCGGTGCTTGCCGCTGGGGATCTGGAAATCGATCCGGTTTCCGCATCCCGCTTCACGGTCCAGATCGATGGAGGGTTCTTCTCGGTCGACTCGGATCGCGTCGTGATCGTTGCTGACAACGCTGTTCTGGAAAACGCAGCGTAGGCGATGAATTGATTGAGATTACCGCACCAGTTCTCATAGCGCTGCTGGTTCTAGCCGGCATCGTCATGTTTTTTGGCGCCATGGCCGTGCGCCGCATTCAGTTGCGGCGCACGCTGGGCACCTTCGACGCCTCCATCCTCACGCCCAAGGGCAAGTGGATGATGGTGATCGGCCGCTACGGCGGCGGACATGTGGATCTGTTGCGGTTTTTCTCTGTCTCGCCGATCCCCAGCTTCGTGGTCGAGCGCCGCGGGCTGGATGTCACGGGGTGGCGTCGCGCCGACGAGCAGGAGGCCTTGCGGATTCCGCCGGGCTTCGTGATCGTTGAGCTGACCCGCAACGGCGAACCCCTGCTGCTGGCGATGGACTACCGGGACTATACCGGGTTCTCGTCCTGGCTCGAAGCAGGGCCGATTGCCGGCTCCTGGCAGATCTAGACAAAAACTTCTGATCCCGCCTCCGGGCGGCCGATCCATTCGTGGAACGGCCGCCCGGAGGCGGGATTTTTTGCGACCTCGCACCGGATGCGCCGGGTGCGCAGAGTCGGGGCAACGGGGGAGCCTATGCCAAGGCCCGCCGCTTCGGAAGCTGGTTCCGAGGCGGCGGGCCCGATGCATCATGCGGACGGCGCTGCGGCTAGAGCAGCTGGCCCTTGCGGAAGGTTTCCACCAGCTGCAGCTCGGCATCGAGCACCAGCACGTCGGCGGCGAAGCCGTAATGCAGGGAGCCGACTTCGTCGGCCAGCCCGATCAGCGAGGCGGGGTTCACGGTGGCCGCGTAGACGGCCTGCACCAGCGGGATGCCGGCGGCCACTGTCTCGCGCACGATCTGCAGCAGCGTGGCGGTGCCGCCCGCCAGCGAGCCGTCGGTGGCCAAGCGCGCCTGCCCGTCGGCGACGTTGACCTCCTGCGGGCCCAGCGAGTAGCTGCCGTCGGCCAGCCCGGTGGCGGCCATGGAGTCGCTGACCAGCAGGATGCTGCGGGCGCGCACGAGGTTGAACATCAGGCGCACGGTATCGGGGGACAGGTGCACCCCGTCGCCGATCAGCTCCACGTAGGCGTCCCCGCGCTGGGCGGTCTCCAGACAGGCGGCCACCGGACCGGGCTCGCGGTGGTGCAGCGGCGGCATGCCGTTGAACAGGTGGGTCACCGTCGGTTTCTCGGTGAAGCCGTCCACGCCGGCGCTGCGCAGCTGCTCGCGGGCGAACAGCAGCGAATCGGAGGTCTGCGTGGCGGTGGCGTTGGTGTGGCCCAGCGACGGGACCACGCCGTAGGAAACCAGCTGGCTGATCAGCTCCTCGCTGCCCTCCAGCTCCGGGGCGTAGGTCATGGTGCGCAGCTGGCCGCGTGAAGCGGCGAACAGCTCGTCGACGAACTCGGGCTGCGGATTGGACAGGAAGCGCGGGTCCTGGGCGCCGCAGCGCGCCTCGGAGAGGAACGGCCCTTCGGCGTGGATGCCGGCGATCAGCCCTTCTTCGGCGAATTCGGCGAGGATTTCCGCCGCCTCCACCATGGCGCCGCGATCGGCGGTGACCAGGGAAGCCAGCAAGGTGGTGGTGCCGGCCTTGTGCAGGTAGCCCAGGGCCTCGGTGACCGCCTGGTGCTCCGGGGCCGCGAAATCGGCGCCCACCGCGCCGTGGCAGTGCAAGTCGATCAGTCCGGGGATCAGGACGGCGCCCTCGGGCACCGGATGCACGGCGAATTGGCCGGCGTCCTCCTTGGCGAGGAAGTCGTCGCGGTTGCCGGCGAAGGCGATGCGGTCATCTTCGATGGCCAGTGCGCCATCGGTGACCTTCATTCCGTCGGAGACCAGGGTGGCGAACAGTACTAAGCGCGAAGCAGTCATGCTCCTAGCTTAGAAGAGACGGCCCTCCGAGTCATCGACGCCGCGCATTGCATCGTAATCGAGGGTGAGGCAGCGGATGCCGCGGTCCTCGGCCAGGGTGCGGGCCTGCGGCTTGATCTGCTGGGCGGCGAACACCCCGGAGACCGGCTTGAGCAGGGGATCGCGGTTGAGCAGCTCCAGGTAGCGGGTCAGCTGCTCCACGCCGTCGATGTCGCCGCGGCGCTTGAGCTCCACGGCTACGGTGGCGCCTTCGCCGTCGCGGGCCAGGATGTCCACCGGGCCGATCGCGGTCATGTATTCGCGGCGGATGAGCTTGTGCCCGGCGCCCAGCAGCTCGATCTGCTCGGCCAGCAGGCGCTGCAGGTCGGCCTCCACGCCGTCCTTGATCAGGCCCGGGTCGTTGCCCAGCTCGTGGGCCGAGTCGTGCTCGATCGAGTGGAACTGGATGGTCAGCCGGTCGTCGGTCTTCGCGCTGGCCACGGTCCAGGTGGTCACCGAGCCCAGTGCGGCGGCCTCCTCGTCGGGCGAGCCTTCCCGCAGGGTCAGCGGCGGGTTCATCCAGTTCAGGGGCTTGTAGCTGCCCCCGTCGGAGTGGATGAGCACCGAGCCGTCGGCCTTCACCATGATCAGGCGGGTAGCCAATGGGAGGTGGGCCCGCAGGCGGCCTTCGTAATCTACTGAACACTTCGCAACCACTAAACGCACCTGACACACTCTACTAGGTGCGTGCGGTGCACGCGCCCGGGATACGGCATGATTAATGACATGCCACGTTCGAACCGCCCCCGCCGCCAGTCCAAACCCCGAGGCAATTCCCGGGGTGCCTCCGGCGGAGGATCGCGCTACGAGGCCGACTCCGAGGCGGATTTCGGGTCGGCGCGCCGCGAGGACGACTGGATGCAACGGGCCCGCTACGGGGTGGTCATGCTGCAGGACGCGCCCGACGGCCAGTGGCATGTGCGCAAGATTTCCCCGCTGAACGCCCAGAAGACCTACACCTGCCCGGGCTGCCACCGGCAGATCACCGTGGGAGTGGCGCACCTGGTAGCCTGGCGCGCGGATCACTGGTCGGGGGACGACGCAGCGGCCACCGCCCGGCGCCACTGGCATCCGCGCTGCTGGGAAACCCGCTCCTACAAGTACTAGCTGCCGCAGGACAGCCGCAGGGAATTCCTAGAGTCGGTCCTGCCGGGCGATGAACACCTCGCGCAGCAGGATCATCGCGCTGGCGGCGACCGGGATGGCCATCAGGGCTCCGGTCACCCCGGCCAAGGTGCCGCCGGCGATCACGGAGATCACCGCGACGGCGCCGGGCACCGCCACCGCGCGGCGCATGATGCGCGGCGAGACGAAGTACGCTTCGAGCTGCAGGTAGCCGAAATAGCACAGCGCGTAGATCAGCGCCGTCTGCCAGCCCAGCGAGAGCGTCACCAGCGTGACCAGGATGCCGGCGATGACCCCGCCGACCAGCGGGATGAACGCCAGCACCGCGACCAGCAAGGTGAGCAGCGCCGCGAACGGCACGCCCAGGATCGTCATCAGCAGCAGCGCCACCAGCGAATTGAGGAACGCGACGGTGGCCTGCCCCATCACGTAGTTGCCGACCGAACTGGTGATGCGCACCGCCAGCTCGCCGGCGCGTTCGCGCTTGGAACGCGGGGCCAGGCGCAGCCCGAAGGCCATGATGGCGGGCAGCGAGGCGAGGAAGTAGATCGCCAGCACCAGCACGATCAGGATGCCGAACATCGACTGCGCCACGGTCTGCGAGACGCCCAGCACGCCGCCGAAGACGTTGGTGATCGCGCCGGAGTCGCCGAAGAATCGGTTGACCTCGTCGTCTAGCCGCTGCGTCAACGCGTACTGGCGGTCGATCTGCACCAGCCAGTCGCTGCTCAGGAAGTTGTTGATGATGGTCGGCGCATCGGTGATGAACGAGGTGATCTGCGTGACCAGCGTCGGGATGATGAGCGCCATGAATCCGCCGAAGAGCGCCAGGATGCCGAACATCGTGGCGGTCACCGCCAGCGGACGGCTGAGCCCCTTCGAGACCATCCAGCGCACCACCGGGTCCAGTCCCAGCGCGATGAACAACGCGATCGCGATCCAGGTAAGCAGCGATCCGACATTGGTCAGCACGTAGTATCCGCCCAGGGCCAGGCCCACGCCGGTGGTGCCCAGGAAGCCCATGGCGATCGGGTGCAGCGCCGGGATCGGATCCGGTGCGCCCTGGTCGTCATAAGGCACCTCGCCCAGCGCATCGTGGCGCGGGGTGTTCAGCATGGCCGTCAGACGCCGGGCGAGCCGGCGGCGCAGCGAAGCCTTCTCGGCTGGGGCGGGGGACTCGCCGCGCGGGGCCGCAGGCTGCGTCCCGGGAACCCGCGGAGTTGATGCGGTATCAGGCGCCGGATGCTCAGCGGCGGATTCAGCGTCAGGGTCGCGGTGCTGGCGACGGGGAAGCTGGTGCAGCGGATCGGCCGGCGACGGGTTCTGCCGGCCGTCCGATTCCCCCGCGGCGGAGGGGATCTGGCCGGTGTGCGGAGCTGGCTCGTGTGGCTCGTGCGGCTGATCTGACTGCATGGCACCGAGCATACCGCGCAAACGGCTTTTCGGTGTGCCCAAAGACACCGCGGACTTGGGCGATTGAGGCAGTTCACAGGCAGTGGCAGGAACCATGCGGGCACCGGACTCGTTAGACTGGGGATAGTACAGCTGTGAGACGTAGGTGAATAGGTGAAATCGTGCGAAAAGTAATCTCCGTGATCGCGATGCTGCTCGGGGCCGCGGCCCTGATTGTCGGCATCGGGCAGAAGACCTTTTGGGCTCCGCCCGAAACGGTGACCGCTACCATGCCGCAGTTCGACGGCAAGGCCCCGCTGACGCTGATTGAATCCAGCGTGAACTCCGAAAAGCTCGCCCCGGTCGAACTGGTCATCAGCGGCGAGGGCGAATTCACCGCCTCGCTGGGACGCAGCTACGACGTCGAGGCCTGGGTAGGCAAGACCGCCCACGCAGCCGTCACCGGCATCGACACCGAAAACCACCAGATGCAGGCCAACTTCGTCGAGGGCGACGCCACCGCGCCGGATCCGAAGAACGCCGACATCTTCTTCGACTCGCAGACCGCGCAGGGCACCATGACCTACCGCTGGACCGCCCCGGACACCGGCGACTGGTCGCTGCTGCTGGCCGCCGGCGGCAAGGACGCCGCCCCGGTGGACATCTCCGTCACCTACGCCAACGACGAAGCCATGCCGTTCGCGCTGCCGCTGATCATCGCCGGCGCGCTGCTGCTGGTCTTCGGGCTGGCGCTGCTGGTGATGCGCACCGCAAAGCAAGGCCCCGCCGCACCGGCCAAGGCCAAGAGCACCACCCAGAACTCCGTGGCCGCCGCGGCCGTCGTCGCGCTGGCCGTCTCCGGCGTGGCCCTGCCGATGGCCCCGTCCGAGGACGCCTCGCAGTCGCCGGCCCAGAACGCCACCGAAAGCGCTTCGCCGAGCGCCACCGAGCAGGCCAGCGAGTCCGCCGAGGCATCCGCCCCGGCCGAGGCAGAGCCGACCGCCTTCCCGGTGGTCACCGAGGAGCAGCTGACCCGCATCCTGGGCGATGTGCAGAAACAGATCGGCAACGCCGATGAGAAGCGCGATAAGAAGCTGCTCGAATCCCGTGCAGCGGGCGCGTTCAAGTACATCCGCTCCAGCCGCTACGACATCCTGAACGACGACATCAAGGTCGCCAAGCCGCTGACCCTGAATACCTCGGTGATCCGCTCGGCCGCCGTGCCCAACACCTCGGACGCCAGCTTCCCGCGCGTGATCACCGTGGTGACCGCCAAGGATTCGGACGCCGAGACCCTGCCGCAGGCGCTGACCCTGGTGCAGGCCACCGCCCGCGACAACTACCAGGTGATCTTCGCCGAGCAGATGCTGCCCGGCGCCAGCTTCCCGGGCATCGCCGTCGGCGACCCGTCGATCAAGCAGCTGGACGCGAACGCCAAGGGCCTGCAGCAGACCCCGAAGGACGCGCTGAAGTCGCTGGCCGACGTGCTGACCAACGAGAAGTCGAAGAACAAGGACAAGTTCGCCGAGTCCGAGTTCATCAAGGCCATCCACGCGGGCCAGAAGACCGAGTCGCAGAATGCGAACGAAGCGAAGGTCAAGTACGCGCGCACCGTGACCGAGGGCGACACCCGCGTAGTCTCCACCTCCGACGGCGGCGCGATCGTGACCGGTAAGCTGAACCAGCGCGCGGTGTTCGAGCGCACCGAGGACTCCGATCCGCTGGAGGGCACCGACGAGCTGACCAAGAAGCTGCTGGGCAAGGCCAGCTCCACCGGCGACGTGGAAATCAACTACGCCGAACCGGTCATGTTCTACCTGCCGGCCGAGGGCTCGGAGGATAAGATTCAGCTGATTGCGGCCGAGGTAGTGCTGCTGAACGTGAAGGAAGTGAAGTAACCGTGAGCGAAGAGCCAACGATCCCATCGTCCCGCGGCGCCGTGGACCTCAGCGCGCTGTCCTCGCACCGCCTGCAGGCCACCGACGCGACTGCGCCGGAAGCCGGCGCGACCTGGACCATGGAGCTGGACGAAGCGGCATTCCAGCAGTTCGTGGGCCTGTCCCAGCGGGTTCCGGCCATCGTGTCGCTCGGTTCCCCGCGCGTGCCTGCCTCGACCGAGCTGGACGCCTCGCTGCGCAAGCTCGTCGACGCCCGCGGCGGCAAGTTCGTGCTCGGCCTGGTCGACGCCGAGGCGCGCCCGCAGATCGCCCAGGCCTTCCAGGCCCAGCAGATCCCGCTGGTGGTCGCGCTGGTCAACGGCCAGCCGGTGCCGCTGTTCCAGGGCCCGGCCGGCGAGGAGCAGATCGAGCAGGTCTTCGGGCAGCTGGAGCAGCTGGCCGCGCAGCAGGGGCTGGGCGGCACCGTGCCTCCGTTCGCCGGAGCCCCTGCGGAGCCTGCGCTGCCGCCGCTGCACCAGAAGGCGGTGGACGCCATCGAGGAGGGCGACTACGCCGCCGCCGAGGCCGCCTACATGCAGGCCCTGAACGAGAAGCCGAACGACCACGAAGCCCAGGTGGGCCTCTATCAGGTGCGCCTGCTTTCGCGCACGCAGAACCTTGATTTGAACCAGGCCCGCGCCGAAGCGGCCTCGAACCCCGACGACCTGAACGCCCAGCTGAACGTGGCTGACCTGGACATCGTCGGCGGCCATGTGGAGGATGCCTTCTCCCGCCTGGTGTCGCTGGTGGCCCGACTGGCCGACGAGGACCGCGAACGCGTCCGCCGCCGCCTGGTCGAGCTCTACGCGGTGATCGGCACGAACGATCCGCGGGTCGCCGCCTCGCGCCAGAAGCTGGCCCGCGTGCTCTTCTAGCAACGCGGTTCCACGCCAACGCCCAGGGCGCCGGTGCACCTCGAGAAGTATTCTCGTGAGGCATCGGCGCCCTTTGTCGATCGCGGATTAATTCAAAAGGATGATGATGGATGACTTGGGCCGTTGCTAGGCTCGAGGCATGAATCCGATCGCACTAGATATTCGCTCCCTGGCCAAGCAATTCGGGGCCAAGGTCGCAGTGAACAACGTCAGCCTGCAGGTTCCCGCCGGCTCCTTCTATGGGTTGGTCGGGCCCAACGGCGCCGGCAAGACCACGATGCTTTCCATGGCCACCGGGCTGCTGCGCCCGGATGCGGGCTCCGCGCTGGTCAACGGGATCGACATCTGGGCGGACCCGCACGCGGCCAAGGCCACCCTCGGGGTGCTGGCCGACGGGGTGCGCCAGTTCGACCGGCTGACCGGCCGCCAGCTGGTGACCTATTCGGGCCTGCTGCGTGGCATGGACCGCGAGGAAGTCGCGGTCCGCACCGAAGACCTGCTGCGCGTCATGGACCTGACGCAGGACGGCGACAAGCTCGTCGTCGACTATTCCGCGGGCATGACCAAGAAGATCTCGCTGGCCACCGCGATGATCCACTCGCCGAACCTGCTGGTGCTCGACGAGCCCTTCGAAGCGGTCGACCCGGTCTCCGCGGCGAACATCCGCGACATCCTGAACGGCTACGTCCAGCTGGGCGGCACCGTCATCGTCTCCTCGCACGTGATGGACCTGGTCCAGCGCATGTGCACGCACGTCGCGGTGATCGCCGACGGCGTGCTCAAGGCCCAGGGAACCGTCGACGACGTCCGCGCCGGCAAGTCCCTGGAAGAACGCTTCGTCGACCTGGTCGGCGGACGAGCTACGAACGAGGGGCTGTCATGGTTGCGCACATCCTCCAACTGAAACTCCGTCTGCTGGGCAACGGCTTCAAGCGGTCCACCGGCCAGCTGGTCGCGGTGATCATCGGCGGCCTTTATGCATTGGGCATGGTCGTGCTGCTCTCCGGGGCGAGCTGGGCTACCGCGGAGCAGAACCCGTTCCCGGGCCAGCTGACCATCATCATCGGCTCGGCCGTGGTGCTGGGCTGGGCGGTCATTCCTCCGCTGCTCACCGGTGTCGACCTGACGCTGGAGCCGGCCCGCTTTGTGCATTTCGGCATCGATACCAAGGTGCTGGCCCCCGCGCTGGTGCTCGCCGGGTTCATCTCGGTGCCCGCCGTGCTGACCTTCCTGGGCCTGCTGGGCGCCTCCATGATGTGGCGGCTGGATCCGGCGGTGCTCGCCCTGGCCATGGTCAGCACGGTTGCCACCGCGATCATGGCGGTGCTGGTCTGCCAGTACCTGACCATCATGGCCACTGCGCTGCGCTCCAAGCGGCGTTTCCGCGAGTTGACCTTCGCCCTGCTCTTCCTGCTGCTGGTCTCCCTCGGGCCGTTGCTGTCGTCGGTGTTCGCCGCGGCGGAGAGCATCGCCGACTGGATCAACCCGATCTCCGCGGTGCTCGCCTACACGCCGCTCGGCGCCTTCGCCGCCCTGCCTGGGGCACTGGCCGCCGGGAACATGGCGCAGCTGGCGCTGTGCGCCGTGCTGGGAGTCGTCTACCTGGTGGGCCTGTACCTGCTGCTGGTCCGGGCTACCGGGGCCGCGACCGTCGCGCCCCCTGCGCAACAGCGTGCGGCCACTGCCCGCGGGCTGGGATTCTTCAAGCTGCTGCCGGCAACTCCCACCGGAGCCGTGGCGGCACGCTCGCTGACCTACTGGTTCAAGGATCCGCGGTACGCGCTGAGCATCCTGATGGTGCCGATGCTGCCGCTGATCTTCTGGTTCGCCGGACGCCAGTCGGGGGAGTACACGATGATGTTCGCGCTCGGCCCGCTGATCGGCATCCTGATGGGTTTCGCGATCTCCGCAGATGTCTCCTATGACAACACCGCTTTCGCCCTGCATGTGCTGACGGGGGTATCGGGCAAGGCCGACCGGGCTGGACGCGTCATGGCCTGCTTCGCCATCGGCATCATCCCGCTGCTGCTGGCGGCAACGCTTCCTGCCATCCTGTCCGACCAGCTGTGGCGTCTGCCAAGTGATCTGGGCTTGTCGCTGGCCGCGTTCCTGGTATCGCTGGGCGTCTCATCCGTTGTCTCGGCACGCTACACCTACGCCGTGCCGCTGCCGGGCGAGAACCCGATGAAGACACCTCCGGGCAACGGCCTGCGTGTAGCGCTGACCCAGATGGGCACCATGGGTTTCATGGCAGTGCTGCTGATTCCAGTGGTCATCCCGGCTGTGATTTCCTGGACGACGCAGTCGCAGGTTGCAGGGTTCATCGCGCTGGGTATTGGACTCCTGCTCGGTGTCGGGATGCTGATCGGTGGCGTGCATTTGGGTGGCAAGTGGTTCGACCGCCGCCAGCCTGAACTCATGCAAGCGGTCATGATCAACCGATAGCTGGTGCACATGGTGGGGCTGCCATTCGAATAGTCGAATGGCAACCCCACTTTTTCGTGGGTACCGCTGGGAGAGGAATCAGCCGGAGTCCGGTAGCGGGATGCTGGTCGGGACGCCCGGTGGACTGTAATTCCTGCGCAACCGCTGCGCCGGATCCCTGTCCTTGGGCAGCAGCACCCACGGCAGGCCCTTCACCCACACGATCTTGATCACCTCATGGTCGAACTCGATGTGGTGGTTCTTGCACCCCGGAGCGATCTTGTCCAAGTTCGTTTCCCCGCCCAAGGCGTACGGGTCGGTGTGGTGGAACTCCAGCTGCTCCACCGTCGCGGTGCACCCGGGCACCAGGCAGTACCGGTCCCTGGCCAGCACCGCACGCTGCAGCACCTCGGGCACGAAGCGTTTGGTCCGTCCGAAGTCCAGCAGCACCCCGTCCGTGTTGAACACCGCCGGGATCAGATCCGCCTGGCACAGCAGCTGCCGCAACGCGGCCGGCGGCAGGTCCACCCCGTGCGCGGTCTGCGCCGTCGAGGACGCCAGATCCTTCAGGTCGTTCAGCTGCAGGTGGGCGATGACCACCGGCCGCAACCGCTTGCGCTTGCGCTGTGGCGGGGATCTGTCGGGGTCCCCGGCGGAGCACTCCTCCCCGTCCTCGGCCCAGCCGGCCTTGCCGGCGCTGCCGTCGTCGGCGTTCGCGGGGTCGGAATCGAAGAGGGATCCCTGGCCCGGGCCGCCGTCCCCGAAGGCGGCCCCGGGCGGGTCCTCGCCGGTGGCGTCCAGCAGGATCTCCAGCAGCGCGTTCAACGCGCGTTCGGGCGGGGTCGCTTCGGGGATGAACAACTCGTCATCGTCCCAGCGCAGCTGCTCGGATCCTTCGGGCAGCAGGTCCTGGATGGACCAGCCGCCTTCCCCCTCGGGACCGGCCCCGGTAGCTCCGGCCCCGGTGGTTTCGCTCTCGGTGGCGGCATCCGCCTGCGGCTCCGGCACCTGCCCACTGGGTTGGTTCGGATAATCGGCAGGGTCCTTGAAAAACGACGCCCCCGCCACCGGCCCGCCTGAGCCCGGCCCCCGGTTCGGGTTCGCCGAGGCAGGGTTCCTCCGCGCGGCCTGCCCGGCCTGCGTGCTGGCCTTGTTCGCCGCCGCGATCAACGCATCCACCCACGCCCCCTCCGCCGTGGAAGTCCGCACCAAAAACTCGCGGAAGTGCAGGCTGCGGATCGGCAACGGGAACACGCCACGGCGCAGCGAGGCCGGCGGGATTGGCCCGGACCGGTTGATGGCCTCCAGGATCAGGCAGGCGATCTTCTTCACCGCCGCGAACGGGATGAACTCCTCGGCCAGGACTTGGGCGGCGTGTTCCTCCACGGTGCGCCCATCGGCATGCAACAGGGTCGGGCTGGTGGCGGTGCCTTCGAAGGTGCGGTCTTCGGGTTCGACCTTGGCCAGTTTCCGGCTGGCCTGCCGCACCACCGTCGGATCCACCCCGGACTCGAAGAGCAGGGCGGCCAGGTGCTCGAACCGCGGGGCAACCCGGGCCCCGGTGAAGTCCTTGCGCCCCACCAAGTCCATGGAATCCAGGATGAGGCGGTGGGTGTGCCAGTAGGGGGTGCGGGTCCAGGAGGCCAGCAGTTCTTCGGGGTTGCGGTAGCAGGCGCGTCCGGAGGCGCGCACCGGGGTGCTGGCGGTATCGGCGGGGTGCTCGCGCAAGTGCTCCAGTTCGGTGTGGGCCAGGGTGTGGGCGGCGGTGGCGGCAGTGCGTTCGGCGGCGACCAAATCCATGCGGGTCGCTTCGAAGCCGAGCTGCTGGGCGGTGGTCGTTAGTTCCAGGGCCAGGCGGGGATCGGTGGTATCGGAGAGGGTTTCGCGCAGGGCGGCGAAGGTGTCCAGCAGGCTGGTGGCCAGGTCCCGCAGCTGGGTTACCGATAGTTCGGGCAGGGCGGCACCGGGCGCGGGACGTACCTGGGCCAGTACGTGGTGCAGGCTGGTGAGGCCTTGGGCCAGTGCGGTGGTGTTCATGGCTCCAGTGAACGCCGACTGATCGTGCGGGGGTTGGGGGTGGGGTGCGGATTGTGGAGAAGTGCCGGAAAATTTTTTTGCGGGTTCCGGACATGCCACGCGGCACCATGGCGTGTGGGACACGGCACTGGACGCTGTCCGGCGCGGATGCGGCGGGCCGACGGAGCGGTCGAACATCGATAGAACACTCTGTGACCTGTAGATACCGTGCGCGGCGGAAGCGCCGGGAGGCGGGGGAGGAGCGGGCGATGTGGACAAGCTCCCATGCCTGTGCGCCCCATGAAAGCGTCGTACGTACTAGACTGGATGGCATGGTGGAACAGTCTGAAGAAACCCGCGGTGGCACGGCCACGATCGAACGCACCGAGACGACCCAGAGCGTCGAGGCCGGCGATCACGAGCGTTTTGCGCACTATGTGCAGAAGGACAAGATCATGGAGTCGGCGCTGTCCGGCGAGCCGGTGATCGCCCTGTGCGGCAAGGTCTGGACCCCTGGCCGCGACCCGAAGAAGTTCCCGGTATGCCCGGAGTGCAAGGAAATCTACGAATCCTTGATGGGGTAGTGCGGCGTTTCAAGCACGCACTTCCTACAACTTCTGCACGCGGCCGGGAAAAGGGTAAATGACGCAGGCACTTTTTGACTTTGGTGACAAGCTTCCTCTGGAAGACAAGCTACCGGTAGCGTATCCGGAGCGAGCGGCCTGGGGCACCGGGCCGAAGCTCCGCGCCTGGCAGGCCGAGGCGCTGGCCAAGTACTTCGAGGCGGAGCCCAAGGACTACATGGCCGTGGCGACCCCCGGAGCGGGCAAAACCACGTTCGCGCTGCGCTTGGCCAAGGTGCTGATCGACTCCGGCAAGATCAACCGAATGATCGTCGTCGCGCCTACCGACCACCTGAAGAAGCAGTGGGCGGACGCGGCGGCGCGCGTGGGCATCGCGCTGGATCCGAACTACAAGAATTCCGACGGGCGCCACGGCTCGCACTACATGGGCGTCGTCGTGACCTACGCCCAGGTGGCGCTCAAGCCCGCGGTGCACCGCGCGAAAACCGAGAACGCGCGCACCCTGGTGATCATGGACGAGGTCCACCACGCAGGCGACGCACTCAGCTGGGGCGATGGCATCCGCGAGGCCTTCGAGCCCGCCGCCCGGCGCCTGGCGCTGACCGGCACCCCGTTCCGTTCCGACGCGGCCCCGATTCCCTTTGTGCAGTACGTCGACGAGGGCGACGGCATCCGCCGCTCCAAGGCCGACTACACCTACGGCTACGGCAGCGCGCTGGCGGACCACGTCGTGCGCCCGGTGCTGTTCATGGCCTATTCGGGCAACATGCGCTGGCGCACCGCCGGCGGGGAGGAGATGGAGGCTAACCTCGGCGAGGGCTTCACCAAGGACGTCACCGCGCACGCCTGGCGCACCGCGCTTGACCCGCACGGCGACTGGATCCCCTCGGTGCTGCAGGCGGCCGACCGCCGCCTGTCCGAGGTGCGCCGCACCGTGAAGGACGCCGGCGGCCTGGTGATCGCCACCGACCACGAGGATGCGCGTGGCTACGCGGCCCAGCTGGAGGCGATCTGCGGGGAGAAGGTCACCACGATCCTCTCCGACGACCCGAAGGCCTCGGAAAAGATCGACGAATTCTCCGCGTCCGATTCGCGCTGGATGGTCGCTGTGCGCATGGTGTCCGAAGGCGTCGACGTGCCCCGGCTGTGCGTGGGCGTGTACGCCACCTCCACCTCCACCCCGCTGTTCTTCGCGCAGGCCGTGGGCCGCTTCGTGCGAAGCCGCAAGCGCGGCGAGGTCGCCAGCGTGTTCCTGCCCTCCGTGCCGGTGCTCATGGCGCTGGCCAACGAGATGGAGGTCGAGCGCGACCACGCGCTGGACCGCGAGGGCGACAAGGTCGAGGACGGCCTGGACGATGCGCTGCTGGAAGAAGCCAACAAGGAGGACAAGGCCAGTGACGAGCTGACGCGCAACAAGTTCGAGGCGCTGAACTCGCAAGCCTCCTTCGACCGCGTCTTGTTCGACGGCGGCGAGTTCGGCACCGGCGCCGACATCGGCAGCGACGAGGAGCTGGGCTTCTTGGGCATCCCCGGGCTGCTGGACACCGAGCAGGTCTCCGAGCTGTTGCGCGCGCAGCAGAACAAGCAGATCAGCCGCGGCGCCTCCAAGCCCGCCCCGGTCTCCGACCACCGCCGGATGATGGACCTGCGCACCAAGCTGTCCAAGAACGTGTCGGCCTGGTCCGCGCGCACCGGAACCCCGCACGCGCAGATCCACACCAAGCTGCGCAGCGTGTGCGGCGGACCGGCCGTGCCGCAGGCCACGGCCGAGCAGCTGCAGGCCCGGCTGGACAAGCTCTCCGACTGGTTCGTCGGCCGCAAATAAGCCGCCGGAACCGGGCGCACGCCGCCCGGCTTAAGTGGCATACTTCCTGCTATGACCAGCAGGAATCCCTCCATCGCTCTCCGGGTGCAGCGGCGCGACCGCTCCCGGGCGGCGTCCGCGTACCTGGGCATCGGACTCGGGCTGCTCAGCCTGCTCTCCGCGCTGCTGCGCCCGCTGCACTCGTGGCTGCACGGGCCGCTGGCGGTGCTGCCCGAATTCCTCATCCAGGTCTCCGCGATCTACGTGGTGTTCGGCTCCTTCGGCCTGTTCGTCCTCGCGCGCTACCTGCGCTCGGGCAACCGGGTGGCCTGGGCCGGATCGGTGCTGCTGCTGGCGCTGATCGCGGTGCTGCACGCGGGCAAGCGCGCTGACTGGCCGCTGGCGGCGCTCTGCGCGGCGGCCGCGCTCTGGCTGGGGCTGCAATACCGCGCCTTCCCGGTCTGGCCCGGGCGGCTGGCCTTGAAGCGCGCGCTGCTGGTGGCCGGGGCGGCGCTGGCGCTGGCGAGCCTGCTGGTCGGCGCGCTGGTGCTGCGCCTGGCCCTGGCCACCGACCAGGACCTGGGCTCCGGCGCCCGGCAGTTCGCCGCGGTGCTGGACGCCGAACTGCATGAACACCACCTGGCGCTGAGCTTCGCGCTGGTCGCCGCGGTGCTGCTGGGCCTGGCCGGGCTGCTGTGCTGGTACCAGTACACCGGCTCGCACACCGCCCCCGCCGATGCCGCCGCGCACCTGGCCGACCGCGAACGGGCACGGGAGATCGTCGCCCGCCACGGCGGCGGCACCCTTGACTATTTCGCGCTGCGCGACGACAAGCGCTGGTTCTTCCTGGGGCAGAGCGTGATCGCCTACGCGGTGCGCGGCTCGGTCTGCCTGGTCTCCCCGGATCCCATCGGGCCGGCCGCCGAGCGCGGGGAAACCTGGGCCGAATTCATGGTGTTCGCCGAGCAGCGCGGCTGGTCGGTCAGCGTGCTGGGAGCCGCGGAAAACTGGCTGGAGACCTACGAGCGCTCGGGCCTGCGCACGGTGTACCTGGGCGACGAGGCGATCGTGGACAGCGCAAGCTTCAGCTTGGCGGGCAAGAAATCCAAGTCGCTGCGCCAATCCCACGCCCGGCTGCTGCGCGCGGGCTACCGCGTCGAGCACGTGGACCCGCTGCGGCTGGATCCGGCGGTGCGCGCCCGGCTGGCCGACCTGGCCGGCGAGAGCCGGCGCGGGGAGGCTGAGCGCGGCTTCTCCATGACGCTCTCGCGCCTGTTCGACCCGGCGGACACCGGCCTGCTGCTGTCCATCGCCTACGACGGGGCCGGCACCCCGCAGGCGTTCATCCAGTGGGTGCCGGCCCCCGCGCTGCGCGGCTGGTCGCTGGATGTGATGCGGCGCAGCACCTCCGGGCAGCTGCCCGGCGGCCTGATGGACTTGTTGATCATCGAGATGCTCGGCAAGCTGGCGGGCGAGGGTGGCGGCGAGCTGGGGCTGAACTTCGCGGTGCTGCGCGAGGCGGTGGCCGGCGGGCAACAGGCAGCCGGCGGCTGGTTCGAACGCCTGGTCGCCAAGCAGGCTTCCAAGCACGCCCAGGTGGAGTCGCTGTACCGCTTCAATACGAAGTACGATCCGCGCTGGCAGCCACGCTACGCCGCGGTGGGCACCGTGGATTTGTGGCTCTCCCAGGGCCTGCGCATGGCCCAGGCCGAGGGGCTGGCCGAGCTGCCGGCGCTGCCCAGGCTGCGTCCGGAGCGTGCCTGATGCTGCCGGGGCTCACCGCGGCGCTGGCCGCCAGCATCGGCTACGGCACCGCCTCGGTGCTGGAAGCCGTGGCGGCGCGCCGGGTCGGCGGGGCGAAAGTCTACGCCCACCCGCTCTACCTCGCCGGGATCGGCCTGGACCTGTTGGCCTGGCTGTGCTCGCTGCTGGCCCTGCAGCACCTGACCCTGTTCACGGTGCAGGCGTTGCTGGCTGGATCGCTGGTGGTCACCATGCTGCTGGCGCGCTGGGTGTTCGCCAGTGAGCTGAGCCGCGCGCAGCTTCTCGCCATGGGCCTGCTGATCGCAGGGCTGGCGGTGCTCGCCCTGTCCACCGGAACCCAGCCAGCGCAGCCCGCCGCCCAGCCGCTGGTCTGGACGCTGGCCGGAGCGCTGCCGGTGCTCGCTGCGGCTCTGGCAGTGCTCTACCGGAAGCGGGCGCCGATGCCGACCGCGGTGCTCGCCGGGCTGACCGCCTCCGGCGCTGCGCTGGGCGCCCGCGGGCTGGTGCTGGACGGCGGGGTGATCCAGCTGCTGCGCGAGCCGATGCTCTGGCTGGTGCTCGGCTTCGGGGTGGTGGCGATGGCCGGCTACACCCGGGCGCTGGAATTCGGCCACGTGGGACCGGCGAGCGCGGTGTTCACCGTGGTCGAGGTGGTGGTGCCTGGCATTGCAGGCATGCTGCTGCTGGGCGATGCGGCCCGCGAGGGCTGGGAGCTGGCCAAGTACGGCGCCATCGCGTTGAGCCTTGGATCCTGCCTGTGGCTGACCCTGGGCAGCCCGGGCGCAGGACTGCCGGCCGAGCCGGCGCTGAAGGCGGGCGGCTCCGAGAGGGAGCACGACGCAGCGGAGCACGGCGAAGGGAGCGCAGGAGAATGAACGAAATCCAAGACCCTGGCGGGGGCGCGGAACTGCGGCGTGCGAGGATCCGGGCGGTGGCGCTGGGCGCGGGCGCCGCGGCCTACTCGCTGGGCATCCTGGGGGAGGCGGTGCTTGGCTGGCCGCTGGATCCGCGCACCGCCATGCTCTCCGAGCTCGCCGCCCGGGACCGCTGGCATCGGGGGCTCTTCCAATGGACAGATATGGCCTCGGCCGGGTGCTACCTGGTGGCGGCCTGCGCCTCGCGGCCGGGGGACTCGGATCCGCGCGGGCTGCTGAGCGCGTCGCTGGCCGCCTTCGGGGCCGCGACCATCGGCGATGCGCTCAGCCCGCTGGACTACCCGGTGTCCTTCGACGATCCAGGATCCCCGCGGCGCGCCGAGCGCCCGGAAGGCTCCGGAACCAGCGCCAGCCACGGGCGCCACTATGTAACCACGGCGCTGGCCTCGGCCGCTTCGATGGGGCTGGTGGCGAGCTACTGGCGGGAGTTCGGCCGGCAGCCAGGGGCCTCGGCGCGCCGCCGGCTGGCGGCTCCCGCGGTGCTGGGCCTGCTGGCGGGCAGCGCGGCGAGCCTGGCTTCCGCGAAGCTGCACCCGGGCACCGTGCAGCGCCTCTACACCCTGGGATTCAGCGCGCTGTGCGTGGACTTCGCCCGCCGGGACCTTGCCCGCAGCAATCCGGCCAGCAGCGGCCCGGCCCACGCCGTCGCACCGCGCTAGGCGGTACCAGTCAGCGCAACGCAACAGGCCGCCGGAAAACCGGCGGCGGACTGCCGCAGGAGCGTGGAGGGTAAAGCTAGCCCAGGGTCAGCACCGTGACCCCGGCGGCGCGCAGCTGGTCGTTCACCGCCGGCATGTTCTCCGGGGAAACCGCGGCGGTCAGCGGGGCGAGCACGGTGGTGGCGAAGCCCGCCGCGGCCGCGTCCAGGGCGGTGGCGCGCACGCAGTGGTCGGCGGCCAGGCCCACCACGTCCACGGCGGTGATGCCGCGTTCGGTGAGCCAGTCGCCCAGCAGCGCACCGGACTCCTCGGCGGGGTCGGCGGCCGGGTCGAGCCGGCGCGCCTCGAAGCCCGAGTAGGCGGCGGAGAAGCGGCCCTTGGCGAAATGCGCGTCGACCTGGAGCCCGGCGATCTGCGGGTGCAGGGCCGCCCCGTCGCTCCCTGCCACGCAGTGCACCGGCCAGGAGTCGATGAAGTCCGGCTCCTGCGAGAAGTGCGCCCCGGGATCGATGTGCCAGTCCTGGGTGGTGGCGATCGCGGCGTAGCTTGCGCGGCGCGAGCGCACGTCGCCGGCGATGCCCGCGGCGACCAGGTTGCCCCCGGCCACGGCCAGCGCACCTCCTTCGCAGAAGTCCGGTTGCACGTCGATGATCAGCAGGGCGCGGTTCATGGCAGCCTCCTTGGGGCGTGGCGGTATAACGCTCGGGTGGATGGATCTTAACGCCCGCCGCTGTGCGCGTGGTGGGCGTCGGGTGCGGGTTAGCTGCGCACCATGACGGTGGGGATGACCGGTTCGCCGCGCTGCAGCTTGCGGGCCTCGCCGGGCATTTCCTGGATCGAGGCGCGGTGCCGCGCGGCGGCCTTGGCCACGCCCTGCGCGCCGATGAACGAAGCATCGATCTCGCCGTTGACCACCAGCGGGACCATCAGGTCGCGCTCGGGTCCGCCGGTGGTGTACTCGGAGGTGGAGACGACCTCGGCGACGGCGCGGCCGCGCTCGTTCAGCTCGCGCACCGCGTACTTGCGTCCGCCCACGCTGGCCTTGTTCGCGGCGGCCTTGGCCACCGGGATCCAGTCGCCGGCGTCGTCCTGCCGCGAGACCAGCTTGTAGACCATGGAGGCGGTCGGGTGGCCGGAACCGGTGACCAGGGCGGTGCCCACGCCGTAGGAGTCCACCGGGGCGCTGGCCAGCGCGGCGATGGCGTATTCGTCCAGGTCCGAGGTGACGGTGATCTTGGTGTTCCAGTTGCCCAGATCGTCCAGCAGGGCACGCACCCAGCCGGCCTGCTGGACCAGGTCTCCGGAGTCCAGGCGCACGCCGCCCAGCTCGGGGCCGGCCACCTCCACCGCGGTGCGCACGCCGGTTTCCACGTCGTAGGTGTCCACCAGCAGGATGGTGTCGCGGCCCAGCGAGGCGACCTGCGCCTCGAAGGCCGCGCGTTCGGTGTCGTGCAGCAGAGTGAAGGAGTGCGCGGAGGTGCCCACGGTCTTCAAGCCGTAGCGGGCCCCGGCCTCCAGATTGGAGGTGGAGTCGAAGCCGGCGATGATCGCGGCGCGGGCCGCGGCGACCGCGGATTCCTCGTGGGTGCGGCGCGAGCCCATCTCGATGCACGGGCGGTTCGCGGCGGAGGCGATCATGCGCGAGGCGGCGGAGGCGATGGCCGAGTCGTGGTTCATCACCGAGAGCAGGTAGGTCTCGATCACGCAGGCCTCGGCGAAGGTGGACTCGACCATGAGCAGCGGCGAGTTCGGGAAGTACAGCTCGCCCTCCGCGTAGCCGGTGATGGTGCCGGTGAAGGTGAAGTTCTCCAGGTACTTCAGGGTCTCGGCATTCACGACCTTGTTGTCCGAGAGGAACTTCAACTCGTCATCGCCGAAGTGGAAGTCGGCCAGTCCTTCGAGCAGGCGGCCGGTTCCGCCGACCACGCCGTAGCGGCGTCCCTCGGGCAGCCGGCGGGAGAAGGCTTCAAACACGCTCGGGCGGTGCGCCGCGCCGGAGGCCAAGGCGGCCTGCAGCATGGTCAGCTCGTAGTGGTCGGTGAAGAGGCTGGTGCGCATGAACGCTCCTGAATCGTGTGTGTGCTCTGGACTCTGCCGCCTCCTGGGAGGCGAACCAGCTTTTACTGTATAACGGCTGACCGCATTGCCGTGATTCGGGGCGGACGGCGCCGCGCTCAGGAAGCGGGCGTAAAATGGTTGGCATGACCGCAATGCCCGATGTACTTTCCTCCCCTGAAATCCGGGAATCCACCGAGAAGGCCTGGCGCCTGATCGTGTGGAACGACCCCGTCAACCTGATGAGCTACGTGTCCTACGTGTTCCGCTCGTACTTCGGTTTCAGCCCGGAAAAAGCCGACAAGCTGATGCTCCAGGTGCATCACGACGGCTTCTGCACCGTGCGCAGCGGCGCGCGCGAGGCGATCGAGTCCGACGTGCACGCCATGCACGGTTTCGGACTGCAGGCCACCATGACCCAGGAGGCCTAGGCGTGGCGAAAGCCTTCAAGTACGGCTCGCGGGGCATCACCGGCTCGCTGCATTCGGCCGAGCGCAAGCTGCTGCGCGACCTCTTTTCCGACATCATCCACATGCTCGAAGAGCGCGCCGAGATGCACCGCCTGCCCGAGGACATCGATCCGCTGTACGCGCTGACCGGCATGCGCCCGGCGGACTTGAAGCTGCCGCCGATCAGCGACCCGGCGCTGGCCCGGCTGCTGCCCGACGCGAGCGATGACCCGCAGGTTGCCGAGGAGCACCGCCGGCTGACCGAATCGGATCTGATCGGTGAGAAGATCGGCCGGCAGCGCGAGGCGCAATTCCTGCTGGAAACCGACAAGATCGTGCTCGACCCGGCCGGGGCCCGGCGTTTCGCCCAGGCGCTGAACGACGTGCGCCTGGTGCTCTCCGAGCGGCTGGAAATCCGCAGCGAGGCGGACTCCGAGCGCATCTCGCAGATCAACGACGCCAAGGACGTGACCACCCCGGAGGAATACCTGGGCCTGGTCTACAACCTGGTTTCCTGGGTGCAGGACACCTTGATGCACGCGCTGATGAATGCGGAGTACTAGGACACGTGAACTCATTTTTCGCCACCGGACAGGTTTCCGCACCGGACGCCGACACCCCCATCGGCATCTTCGACTCTGGCGTGGGCGGGCTGACCGTCGCGCGCGCCATCATCGACCAGCTGCCGGGGGAGTCGCTGATCTACGTCGGGGACACCAAGAACTCTCCCTACGGCCCGCTGCCCATCGCCCAGGTGCGCGCGAACGCGCTGGGCGTGATGGACGAACTGGTGGACGCCGGGGTGAAGCTGCTGGTCATCGCCTGCAACTCGGCTTCCGCCGCGGTGCTGCGCGACGCCCGTGAACGCTACACCGCCCGCTACGGCATCCCCGTGGTCGAGGTTATCCAGCCGGCCGTGCGCCGCGCGGTGGCAGGCACCAAGAACGGCAAGATCGGCATCATCGGCACCCAGGCCACCGTGGGCTCGCGCGCCTACGAGGACGCCTTCGCCGCCGCCCCGAACCTGGAAGTGACCTCCGTGGCGTGCCCGCGGTTCGTGGAGTTCGTCGAATCCGGCATCACCGCCGGACCGGAGCTGCTGGGCATCGCCGAGGAGTACCTGGCCCCGCTGCAGGCCAAGGGCGTGGACACGCTGATCCTGGGCTGCACCCACTACCCGCTGCTCACCGGCGTGATCTCCTACGTGATGGGGGATTCGGTGACCCTGGTGTCCTCCGCGGAGGAGACCGCCAAGGACGCGTTCAGGGCGCTGACCAAGCATTCCCTGGTCCGCGAGGACGGGGCGACGGCGCGTCACGAATTCCTTGCGACGGGCAACGCTGATAGCTTTGGGATACTGGCACGCCGCTTCCTCGGCCCCGAGGTATTGCAGGTGCGCCATGTGGACCATGTGGCCGCCCACTATCCGACAGGAGCCATCGCGCGGATTACCCCGCAGATGATCGCCGCGTCGAAAGCGAGAACCGAATGAAGTTGACCATCATTGGATGCACCGGGTCGTTCCCGGGGCCGGGCTCTCCCGCGTCCTGCTACCTGGTGTCGGCCTTTGATGGCACGCGCGACTGGAAGATCCTGCTGGATCTGGGCTCCGGCGCGCTCGGCGTCCTGCAGCGCTACACCGATCTGAAGGACATCGACGGGATCATGATCTCGCACCTTCATCCGGATCACTGCATGGACTTGTGCGGCCTGCACGTGGCGATCCGCTGGGATCCCACCGGCTGGGGCCGCGAGAAGATGCTGGTGCACGGCCCGGCCGACACGGCCAACCGCATCGAGACCGCCTACGGGCTGCCCGAGGGCGACACCATGCACCAGGACTACAACTTCCAGGTCTGGGAGCCGCTGACGCCGGTGCACCTTGGACCGTTCACGATCACCCCGTACCCGGTACGCCACCCGATCGAGGAGGCCTACGCCCTGCGCGTGGAGGCCCGCGAACCGACCCCCGAGGGCGAGATCATGACCAGCGTGCTTACCTACTCGGGCGACACCGACACCTGCCAGGGCCTGGTCGATGCAGCCCACAAGGCGGACATGTTCCTGTGCGAGGCAGCCTTCGAGGAAGGCCGCGACGACGCGATCGACGGCGTGCACCTGACCGGCAAGCGCGCCGGCGAAATGGCGACCGCCGCGCAGGCCGAACGCATGCTGCTGACCCACATCCCGGTGTGGACCGACATCAACAAGGTGGTCGAAGAGGCTCGGGAAACCTACGACCGCGGCATCGCCGTGGCGGTTTCCGGTGTCACCTACGGCGTGTACTCGGGCAGCCTGAAGGACGGCAAGGATCCGGAGCTGTTCAAGGGCGACCGCGGCACCGACTACATCGTCTCGGAAACCGGTACGCTGCCGGTGGTCAAGTACGAGAAGACCCGCAAGTTCCCGCTGCTCAAGCGCAAGAAGTAGCAGCGCGGCAACGCGCATCAGGCCCGGAACCGGTATCACCGGTTTCGGGCCTGATGAGTTAATGAGCAGGTGGTGAGCTTGATTACCAGTTAATGCCCCGGTGTTTCCTTGGTGCTAGCGTTAAATCAGCAGGGCAGGCAGGATTACCGCCGCCTTGCCGGTTTATTCACTGACCATGGACGCGAAACCTCATCGAGGACTTCCTGTGGCATCAACGTATTGGGAGAGATTTTCGTGTCCGCCACGCTTCGCCGGGTTGTTTACGTCGTCAGCTATGAGCTCATCGCCATTGTCGCGACCACCTTCGGCCTTTCGCTTCTCGGGTTTTCCGGATCGCATTCATCCACTGTCGCAGTCGTTTCCTCGGCGGTCGCGCTGATCTGGAACTACCTCTTCAACATGATGTTCGACGCGTGGGAGCAGCGGCAGGACAACACCCAGCGCACGCTGCGCCGCCGCATTGCCCACGCGCTGGGCTTCGAGGGCGGACTGGTGGTCATCCTGGTCCCCATCCTCGCGCTCATCCTCGGCGTCACGATTCTTGAGGCGCTGATGCTGGAAGCAGGCCTGCTGGTCTTCTTCCTGATCTACACCTTCGTTTTCGCCTGGGTCTTCGACAAGATCGTCCCGCGCGCCAAGCAGAAGGCAGCCGCGCCGTCCACGGAGCACTGCGCGAGCATGTAGCCGCTGGCTGCCGGCCAAGGCAATCGGCCATCCGGGACTTCCCAGAAGGGAGGTTCCGGATGACCGACTGCTTTAACCTGATGGTGCCTGACCGGATCTCCTAGAACAGATCGCCCAAGGGAACTGACGGATCGGCGAGCTTGGCCGGATCAACGCCCTTCCGGGACAGGATCAGCGCCTTGAAGTCGTCCATGACATCCCAGATGTTCACGTTCATGCAGGCGAGCACCTGGTTCCGGGCATTGACCCAGAACGCCATGAATTCGCGCACTGATGGATCCCCGCGCACGATGATGCGGTCGTAGGATCCGTGGGGCGCGTGCCCGATGTACTCCATACCCAAGTCGTACTGGTCGCTGAAGAAATAGGGCAGCTCCGTGTATTCGGTGCGTGTGCCGGTGATGCTCGCCGCCACGGCGGCCGGCTGGTTCAGCGCCGTGGCCCAGTGCTCCACGCGCACCCGGCGTTCGAGGGCCGGATGGTTGTGGTTCGCGATGTCGCCCACCGCGTAGATGTCCGGATTGCTGCTCTGCAGCGCGGAATCCACCAGCACACCGTTCTCGATTTTCAGCCCGGCGGCCTGCGCCAGCTCGATCTGCGGGGCGACGCCGATGCCGATGACCACCGCATCGGCCGGCACCAGCTCGCCGTCCGCCAGCAGGACCCCGGCGGCCCTGCCGTTCTGGGTGGCGACCTTGGTGATCTTCACGCTGCAGCGCAGGTTGACCCCGTGGTCGGTGTGCAGCGTGGCGAAGTGCGGGGAGATCTCCGGGCCGAGCACCGCCAGCAGCGGCTGCGCGGCTTGCTCCAGGATGGTCACCTCGGTTCCCGCCAGTTGCGCTGCGGCGGCGACCTCGAGTCCGATCCAGCCGCCGCCGATGAGCACCAGCCGCCGGCCGGGCCCGAAGTGCTCGCGGATCGCGGTGGAGTCCTCGACGGTGCGCAGGTAGTAGACGTTCTGAGCGTCGGTGCCGGGCAGCGGCAGGCGGCGCGGGGCGGAACCGGTGGCGAGGATCAGGGTGTCCCAGTCCACTGTGTCCCCGGCCGAGGTCCGCAGCTTCTTGTCCACCGGGTCGAGCGCCACGACGCTGGTTGCCTGCCGGACATTGACGTCGTTGACCGCGTACCACTGCTTGGGGTGCACCAGCGCCTGGTCGAACTCAGACTTGCCCTGCAGGTAGTCCTTGGAAAACGGCGGGCGCTCGTAGGGCAGGTGGTCCTCGCCGGCGAAGATCGTGACCGGCCCCGTGTAGCCCTGCAGCCGCAGGTGCTCTGCGCTCTTTGCCGCGGCCAACCCGCCGCCGACGATCACCAGATGTCCATCGGTGCTCATTGGATGTTCCTTTCACTAGGCGTGCAGCCCGGGCAAAGCGCTGTCGAGCCGGAATCTCAGTTGTTCATCAGGCCGGAGAAGGACAGGAATTCCTGCCGTGCGCCGGCGTTGTCCCGCAGGTGCCCGAGCAGGGCGGAGGTCACCGTGCTGGTGCCCGGGGTGTTGGCCCCGCGCAGGCTCATGCACGAATGCTCGGCGGAGATCACCACTCCGACCGCCCGCGGGCTCAGCACCTTGCGCAGCCAATCGGCGATCTGCTGGGTCAGCAGTTCCTGGGTCTGCGGACGGCAGGCGAAGTGCTCGACGATGCGCGCCAGCTTCGACAGGCCCACGATGCGCTCGCCGGGCAGGGAGCCCACGCCGGCCCGCCCGGTGAAGGGGAGCAGGTGGTGCTAGCACACCGGGCGAACCGGAATATCGCGCAGCACCACCAGCTGGTCGTAGTGCTCCTCGTTGGGGAATGTCGTGAAGGTGAAGTCGCGCGGGGTCAGCATCTGCGCCCAGGCCTGCGCCATGCGGGCGGGGGTGCGCTGCAGATGCACCGCGCCCAGGTCCATGCCCAGTGCACGCAGGAATTCGCCGGCGGCGTGTTCGGCGGCCGCGAGGTCCATTTCCCCGGCCTGATGAGGAGACAGCACCCGGGTGGGCAGGCCCGGAGCCTGCCCATCGAGTTCCGCCACATCGGCCAACGCTTCGCCGAGCTGGTCCACGGAGTTCATCAGGCGTGCGCCTTCCGCTGGCGCGCACCGAAGGGCGGATCGAATTCCGCGGCGAGGCGGGAGAGCGCCAGCGCCGCGACGAGCAGCCCGACATCGCGCAGGGCGACATCCAGCACGCCGCCGAGCAGCAACAGGTTCACGATGATGCCAAGCAGCCACAGGGCAACGATGTAGTTGGCATAGCGCGGCTTGATCGCGATCGCGATGCCTGCGATGATCTCCACCGCCCCGACCAGGTACATCGCCGTGGCCGCCGAGAGCGGCAGCAGCGAGACGACCCACGGGGCCAGGTAGTCCGGCCAGTAGGTCATGACGTTGAAGAACTTGTCCACGCCCATCAGCAGCGGCAGGAGGACAAAACCGATGCGCGAGATCCAGAACGCACCGAACGACGGATCACTGAAGATCCGTGTACCAAAAGTTGCCGGGGCCAGGGACGCAGGGAGACGTCCGCTGTAGGCAGCATTCATGATCACCACCCTCTAAAACTAATGTGTGTGCATCTTAGAATTATCCGCTTAGCCCTATTTGTCAAGATCTATTGTTGATAGAATTCGGTCATGTCGAAGATGCAGAAGCCCATGACCCAGCAAATGCTCAAAACGCTGACGGATCCGGTGCGCCACCGCCTCTTCGACTACGTCCTTTCCCGTAGCGAGCCGGTGAGCCGGGACGAGGCGGCGGCCGCGGCCGGGATCAGCCGCACGCTGGCCGCCTACCACCTGGACAACCTGGGCGAGGCAGGGCTGCTCGCGACCACCTATGCCCGGCTGCAGGGGAAAACCGGGCCCGGCGCCGGCCGTCCGGCCAAGCTCTACGAGCCTGCGCAGCAGGAAATTTCACTGACCGTGCCACCGCGCAACTACCGGCTGCTCGGAAGCCTGCTGGCCACCGCTGCCGCGAGCGATAGCAGCGGCGTCGTGATGGGTGCGCTGCTGGCCGCCGCGCGCAGCGAGGGGATCGAGCTGGGGGAGTCGGGCGAGGACTTGATGCAGCTGCTGCGCGAGCTGGGCTACGAGCCGGTGCAGGAGGAGAACGGCGACATCACCATGGCCAACTGCCCCTTCCACCTGGTGGCCCAGCACCAGACCCAGATGGTCTGCTCGATGAACCAGGAGCTGGTCTCCGGGGTGCTCACCGGATGCCGCTGCGATGGGCGGCGCGCCGAGCTCAGCCCCGCCGAGGGGCGCTGCTGTGTGGTGATCCACCCCGAAGCGTAGGCCCGATGTGCGCGGCGGAGCCCGGCCAGTGGATAGGATGGAAGCATGACTTTACGTGCCGACGGCCGAGGCGCCGCGCAACTTCGAGACATTACCATCACCCGCGGCTGGTCCGCCCAGGCCGAAGGCTCGGCCCTGATCGAATTCGGCAACACGCGCGTGCTGTGCACCGCGTCGTTCACCGAAGGCGTGCCGCGCTGGCTGAAGGGCGAGGGCACCGGCTGGGTCACCGCCGAATACGCCATGCTCCCGCGTGCCACCAACACCCGCAACTCCCGCGAATCGGTTAAGGGCAAGCTCTCCGGACGCACCCATGAGATCTCCCGCCTGATCGGCCGCTCGCTGCGCGCCGTGGTGGACACCAAGCAGCTGGGCGAGAACACCATCGTGCTCGACTGCGACGTGCTGCAGGCCGACGGCGGCACCCGCACCGCCGCGATCACCGGCGCCTATGTGGCGCTGGCCGAGGCCATCGAGTGGGCCCGCTCCCAGGGCATCCTGAAGCAGAACGCCAAGGTGCTGACCGACTCGGTCGCCGCCATCTCGGTGGGCATCATCGACGGCACTCCGATGCTTGACCTGCCCTACGAGGAAGACGTGCGCGCGGAGACCGACATGAACGTCGTGGTCACCGGCTCCGGCGACTTCGTCGAGGTGCAGGGCACCGCCGAGGGCGCGCCGTTCAAGCGCGCCGAGCTGGACGCGCTGCTGGACCTCGCCCTGGGCGGCACCAACGAGCTCGCGCAGATCCAGCGGGAGACCCTGCGGGCCGCCCAGTGAGCGCGCCCGTGCTGGTCCTGGCCTCGCACAACGCCGGCAAGCTGCGCGAACTGCGCGAGCTGCTGCGCGGCAAGGTTCCGGGGCTGGACGTCGACACCCAGGTGATCGACGCGGCCGCCGCCGGGGCCAGCGACCCGGTCGAGGACCAGGTCACCTTCGCCGGCAACGCGCTGAAGAAGGCCCGCGAGGTCGCCGCCTCCAGCGGGCTGATCGCGCTGGCCGACGACTCCGGGCTGAGCGTCGACGTGCTGGGCGGCGCCCCGGGCATCTTCTCCGCCCGCTGGTCGGGCGTGCACGGCGACGACGAGGCGAACATCGACCTGCTGCTGGCGCAGCTGGGGGACATCGCCGCCGAGCACCGCGCCGCGCAGTTCGTCTGCGCCGCCGCGCTGGCCACCCCGGCCGGTGCCGAGCACGTGGAACTGGGCACCTCGGCCGGAGTGCTGCGCACCCAGCGCGCCGGATCCCACGGCTTCGGCTACGACCCGATCTTCGAACCCGAGGGCTCCGGCAAGACCATGGCCGAGCACACCCCCGAGGAGAAGAACGCGATCTCGCACCGGGCCCGCGCGTTCGCCGCGCTGCTGCCGGTGATCATCGACGAGGTGACCAAGGCGCTCGCCGCCCGCTAGCTTCTGGATGATTAAATGGCTTTTCGCAATTACGGGTGTATACCGGTCTGAACCCATCAGACTCCAACAAGGACCTCGCGACATAGTTCGCGAGGTTCCTGAACCCCAACGCCGACCCACGAAGATGCTCCAACCGGCCACTGATCGCCTCGATCTGCCCATTCGACGATCCCAGATGATCAAAATACGCCAGGATGTCCCTCGCCCGCTTCGTCAACGTGGACGCCAACGACTTCACCTCAACCAGACTATCCGGGAAGGTCTTGGTCAGGTCATGAATCAGCTCCCTCAACAGGATCTTCCCCGCAGCCGGTGAAGGGGCCCGATAGGCGGCCACCATCCGCTGATATACCTTCCAGGTCGCTTCCACGACCCGATGGCCAAGTGCCGCAAACAACGTCTGCAGCTGACCTTTCCCACGCTCGCTGAGCAGTTCCTCACCGGTGAGCAGGGTCTTGCGTGCCCGATACAAGGGATCCTTGGTCCTGCCTCGCCGGCCCAGCGTTTCATGCTGGATCCGCTGCCGGGCCTTCTCCGCCGCGGTGCCGGCCAGCTTGACCACATGGAACGAGTCCATCACTTCCACCGCGTGGGGCAGTTCTTTGGCCGCGGCGGTCTTGAAGCCGGTGAACCCGTCCATCGCCACGATCTGCACCCCGGCCCGCCAGGCAGGGTCCCGCTCTTGCAGCCAGGACTTGAAGACCTGTTTGGACCGTCCCTGGATCATGTCCAATAGGAGTGCCGGACCGCGTTGCTCCTGCACAGGGGTCAAATCAATGATCACGGTGACGTACTTGTCTCCGTGGCGGGTATGCCGCCACGCGTGTTCATCCACCCCGATCACGCTGACCTTGTCGAAGCGAGCAGGGCTGTTGATCAGCACGCGCTGTCCTTCGGCCAGCACCGTGTGGTTCGCGGTGTTCCACGAAACGGCCAGCGATTCAGCGACCCGGGCCATGCTCAAGTGCTGGCACACGATGCCCTTCAAGGCCCAGCGCAGCCCTCCGCGGGAGATCTTCGCTTTCGGTTCAGCGACTAGGCGTGTGTCCTGCACCCATACGTGCTTGCAGGTGGCGTAGCGGTAGCGGCGGACCCGGATGGCCAGGATGGTGGGACGCCACCCGAGCGGTGCGTGGGACAGCCGGCGGATTCGGGTGTCTCGCGGGGTGCCTTGGGCACCGCACCGGTGGCAATAGGTGTCGTCGTGGATGACTTTGCATTCGATGACCGCGCGGGCCGCGGTGATCTGCTGGCCGGTGGCGGTCAGTCCGAGCTCGTCCAGGCCGCAGAAGGTCGTCAAATCCGGGGTGCAGTAAGTAGCATTGAGCATGGCCGAGAGCTTTCGACGGTGTTGGTGTAGGAGCTTTCATTCTCGTGAAGCTCTCGGCCTTTCCATGCCGTGACACGCTACCTGATGTCCGGTATTGGATGGGGCTGTTGCACCTTAGATTGCGAAGCGTCGCCTACGTTCTGCCGTCTCGGCCAAGAATAAAACTGATCGCTATGGTGCGGCGCCCAATGTTCCGAGGGTGAAGGATACTGTGCAGGTGATCCGGTATGCCCCAGAAGGAACGCAGGTGGTTGTTGCAAGCGCGCACAGTGTTTCTAAATCCAAAAACTCGGTTCTTAGCCGGGATGACCAGAGAGCAGTTTGGCGCTATATTTTAGAAAACGTCGACATATGATTGATCAGTTGTCGGTGCTCGTGAGATTATCGCCTCATGACTCTCTCACCTGACCAAATCATAGCCAAGGAAGCCTTCAACAAATTCAGAACTGAAAATTATCCATCGCTGTCTGAAGCACATGCTTTCGAAAGGTTTTCAGCAGACTTGGAACTCAGGCATCATGGCGTAACTGGGTCCGACTTAGAACAAGGACTTGTTGCAACGAAGAATGATGGAGGTATCGATGGTTTTTACATACTCCTAAACAAGACTGAGCTCTTGACCCCAGATTCGATTCGAATTTCCCGAAAAGCCAAAGCTCTCGACGGCATTCAGCATGGATTGACCGTAGACGTCTACTTGATTCAAGCGAAAAATGAAACCAAGTGGGATACAAATGTTTTTACGAAAATTCGGAGCACACTCGAAGCAATATTCGATGACAAGGTGACTGAAAAGAGCCTCCGAGAATTCCCTCTCAATGACAATGTTGTTGAAATGGCAAAGACTTGGCGAGCTGCTCGGCGTAAACTTGCTGAGTTCGCTCCGGTGTATAACTTTCATGTTTTGTATGTTTCGTTTGGTGAGCAACGGCGTGTCGAAAATTACATGAAGACAAAATCGAAGCAACTGAAAGACTGGCTGAGCAGTAGACTTCCCACTGGAAGCCGTGTCACGGTTGATCATGTTGGAGACGTCGAGATTGTCAAACGGGTGCGCAAGACTGTGGAATCCAAGGCAATGCTGAAGCTTGCCAAGCACCCCATGCGCGATGGCAAATCACTTGTTGGTCTTATCTCAATTAAGGAGTACATAAAGTTCCTAAGGCAGCCGAAGTCCAAAATCATCCGTGACGAGCTCTTCGCGACCAATGTCCGAGACTACGCAGGTTCAAATATTAGGGTAAATAATGCGATCGCGGGAACGCTGTCGCAGAACTCCAGCTCCAACTTTTGGTGGCTCAACAACGGGATCACCATCATTGCGGACAAAATGAATGATCCGGTCGAGTTCGAATGGCTTTTGGTGAACCCGCTCATTGTCAACGGGTTGCAAACATCTCATGTCATACACGAGCAGGAACTTAGTGGAAATATAACTTCCTCACGTTTGAATCAGCTAGTTCTGGTTAGAGTGATCTCAGAATCTGACCCCGAAGTTCGCGAATCCGTCATCAATGCTACAAATAATCAGACGGCAATTGCTGGCTTGCAGTTGCACGCAAACGATGAGAAACAGATCCGCATTGAAGAGTACCTCAAAGCGCATGACTGGTACTACGAGCGCCGCCGGCATCAGTATCGAGGCCGAGCAATCTCTGCGGCAAAAATACGAACGCCCACTGATCTGGCACAGGCTGTGATGGCATACCGTCTTGCCCTACCGGATACTGCTCGTGCTCGGCCCAATACTCTCCTGAGCAAAGCTTCTGGCTGGGACAAAATATTTGCGGACTCCATACCAGAAATAATCTATTTAAAGGCCCTCGAAACGACCAAAGCAGTTGCCGCGTATCTTCAAACGGATGATGCAGCCAAGATTTCTGACGATATTACGAATGTCCGGTACTACCTGGTATTCGCTTATGCGCTTTACTCGTCGGGAGTTACCAAAATTGTTGATTTCGAATCTGTTCCGGATAATGCCTTGAAGTCTGCGCCGAACTCAGCAGACCTTGCAAAACTACATCAAATAATAATAGATGAAGTTACGAAGCTTGCTAATAAGGGTCTCGCCGCTGATCGAATCTATAAGGGTTCTGAACTGAAAGGCCTTGTATCCCAACGTGTTTTATTAGAAAATTCAAAGAACGCTAGTGGTGGGACTGCTTGATTCGGTTTGAGGCCATATTAAAGGAATGAACAAGGTCGATGCTGGCATTGGCCTGGCTACGCAAGACAATCATCACTTTGAAGTCGTTGGCCGTCTATGAGCGCCAGTCTTTCTGGCCCATGGGGCCGCCCTTTAGAGTCCACTTGTTCCTCCTGCAATACAGCATTGCTCCGACGGCCAAAATCTGAAAGCGACGTTGGAACACGGGTGGTAGGGCTGAGAACCCTGGGAGGCTTCATTCATGTGACGCGCTCACTACGCCTGCAGACCGACCTGTGAATCGTCCTGGGTGTCATGCCGTTCCTTTTCGTGAGGATTGGAGGCATGCCCAAGTGGAACACCCAAGCTGAATATCTGAGCAGAAAAACTGCGTCGGTGGGTTGTTCAAGCCCACTTCGATGCTGGCGACCGAACCGGACCCGCTAGTGAAGAACCTCCTGCGATCAACGTAGCCGCCGCCCGCTAGCAGCCGGCCGCCACATCACAATCCGGCATCCTTCCGCCTCGCAGCGGCGGGATGCCGGATTTTTTCCTGCCCCTGGATGGTTCAGGACTGGCTGGAGTCGGGGTCCGCCGTGTTTTGCGTCGCCTCGTCCTGCCGGGAACCTCGCTGCGGAGCCTGCCTCGGAACCAGACCCGGCGCCTGGCCCGCGCCCGAGCCGGTGTCCTTGGTGAAGTAGGCGCTGATCGCTTCCGCCTCCGATGCCACCGTATCCGCGTCGACCAGGTCTCCGGCCTGGCTGGTGAGCAGCGCGCTCCAGGTGTCCAGGATCTGCTGCGCCGCCCCCGAATCGTAGAGCTTCGCGGTCAGTTTGGTTTTCGCCTGTTCGACCTTGGCACTGAAGTCCGTGTTGGCCAGGAACCGGGTGACCAGCGGATTGTCGTTCGCTGCGCGCGGGCGCCCTGCCTGGAGATCGCCCTGCGCCCCGGGGTCGGCAGATCCGCCTGCGTCCTGATGCCCGGGGCGCTGCCCGTCCTGCGGTGACAGGCCGGCGGGCATCTCGCCCTTGGCCAGCTGCTGCAGCACCTGCAGCAAGGTGGTGTCCCCGGTGAGCTTCATGCCTTCGGGCAGGGCCGCGCCCTCGGGCAAGATTCCCTGCGTGATCTGCGCCGTCGCCGCCTGCACATCCGCGCCGGCGGGAAGGAAGCGTTCGAGCATCGCGTCGGTCCCCGGGCCGCTCCCGACTGGGCCGTCGGCGTCGCCGCGAGCACCGCCCATGCCACCCATGCCGCCGAAGGACAGGTTCTGGTCCCACGCGACCACGGTCATCGTGCCGCTGGAGGTGTCGTAGCGCAGGAACGAGTTGTTGCCCGGCCCGTCGATGTCATCGGAATTCGCGACCAGGTCCTGCATCGCAAGATAGGTCGCGAACTGGTCGACGTCCAGGTGCTCGGCCAGCTGCGCGGCGAAGTCCGCGTCGGAGGAGTTGTTCACGAAGTCCAGGAAGTCGGCGATCGGCGTCAGGTCCTCGGCCCCTGACTCCACGCTGAAGGCGCTGTCGTAGTCGCTGCCGCTGGCGCCTCGGTAGGAGTAGTCGCCGCTGGAATCGGCCTTGTAGGTGATGCCTTCGCCGGTGAACACCGCCGCGCTGTACAACTCATCGGAGGGATTGTCGATGACCAGCCGGAGCTGGGCCGCGGAGCCGTTCAGCGTGAACCGGGTGGCCGCCGCCTGCTCGGTGGCCAGCCCCGCCTCGCCGAGCAACGCCAGCGCCACTGCCTCGTTCAGCGAGGTCTGCGAGGTGTTGGTGCGCACCACGAACTGCGTGCGGCCCGCGTAGCTCTGGCCATCGACGAATTTGTCCAGCCGGATCTGCCAGGGCAGGTCCTGCGGGTCCGAACCGGTGTCCGCCTGGCGCAGCGTGGAATTGCCCTTCAGCCGCAGGCCGGCGTTCTGGAATACGGTGCCGTCGATGGTGACGGTTGCGCTGATCCATTCCTTGGACTGCTCCGACTCATAGGCCTCCAGCGCTGCGGCCACGTCCTGCTCGTCGGCCTCGACGCTGATCTCGTGCACCGAGTCGCTGTTGAAGAAGCTCGCGGTCTCGGCGCTGACCTGGGTGTTGACGATGCCGTCGGTGGCCTGGGCGCCGGGGACCGGGCTGCAGCCGGCCAGCGCCATGGCGGCGATGGACAGTGTCGCGGCCATGGTCATCAGGTTGCGGGCGCCGCGCCGGGGACCGTCGGGGGCGGAATGCGTGAATTTGTCGCGGGGATACATGTTCCGTGCTCCTAGTCCTGGAGGGAAAACTCGGTGGTGATCTTGTATTTGGTGCTCTGGTGCCAGCGGTTCGCCGGGAGTCTGGCGTGCAGCAGGCCCATTGCGGTGGCGAACTTGGAGATGCGCGAGGGGCGCACCCCGTGGCGCCACAGCAGCCGGTCGACCTGCCCGGCATTCAGCGCCGACTTGGTCTCCAGCACCACCTCGTTGCAGCGCAGCAGGCCGCCCCCGAGCGGATCGGCCCAGCGCAGCTGCTCGTCGATCGTGACGCGGCTGCCGGATTCGGCCCGGTAGAGGGTGGTGCGCCGGTAGGAGGACTCGATGACCGGTGCGAGCAGTTCCACGTCGATTCGGCAGTCGCCCAGTTCGTGCTCCAGCGTCTGCCGGACGTAGTCGCGGGCTTCGGCGTCCAAATTGCTGCGTTCAGCCGGGTTGTGTTCGATGCGCTCCTTGACCGTCTGCTCCCGTGCGCCTTCGGTCTTGACTTCCAGGAAACAGGCTCCGGTGTCCAGGTAGCTTCGGGTGCGGACCTTGAAGCGCCGCCGCCGCGGGTGGGCCGCGAGGTGGAAGCTGGCCAATTCGGGGGTGTCGAAGTAGACCGACGAGTACCTGAAACTGCGCAGCTGGTCGATCTGCAGCACCTGGGCCCCGGCGGCCAGCACCGGGAGCAGCTGACCTGCTTGCGCTGCGGTGAGGATGTACTTGCGGTCGACACGGGTTTGCAGCGCCGCGTTGTCGTTGAGCTCCTCCAAGGTGATGGAGGGAAGCTGATGGACCCAATCCGTGGCGGTTTCCCGGTTCATCGCGACTCCTGGGAGATGACTTCGTGGTTTTCGGCGGTCAGTGCGGTGCCGGCCGGCTTCGTGCGCGGCAGCGGCGGAACGGGTCTGGCCGAAGCAGGGCCGCCAAGCCCGCTGGACGGCGCGGCGGCGGAGAAGCGGACCTTGACGATCGTTTTGTCATTGACCAGGTCCACCTGCTGCACCGTGCACTGGTGGATCCGGGCACCGGGAAGCACCGAGGACAGATAGGCGTGCAGCTCCTCGTCGCCGCCCACGGCCCGGTCCAGGACGATTTCCTGGTGTCGGTAGCGGGGCAGCACCTTGGAGCCGTCGGCGGCGAACATGACCAGCAGGATCAGCGTGATCAGCGCGATCGGCAGCCACAGCGGATCCGGGGCCATGCCCGCAATCAGGCCAATGGCCAGGGCGCAGAAGTAGTAGGCGATCTCATGCTGCTCAAGCTCGGTGGAACGCAGGCGGATGATCGACAGAACGCCGAACAGGCCGAGTCCCATGCCGATGCCGACGGAACTGCCGGATAGGGCCGCGGCCACGGCGAAAACGCCGATGTTGATGCCGAAGTAGGACACCACCAGATCGCGTCGTCGATGCCGGGGCAGGTAGAGGCCGATGGCCAGCACCGCGATGGCTACCAGGTCCACGGCGGCGAAAAGCAGGATATTCATGGGGTTTCTTCCTTGGAGGGGACGTTGGGGAGGGGCGCTTTCAGCTTTGTACCAGTGACTGTGTGCTTTCTTTGGCTGCCTCCTGAAACACCTAAGGCGCAGGTCAGATGCGGGTCAACGGGCTTCCGGCGGAGCTTTTTGCTGTGAATGGAATCGCTGGATTTCCGCGGGAATCCGGGCGTTGGACGACTTTGCTTGAGCAAGCAGTTTGAGAATTCTTAGAATCTATTCGCCCCGAGGTATTGCGTCACCATTGCCAAGGTCCTATGGTTAGTTACATGAGTAATGAACCCACTAAGTAAGGTGTGGGATCGGGCGTGGAGAGGAGCAAAGATGATCGATGATTCCAAGCCGATCTTCATGCAGATTTCCGAACTGATCGAAAACGACATCATTTCCGGAACCCTGCCCGAAGAGTCGCAGGTTCCATCCACCAACGAGTTCGCCGCCTTCTACCGGATCAACCCGGCAACCGCCGCCAAGGGCATCAACAGGCTGGTGGAAGAGGGGCTTTTGTACAAGAAAAGGGGCATCGGAATGTTCGTCGCCCAGGGCGCGCCGGCCAAGCTGCGCAGCAGCCGCCGGGAACACTTCGCCAAACAGTTCGTCACCCCCTTGACCGCCGAAGCGGCCAAGCTCGGGATCGAAATGGATGAACTGATTGCCATGATCAAATCAACCTCGGCCGGTTAACACCGCCGGACTTAGAAGCACAGGCAGGAATGAGCCATGAGTGAAACACCAGCCATCACCACCCGGGACCTGGCCAAGACCTACAAGGATGTCAGGGCGCTGGATGGGGTCAGCCTCAATCTCGCGCCGAACCGGATCTACGGGCTGCTCGGACGCAACGGAGCGGGCAAAACCACGTTGATGTCCATCCTCACCGGGCAGAACTTCGCGGACCGGGGCACGGCTGAAATTTTCGGGCACACGCCCTTTGAGCATGACCCCACCTTGGCGCGGCTGTGCTTCATCCGCGAATCGCAGAAGTACCCTGACGATTTCAAGGTCCGACAGGCATTCAGCGCCGCGGCTATCTTCTTCGAGAACTGGAACGAGCAGCTCGCCCAGGACCTGGTGAAGGCCTTCAACCTTCCGCTCAATCGGCGGATCAAGAAACTCTCGCGCGGCCAGCTTTCCGCGGTGGGCGTGATCATCGGGATGGCTTCGCGTGCCGAGATCACCTTTTTCGACGAGCCCTACCTGGGACTGGACGCCGTGGCCCGGCAGATCTTCTACGACCGCCTGGTCGAGGACTTCGCGCAGCACCCGCGCACCATCGTGCTCTCCAGCCACCTGATCGACGAGGTCGCCAACCTGCTGGAGCACGTGATCGTGATCGACCAGGGCAGGATCATCATCGATTCCGAGGCCGAGGATCTGCAGGGCGCGGCCGTCACCGTCACCGGCAGCGCCCAGAAGGTCGAGGAATTCATCGCCGGCTACCCGGTCATCCACCGCGATGCACTGGGCTCGCTGGCCAGTATTTCCATCCGCGCCCGGCTCACCGCCGAACAGCGCGAACGGGCGCAGATCCTGGGGCTGGAACTCAGCCCCGTATCGCTGCAGCAGCTGGTGGTCCGCAGCACGCTGAGCTCCCAATCGGACCGGGAACAGACTACCGAGAGGCAGGCCATCAAATGAGCCGCATCATGAAAGTCGCACGCATGCAACTGATCAACAAGTGGACGTTCATCGGCATCCCCCTGATCGTGCTGGCCGGATCGTTCCTGTTCACCCTGGCCGTCTGGTACTTGGTACGCCGCGGCGGAGGCGAAGGAACCCTCTACGGCGGAGGTGCCCAGGCGCCCATGTGGTACTTCCTGGCCCTCGGCATCCAGGCCCTGACGCTCACCTTCCCGTTCGCGATGGCCATGAGCGTCTCGCGGCGCAGCTTCTACCTGGGAACTCTCGCGCTGTTCGGCGGCTGCGCCATGGTGCTGGCAGTCTTCTACTACCTGATGGGCCTGCTGGAGGAGGCCACCGGTGGCTGGGGAGTGGACGGCCGGTTCTTTGCCCTGCAGTGGATCGCCGAGAACAACTGGCTGACGCAGATCCTGTTCTACTTCATGCTCACGGTGCTGCTGTTCATGGTCGGCTTCTACGCCGCGACGCTGTACATGCGCTGGCGGACCACCGGAGTGCTGGTCTTCACCATCGGACTGGGGCTTGCCCTGCTGGGAACGGTTGCGCTGATCACGCTGACCGAAAGCTGGCCCGAGGTCGGCCGCTGGCTGGCAGGCTGGACCGCGGCGGGGGTCACGGCACTCGGCGCAGGACTGGCCGTCCTGCTGGCGGGATCGTCCTACCTGACCCTGCGCAAGGCCACCATCTAGGGCACGGGAGACGAAGTCCTGGAGATACGGCGGACCGGGAAGCCTGCGCGGAATGCGGCAGGATCCCGGTCCGCCGTTGCCATGCCCGCTCGTCGTGCGGCCATGTGAGACGCCTTGCGGGGTGGATGTGAAAACCAGAAAGTAGTCGCGGCCCGGCAGGCCGTCCGAATACCGATGAAAACACTGGTCACCACGAAGATGCGGGGATCTGGAGCGGCACCTTGGCAACTCGGCCCGCAACCCGCCCGCCCACGAGAAGGTGCCGCCGGGAGCGCGCCCCACCGGGCCTGCGTCACAGCCAGGAGCTGCAAAGCAGAGTAAACTGTGTGGCGTGGCTTTGGACTTCACTGCAGTAGATTTTGAGACAGCAAACGGATTTATCGGCTCGGCCTGCTCGGTCGGCCTGGTCAAGGTACGCTCCGGGCGCATCGTTGAAACCGAGCAATGGCTCATGAAGCCGCCGGCAGGGTTCGACCATTTCGACCCGCGCAACGTCTCCATCCACCACATCACCGCAGACATGGTCGCCGACGCTCCGCGCGTGGATACGAAGCTGCCCGACCTGCTGGACTTCGCGGGCTCCGACGTGCTCGTGGCGCACAATTCCGCCTTCGACTCCGGGGTGATCCGCGCGGCTTCCGAGGCCAGCGAGCGCCCGGTGCCGCAGATCGCGCACCTGTGCACCGTCAAGCTCTCCCGCAAGGCCTACGACCTGCCCAGCTACTCGCTGCCGTTCGTGGCCGAGGAAGCCGGCCATCCCATCGAGAACCACCACGAGGCGCTCGCCGACTCCGTGGCCTGCGCCTGGGCGATGATCGACATGGCCGAGCGCAGCGGCACCAGCTCGGTGCTGCAGACCGCCGACCACTACCGCGTGGGGCTTGGCCTGACCCAGGCCTGGAACCCGGGCGACGCGCTTTCCCGTGCCACCCGCGACGCGCAGGGCTGGCTTGCCTCCGGCAACCCGCTGCCCCCGCAGGGTGAGTTCGGCAACTGGCCGCAGGAAGGCCCCAACCCGCAGCCGAACCTGGATTCGGATCCCAGCCACCCGCTCTACGGCCAGGTCATCGTGTTCACCGGCAACCTGAGCCTGCCGCGGCCCAAGGCCAAGGAAATGGCGGCCGAGCACGGCGCCCAGTCGGCATCCCGCGTCACCCGCGCCACCACCGCGCTGGTGGTCGGCGACGGCTTCGTCCCGCAGGATCTGGCCACCGGCCGGCTGACCAACAAGGCCAAGCACGTGCTGCGCCTGCGCGAAAAGGGCCAGCGCGTGTCCATCATCTCCGAGGGCGAATTCCTGCAGATGGTCGGCGGTTTCGGGCTGACCGCCTAGGTGCTAGTTCACTGGGAATACCGCTGGTGTTCACCTCCGGCACGCCGCGCAGCTGATAGGTTTGCACTGAACTAGCCGCCGAACGAAGCACTGTGCATGATCGATTTTCTTTCCGAACCGCCGGCAGGTTTTGTCCTGTCGCTGGCGGGACTGCTTTTCGCCGCCTGCCTGGCCATCTTCCTGGCCCGGCGCACCCGCATGGCCCGTTGCGGCGCCTGCATCGCCGGGGCCGCGGTCCTGCTGACCGGCGCTGCAGCGCTGGCCATGCTGTGTCCGCTCTCCTTCCAGGGAGCCGCCTGCGGCATGCCCGCCGGGGCACTGGATCTGGGCGCCGCGGCCGGCGAATGCGGGATCGTCGCCAAAACCGTGTTCGACACCGCGCTGTGGCTGGGCCTGGCCGGAGCCGCCGCAGCGTTCCTCAGCTTCGCCCCGGGACTGCGCACCACGCAGCCGGGAAGCGCCGACCCGCACGGCACGCACGCATAGCAGGCCACCTAAAACAGAACGCCGCACACCCCGAAGGGTGCGCGGCGTTTTTTATCCGGGCTTGGTGCGGGCTAGACGAGCAGCGCCATCCAGCGGTCGTGCAGCTCGGAGATGATGTCATCCAGCGCGCTGGCTGGGCGTTCGCCCACCGCATCCGAGCCGTGGATGGCCGACAGCAGGGCCACCGCGTAGGCGTCGACCTCCGGATCGCGGACCACCTCGGCTTGGGAGGAAGCTGCCGGCATGGCGGCGATGTCCGAGTCCTCCTCGGCCTGCTCCTGCTCGTACTCGGCGAAGTAGGCGTTGTAGGCGTCGACCGGCGACTGGCCGAGCCCCTCGCCGACGCGGGACACGATCTCGCGCAGCGCCTGCGCGGCGGTGCCTTGAAGCGGCTCCAGCAGCTGCTGCCACTCGGCGGCGGCGTCCTCGCCGCGTTCCATGGCGGAGCGGATGATCTTCGCGGCGGCGATGCAGGTCTCGGCGGCCTGGGCGTCGTGGGTGAGGTACGCGGCAGCGCGGGCCAGGGTCGCGGTGGTGCTCACCGGCACGCGCCCGAGCAGCGCGGCGATCGCGGCGCGCGGCAGCACGCCGGTGGAGTCGGCGCCGGGACCTGTCGGGCGCCCGGGCTGGCCCATGTCCTTGGAGTCCAGGCCGGCAAGGTTCAGCGGGTCGCCGGGGTGGATCGTCTCGAAGATCTCCACGCGGGAGAATTCCTCGTCGATCCAGCGGTTCAGCGGCTGCGGGGCGTTGTCCGGGAAGGACCCGGCCAGCTTGTTGTAGCCGCGCAGCGCGGCGAGCCACATGCAGGCGGCTTCGTCGCTGGCCACCCCGTCGTTGGCCCATTCGAGGGCTTCGAGCAGGCCGTCGGCCAGGTAGAGCGGGAGGATTTCGGTGGCACCGGGATCGATGTCGTCGCGGGCGTGGGTTGCGCCGTCGGCCAAGCCGAGCAGGATGGCGAACACCTTGTCTGAGTAGTTCTCTGGCAGGAGTGCAATTTCACCGGTTTCATTCACATCTCCCAGTCTAATGTCCTTTGTGTCGGTGGTTTTGCATAAGGTGGGTTTTATGCGATTGCTTCACACCTCAGACTGGCATTTGGGCCGCACCTTCCACGGCGCTTCGCTGCTTGAATCCCAACGGGCGGTCCTCCAGGAGATCATCGACATCACCCGCGAGCGGAACATCGACGCGGTGCTGATTGCCGGGGACATCTACGACCGGGCGCTGCCCCACGTGGATGCGGTGAAGCTGTGCAACTGGGCGCTGCGCGAGCTGGCCGGCACCGGGGCGCGGATCATCATGACCAGCGGCAACCACGACTCCGCCTCGCGGCTGAACTTCGGCGCGGACCTGCTGGACGCCGCCGGGGTGCACATCATCGCGGATCTCGAGCGCATGCTGCAGCCGGCGGTGCTCGACGCGCCGGACCACCGGGTGGCGATCTACGGCATTCCGTACCTGGAGCCGCGGATGGTCATGGACCAGCTGGGCGTGCAGAAGGCCACCCACCAGGCGGTGGTGGCCGCTGCCATCACCCGCATCGACGAGCACCTCGAACAGCTGCGCGCCGAGGGCACCGCGGTGGTCTGCGTGTCGCTGGCCCACCTGTTCGCCGCCGGGGGAGTCGGCAGCGATTCGGAACGCGAACTGAGCACCGGCAACCTGGACGTGGTCCAGGTGGAGCTGTTCGAGCACTTCGACTATTCGGCCCTGGGCCACCTGCACGGCCGCCAGCAGGTGCGCGAGCATGTGCGCTACTCGGGCTCGCCGCTGGCCTATTCCTTTTCCGAGGCGAACCACAAGAAGGGCGTGTGGATTATCGAAACCGGCCCGCAGGGGATCGCCGGCATCGAGGAGGTGCTGCTGGGTGTCCCGAAGCAGCTGGTGATCCTGCGCGGCGAGCTGCAGCAGCTGCTGGCGGACCCCGAGCTGGAATACGCGGCGGACGCCTGGTGCCAGGTCACGCTCACCGACCCGGAACGCCCTGCCGACGCCATGCAGGCGGTCCGCGGCCGCTTCCCGGACACCGTGGTGCTGAACTTCGACCCGCAGGGAATCGAGGACAAGGACAAGCCGACCAGCTACGCCGAACGGCTGGCCAAGGCAGCCAGCACCGAGGAGGTTGTCCAGGACTTCATCGAGCACGTACGCGAACGCGCCGCCGATGAAGCCGAACGTGACATCCTCCAGTCAGTCATCCAGCGCACCCGAGAGGCACAGGTCAGCCGATGAGAATCCACAAGCTGCAGATCCAGGCGTTCGGCCCGTTCGCCGAAACCGAGGTGGTCGACTTCGACGAGCTCGCCGAGGGCGGGCTGTTCCTGCTCGACGGACCCACCGGCGCCGGCAAGTCCAGCATCCTGGATGCCATCTGCTATGCGCTCTACGGCTCGCTGCCCGGCAACCGCACCGGCAGCCGCCAGATCCGCTCGGACCATGCCGCCGCCGGGCTTGAACCGCAGGTGGTCTGCGAACTGACCATTGGCAGCCGCCGCTTCGAGGTGACCCGCTCCCCGGCGTGGATGCGCCCGGCCAAGCGCGGCAAGAACAAGGTCACCGAGCAGAAGGCAGTGAGCCTGCTGCGCGAATTCACCGGCGGCGCCTGGGAACAGCTCTCCACCCGCAACGACGAGGTCGGGCAGGTGCTCGGCGGGCTGCTGGGGCTTGACCGCGACCAGTTCACCAAGGTCGTGATGCTGCCGCAGGGCGGCTTCGCAGATTTCCTGCGCGCGAAGGCAAAGGACCGCGAGGACCTGCTGGCCAACCTCTTCGACACCAGCGACTATGCCGCCATCGAGGTCGAATTCGCCGCACGCCTGGCCGCCGAGCGCCAGAAGACCGAGGCGCTGGAATCGACGCTGGCCGCCAGTGAGAATGCGATCCGCGCCGACGCCACTGGCTTCCTGGCCGTCCATGAGGTTCTCGAACCGGTTGCACAAACGGGTGGCGGCGCCGAGCCCGCCGTGGACATCGCGGAGGAAATCGGGGACGACCCGGCCGCCGAGGCAATCGGCGTGGAGCAGGAATTCGAGGCCTACCAGCAGCGGATCGTGCGCACCCACCACCGGCTCGCCGACGCCGCAGGCCAGCTGCGCACCAAGCTGTCCGCCGCGCGGGAGCGTTCGGCCAACCTGGCCGAGCAGGTCCGGGTGTTCGCCCGCCGCCAGGAGCTGGCGCAGCTGAAGGCAGCCTACGCCGAACAGCATCCGGCCGCGGAAGCCGCCGGGGAGAAACTCGACCGCGATGCCCGGGCCGTTGCCGTCAAGGCCTACAAGGAGCAGGCCGACCAGGCCGCGCAGAAGCACCGGGCCACGGCCGCTGCCTGGCGCGAGATCCAGGCCAAGCTTGCCAAGGAATGGGATGTCACCGGCCAGGCCGACGCCGACACCCAGCAGCGGCTGGCCAAGCTGCTCAAGGACAACGAAGCGGAGCTGACCCGGGCTAAGGACGCGGCCGCTGAGGAGGCCGGCCGTGCCGGGCTCGTGTCCAAGCTCGACGCGCTCACCGCCCAGGTCGCCGCCCAGCAGAGCGCCAAAACCGCAGCCGATCAGCAGCTTGCCGTCTTGCGCGCCGAACGCGCAGCTCTGGAAGAACAGGATTTGGACCAGGAATCCGCGGCCGCGCTGGTGCAGCAGCTGCGCGAATCCACCCAGCTGCTGGCCAGCCGTCTGGAGCATGCGAAGACCCGCGACAAGCTGGAAAAGACCGTGGCAACGGCCGAATCGGACTTCGCCGCACAAAGCCTGAAAGTTGTCGAGGCTGAAAAGTCGCTGGTTGCGCTGCAGCGCCAGCAGCTGGAACAGAGTGCCCTGCGCTTGGCCGCGGCGTTGGAAGACGGCCAGGCCTGCCTGGTCTGCGGCGCCACCGAGCACCCGAACCCCGCCCAGGCCGATGCCGGAGCGGAGCTGGTCGACGACGAGCAGATCCAGCGGCTCGACGACGCAGTCCGCGCCGAACGCGCCACGCTGGATGCGGCCACCAGCAAACGAGACATCGCCGTCACCAAGTTCGAGGCCGCCAGCGAAGTGGCCGCCGGGCAGCCCGTCGACGTGCTCGGCGAGCAGCTGGCCGCCGGCGCCAAGCAGCTGGAGACCGCCGAGCAGGAACAGGCCCGGATCGCCGCGGTGATCAAAAAAATCGATCTGCTGCGCACCCGGATCGAATCGGAAGCGGAGCGCGCCACGCAGGCAGCGGTGGAGCATGCAGCCGCGGTGAAGGCCGCCGAGGCGCTGGCCGAGAAGCTTGCGGACCTGGATGCCAAGCTGGAGAAGGTCCGCCAGGGCCAAGGCAGCCTGGAGCAGCTGGTCGACAAGCTGCAGCGGGCCGTGGCCGACTACACCCGGGGGCACAACGCCGTCTACCACTATCGCGAGGCCGATGCGGCGGCGCTGAAGGCGGAGAACACCTGGCACACCGAGCGCAAGGCCGCAGGCTTCCCGGATCCGGCCGCCCACGAGGCCGCGCTGCTTCCTCAGGCCGAGCGCGCACAGCTGCGCGCGCTGGCCGCAGCGGATGCCGACCGGGCCAGCTCCATCACCACCCTGGAAGCCTCGGAGGACTGCCGTCGCGCCGCGAAGCTGGCCGCCGAGGGCATCGAGCCTCCCACCGAACTGGATCTCGAACTGGCCGCCGAGTCGGTGGCCCAGGCGGATGCCGATTTCGAGCAGGCCCGCGAGCGCGAAGTGCTGGCGCAGACCACCGCCACCCGGCACGAGCAGTCGGTGGCGGCGCTGGAGGCGCTGCGGGCGGATTCAGGGCCGGTGATCGAGGCCTACCGGCGGCTTCGCGGGCTGGCCGACGTCATCCGCGGCGGGGGAGAAAACCTCTACAAGATGACGCTGAGCACCTACGTGCTCGCCGCGCGCCTGGAGGAGGTAGCAGTGGCCGCCTCCCAGCGCCTGGATGTCATGTCCAGCGGGCGCTACTCGCTGCACCACGACGACTCCAAGCAGGGCAACAACAAGTCGGGGCTCGGCCTGCGCGTGCTGGATGCCTGGACCGGCAAGCACCGCGAAACCCAGACGCTCTCGGGCGGCGAGACCTTCATGGCCTCGCTGGCCCTCGCCCTGGGGCTGGCCGACGTCATCTCGCACCACTCCGGCGCGGTGGACATGCAGACCTTGTTCGTGGACGAGGGCTTCGGCTCGCTGGACGCCGAGACCCTGGAGCAGGTCATGAGCGCGCTGGAGAACCTGCGCGCCGGCGGGCGGACCATCGGCCTGGTCTCGCACGTGGCGGAGATGAAGCAGCGGATCACCAACCGGGTGACGGTGGTGAAGACCCAGCATGGTTCGCGCATCGAACGCGAGGTGCAGCCGCTGGTGTCCATCTAGAACTGGACATGTCCGGTGGGGCTGGCTATGTTGAGGATAGTGCCAATCGGCATATTTGGGCAGATTGTGCGTCGGGGGGTGTGGGACGACGCACGCTTCGTCATGGAGTTGTGTTGTCTCAACATATCTTGTCGCGCGAAAATGCTGAGGAATCCGCGATGAAATCCGGATATTCGGCGCTGGTCCCCATGGTGGGACTGCCATACATTCCGCTGACCTTCCTGGCCCGCCTTCCGCTGGCCATGCTCACCATCGGTTCGATGACCTTGGTCACCGCCAACACCGGTTCCTACGGCCTCGGCGGCCTGGCCGCTGCGATGGTCGGGCTCGGCTCGGCCGTGGGCGGGCCGAGCATCGGCTACCTGGCCGACCGGCGCGGACAGCGTCCGGTGCTGCTGGCCACCGCGGTGCTGCACACCATCTTGCTGGTCACCTTCACGCTGTTCGCCAATTCCGGCTCCGAGCTCGCCGTCGGAACACTGGTCGCCCTGAGCCTGCTGGCCGGCGCCACCGGTCCGCAGGTCGGCCCGATGTCCAGGGTCCGCTGGATCGCCATGTCCCGCAGGCAGAACCAGAAACCCAAGACGCTGACCGCCGCCTTGAGCCTGGAATCCATGCTCGACGAGCTCGGCTTCGTGTTCGGACCGGTGGCGGTCGGCCTGCTGGCCTCGCTGGTCTCCCCGGTGCTTCCGCTGTATCTGGCCGCCGCGCTGACCATCGTGCTCGTGCCGCTGTTCGCCATGCACCGCACCGCCGGGGGTCTGCAGCCGGGAGCCGCCGCCCATTCCGCCGCCAAGGTGAAGATCACCGCGGGACAGGTGGCCGCGATCGGTTCGCTGGTGCTGAGCATGATCGCGCTGGGCACCGTCTTCGGTTCAACCGCCGCCGGCACCCTGGCCTTCGCCGGGGCGCAGGGCGACTCGAACCAGGGCGGCCTGCTCTACGGCGCCATGGGCGTCTCCAGCGCCATCGCCGCGATTTCCGTCGCCGCCTGGCCGCAGGGCTTCAGCCAGATCAGCCGTTGGATCGCCTGCGGCGCCGCGCTGAGCGTGCTCAGCTTCGGGCTGCACGTGGCCGATTCGACCCCCTGGATGCTGGCCGCGTTGTTCGTGGCAGGCTTCGCGGTGGGCCCGGTGATCGTGACCGTGATGACCCTTGGCGGCGAGGTCGCGCCGCCGCAGCGACTGTCCACCGTGATGACCATGCTCTCGGCGGGCATCGTCGTGGGCACCGCCATCGGCAACGGACTGGCAGGCCTGCTGGCCGACTCGCTGGGCTACCTCGGAGCATTCTGGGTCGCCACCGGGGGAGCCTTCGTGATCCTGCTGGCCGGCGTGATCATGAAGGTCCTCGCCTCCCGGGCCGCCTCCCTGAAGCGCGTCCGCTAGGACCTGCAGCTTCACGCACGAACCCGCCGATGGAATTTCCGGATTCCATCGGCGGGTTTGTTTTTCGCGCTCGTATTTCAGCCAGCGTGTCCAGCCGGCTGGCGCTTAGCTGCCCAGCTCCTCGGCGATGTTCAGCGCTGCTTCCTTCAGTGCGCGGATCACGCTGTTCCGGTCGGTGACGGTGCTGGCCGCGAATACCACTGCGAGCGACGCCGGGGTGGTGAGCGGGCTGGGGATCGGCACGGCGATGGACGCAACGCCTTGGATGACCTCGTTCTCGCTCGTGGCGTATCCGTCGATCCGGGCTTCGCGCGCCTGCGCCCGGTATTCGATCTCTGTATCCAGCGCCTGCCACTGTTCCTTGGTGTACATAGACTGGATGGCGATGCCTGCGGCGCCGACGTCCATGCCGTGCACGGATCCGGGCCGGTGCACGATGGCGCTGTGCGAATGCAGCGGTTCCACGGATTGCAGCGTGGTGCACAAATCGTGTTCCCACACCGCGAGGAACGCGGTCATGGAGAGCTTGTTGGCCAGCGTGGTCAGTTCGGGCGTCGCCGCGGCCTGCAGATCGCGCTGCACCGAACGAGCCAGCACGGCAAGTCCGGAGGCGGGTCGGATAAGCCCGGCCTCGTCCCGGCTCAGCAACCGGTGGTTTTCCAGCGTCCGGATAATGCGGTAGGCGATCGAGCGGTGCACTTCGAGCTCGGCGGCGACCTCGGCGATGGACAGGTAGGTCGATGAGGCGGCGACGATTTCCAGCACGCGAATGCCTCGGGAAAGTGTCTGTGAAGTTGGCATGTCGATAGTCATTCTGGCGCGGGGCGGACCAGGGACAGGGCCGGGCACCGTTGGTTCGAGCGAATGGGGATTCTGGTCCTCGTGTTCTCTATTAGAACAGATTGTCCGGACGGTGCGGTAATTTCGCGGGTAACCCGGGGATTTATCGTGACCCGGACCTCGCTGCCATGAAATATGCATCACTCCATGTTGTGAGGTGATTCACTTGTCGTTTATAGTGTTGTCTACGTAACTGTCCGAACGGTCGGTAACTTAATTCGCATCAAGGGATCATTCACTATGTCTCAGAACGTTTCGCGCACTCAGGAGGAGCGCCGGGTCCTTGCCGGCACCCTGGTGGGCACCACGATCGAGTGGTACGACTTCTTCATCTTCGCCCAGCTGACGGCAACGCTGCTGACTCCGCTGTTCCTCGCCCCGCTGGGCGAATCGAACCCGGGTCTGGCACAGATTCTCTCCTTCGCCATGATCGGCATTTCCTTCTTCTTCCGCCCGCTGGGCGCCATCGTCGCCGGACACCTCGGTGACCGCTACGGACGCAAGCGCATTCTGGTCCTGACACTGATCCTGATGGGTGTAGCCACCGCGTTGATCGGTGTGCTGCCGACCTACGCTGCCGTGGGCATCGCGGCACCGATCATGCTCGTGGCGCTGCGCATCATCCAGGGCTTCTCGGCCGGCGGCGAGTGGGGCGGCGCGGCCCTGATGGCCGTTGAGCACGCCCCGAATAACCGTCGTGGCTACTTCGGTGCCTTCCCGCAGATCGGTGTGCCCCTGGGCATGATCCTGGCGACCGGTCTGCTGTACGTCCTGCGCATTTCGATGACTCCCGAGCAGTTCCAGGCATGGGGCTGGCGCATCCCGTTCCTGATGTCCGTCGTGCTGATCATCGTCGGCTACATGATCCGCCGCGCGGTGGAGGAATCCCCGATCTTCAAGCAGATGGCACTGCGCAAGGCTTCGGAGCACACCCCGCTGAAAGAGCTCATGCGGAGCAACTTCAAGCAGGTGATCCAGGCCGCACTGATCTTCATCTCGAACAACGCCGCCGGCTACCTGGTGATCGCGTTCTTCATCTCCTACACCACGTCCGTGCTGAAGATGCCGGTCGCGCCGGTCCTGCTTGCGACCACCATCGGCTCGTTCGGCTGGCTGATCTTCACCTTGGTTGGCGGTTGGCTGTCCGACGTCATCGGCCGCCGCGCGACATTTGTGATCGGCTACGCGCTGGTGTTCGTCTGGATGATCCCGATGTTCCTGCTCGTGAATACCGGCAACATCATGCTCTACGGCGTGGCGGTCTTCGTATTGACCATCGGTCTGGGCCTGTCCTACGGGCCGCAGTCGGCCATGTACGCCGAGATGTTCCCGGCGCACATCCGCTACTCGGGCATCTCCATTGGCTACGCGCTGGGTGCGATCCTCGGCGGCGCGTTCGCTGCCACCGTGGCGCAGATCCTGCTCGAAGCCACCGGCAACTCGATCTCCATCGCCATCTACATCATGGTGCTGACCATCATCTCGGTGGCGGCTGTGCTGTGGGTCGGCGAGACCCGCGGGCGCAACCTGCACGTGGAGGACATCGACGAGGAGCTGGCGGCCGCGGCCGCCCACGAGGCAGAGGTCGAGCGCAAGCACCACTCGAACTAGTCTCAGCCGCCGATGCCGGCGCAGCTATCCAAGGCCCAGGCGGCCCGCGTTCGACGCGGGCCGCCTGGCCCTTTTCGGGACGTAAACCTGGGAGCAGATAGGGCTGCTTCCAGGAGTGGCTAATGGTCGGCCGGCGGCCGGCTGGTGGAGTTGCGTACGATCAGTTCGTGGCCCAGCGTGTGGGCCCGTGCTGGTTCCTCCTTGCGGATGGCGCGCAGCAGCATCGCAACGGCGAGTTCACCCTGCTCGTGCGGAAGCTGCCGGATGGTGGTCAGTCCGAAGAACTCGGCCAGTTCGTGGTCGTCCACGCCGACCACCGAAAGCTCGCGGGGCAACTGCATCCCCAGATCCCTGGCAGCTAGGATGGCGCCGATAGCCATTTCGTCGCTGGCTGCGAAGATGGCGGTGGGACGGGCATCCGGGTTTCCCAGCAGCTGCTTGGCCACCGTGTATCCCTGGGCCATCGTGAAGTCTGCGCCGACGCACAGAGCCTCATCGAGGTCGATGCCAGCTTCGGCCAGCGCACGTTCGTAGCCGATGCGCCGGTGGGAAGGGACACGGAAATCCACATCGGTTTCCGATGAACCACCGATGTAGCCCACCCGGGTGTGCCCCAGGGACAGCAGGTGCGCAGTGCCCAGCGCGGATACCGCTTCGTCGTCCACCTGCAACGTCGGGACACCCGGCAGCGGACCACCTACTCCGACCAGCGGCTTGTCCAGTGCGTGCAGGGCCACCACTTCGGTCTCGCTGAGTTCGACGTTCACGGCGATAACTGCGTCGACCCGTTGGCGCTGCAGGAAATCGGAGAAGATCTGGTGCCGCTGTGCGGGATCCTTGGTCAGCTGGTAGAGCGTGGTGTCGTAGCCCTCGCGCATCAGGGCCGTGCAGATGCCCTCCAGCACGCTGGCGTAGAACCAGTGGTTGATTACCGGTACCAGCACGCCGATGTTCCGGGTGCGCCCGGAGGCCAACCCCGAGGCGGTGGAAGATACCACGTACCCCAGATCGTGGGCGGCCTGCTGGACCGCGGCCAGCGCGCTAGGGGAAACGTTGCCGCGTCCGGAAAGCGCGCGCGAAACGGTCGCCACGGAGACGCCCGCGGCTCGGGCTACGTCCTTGATGCCGGCCAAGAAATTCCTTCCGACACAGTGGTGGATGAAAATACAATATAGGTTTGACTGGGCGCGACGGAACCGGGAAGGCCAGTCGCGCCCTGTTCACCAGACTACCTGCTGGGGCGATCAGCCGCGTAACCATACAGTGGATTCCGCTGCGATCTGCCGTTCCGACGGCTGAGGTGCGCTGGAGGCGATGACGGTCAAGTCTATGGTGCAGGCAGGCAGCTCGCGCTCGGAGCCTGCGAAGCTGGAGACCACCACCACGTCATTGTTCTTGAAGGCCAGAACGTCGGGGTCGCCGGTGTCCAGCCATTCCAGTGTCCCCAGCCCCAGATCGTGATTGCGGCGCAGTCGGAGCAGAGATATGTAGAGGTTCAGGGTGGAGTCGGGGGTCGCGCTTTGAACGTCCCGGGCGTAGTCTTCCCACCCCGCGGGCTGCGGCAGCCAGCTGTTTCCAGTAGGGGAGAAGCCCGCAGCGGGTGCTCCTGTTTCCCACGGAATCGGCACCCTGCACCCGTCCCTGCCGTAGCGTTTGCCGTTGGTGCGGAACCACGTGGGGTCCTGGCGCGCCTCGTCGGGCAGCTCGACGACTTCCGGGAGCCCGAGTTCCTCGCCCTGGTACAAGTAGGCTCCGCCGGGCAACGCGAGCATCAGCGTGCTGGCGGAACGGGCGCGGCGCAGGCCGATGGCGGGATCCGGGAGGTTCGGTGTCAGTGGGCCTATGCCCTCGCCTTGGGGATTGTCCTCAGTTAGCGCGAGCCTAGTTGCATGGCGGACCACGTCGTGGTTCGAGAGCACCCAGGTGCTCGGTGCGCCGACTGCTGCGAACTCCTGCAGCGATTCGTCGATCGTCGCGCGGATTTGAGCGGCGTTGAAGCTACAGGACAAGTACGGGAAATTGAAGGCCTGGTGCATTTCGTCGGAACGAACCCATTTGGCCATCAGGGATAACGGGCTGACCCAGGCTTCCGCGCAGAGCACGCGATCACCTTCGTATTCATCCAGCACCTTGCGCCAGTCGCGGTAGATTTCATGCACGCCATCTTGGCCCCACCACGGGGCCAGCTCCTCGGTGCCGCCCATCGACGCAGCGGCCGGGTCTACCACGTAATCCGGCAGCCCATCGGATTTGATCAGCCCATGGGCTACATCCACCCGGAAGCCGTCCGTTCCGCGGTCCAGCCAGAACCGCAGCACGTCGCGGAACATCTCCCGGACCTCATCGTTGTGCCAGTTGAAGTCCGGCTGCGAAGAATCAAAGATGTGCAGATAATATTGTCCCGGGGTGCCATCTGGGTTGACTGTCTGCGTCCACATGGGACCGCCAAATACCGATTCCCAGTTGTTCGGAAGCCCCGCATCCGGCGCATCGTGGAAAATGAAACGTTCACGCTCCGGGGACCCCGGTGCGGAGGCTAACGCTTTCTGGAACCACGGATGCTGATCCGAACAGTGATTCGGCACCAGATCCACGATGACGCGCAGCCCCAGCTCGTGGGCGTGGGCAATCATGGCATCGAAGTCTTCCAGCGTCCCGAATAGGGGATCCACATCGCAGTAGTCGGAGACATCGTAGCCGGCGTCTTTCTGGGGGGATTTGAAGAAAGGGGACAGCCAAATGGCATCGACCCCGAGGTCTGCCAAGGATTGCAGCCGTGCAGTGATTCCTGGTAGATCACCCATGCCGTCGCCGTTCGCATCAGCGAAGGAGCGCGGATAGATCTGGTAGATCACCGAAGAGCGCCACCAATCGGTAGCCGCCTCGGGCTCTCGGGTCTCTGCGAGGGAGCGGATTTCAGTCATGACGGTAACCATAAACGAATTTTCGGCATATGTAAACGCTTACATTATTGGCCTAGTAGACGCCGCTAGGTGTTGCCTGTTTTGGGGAATCTGGCGCGAAAATGACTGATTTACATGAATTTCTTGTCAAAAAGCATGATCTATGCCACTCTGGAAACGCTTACATTCGAGTTGTCACTCGCACTCGAAAGAACCGACCGGCCCATACCGCGGTGACTCGCAGTCGATCCGGTCCTCTGGACAAAGTTGTCACGAAAGGACACCCCCATGATGGTGAACAAGCGCTCCCTTCTTCTGGGTGGGGCGGTGACCGCAATTGCGGCGCTATCCCTGACCGCCTGCGGTGGTTCGAACAGTTCAACCCCGCAGCCTTCGGAAACGGCTGCGCAGTCCTCGCCGGCCGCCGCCGAAGCAGGATCGCTGACCGTGTGGGTCGATGCCAACCGCGAGCCGGTCCTGAAGGATGCCGCAGCGGATTTCCAGGCCAAATCGGGCGTCAAGGTCGATCTGGTGATCAAGGACTTCTCCAAGATCCAGGAAGACTTCCTCAAGCAGGTACCAACCGGCAAGGGCCCGGACATCACCATCGGTGCCCACGACTGGCTGGGCAACCTCGTCAACAACGGCGTAGTCCAGCCGGTCGAGCTTGGCGACAAGAGCGCGGACTTCCAGGATGTCGCCATGGACGCGATGAGCTATGAGGGCAACACCTATGGCGTCCCGTACGCAACGGAGAACCTCGCACTGCTGCGCAACAAGGATCTCGCCGACAAGGCCCCGGCAACCTTCGACGAGATGATCGCCGAGGGAGAGAAGACGGGCACCGAATTCCCGTTCCTGGTACAGGTATCGGAGCTGGGCGACCCGTTCCACGCCTACCCATTCCAGACCTCCTTTGACGCTCCGGTGTTCGGAACCGATGAAAACGGCGCCTACGACGCCAGCGACCTGCAGATCGGCAACGAGGGCGGCCTGGAGTTCGCCCAGTGGCTCGCCGACCAGGGCGAAGCGGGAACCTTGAAGACCTCCGTGGACGCTGACATCGCCAAGGAGAAGTTCATTTCCGGCGATTCGCCCTTCCTGCTGACCGGCCCGTGGAACGTGGAAGCGGCCGAAGACGCCAAGATCGACTTGGCCATCGACCCGATCCCAAGCGCCGGCGGCGACGAAGCACAGCCATTCGTGGCAGTCCAGGGCTTCTTCGTCTCCTCCAAGACCGAGAACCTGCTGGCAGCAACGGAGTTCCTGACCAATTACATCGGCACCGCCGAGGTCCAGACCAAGCTCTACGAAGTGGGCAACCGTCCGCCGGCCAACAAGGAAGCCTTCGAGGCGGCCAAGTCCGATGAGACCATCGCGGCCTTCGGCGCGGTCGGCGAAGACGGCGTTCCGATGCCGAACATCCCTGAAATGGCAGCCGTGTGGGAATTCTGGGGCGTCGCCGAAGCAGAGATCATTTCCGGCAAGGCCGAACCGGCCAAGCGCTGGAAGCAGATGACCGCCGATATCGAAAAGTCCATCTCAAAGTAACACCGCCGCACGTGCGCGTGCCGGACGTGTCGGGGCGGCAATTTGCCGTCCCGACACGCGACCACATCCTCGGCACGGCCTACGCCGTACCGCAAGTTCGCCGACCTCCGACCCAGGAACAAGCCACAGATGTCACTGACCCACCAGAAGCCGCCGCACCGCAGCGAGCCTGAGCAGGCCGACGCGCTGTCCCCGGCCGCCAAGCGGCTGTCCACCGCAGCATCAACCTCCACCGGCTTGATCCTGGCCAAGATCGCGATGATCGGCATCGTGGACGCCACCGCCATATTCGCGCTGTTCACCGCGATCGGCCGCGAAGCCTGGGCGATCGCCGCGGTGGTCGCCGTGATCACCGCGGCCATCAACGTCGTGTATTTCAAGCGGGGCTGGCTGCCGGCCAAGTACCTGCTGCCGGGCACCATCTTCCTGCTGATTTTCCAGGTGTTCGTGATCGGCTACACCGGCTATATCGCCTTCACCAACTACGGTTCGGGCCACAACTCGGACAAGGACGACGCAGTCATGGCGCTGCTCCAGTCCAACCAGAGCCGCGTCCCGGACTCCCCGGGGCTGCCCGTGACGGTGCTGGATGACGGCGGTGAATTGTCGCTGCTGGTCGAGCGCGACGGGGTGCAGATGGCAGGCACCACGGAGCAGCCGCTGGAGCCGATCACCGCGGATGAGCTTGCCGGATACACGCAGCTCAGCTTCGCCGACCTGCTCGGCCGCCAGCAGGAAGTCACCTCCCTGGCGGTGCCGATGAGCGATGACCCGGCCCAGGGGTCGCTGCGCACCTCCGACGGGCGCACCGCCTACCAGTACACGTCGAACCTGGTCTACGACGAGGCCGCCGGAACCATGACGGACTCCACCACCTCGGTGGTCTACAGCGACACCGGCGTCGGCGCCTTCACCGCCCCGGACGGCACCCAGCTGATGCCCGGCTGGTCGATCAACGTGGGCTTCGACAACTTCGCCAAGGCCTTCACCGACTCCTCCATTCGCACCGCCTTGGGATCGGTGACCGCATGGACCTTCGCCTTCGCCCTGCTGTCGGTGGCCACCACCTTCTTCCTGGGCCTGTTCCTGGCGCTGGTTTTCAACGACCTGCGTATGAAGGGCCGCAAGATCTACCGAGTCATCTCGATCCTGCCCTATGCCTTCCCGGCGTTCCTGGGCGGCCTGGTCTGGGCAGGCATGCTCAACAAGGATTTCGGCTTCGTGAACCAGGTGCTCTTCAGCGGTGCGCCGATCCCATGGCTGACCGATCCGTGGCTGGCGAAGTTCTCCGTGCTCTGGGTCAACCTCTGGCTCGGCTTCCCCTACATGTTCCTGGTCTGCACCGGGGCGCTGCAGTCGATCCCGGATGAACTGGCCGAGGCGGCCAAGATCGACGGTGCCAAGCCGTTCCAGGTCTTCCGCCTGATCAAGCTCCCGCTGCTGCTGGTCTCTGTGGCCCCGCTGCTGATCAGCTCGTTCGCGTTCAACTTCAACAACTTCAACGTGATCTACATGCTCACCGAGGGAGGACCGCGGCTCGAAGGGGCAGGGCTCAACGTGGGCTCCACCGACATCCTGATCTCCATGGTCTACAAGGTCGCCTTCGTCGGCTCCCAGCGCGACTACGGCCTGGCCAGTGCATTCTCCATCATCATCTTCGTGCTGGTCTCCGTCATCGCGGTCATCAGCTTCAAGCAGACCAAGGCTCTGGAGGAGCTGAACTAATGTCGACGCAAACTCCCGTCCAGCAGCCCGCAGCACGCCGCAGCTTCGGAAAATGGTTCGCTACTACCGGTTGGCGCCACCTGATCGGCGTGGCGCTGTGCATCTACGCGGCGTTCCCGCTGCTCTACGTGCTCTCGGCGTCGCTGAACCCCAACGGAACGCTGCTCTCATCCAACGGGTTGTTCACCCAGCTCGGCCTGCAAAGCTATGTCGACCTGTTCCGCAACGAGCAGCGGCCCTTCGCCGCCTGGTTCGGAAACACCCTGCTCATCGGGTTGACCACCGCCGCCGCTTCGGTATTCCTCGGCGCACTGGCGGCCTACAGCTTCTCGCGCATGCGTTTCACCGGGCGCCGTTTCGGATTGGTCAGCCTGCTGGTCGTCCAGATCTTCCCGCAGCTGCTGGCAGTCGTGGCCATCTTCATTCTGCTGACCTCGCTGGGCGATGTGTACCCGGCCCTGGGTATCGACAACAAGATTGCACTAATCATGGTGTACCTGGGCGGAGCGCTCGGCGTGAACACCTACCTGATGTACGGATTCTTCAACACCATCCCGGTGGAGATCGACGAAGCCGCCAAGATCGACGGCGCCGGCCACGCCAGGATCTTCTTCACCATGATCCTGCGCCTGGTCGCACCGATCCTGGCCGTGGTGGGGCTGCTGTCATTCATTTCCAGCACGTCGGACTTCGTCATCGCCTCGGTTGTGCTCGTCTCGCCGGAAAACCAGACACTTGCGGTGGGGCTGTACTCCTACGTGTCCGAGGAGTTCACTTCCAACTGGTCGGTGTTCGCCGCCGGGGCGGTACTGGCGGCGCTGCCGGTCATGGTGCTCTTCCTCTTCCTGCAGAAGTACATCGTGGGCGGTTTGACCGCCGGCGCGGGAAAATAGCGCGTCGCCCCCGTGCAGCTGGAGCGCGCCGCGCTAACCGCCAGACGATCGCCAACTCTCAGGCTGGCCACGTAAGCTGGATGGATGCAATCTCATCTGCCGCGGGCCGCGCGCAACTATCTTGAACAGCTGCGTCGGGAATTGAGTTTTCTTTCCGACGCCGAGCGCACCGAGATCCTTGCACATACCCGCGAACAGATATCCCGGCTACCCGGCAAGGGCCGGCGCAAGTCCGAACTGCTGCGCCGCCTGGGGGAGCCGGCTGCGGTCGCCGCCGGGTTCACCCCTACCGAACCAACGGAGCTGAAGGTCAGCAGCGGCCGCCAATTCCTGACCCGCATTCTGGCCTGGCCGATCTTCGCGCTGTCGGTGCTCACCGCCGCGCTGCTGGTGCTCGGTTCGCAATTTGTTGCGCTCGCCGAGCCGTTGTCCTTCGGCTACGTCGACGGCACGATCTTCGGCACCCTAGCCGAGCTGGAATTGTCGCTGGGCTCCGCGGTGATGATTTTCGCCTTCATCCCGGTGCTCTTCAGCCTGCTGCCGCTGGTTGTCCACGGAATTCCCGGCCTGATCCTGCAGGTCATTGGAGCGTTGGCGACCACCGCCGCCTGCGTACTGGGACTGGCGAGCCTGGGCGCGTTCCTCCTCCCGCTGGCGGTGCTGCTCTGGGCGCAGGTGTTTACCCCGCTGCTGATGATGCGCGGATCCATGGCCAGCCCCGGTCCGGCCTGGCTGATCTGCGCTTCCGCGGCCCTGCTTGCGGCCATCGGCTACACGACCTACCGTGGCCTACAGGGCTTCACCGGGAATGCGTGGCTGATCCTTGTTCCGGCGGCGGCGCTTGCGGCCCTGGCGCTGCTGCTTCCGCTGCGGCGGCGCTGGAGCCACATCGCATTGATCGCCACCGGCCTGCTGGTCATGGTCGCGGGCTTCATCGCGGCGCTGCCGACCACCTACGAAGCGCCGCTGCTGTGGCCGTGGCTTGCCGGGGCGATGTCCTTCGCCGGCGGCCACCTGGCCCTGGCCGCCGGCATGTGGCATGAACGGGCGCGAAACCTGCTGGCGCTGTTGTAACCAGGGGTCGTTGCCGGATGATGGACAATGAACACCGTGAAAGGGTAGCCAGATGAGCGACGTGGATCGCACTGAAGACGATACTCCGGTGAAGCGGGGGCGGGGACGCCCGCGCAAGGACGCCTCCCAGGTTCCCATCACCAAGGAAGCCATCGCTTCCGAAGCGTTGAAGATCATCGGTTCCGAAGGCTTTACCGCGCTGACCATGAACGGCCTGGCGGGACGGTTCGGGGCCACCTCGCGGGCGTTGTACAACTACGTGAGCGACCGGCAGGAGGTCGTGAACATGGCGGTGGAGCTTTTCATCCGCAGCACGCCGCTGCTGGAGTTCGACCCGGTCAATTGGCGTGACACCGTGCGCAAGTTCTACCGGGTCAGCCGAGCGCTGTACCGCACCTATCCGCTGGTTGCGGTGGTTCCGATCTCCGAGCGCGTGGAGGTGGACGGCGGACCGCGCTACATCGAGATGATGGAACGGCTGCTGCGGTTCTACACGGACATGGGCTTCGAGATGCCGCAGGCGCTGACCCTGATCCGGGCGTTCAGCCGCGACATCATGTCATTTGCCCTGCAGGCGGACTACTTCCTGGACCGTGTCCCGGAAGGCCGGAACGACTACATCTCCCGTGTGGTGCCGCAGGCTTGGCTGGAGCGCTACCCGGAGGCCGAGGCCCCGCTGGTACGCGAATCCCTGAAACAGCCGCGCATGGACAGCGACGACCTGTTCGAAGAGCTGCTCCAGCTGCGCATCCTCTCCATCCAGGGAATGCTGGACGCGCTGCCAGCCGCTGACTGACCAGAGCAAACGCCAGCCCCGCAGCAGGTGCGGGGAATATCCCGGTGCCTCCGGACGCTATACCCAGCGCGTGCCATGAACCGCCCGGCGGCTTCGGCGCGCACCGAACCAGCTCCGCCAGCCGTTGTCCGAAAGTTGCCATGCCTGCCATCCACCCCCCGCAAGACCCCCCGTTGGCTGCCGAGGTTGCGCCCGCCGCAGCCGCCATTCCGGCGCCTGGGGTGCTTTCGCCGGCCGGACGCTGGAAGCTGCTCGGTGTGCTGCTGGCCGTCATGTTCATGTCGCTGGTCTCGGTCAGCATCGTCAACGTGGTGCTTCCCTCGATCGAAACCACCCTGCAGGCCACCGAGGCCGACATGCAGTGGGTGCTCGCCGGCTACGCGCTGACCTTCGGCGTAGTGCTGGTAGCCGCCGGGCGTGCCGGGGACCTGCTGGGCCGCGGCATGATGTTCATCGCCGGCGTCGTGATCTTCACGCTGGCTTCCGTGCTGGCCGGGCTGGCCGCCGACCCGCTGATGCTGAACATCGCCCGCTTCGTCATGGGCGTCGGCTCCGGCCTGCTCAACCCGCAGGTCATGGGCCTGATCCAGCAGCATTTCACCGGCGCGGAACGCGGACGGGCCTACGGGCTGCTGGGCACGGTCATCGGATTCTCCGTGGCCATCGGCCCGGTGATGGGCGGGGCGCTGATCAACTGGCTGGGGGCCGAGGCAGGCTGGCGCTCCACGTTCCTGATCAACGTGCCGATCGGGATCATCGCGTTGCTGCTGGCAGTCATCTGGCTGCCGCGTCCGCTGTTCACCAAACCCTCCGGTCGGCTCGATCTGGATCCGGTGGGCGGGCTGCTGCTGGCGCTGGGCATCTTCGCCTTCCTCTTCCCGTTCGTGCAGGGTCGCGAGAACCCGTGGCTGTGGGCCCTGCTGCCGGTGGCGCTGCTGTTCATGCTGCTGTGGATCGCATGGGAGAAACGCTACAAGGCGCGCGGCGCGGCCCCGATGGTGGACCTGGCGCTGTTCAGGGTGCGCAGCTTCACCAACGGCACAGTAATCGCCGGCCTGTACTTCATGGGCGTGTCCAGCGTCTGGGTGCTGGTGGCAGTCTACACCCAGCAGGCGCTGGGCTTCAGCGCGCTGCAGGCAGGGCTGATCGCGCTGCCGGCGGCCTTGCTCTCGGCGCTCAGCTCGAACGTCGCCGGCCGCTACGTGATGACCGCCGGGCGCCGGCTGGTCATCGGCGGCACGCTCAGCGCGCTGTTCGGGCTGGTCGTCACGGTGGCCGTGGTCGAGCTGGAGGCGCGCGGGATCGTGAGCATCTGGTGGATGCTGCTCTCGCTGGCATTCATCGGCGCCGCCCAGGGCTTCATCATCTCCCCGAACCAGGCACTGACCCTGATGGAGGTACCCGTTCAGAACTCTGGCTCCGCCGGCGGGCTGATGCAGACCTCGCAGCGCGTGGGCACCGCCGTGGGCATCGCGGTCATCACCGCCGTGTTCTACGGCATGAACCAGGTTGTCGGCTACCCGCTGGCGATGACGCTGTCCTTCGCCGCCACGGGCCTGCTGGTGATCGCCACGCTCTGGGTCGCCGTGGCCGACTGGCGCCACGACCACCACGGAGCCCAGCCTCAATAGCAGGGCTGGCACCGCAGGCCGAAACGACGCTCCGGGTCTGCGATTGCACTGGTCAGCGCGCTAAGCGTGGCTTAAGCTGGAAGACATGAAACGACTTGCAGGATTGATGGCAGCAGGAGCGCTGGCGCTGAGCCTGGCCGCATGCGGATCGAGCAGCGGCCCGGCCGAACAGGCCCCGGCGAGTCTGGACGGCACCTGGGGCACGGAGGCCGAAGGCCAGCCGTGGCTGAACCTCGGCTCCGACGGCAAGATCAGCGGCAGCGACGGGTGCAACAACCTCATCGGCCAGTGGACCGAAAAGGACGGCACCGTGGACTTCGGCGCCATGGGCAGCACCCAGATGTACTGCGAGGGCGTCGATTCCTGGCTCGGCGGGGCCGCCACCGCCACGATCTCCGGCGACAAGATGACCTTCTCGGATGCCAAGGGCGACCAGATCGGCACGCTCACACGCAGCAAGTAGCCGGGCAGGGTCCATCTGGTCCCTAGCTGCTGCGGTATCCGGAAATCATGGGGCACTCGAACGGGTCGCGGCCCGAAAGCCCGACCTTGTTCAGGTAGGAGATGACCTGGGCGTAGGACTCGCGGACGCTGGCCACGGTGTAGGGGATCCGGTGCTCGGCGCAGTAGCTGCGCACGATCCTTGAAACCCCTGCCAGATTGGCGCGCGGCATCGAGGGGAACAAGTGGTGCTCCACCTGGTAGTTCAACCCTCCGTAGACGTGCGAGAGCACGCTGTTGCCGAAGCTGGAGCGAGCCAACACGTTGCGTCCCGTGAGCACCTGGCGCGAGAAGAAGTCGATGCGGGCGTCCGCGGGCACCATGGGCATGCCCTTGTGGTTGGGCGCGAACGAAGCGCCCATGTAGATGCCGAAGACCGCCAGCTGCACGCCGAGGAAGGCGAAGGCCATGCCCATCGGCAAGAGGAAGAAGATGGCGCCCAGGTACAGGGCAATGCGCAGGCCGATCGAGATCAGTTCGCGGCGGCGGTGCTTCACCCTCTGGCCGATGAACAGGTACTTGATCGACTGCAGATGCAGGTTCAGCCCTTCCAAGGTCAGCAGCGGGAAGAACAGGTAGCCTTGGCGCTGGGTGATCCACTTGAGCAGGCCGCGCTGGCGCTTCGCGTCGGCCGGCTGGAACGAGATGGTGTCCCATTCGATGTCCGGGTCCTTGCCGATGGTGTTCGGAGTTGCATGGTGTTTGCTGTGCTTGTTCATCCACCACTGGTAGCTGATGCCGACCACGAAGTTGGCCAGGAAGCGGCCGAGCTTGTCGTTGGTTTTGCCGGAAGCCAGGATCTGGCGGTGCGCCGCTTCGTGGGCCAGGAAGGCGAACTGGGTGAGCAAGAGGCCAAGCGCGGCGGCCATGAGCAGCTGGAACCAGCTCTCGCCCAGCAGCAGCATGCCTGCCACGGTGCCCGCCAGCAACGCGGCAAGCACGATGCCGATGCCCAGGTAATGCCCGGGCCGGCGCCGGATCAGCCCGGCTTCGCCGACCAGTTTCTTGACGTGGAAAAAGCTTTTGGGGTCTCCGGGCCGCACCGAGGGTGCAGGCGATGGCAAAACGGGAGTGCTACTCAAGTTGGATCCTTGGGTGTGGCAGCTGTCGACGTCTCAGTCGTAAAGAACTGAAAGTCTCGGCTCCTCTGCGTTTCACTGTACGGCAGATTGCTGAGCGCCCGCTGGTCGATGACGCAGCCGAGCTAGAAGGCGGCGGACAGCTGCCCGTCCAGCACTTGCCAGCGCGCGTCCAGCCGCACGTTTTGAAGCATGCGCCGGTCGTGGGTCACCAGCAGCAGCGCGCCCTGGTAGGCCTCCAGCGCTTCTTCGAGCTGCTCGATGGCGGGCAGGTCAAGGTGGTTGGTGGGTTCGTCGAGCACCAGCAGGTTCACCCCGCGCGCCTGCAGCAGCGCCATCGAGGCGCGGGTGCGTTCGCCGGGGGACAGCTTGCCCACCGCCGACGCCGTCTGCTCCGCCTTGAGCCCGAACTTGGCCAGCAGCGTGCGGGCCTCCGCCGAGGAGTACTCCGGCACCGCCGCTTCGAACGCCTCGCCCAGCGGCAGCTGCGCCGGCAACTGGCTGCGCGCCTGGTCGATCTCGCCGATCAGCACCGAGGCGCCCAGCACCGAGCTTCCGGCGTCCGGGGCCAGCCGGCCGAGCAGCAGGTTCAGCAGCGTGGACTTGCCCGCGCCGTTCGGGCCGGTGATGCCGATCCGGTCACCGGCGTTGACCTGCACGCTGGTAGGGCCGAACGCGAAACCGCCCAGCGAAACCTGCGCCTGGTTCAGCGTGCACAGCACCGAGGAGCCGCGCGGGGCGTCGGCGATGGAGAACTGCAGCACCCATTCCTTGCGCGGTTCGGCCACCTCGTCCAGCCGGGCAATCCGCGATTCCATTTGGCGCACCTTGGCTGCCTGCTTCTGGGAGGATTCGCTGTTGGCGCGGCGGCGGATCTTGTCGTTGTCCGGGGCCTTGCGCATCGCGTTGCGCACGCCCTGCGAGGACCATTCGCGCTGGGTCCGGGCGCGCGCCACCAGATCCGCCTTCTTCCCGGCGTACTCGTCGTAGGCCTCGCGCGCGTGCCGGCGGTTCACGGCGCGCTCCTCTAGGTAGGAGTCGTAGCCGCCCTCGTAGACGGCGACCTGGTTCTGCGCTAGGTCGAGTTCGATGATGCCGGTGGTGCAGCGGGCCACGAACTCGCGGTCGTGCGAGACCAGCATGACCGGCGCGCGCAGCGCCATGATGAACTGCTCCAGGCGTTCCAGCCCTGCCAGGTCGAGGTCGTTGGTCGGCTCGTCGAGCAGCACCACGTCGAAGCGGGAGAGCAGCAGCGCGGCCAGCGCGACGCGGGCCATCTGCCCGCCGGACAGCGCCGCGGTCTGGGTGTCCAGCGGCAGCGTGAAGCCCAGCTCCGCCAGGGTCTCGGGGATCCGGTCCTCCAGGTCCATGGCGCCGGAGGCCATCCAGGTCTCGAAGGCCGCCGCGTAGGCGTCGTCCGCCCCGGGTTTGCCCTCGGCCATGTCCTGCGCGGTGGCTTCCATGGCCCCGGTCGCCTGGGCGCAGCCGGTGCGCCGGGCCAGGTAGGCGGCGATGTCCTCGCCTGCGAAGCGCTCGTGCTCCTGGGGCAGCCAGCCGATGAACGCGCCGTCCGGGGTGGTGGACACCGAGCCGCCCTGGGGTTCGTCCACCCCTGCCAGCAGGCGCAGCAGCGTGCTCTTGCCTGCGCCGTTCACCCCGACCACCCCGTACACATCTCCCGGGGCGGCGGTGAAATCCAGGTGCGAGAAGAGGGTACGGTGGGCGTGGCCGCCGGCGAGGTCCTTGGCGACGAGCGTTGCAGTCATGGACTCAATTCTAGGTGGGTTGCCGGCACTGCCTAATTCCCTGCCGCGCGCAGCAGCCGCAGCGCCTCCTCGCGCTGCACCGGGGCGAAGTCCTGGTAGTGGGCGCCGACCGCCCGGAAGTCCGGCGGCTGCCAGGCGATCACCACCTGATCGGCCGGATAAGCCAGGTTCTGCACCAGCTCCGACGGGGCCACCGGGGCCGCGACCACCACCAGCTTGGGCTTCAGCCGCCACACCAGATCCAGCGCGGCCAGCATCGTGGAGCCGGTGGCGATGCCGTCGTCGCACACCACCACCTGCTGCCCTGCCAGATCCGGGGCGTAGGGCTTGAACTCCCCGGCCAGCTCCATCAGCTCCCCGGTGGCGCGGAATTCCACGGATTCCAGTTCGGATTCACCGAAGTAGCGCAGCGCCCGCCGGTGGATCTCCTGGTCGAGGTAGCGTCCGGACGCCATCCCGTAGCTGGCGATCGCGCCGAAGGCGATTTCCGGGTTGCTCGGCACCCCGAGCTTGCGCACCGCCAGCGCCCCGAGCCGTCCGCCCAGGCTGCGCGCGACCTCGGACGCCACCGGCACCCCGCCGCGCAGCAGCCCGAGCACCGTGTAGTTGCCGGCGGGCAGCTCGCTGGCCAGCGCCATGCCCAGCGCGGCGCCGGCATGGCTGCGATCCCGGTATCCCTCGTGCGATTGCTGGGCCATGCTCCCAGTCTTGCCCAAAGCATCACAAAGTCAATGCTCCTGCGTCAATGTTCCGGCCGAACACCCAGCAGCTGCGCAGTGCGCGCGTACTTGGCCGCCAGCCGCGCCCGGGTGTGTTCCGGCAGCAGGCTGGTGCGTTCCGGGTCGGTGTTGTCGGCCAGGTCGGCGCGCTTGACCAGCATCGCCAGCGGGTTGGCCAACACCCCGGTGCAATACTCTTCCAGGCTCTGCCCGGGCCGTTTGCTCAGCAGCACCACGGCATCGCAGACCTCCCGGGGGATGCCGGCTGCGGAAAGGTCCGTGGCGCTCACCTCGCAGTCCTCGATGACGTCGTGCAGCCATGCCGCGGCCACCGCGTACTCGTTGCCGCCAAGGCGCCGGGCATGCTCGGCGACCCGGGCCGGGTGGCCGATATAGGCGGCGCCGAGCTTGTCCGTCTGGCCCTGGTGGGCCTTGGCGGCGATGGCGCGGGCCAACGCCACCACGTCTTCCCGGCTTGTTGCCGGCTGCCGGTTGTCCATTGCGCTCCTCCTGGGTTGCCCGGGTTTGGGATGCCGGGGCTTGGGATGCAGAATTTCTCCTGGGTCCCACGCTAGCAAGTCGGTGCGACACCCGGGGTCGATTCGGCGGAAGCCCGGGCACGGGGACTACCCTCGGTGGTATGGATGAAAAGATGATCGCGCAGTGGGGGAGCGAGGCCGCAGGACAGCCCTCGCTGGTGCTCTGGGAAGACGGCCGGGCCAGCGGTTCGGATGGCTGCAACCGGCTCATGGGCTCGTGGAGCCGTGAGGGGGACGGCTATCTGTTCTCGCAGATGGCCAGCACCATGATGTATTGCCAGGGGGTGGACACCTGGCTCTCAAGATTGGCCAGCGCGCGTCAGGTCGACGGGCAGCTGGTCATCAGCGACGCGCAGGGCCGTCAGATCGGGCGGCTGGCCCCGCTGGAATCCTGAGCCGCCCGGGATTGCGGGCCCCGGGATGCAAAAAAGAACTGCGGTTCGCACAGTGTGCGAACCGCAGTTCTTCACGTAGCAGCCAGGGAAGGGCTGCATTCGCGCGAAGGGTTTAGAGCTGGTTGCCCAGCTTGAAGCCCTTCGAAGCCTGGCCGTGGTACGAGCCGTCCTCGTCGCCGGCGCGGGTGTAGGAGAAGCCGTCGGCGCCGATGGTGACTTCCAGTTCGGAGTCGTCGGTGCGCTCGATGATTTCCTGCACGTTGCCGTCCAGGTCCAGGACCTTGGAGGCCTCGGTGTACCACGAAGGCACAACCGGGTTGCCCCACCAGTCGCGGCGCTGGTTGTCGTGGACGTTCCAGGTGATGGTCGGGTTGTCCGGGTCGCCGGTGTAGTAGTCCTGGGTGTAGATCTCGATGCGGTGGTCGTCAGGATCCAGGATGTACAGGTAGAACGCGTTGGACACGCCGTGGCGGCCCGGGCCGCGCTCGATGCGGTCCGAGATGCGCAGGGCGCCCATCTTGTCGCAGATCTGGATGATGTTGTGCTTCTCGTGGGTGGAGAAGGCCACGTGGTGCAGGCGCGGGCCGTTGCCGCCGGTCAGCGCGGTGTCGTGCACGGTGCCCTTGCGGTGCATCCAGGCTGCGTAGGTGGTGCCCTCGTCGTCCTGGATGTCCTCGGTGACGCGGAAGCCCAGGTCTTCGAGGTACTTGCGGCCGCGCGGAACGTCCGGGGTCACCTGGTTGAAGTGGTCCAGGCGGACCAGCTCGCCGGCCGAGTACAGGTCGTAGCGCATGTGCAGGCGCTCGACGTGGGTGGTCTCGAAGAAGAACTCGTACGGGAAGCCCAGCGGATCCTCGACGCGCAGGGCGTCGCCGATGCCCTTGACGAAGCCGTCCTTGCGGCGCTCGGTGCGGCAGCCCAGCTCCTGGTAGTAGGCCTCGGCCTTGTCGACGTCCTCAGGGGTGCGCACGCGGAATGCCATGGCCTTCAGCGCGGCCACCGGGCCCTTGGTCAGCACCAGGTTGTGGTGGATGAACTCCTCGAAGGAGCGCAGGTAGATCTGGTTCTCGTCCTCGTAGGATACGTGCAGGCCCAGGACGTCCACGTAGAAGTTGCGGGACTTGGCCAGGTCGGTGACGACCAGTTCAGCGTAGGCGCAGCGCAGGATATCCGGTGCTGGTGCGACTGGCTTGGGGATCTCGTTGCTCATTGGGTTGCTCCTTTGCAAGCAGAAATTTTGTGGTTAGGCGCCGAACTTCGGGGTGTGGACATCGCCCAGGGTGATGTGCACTGCCTGCTGGTCGGTGTAGAAGTCGATCGAGCGGTAGCCGCCTTCGTGGCCCAGGCCCGAAGCCTTCACGCCGCCGAACGGGCTGCGCAAATCGCGCACGTTGTGCGAGTTCAGCCAGACCATGCCGGCCTCGATGTCCTGCGCGAAGTTGTGCGCGCGCTTCAGGTCGTTGGTCCACACGTAGGCGGCCAGGCCGTAGCGGGTGTTGTTCGCCAGCTGAAGGGCTTCCTCGTCGGTGTCGAACGGGGTGATGGCGACAACCGGGCCGAAGATCTCTTCCTGGAAGATGCGGGCATCCGGGGCGACGTCGGCGAACACGGTCGGTGCGACGTAGGAGCCGTTCTCCTGGCCCTCGGGCAGGTTCTCCGGGCGTCCGCCGCCGGCCACCAGGCGGCCTTCGGACTTGCCGATCTCGACGTAGCTCATGACCTTGTCGTAGTGCTCAGGGTGCACCAGCGCGCCGACCTGGGTGGCCGGATCGTGCGGATCGCCGACCTTGATGTTCTTGGCGCGCGCCGCGTAGGCCTCGACGAACTTCTCGTAGATGCCGCGCTGGACCAGGATGCGGCTGCCGGCGGTGCAACGTTCGCCGTTCAGCGAGAAGACGCCGAACAGGGTGGAGTCGATGGCCGCGTCGAAGTCGGCGTCGTCGAACACGATGGCAGGGGACTTGCCGCCCAGCTCCATCGACATGCCCTTGAGGTTTTCGGCGCAGTTGCGGAAGATCAGCTGGCCGGTGGAGGACTCGCCGGTGAAGGAGATCAGCGGGACGTCCGGGTGCTTGACCAGTGCGTCGCCGGCGTCTTCGCCCATGCCGTTGACCAGGTTGAAGACGCCCTTCGGCAGGCCGGCTTCCTCGAAGATGGTGGCCCACAGCGAAGCGGACAGCGGGGTGAACTCGGCAGGCTTGAGCACGACGGTGCAGCCCGAAGCGATCGACGGGGCGAGCTTCCAGGACTCCAGCATGAACGGGGTGTTCCACGGGGTGATCAGGCCTGCGACGCCGATCGGCTTGCGGTTCACGTAGTTGATCTGGGTGCCCGGCACCTTCAACGCGGTGTCGTGCTGGGCGACAATCAGGTCGGCGAAGAAGCGGAAGTTCTCCGCGGCGCGCTGGGCCTGGCCCTTGGCCTGGGTGATCGGCAGGCCGGTGTCGAAGGTTTCCATCTCGGCCAGGCGGTCCTGCTGGGCGACGACCGCGTCGGCGATCTTGTACAGCACGTTGGCGCGCTCGCGGGCCTTCATCTTCGGCCATGGGCCGTTCTTGAATGCCTCGGTGGCAGCGGCCACGGCGGCGTCGATGTCGGCCTTCTGGCCGGCTGCGGCGGTGGTGTACGCGGTGTTGGTCACCGGGTCCAGGACCTCGAAGGTCTCGCCGCCAATGGAATCGACGAATTCGCCATTGATGTAGTGCTGGATCTTGGCCGGCAGGTTTTCTGGAACGAAGTGCTTGCTCATCAGCGGGCATTTCCTTTCGTGCGGTGTGAAAAATTGGTGCGGGATAAGTTTTCTAGATGGCGCTGGGCGGCATTCCGGCCGAAGCCAGGTACGCGTTCAGCGTGTTCGCGCGGTGCGCGCGGCATGCAGTCTCGATCTGCGCCGGGGTGGCGTGGTTCGCGATCAGCTCCAGCAACGCCTCGTGCTCCTGGACACTGGCCTTGGCCCGTGACGGGATGTGCGTGAAGGAGCTGGCCCGCATGGCCGCCAGTCGGCGCCAGCCGCGCTGGACCAGGTCCAGGATGTGCGGGTTAGGGCACTGGCCGTAGAGCAGCTTGTGGAACTCGGTGTTCATGCGGGTGAACGCGACCGGATCGAAGTCCTCAAGGCACTGGCGCATCGCATCGTTCAGCTTGCGCGCTTCGGCCAGCCACGCGGCGTCCATCGCGTCGGCTGCCAGTGCGGTGGCGGCCGGTTCGATGATCATCAGCGTCTGCATGGTGTGCAGGTAGAGCGTGGAATCCACGTGGGCGACGGTCGCCCCGACGTTGCGGGTGAAGTGCACCAGCCCTTCGGCCTCCAGCCGGCGGATCGCCTCGCGCACCGGGACCACGGAGCAGCCCAGTTCGTCGGCAATGGTGCCCAGCACCAGGCGGTAGCCCGGGGAGTAGGCGCCATTGACGATGCGCTCGGAGACCAGCTGGTAGGCGGCCTCGGACTTGGAAGCGGTCATTACAGCGCCCATGAGTTCAGGTCCGGGCTGCCTGCATCCTTCCAGGCATTGAACTTGGTCTTCCACTCGGCGTTCATCGGGAACAGGCCCTCGATGCCGTGGCCGCGCTTGACCATGGCGAAGATGAACTCGTCGTTCTCCTCGGTGGCCGCCGCCTCGGCGGCGATCTGCTCGACCATGGCCGGCGGGATCACCACGATGCCGTCGGAATCGGCCACGATCACGTCGCCCGGCTGGACCGAGACTCCGCCGCAGGCGACGGTGATATCGCGGTCCCAGGCCACATGCTTGCGGCCGAGGACTGCCGGGTGCGGCCCGTTGTGGAAGACCGGGATATCCAGGTTGCTCACGGCATCCAGGTCGCGCACGCCGCCGTCGGAGATGATGGCCGCGGCGCCGAGCTGCTGCGAACGCAGTGCCAGGATGTCGCCCAAGGTGGCCGAACCGGTCTCGCCGCGGGCCTCCATGACCAGGATCTCGCCGTCCTTGACCGCGTCGATGGCCTGCTTCTGCATGTTGTAGCCGCCGCCGTGGGCCTTGAACAGGTCTTCGCGGTTCGGGATGTAGCGCAGGGTGGCGGCGGTGCCGATCACGCGCTGCATGCCCTTGGTGGCGCCGGAAACCTCGATGTTCACGTTGTTCATGCCGTGCTTGCGCATGGTGCCGGACAGGGTTGCGGTCGCGACGGAGGCCAGCTGCTCGCGGATGGCGTCGGTCAGCACATCCTTGCCGGTCAGCTTCGGAGCCAGGCCGGCGGACTCGCGGTCGCCGTAGGCGTCTTCCTTGTCCTTATCGGTGACCTTTGGCTGGTTGCCAAAGTCAGCGAAGGTGGCGGTGCCTTCCACTGCGGTGGTCTTCAGCTTGCCGGTGGTGGCACCGGAGACGAGGTCGGTGACCTCAACCTCGACGATGTCGCCCGGGAAGAAGACGGTGGACCCGGCAGGGGTGCCGGTCAGGATGATGTCGCCCGGCAGCAGGGTCATCTGCTGGGACAGGTCTGCAACGATCTGCGCGAAGGAGAACAGCAGCTCGGAGGTGTCTGCGTCCTGGGCGATGACGCCGTTGACCCAGGTCTGCACGCGCAGCTTGGCAGGGTCGACCGAAGCGGCGTCAAGTGCCATAGGACCCAGCGGGGTGTAGCCGTCGCCGGACTTGGAGCGGATGTTCGATCCCTTGTCCGCGTACTTCATGTCGTGCACGCCCAGGTCGTTCGATGCGGTGATGGAGCCGACGTAGCTCCAGGCATCCTCGACGGAGACGCGGCGGGCTGCCTTGCCGATGATCAGTGCGATCTCACCTTCAAAAGCCAACAGCTCGGTGCCGGCCGGGCGCTCAACGGTGCCGTTGGTGGCAGCCAGGGAGCTGGAAGCCTTCATGAAGTAGCTCGGGAACTTCGGGGTGCGACCGCGCTGCGCTGCACGCGAAGAGTAGCTCAGGTGTACGGCCAGAACCTTTCCTGCCTGGCTGAAGGTTTCCTCGGTGACCGGAATCTGAGTGCTCATCGGTGAATTGCCCACTTTCGTCGTACATGATCTCGTACATCAAATCGTATACGATCAGTGTGCTCCCAATCTCAGGGACTGTCAAGATGGCAATCCACAATTGTTTTCCGGGACCGGACCAAGGGCTCCCAACTCCAGCGATTCCGCGGGTTTCGACACGTGATTTAATTCTTCGCGGTGCCGTAACGCGAGGAGCTAGAGGCATACGATCCAAACGTCGATTGGGCACTGGTAAATATCTCGGTTTGTGTGCGATTTCCACGGTGTTCATCTCAGTTTGCCCGTGCCTGCCAAGATGCTTTTATCGTGGCGTGGCGGATCGAATACGTGGAGACGTCGCCATGGACCACAAGCGAACTGCCGGTGAAAAATGAACAGAAAATGTGTTCAGTTCCTGTAGGAGCGCTTCGCTGACCGGCACGACGCCCGAATATCAGGTATCCCTCGTAGCACCTGAAACAGGCGATGCGCAGGGCGGGTGGGGAAAGCCAGCGCCCGAGCTGCCGGTTCGCCGTGCATTCGAGACGCTCTGGGGAACGTCCGGCAATTGGCGATCCGAGAGCCCCGTCCTGCCGATGAACAAAAATAATGCTCATGCTGCAATCCGCTGTTGCCAGGGAGTTGGATTTACGCGGTGCACCTACTTACTTCTGGATCTCAGCACTCCGGACCTATCTTTCAGGAATCCATGCGACCCGAACATGACGATAATTCAAATCCAGAGCGCGTGATGGCGGAAAGTGAACAGAATAATTGTTCACAACAGTGCCGGCGGGGGATGTGGGTGGATGGTGTGCCGTGCTCTTAAAGCGGCGAGTTGTCCAACCTGATATTGGTGAACCCCTGCAGGGTTGCGGCAAATGACTAGAGTCGGCGACAACTAATAACGCGGTGGAAATGAACAGAATTTTTGTTCATTTAGCAGGTCGCTTTTGCTCGATCAGAGAAAATGCAGAAACCGTAGGCGAACTGCCGCCGTCCATTGAATCAATAATTCGTTCATGCGAGGATGGCAACTACTCGCGGCGCTGAACCGAATTCAAAGCACACGAACATGTCAATTGACATGTTGTTTTCTGCCTTGAATCCATACGTAGGCTCGACGATGTGAGGCTGTGGAACGGGGCAACAATCCTGTTTTGGAAACTCGCAAGAGCTAGTTCGCGTCTACTTCAGGCGGTTCTTCGAATTCGTACCCCAGAACTTTCCTTACGCGGTCTGTGAGCTCGATGTCGAGACGTTGCGGGGTGCGATCTGCGTTGAAATCGAAGTTCTGAACGCTCGTCACTGATCCTGGAATTTCGATGCATGTCTGCCCATGAGGAGTGCGCCACATGACTGAGCCATCGGGGAGGTAAGTGTAGTTCCAGCCCAAAGCGTGCTTGAACATCTGATGTCGTTTGCAGCAAAGCTTGGTGTTGGTGCGGTTGGTTCCGCCGCCTTTGGCCCAGTCATCGATGTGTTCAACTTCGGATCGCTCTGGCAAGCGGTTGCATCCCGGGAACTGGCACTGCGTATCCCGGAATCTAAGCAGGTCTCGAAGAGCTTGCGGTGGGCGGTACTTCTTGCGGTCGACGTCGATAACGGCGCCGCTCCACGGGTCAGTCAGCAATCGAAGCATCGACGGGGCATCCGCCGCCAGCTTCAAAGCCGTTCCAATCGGGATTGGACCGTATCCTTCGAGGTCTGCCAAGGCCTTTCGAGGATCTGCCAGCATCTCGACAGCCGGAATCGTTACGGCCACCTTGGTTTTCAGCGTACTGCCGCCGCCCTCCGGCCAACCGTCCAGCAAGGCGTCCCTCAGTGTGTCGTATCTTAATTGACCGCGTGTTCGGGGATCTTCGGGATCGACGTTTGAAACGACATGATGTTCGACGGTGTTTACCACTGAAATGATATCTTCCGCTGGGCCGCGAAGTTGCGCGACCGCCATACCGTCTTTCTCCATCCACCAACGCAGATCCCGGGTTTCTTTTGCATCTTTGTGGCGTTCGTCGATTGGCTTCGGGTGCATCTTTTCGTGAAGCCGGCGTGCCCGTTGCCGGACGGCCGAATCGCTGGCGTGTTTGGCAAATGGCAGCAGGAGTTCTTCCATGCGGTGCACGTCTTCAGTTTCGAGGTCCTGAGCATTTTTGATGATCTCGCGCGCGGTCTGAGTTGTAATTTCACCGGCGCTCAACGCATTCAAGGTTTCAAGGCATAGATGCCGCAAACCTTCAGCCATGGTGAGTTTATTGGAAATGTGATTGTCTGTATCTCTCATGGCGATGGATGCTTCGGCAACAAACGAGGAGCGTGCTATTTCTTGGTCATGTGGGGTGACGCGATAGTAGCCTGCAGACAAGTTCGCCAGAATGTCGTCGGCGGAGACACCCATTTCCGTAAGTTGTTCAGGGGTAGGTTCGTCCTCTGCTTGAATGCGGTTGTCGCCGTTGGATTGGAGAGCGACACCTCGCGCGAAGAGTTCGTAGGTGTCCGCCATGAGGACTGCCTCGCTAGCATCCAGCATGCTGCGGAGCCTGCTAAGCATGGCCAGTTGGTCTAGCCCGACGGCCAGGTCTTGGGCAGGCATCTGCTTATTGAGTTCGGTCAGCACTTCCAGGGGACCGGTGAAGTACTTCTGACGCTGAATAGCCGCGCCCCATGTACCTGTCGTTTGGACGGTGTCCCTCAGCCCCGGTGCTTCAATCGGGAGGCGGTGGGAGTCGTCGTCATTCTCGAAAATATCTCTGATACCCATAACTTAATTGTCCTCCGTCTTCCGACAGTATGGGTAAGTATCTACGACTTCGGGATATCTCATTCCTGATCGATAGGGATCAGGTTCGATTCAAAATCATGGTGGTGGCGTCGGTCTTCGCCCTGGAACAGCCAAGGGCCTAATCGTGACTGGATGCCTCCGAAGAGAAGCTTCCGATTGTATTTCGACATCCCCGTCACGATCTTGGCCGAATCCGCTCTTAACTCATGTCGGGCGAAGTTATCTGAATCCGTGAACCACTGCCATGGGGTGACCATGGAACCGTAGGCCTCGGTGGGAAGCATTCAGGTGGCTTCGCTCGACGTCTTTCTGGAGGAATGCCAGAACGATGAAGCTCAAAAATTCGTCAAGGACTGAATCCTGCGAGAGTTATTCTTGGTGGAATTTCGAAAGACTCTCCTATCCGCAAAAGAGTTCTGACATGCATTTTTATCGGACAGTGGTGCGGAATCATTCCCAAGGAAAGAGTTATTTTTAGAAAACCGCGTCACGAAGCGGCAGTGAAGCACTCTTAACTGGTGAAAGACGAAATCAGCCGCACAACGAACTCATGCCATGGGGATGGCGCAGTTCAGGAATTGCACTTGGGGGTGCGCGGAGAGATTTTGTCTTGTTGGATGCATGCTCACTTGGGGGTGGGAAAGTATCTCGACAGGCCTGGGACTCACAATGGATGAGTCCCAAGTCATTTGTCGTTTCTGGGCCTGTCGGCATCATGCAGCCGAGCTAACGGGCCCGCAAATGCGCGAAGGGCTCGGAGCATTCGATCTGAATGCTCCGAGCCCTTCGCGGCTGTCAGTACGGGTTAGGCCTGTGCGGTTGCTGCCGTACGTTCTGCTGCAGCAGCGCGCTCGTCGGCCTCGCGCAGGGCGCGCTCCACGCGGTCGACGTCGCGCACCGCGCCCTTGTCCGCGGACAAGGCCATAGCGGCGTAGGCGCGCAGCGCAGGGGAGACCACGCGCTCGCGGTTGGCCGGGCGGTAGCCGGTGGTGGCCAGCAGGCGCTCGCGGCGCTCGGCCAGGACGTCGTCGGAGACGTTCAAGGTCAGGCCGCGGGTCGGGATGTCGATGGAGATCGAGTCGCCGTCCTCGACCAGTGCGATGAGTCCGCCGGAGGCCGCCTCGGGGGAGACGTGGCCGATGGACAGGCCCGAGGTGCCGCCGGAGAAGCGGCCGTCGGTGATCAGCGCGCATTCCTTGCCCAGGCCGCGGCCCTTGAGGAACGAGGTCGGGTAGAGCATTTCCTGCATGCCTGGGCCGCCCTTGGGGCCTTCGTAGCGGATGACAACGACGTCGCCGGCCTTGACCTGCTTGTTCAGGATCTTCTCGACTGCCTCGTCCTGGGACTCGCAGACCACAGCCGGGCCCGTGAAGGTCCAGATGGAAGGGTCCACGCCGGCGGTCTTGACCACGGCGCCGTCCACGGCGATGTTGCCGCGCAGCACGGCCAGGCCGCCGTCCTTGGAGTAGGCGTGCTCGACCGAGCGGATGCAGCCTTCGGCTGCGTCGGTGTCCAGGTCCTCCCACTGGGCGGACTGGGAGAACGCGGTGGAGGAGCGCACGCCGCCCGGGGCTGCGTGCCACAGGGCGAGGGATTCCTCGGTGGCCGCACCGCCGCGGATGTCCCAGGCGTCCAGCCATTCGCCCATGGTCTTGGAGTGCACGGTGTGCACGGTCTCGTCCAGCAGGCCGCCGCGGCGCAGCTCGCCGAGGATGGCGGGGATGCCGCCGGCGCGGTGCACGTCCTCCATGTAGTAGATCTTGCCGGCGCCTGCCGCGTTCGGCGCGACCTTGGCCAGGCACGGCACGCGGCGGGAGACCGCGTCGATCTCGTCCAGGCCGAACTCGACGCCGGCCTCGTGGGCGGCGGCGAGCAGGTGCAGGATGGTGTTGGTGGAACCGCCCATGGCGATGTCCAAGGCCATGGCGTTGCCGAAGGCCTGCTCGGTGGCGATGCTGCGCGGCAGCACCGAGTCGTCGGATTCGCCGTAGTAGCGGTTGGAGATCTCGACAACCAGCTTGCCGGCGTTCTCGTAGAGGTCCTTGCGGGCGGTATGGGTGGCCAGGGTGGAGCCGTTGCCCGGCAGCGACAGGCCCATGGCCTCGGTCAGGCAGTTCATCGAGTTCGCGGTGAACATGCCGGAGCACGAGCCGCAGGTCGGGCAGGCCGATTCCTCGATGCGCAGCAGGTCCGCGTCGGAGACGTTCTCGTTCACCGCCTCGGAGATGGCGTCGACCAGGTCCAGGGTGCGCACGGTGCCGTCCACCAGGGTGGCGCGGCCGGATTCCATCGGGCCGCCGGAGACGAACACGGTCGGGATGTTCAGGCGCAGCGCGGCCATCAGCATTCCCGGGGTGATCTTGTCGCAGTTGGAGATGCAGATCAGCGCGTCGGCGCAGTGGGCGTTGACCATGTATTCGACCGAGTCGGCGATCAGGTCGCGGCTGGGCAGCGAGTACAGCATGCCGCCGTGGCCCATGGCGATGCCGTCGTCCACCGCGATGGTGTTGAACTCGCGCGGGATGCCGCCGGCGGCGGTGATCGCCTCGGAGACGATGCGGCCCACGGGCTGCAGGTGGGTGTGGCCCGGAACGAATTCGGTGAAGCTGTTGGCCACGGCGATGATGGGCTTACGGCCCAGATCTGCGCCGTTGACTCCAGCCGCGCGGAACAGGGCGCGGGCGCCTGCCATGTTGCGGCCATGGGTGACGGTGTGGGAACGAAGTGTGGTCATTGCATAATCACATCACAGGTTTTGCCGCAGACCCAGACGGTGATAATACTAGTAGTACTACTACCAGACGACGACGGGGCACCGATGAACGCTAGTCAGCGCCGCAGGGAGGAGCTCGCCGGTTTCCTCAAGGACCGACGGGCCCGGGCGGACCGCGCCGCGCACGGCCTGCCGGCGGTGGGCCGCAGCCGGCTGCGCGGGCTGCGCCGGGAGGAAGTGGCCACGCTGGCCGGCATCAGCGTCACCTGGTACACGTGGCTGGAGCAGGCCCGAGACATCAACCCCTCGCGCCAGGTGCTCGACTCGCTGGCCCGGCTCTACCGGCTGACCCCGGTGGAAACCACCTACCTGCTCTCGCTCGGCGGGCACCGCGACACCATTCCGGCAGCCTCCGAGGGCATGACCCCGGCGCTGCAGCGATTGCTGGATGCATTGGAGTTCCCGGCGTTCCTGCTCTCCGCGGACTGGAGCATCATCGGCTGGAACCAGCACTACGCGCAGCTGTACCCACGGATTGAGATGCTGGAGGAGGGCGATCGGAACCTGCTCTGGCTGGTATTCACCGATGCGTCGCTGCGGCAGATGCTGCCCGACTGGGCGGAGCAGAGCCGCGGGTTCGTGGGAAGCTTCCGCGCCGAGACGCGCGGCTGGCTGAACCCTGCGGGGGAGAGCGGCATCGTCGCCCGTGTGTCGGCGGCCTCGCCGGAATTCGCGGCGATCTGGAAGGAGCGCGACGTGGCCGGCTTCGGCACCCGCGAGCGGCTGTTCAACCACCCGGCCAAGGGGCTGACCCGCTACGAACAGCACAACCTGATTCCGGCGGAAGCCTCGGACTTGACGCTGCTGTTCTACGCGCCGCTGTAGCGTTGTCTGTGACAGGTGGGACTATTCGCCTGGAATTTGGTACTTGATCAGAGCCTTCATGTTCGGGCTCAACGTGATGGTCGGCGAGAAAGCCGCCGCATTTTTCGCGTGCTGCCTGGCTGCGAACATGGCCAGATAACTGAGCACTTTTGAGTGCACGTTGTCATCTGGATCGACAATGATGTATTCGTCATCGCCGCGTTTTTCGACGTGCAGATCTGGGGCGGACACTTCGTCTTCGACGATGATTTCAGCATTCCGATTTCGTCGTGTGGCCATTATTTCCACCGTTTTCTAGATGCTCTTGTCCTAAGTCTAGCTTTCGTCCGAACGTCACGTAAGCCGGTGAGTATGCCGTCCCAGACCGGTTCGCGCGCATCGACTGTTGCGCTGTCGTTCGAATTTTCAGGCGAGGTTGTAGACTTCCCTGGCCCTGAGATGTCATCCGAAATGATCCGGGACATAGCTCCCAGCATGGCGGCCTCACTTTGCGATACGAACCAGCCATCACGATGTGATTTCTTGAAATGGCGAAGTGCCCTGAGGCGTCCCAGCACACTGCTTGATTCGTCAGGCAACGATGAATGCGGCTCGACTGGCTTCGCTGTCAATGGCGGCTCAGGTTGGGCCGACGGGCCATTGCGGTTATTCGAATAGCGAGGATTCTTGAACACCCATGGTTTTTGGGGGCCGTCAAGAGTTCCTAGTATCAGGGAACCCAATGCCTGATCCGTGGTGGAATCACTTTTTGCCAGTTCGATTCCGTATTGGACGCGCTTCCGCCACTGACCCGCATGGTCGACCCTTGTGCGGAGCTTGAATATCCGGAGTGCGGCCAAGGCTGCGATAAATCCAACCAAGGCCGGCAAAATGGGGCCCCAGGAAGCCAAGGCCGAAATGCCTGGTGTCATCCAAATCCAAACGGAATTGAAGAATTCCTGCAGCCAGCTGAAGAAGTCCATATGGCGACGATAGTCGTGACCAGCGGATCAACGGTGAATCGCGCTTCGAGATGTGGAGAACCCTTTTGGCCGCGGACCTCGCTCGACAGGTCGTGAGGTCCGCGGTCAAGGTGCCAGCGCTTCGACGTGGGTTAGGCGCCCAAGAACTCCAAGGTCTTTTCCTTGAATTCCCGGCTCGTGACGGCGTTCGCATGGTTGCGTCCGGCCAGCCAGAGCACCTCGTTGCGGGTGCCGGCGTTCTTGAGCAGGCGGCGCAGCTGCGGCATCGTGGTGGCCAGGTCATCGAGGTCGCCGGCGACCAGCAAGGTGGGGGTGGAGGGGATCTTGCTTTCGGGTTCGAAAGGCTCGGTCTTGATGCCCTCGATCAGCTTGAACAGCGCTTCGGCATCGTTGGACGGCTCGGCGGCGACAATCTGCATGATGGACGCGGTGAGGTCGTCGTTGATCTCCTCGCCGCTGGCAAGGAACTTGCGGGCCTGTTCGATCTCGAAGCCGGCGAGCATGTCGTTGGCGCCCGGGCCGCCCATGACCAGGTGCTCGACCAGATCCGGGTTCCAGGCGGCGAATTCCCATGCGAGGCGCGAGCCCAGCGAGTAGCCCAGCACGTCGACTGGACCTTCGTCCAGATCAATCACGATGGCTGCCAGCGCCTGGCGGATCTGGCTCGGAGCCCAGCTGCCTTCGTTGCGGTGCGGGTCGGTGCCGTGGCCGGGAAGGTCGACAAGCAGGACGTTGCGGCCATGGTCGGTGAAATAATTCGTCCACCGGGCCCGTTCCCAATTCGATTCGCCGGATGAGGCGAAGCCGTGGATGAGCAGTACGGATGGTCCGCTCACCTCGGAGTTTGTGCGAATGACGCGGAGATTCAGATCAAGGGTCATGCTACCGATCATAGGCCACAAAACAGGTAAACATCGTCTTGCGCTAGCGCGACGAGATAGTTAATGTCAGAATGACTCTAACGCGGTCCGGACCGCGGAAACTGCTGGAAAACCTGAAACGGGGCATCACACCTGATGACATCGGTACCAAGCTGGGCAAACGTCGACGAACGGCGGAACATGCCGCCGACGCTGGCGGTGTCCACGGTGATCCTCGGCATCCGCGAGGGCGTCGAGGGCGGGCCGGACAAGCTGTGCCTGCCGCTGGTGCGCCGCATCCGCCAGCCGCACGCGGGATTGTGGGCGCTGCCCGGCGGTCCGGTGGGGGCGCGCGAGTCGCTGGGCCAGGCGGCCGGGCGCACGCTGGCCGAGACCACCGGGCTGCGTCCGAACTACCTGGAGCAGCTTTACACCTTCGGGGACATCGACCGCTCGCCCACGCACCGGCTGGTGACCATCGCCTACTTCGCGCTGATGCACGTGGACCAGGTGGGTGCGACGGTGCGGGACGAGAACGTTGCCTGGTTCGACATCGATGATCCGCAGATCGCGCGGATGGCCTTCGACCACCGCCAGATCGTGGACTACGCGCTGTGGAGGCTGCGCAACAAAACCGAATACGGGCAGATCGCGCACCGGCTGCTCGGCGAGCGCTTCACCCTCGCGGCGCTGCGCGGGGTGTACGAGGCGATCCTCGGTCGCCGACTGGATCCGGCGAACTTCCGGCGCACGCTGAACTCGACCGCCAGCATCGAGGCGACCGACGAATACCAGGCCGGCGGCAAGCACCGCCCGCCGCGGCTCTACCGCTACGTCGGGCACGGGCCCGATCCGCTGCAGGTCGACCCCCTGCAGGTCGAGCCGCCGCAGGGCTGAGAAGCAACTTCACCACACTTTTTCAACTAGACCGTTGAATCCCTGAAGGGGGAGCACCATGAGCACCAACACCATCTTCACCGACGCGGCTTCGGCCCAGCACAACGCCTCGGTCGCGCAGAACATCGCGCGGCTGAACCTGCTGGCCCCGGGCTCCACCTGCTCGGACGATTTGAAGTCCAACCCCTGGGACACCCCCGGCGGCTACGGCCCTGGCGCCTCGGAAACGGACGAGGTGCCTGCCGGCCACCCGGTGCAGGGCAGCATCCCGCAGGAGTATCTGGCGGCCAGCGATCAGGAGCTGGACGCGCGCATCCTGGCGGCCAAGGAAACCCTGGGCGAGCGCGCGGTGATCCTGGGCCACTTCTACCAGCGCGATGAGGTGGTGAAGTACGCGGACTTCGTCGGCGACTCCTTCCAGCTGGCCAACGCGGCGCTGACCCGCGAGACGGCGGAGGCGATCGTCTTCTGCGGTGTGCACTTCATGGCGGAGACCGCAGACATCCTCTCGCGCGAGGACCAGGCGGTCATCCTGCCGAACCTCGCCGCGGGCTGCTCCATGGCGGACATGGCCGACGGGCCGAGCGTCCAGCAGTGCTGGGACGAGCTGACCGAACTGTACAAGGACGAGCAGGACGACGGGCGCCTGCCGGTCATCCCGGTCACCTACATGAACTGCTCGGCCGAGCTGAAGGCGTTCGTGGGCCGCAACGGCGGGCTGGTGTGCACCAGCTCGAATGCCGCCACGGTGCTTGAATGGGCGTTCGAGCGCGGCCGGCGCGTGCTGTTCTTCCCCGACCAGCACCTTGGCCGCAACACCGCCAAGGCCATGGGCGTGCCGCTGGAGCAGATGCCCATGTGGACCCCGCGCAAGGCGCTGGGCGGCAACGAGGCGGCGACCCTGCGCGATGCCAAGGTCATCTTGTGGCACGGCTTCTGCTCGGTGCACAAGCGCTTCAACCCGGGCCAGATCGCGAAGGCGCGCGAGGAGTACCCCGGCGTGCGCGTGATCGTGCACCCCGAATGCCCGATGGAGGTCGTGGACGCGGCCGACGAGGCAGGCAGCACCGACTACATCCGCCGCGCGATCGCCGACGCGACCGAGCCCACGGTGTTCGCGATCGGCACCGAGATCAACATGGTCAACCGGCTGGCCGCCGAGTACCCGCAGCACACCATCTTCTGCCTCGACCCGGTGATCTGCCCGTGCTCGACGATGTACCGCATCCACCCCGGCTACCTGGCCTGGGTGCTGGAGGAGCTGGTCGCCGGGCGCGTGGTCAACCGGATCACCGTGCCCGCCGAGCAGCAGGGCGACGCGAAAATCGCCCTGGAACGCATGCTGGCCGCCCGGCCATGAGCGGCGCAGGGGCCAAGCGCCCGGTGGTCATCGGCTCCGGGGTCGCCGGGCTGAGCGCCGCCCTGCAGGCGGCGGCCGCCGGGGCGCATCCGGTGCTGCTGACCAAGGACCGGCTGGGCGACTCGAACAGCGAGCTGGCCCAGGGCGGGCTGAGCGCCGTCACCGCGCAGTCCATCGCCGCCGGGGACTCGGTGGCCGCGCACGCGGCTGACACGCGGGCCGCCGGCGCCGGGCACTGCGGGGAAACCTCGGTGGACTTCATGTGCGCCTCGGCCGCCGAGCTGGTTGATGCGCTGGAAGGCCACGCGGTCGCGTTCGACCGCACCGCAGAGGGCGGCTACCAGCTGGGCCTGGAGGCAGCGCACAGCGCCCACCGCATCCTGCACATCGCCGGGGACGCCACCGGGGCGGGGCTCGTTGCGGCCCTGTCCGCCGCGGTGCTGCGCGCCCGCGACGCCGGCGAGCTGACGGTGCGCGAGCATGCGCTGGCCACGTCCTTGGTGCTCGACGAGCGCGGTGCGGTGGCCGGGGTCGAGGTCCTGCAGCACGGCACGTCGCACCGGATCGAGGCCGACGCGGTCTTGCTGGCCACCGGGGGACTGGGCCGGCTGTACGCCGCGACCACCAACCCGGCAGGGGCCACCGCGGACGGGATCGGGCTGGCGGCCCGGGCCGGCGCGGTGATCGCCGACGCGGAATTCGTGCAGTTCCACCCCACGCTGGTCGACCCGGCGGCCTACCCGGAGGCCGGCATGGTCTCCGAGGCGGTGCGCGGGGAGGGCGCGGTGCTGGTCACCGGCACCGGCGAGCGCTTCATGCCCGCCGAGCACCCCGATGCCGAGCTGGCCCCGCGCGACGTGGTGGCCCGCGGCATCCACCGCCAGCTGCTGGCCGGGCGCCGGGTGTACCTGGACGCCCGCGGCCTGGACGCGCAACGCGGCGCGGGCTTCACCGCCCGGCGCTTCCCCTCGATCACCGCACGGCTGGCGGCCTGCGGGCTTGATCTGGCCGCGGACCTGGTCCCGGTGGTCCCGGCCCAGCACTACGCCATGGGCGGGATCACCACGGACACCAGCGCGCGCACCACCGTGCCCGGGCTCTACGCGGCCGGCGAATGCGCCAACACCACGGTGCACGGCGCCAACCGGCTTGCCAGCAACTCGCTGCTGGAGGCGATGGTGTTCGCCCGCACCGCGGTGCAGGCCATGCTTTCCGACGATCCCGGGGGCTGCGCGGACCTCGATGGGCTTGACGGGATGACCGTCGCCCAGCTGCCGACGGCGCTGTCCGCGCTCGGCGCGGCCGAGGCCCCGCTGGACCTGGACACCCTGCAGCGCGAGGCCAGCGAGGCCATCGGCGTGTACCGCACCGGCAAGCAGCTTCAGCGCTTCGCCGAGCTGCTGGCGGCCTCCGCCCCGGTGGCAGAGTCCCCTCGCGCGCAGCAGGAGCTGGAGAACCTGTGGCTTGCCGCCCGCTTCACCGCGGCCGGCGCGCTGGCGCGCGGAGGATCGCTCGGCGCCCACCATCGGCTGGACTCGGCGCCCGGGCTATCGCAGCCTGCCATCCGCTACGGCTGGCAGCTGAATTGTGCCGAGCAAACCGCCGAACAAACCGCCGAACAGCTTTCTCCACCCCTGACCACTTCAAGCCCAAGCAGCAAGGAACACACCGCGTGAACGCACCCATCCATCCCGTCCCGCTGCGCGTGATCGACCGCATCATCAATTTCGCGCTGGAAGAGGACAACCCCCGCGGGGACCTGACCGCCGACACCATCGTGCCGGCGGGGGCGGTCGCCACCTGCCGGGTGCGCGCCCGCCAGCCCGGAATCCTGGCCGGCGGCACGGTGTTCACCCGCGCCATGCACGCGGTGGACCCGGGCATCGCCACCACCCAGCTGGTCGCCGAGGGGCGCACCTTCGCGGCGGGGGATACGCTGATCGAGGTCAGCGGCCCGGCGGCCTCCATCCTCACCGCCGAGCGCGTGGGGCTGAACCTGCTGCAGCGCATGAGCGCCATCGCCACCGCCACCGGGCAACTGGTGGACCTGGTCGCGCACACCACAGCGCGCATCGCGGACACCCGCAAGACCACCCCGGGGCTGCGCGCGCTGGAACGCTACGCGGTGCGCTGCGGCGGCGGGGTGAACCACCGCGACAACCTCTCCGACGCGTTCATGGCCAAGGACAACCACCTGGCCCTGTTCAGCACCCCGCAGGCGCTGACCGAGGCGCTGGCCTCGGTGCGCTCCCGGCTGGGGCACACCACGACCATGGAGGTGGAGGTGGACTCCATCGACCAGCTGCCGGCGGTGCTGGCCGCCGGGGTGGACGTGGTCATGCTGGACAACTTCGACCCCGCCGACATCCCGGCGGCCATCGAGCTGATCGCCGGCCGCGCGATCGTGGAGGCCAGCGGCAACATCAACGCCGGCACCGTCGCCGCGGTGGCCGAGGCGGGGGTGGACATCATCTCCTCGGGCGCGATCACCCACTCGGTGGCGGCGATCGACCTGGGACTGGATATGGTGGTCGCATGATCTACATGGACGCCGCCGCCACCGCCCCGCCGCGCCAGGAGGTGCTGGACACCGTCTCCCCGCTGCTCACCCGCGACTTCGGCAACCCCGCCTCGCACCATGAGGCCGGGCACCAGGCCCGCCGCGCCGCCAACTGGGCCCGGGCCCAGGTCGCCGCGCAGCTGGGGGTGCACGAGGAGGAAATCTACTTCACCTCCGGCGGCACCGAGGGCGCGAACACCGCGGTGATCGGCGGCGCGCTGGGCAACCCGCGCGGACGCGTGGTCGTGGCCAGCGCCGTCGAGCACCCAGCGGTGCTGGAAGCCTGCCGCTACCTGGCGGACTTCCACGGCTTCACGCTGCGGCTGATCGACGTGGACGCCGACGGGCTGGTGGACTTGGCGCATGCGGCGCAGCTGATCGACGACGACGTCGCCGTGGTCTCGGTGATGGCGGTGAACAACGAGGTCGGCACCATCCAGCCGGTGGCGGAGGTCGCCGCCCTGGCCCGAGCGGCCGGGGCGCTGATGCACACCGACGCGGTGCAGGCCGCCGGCTGGCTGGACTTGGCGCCGCTGGCCGCCGCGGTGGACGCGCTGAGCATCTCCGGGCACAAGATCGGTGCGCTGAAGGGCAGCGGGGCGCTGTACCTGTCCTCGAAGCACCGCTTCGTGCCGCTGCTGCACGGCGGCGGGCAGCAGTCCGGCCTGCGTTCGGGCACCGAGAACCCGGCGGCCGCCGCCGGCATCGCGGTGGCTCTGCAGGCCTGCGCCGCCCAGCGCGAGCAGGGGCTGGGCGAGGGCTACGGGCGCTACCTCATCGAGAAGATCACCCGCGGGCTGGACGCCAAGCACCCCGGCAGCCTGCGGCTGACCGGCAGCGAGAGCCAGCGCATCGGCGGCATCGTGTCCTTCGTATTCCCGAAGACCGCGGGGGAGACCGTGCTGATCGAACTGGAGCGCAAGGGGGTGCTGTGCTCCTCCGGATCCGCCTGCGCGGCGGGATCCACCGATCCCTCGCCGGTGCTCACCGCCATGGGGTACCAGGAGCAGCTGGCGCACACCGCGGTGCGGCTGTCCTTCGGGCGCGGCATCAAGGAGAACGAGCTGAGCCAGGTGGCCAACGCGGTCATCGCCGCGGTGGGCGGGCTGCTCAAGGGATAAATAGATAGGAGGCCCGAAACAGACAGTTGTGCCTTCAATTTCGAGATTAATCTATAAAGCAAACTAGTAAATAATACTCAGAGGCCATTTTTCTTTTCAAGTAAGAATTGATCAAGGTTTGATCCTATTTTCACAACACTACTCTGCATTCTTGACTGGTGAGATAATTTACTCCAATTAATATTGGTCTCTCAGGGGGAATCCTTTGGAGCGAGCAAAAGCTCGTAGCGTTCCACTGTACTCTTTGTCGTGGCAAAGCGCTACGTGAACGTCGTCTGCCAAAAGTTCTTTGACTTCCAAATCAGCCGCTTGTGCCCAAAGCTCAATAATTCGATTAATATTTTCTATGGCCCTTGCCCGAGAAAGCAGGAGATCAGTTCTTTCTGGGAATTTCAATTGCCGAAGTGTATTCTTTCCACGGGTACTGTCAGCGCAAGCCGTTATCATCGGACCGTGGAATTCTATATGTAGTTCTGGGATATCCTTGTAAGGATTGAGAAGTTGCAAGCTTGCATTATCGGTCCAATATGCACCTTTACTGACATTGCATCTTTTGCATACCAGCCCAAGATTGTCCCATTCGAGGACTAAGTTTTTGAATAATCCTTTAGGTTGAATATGTTCGACTTCGGCATAGGAAACGTCGTCAATTATTCCTTCGCAGTACATGCATTTGCTATTCGTTTCTCTCCTTAATGCTTCCAAAATAGTGCTTTCACGCCAAGGGGAAGGTTCGCAACCCCTTGCCGCATTTTCATATTCAAGGGTCTTAGATTCTTGATTGACTGAAATCCAAACTGGCTTAAGCCCCTTTGATAAACGAATCAACGCTTCTCCGTAATCGAATTAATTGCTGCTGGGAACTGCTTTCCAAGTCCAATTCTGCGCAATTCTGATTGCAATTCTCTCAGATCACTAGCAGAAGGAGTCAATGAAATTTTCGTAAGAATGTCTGAAAGCTTCGATTCAACCCACACGGGGAGTGTTGTGTCTAGTCCGAGAACTGAAGTAAGGGTTTCGTCTGGTGTTGCAGATGTGTTGACATTAGAAACTTTGCGAGAAGATATTCGACCAGTTTGGTCAGGACTTAGTGCATAAACCAATGAATTTTCCGTTGAAGTAACTACCAAGGGGCTGTGCGTAGCAACGATAAAACTGACGTTTGGGAAAGCTTTGAGAAAAGAAGGAATTATCGTCCGTTGAAGTTCCGGATGAAGATGGTTTTCGGGTTCATCAATGCAAACGGTGAATGACTCTTGGTCTCGTTGTCTAAGGAATATTTGCCAAGATAATTCTAGGATCGCGCTTATGCCGCCAGAGATTGCTTCCAATGGAAATTCTGAAGTTTTGGTGACAAGAATCAATTCCGCATCTTCAATCTCGAACCGATCAAATTGGAGTGACTTTGGTAGTAGGAGTCGAAGTATTTCTTGATAACCATCCCAAAGTATTCTTGCGGCATGATTGGGGCGTATTGCTCTATTTCCTTCACCGTACATTGCCGCAGAAATGAGAGCCTCTTTCATGCGATATAGTGGTGAGAATCTTGAATGGTTGCCAGTGTACCTTACTTGTATTTCGTTTAGGAACTCTTCTTGTAATACGTCCCACTCGGAAAACTTCGAGGGCAAGGAATTAAGTGTCTGATAGGAACTTACGGATCTATGAGAATTGATGTAGATTCCAGGTACCTGTTGTCGTGATGAGTATCGGATCTTGGCATTAGAAACGCCCGACGAAACTTCGCAGTACACGGGGGTTATTTCCCTGTTGGTATATGAAATCGTTCCGATACTTTGAAGGAATTCTCGGCTTCCTTCGTCCGTGGATCGTTGAACCAAGATTGGGTTCCATGAAAAATGAGGAGCTAAGAGGCTTAACAGACTAGTTTTACCGGAACCGTTTTCCCCTGTAATGATGGTAAGGCGCGGGTGAAGAATAACGTCCACTTTGTTGAATTGACGCCAATTGGAAACCTCTAATCGAGCGATTCCAGTTGTAAGATTGTGTCTTTGCGAGCTAATCTCATTCAATAGTCGGGCTTCATCGAGCCATTCATCAAATCCATCAAAAATAAATAGGCTCTTATCGATTTCAATTCGATCCAAAAATAAGGGTGTAATCCAATTTGAGATGGCATAGGTTTTAGCGCCTGTTGTCGCAGAAGACGTTATAAAGTTTCCTTTCTCTAGGAGAGACAGGCCCATTACTGTATTATTTATCGAATCTTTTGGAGTTTCGGTAGAAACTTTCATTGAGCTTATTTGATTGACTAGCGATGCGTGATCGTGAGGAATGCCGGTATTATAAAGTACACGCAATGCCAACCGGGCCTTTTTGAGTATGAGGTCAACGTTGAGATCCATAGGTAGATTGTAATACATCCAGTTGTGGGGCTCCCTGCTTGCCTCGAATCCAATGGTGCATTCGCATGAATCGATAACGATGGTGTGGAGGATCTTTTTAGCTTGAGTGAAGTTCTTGTCTTGATCTCCATAGCCACGGCTGAATCGAAAAAGGTCGCATATTAACGGTCTTGACACTTTTTTCGCAAAATATTATCGGTGGATATTGACTTTTGCTTTACCTATCTACATTTGGGCGGTGTTCAAGAATGTCAGACCCAGAATGCTTTATTTATGGTGAATAATTTCGTGAAAATGCAGAAATGGAACTTTCATGGTCTCTGTGGCTGAAACTCTGCCATTGATTTTCATTAATTATTTCATGCTGACCGTCGGGTGAACTAATTCTCATCCTCTGACTAATGTCGGGCACATAATGGCTTACTACGCTTAATCTCTCATGTTTGTCACCCGCTGCGCGGAGAGCAGCCGCCAGGCGCCCACGGCGCCGAGCAGCAGGAAGAACGCCGCAGCCAGCATCGACAGGCGGGTGGCGTCGGAGAACCCGGCGGACAAGGCGTCGATGGTCGAGGCCGCATCGTGCCCGCCCGGAGGCTGGACGCGCAGCTGGGTGATGGTGGTGCCGGCGCTCTGCCGGGTGGCCTCGGCCAGCTGGGAAGCCTGCGCGGCGGGGACCGAGGCCTCATCCAGCCGCGAAGGCAGGGTGATGGCCAGCGCCGCGGAGAGCACGGCGCCGGAGATCGCGGTGCCCAGCGCCGAGCCGATCTGGCGCACGGTGCTCTGCGTGGCCGAGCCCTGGCCGGAAATCTGAACCGGAACCTCGGCCAGCACCGTGCCGGTCAGCTGCGCGGAGGCAAGTCCCAGGCCCAGCCCGTAGACCACCAGGGTGACCGCCACGGCCCACACCGACACCCCGGCGCTGAGCACCAGGGCCAGCACCAGCACACCGGCGGTTTCCAGTCCCAGGCCCAGCAGCACGGTGCCGGCCGGGGAGAGCACCGCGGCCAGGTGCCGGGCCGAAGCTCCGGAGAAGAAGGCGCCCAGCGCCATGGCGGCCAGGATGAAGCCTGTATGCAGCACGCTCAGCCCCAGGGCGTTGACCAGGAACAGCGGCAGCACGAACAGCAGCGCGAATTCGCCGATGGCCACGCTCGCGGCCGTCAGGTTGCCCCAGGTGAAGGTCTTGTGCTCGAACAAGCGCAGTTCCAGCAGCGCGGCGCGGCCGTTGCGTGCGCGGTGCCGTTCCCAGAAGATGAACAGCGTGATGGCCGCGGCCGAGACCAGCAGCGCGATGCCGGGCAACGATACCGCCGCATCGGCCGGCCAAGTGAACGAGCCGATTTTCAGTTCCTTGGTGGGGGTGATCCAGCCGGCGTCCGGTCCTTCGATGATCGCGAACACCAGCGCGCCCATGCCCAGCGCGCTGAGCAGCGCCCCGTCCACGTCCACGCCGCGGCCGGTGGTTCCGCCCTTGGTTTCGGGCACGAAGAGCAGTCCCAGCACCAGCAGCACGGCGCCCAGCGGCAGGTTCACCAGGAAGATCCAGTGCCAGGAGGCGTATTCGGTGAGCAGGCCGCCGGCCAGCGGGCCGATGGCCGCGGCGCCGGAGATCACCGCGCCCCATACGCCGAAGGCGGCGGCGCGCTGCTTGCCCTGGAACAGCGAGTTCACCGTGGACAGGGTGGAAGGCATGATGCTCGCCGCGCCCACCGCCTGCAGGGCGCGGGCGGAGATCAGCGAGCCGGCCGCGTCGGCGTTGGCGGCCAGCAGCGAACCGCCCATGAACACCAGCAGGCCGGCGATGAACATCTTCTTGCGGCCCCAGCGGTCCGCCAGGCTACCGGTGGACAGCAGCAGCGCCGCGAGCACCACCGCGTAGAGGCTGTTGACCCATTGCGCGTCGCCCAGGTCCAGGTGGATGTCGGCGATGATGGTCGGCAGCGCCACGCCGACGATGGTGCCGTCCAGCACCACCAGTCCAAGGCCTGCGGCCAGGATGCCTAGCGCCGCCCACGGGTGCGCTGCGGAGCGTGGGACGGTGCCGGGTGCGGTGTTTCGTGTTTTGTCTGTCGTCACGTCTCTGGCCTCTGGTGGTTGCTGGTGCGCCGGCGTGCTGCCGTGCGGTGTGCCTTTAATTCATGATCGTAATCCGGGAAACCGAACTGCTCATCCACCAAATGGTTGAATATGGACAACGTTCGGGTCCTCTTACAGAGTGGCAGCCAGCGCTGCGGCCCGGCACCAACGCAGCGCGCCGCGCGGTGCGATGCACGGACATGGTCAACCTCCGGATGATGCGCTGATGGTGAACGCCTCATGGCACCTTCCGGCCGCCGCGTTCAAGGGCCCGCGGTCAGCTGATGTGCCGCGTGGCCTGCAGGAATCCGGGCCGGACGGGCGCGGAAGGAGCAGGGGGAACAGGCCGGGCAGTAGCAAGATTCGATTTACCAAGGCGATGCTGATTTGGTAGGTTGGCGATCATGCAGATTCGTCCAGAGGGCTTCGATGACCGGGCCGCAGTCTATGCGGTGACGCATGCGGCTTTTGCCGGAATCGATCCGATGGTCGAGCCCGAAGAAGTCGGGCTGCTGCAGCAGCTCTTCGACTGCGAGGGCTACGATGCGCGCTTTTCCATCGTCGCGCTCGACGACGCCGTGGTGATCGGCCATGTCATCGCCACCTGGGGAAGGGTCGACGGGCAGCAGATGCTGGGCCTGGGCCCGCTGGCCGTGGCTCCGGAGTACCAGCACCGCGGTGTCGGCTCGATCCTGATGCAGCAGATCCACGACGCCGCGGAGAACGCGCAGCTCAGCGGCATCGTGCTGCTCGGCTCGCCGGGCTACTACCACCGCTTCGGCTACGAACCGGCGTCCGGGCGCGGCATCATCCCCAGCGACCCGACCTGGGGCGAGCACTTCATGGTGCGCGTGTTCGACGAGAGCGCCCTGCCGCGCGGCGACTACCGGTACGCCAGCCCCTTCGGCTGCTAGGGCCTCGGCTCCGAAGCCTGCGCCGGGTCAGACGGATCCCCGCGGTGCGAGATCGTAGATCACGTGGGTGACCAGCCCGGTGCTGCGCGAGGAGCGCGGGATGAACTCCTGCCCTGACACGCCCTCGAAGAGGCGCTCGCCGGAGCCCAGCAGCTTCGGGGAGATGTGCAGCCGCAGCTCGTCCAGCAGTCCCGCCTCCAGGAATTGGTTGATGGTCGACGCTCCGCCGGCGATCGCGACATTCTTCCCGCCGGCCGCCTCGCGCGCCAGCTGAAGCGCCTGGCGGATCCCGCCGGTCACGAAGTTGAAGACCGTGCCGCCCTCCATGGCCAGCGGTTCGCCCTCGTGGTGGGTGAGCACGAAGACCGGTGCGTGATACGGGGGATCCTCGCCCCACCAGCCGCGCCAGCTGCCCGAGGGTTCGCCGCGCTCGGGGCTGAACATGTTCCGGCCCATGATGTAGGCGCCGGCATCCAGGATTCCGGCGCGCTCCGCGGCGTCGTCCTCCCGGGCTTCGAACTGCCAGCGGTGCAGTTGCTCGCCGCCGCGGCCCAGCGGCTGCTCCAGGCTCTGCTCAACTCCGGCCACGAAGCCGTCCAGTGAGATCGTGACGTCGCAGGTTACCCGTGCCATGATGCGCTCCATCAGTCAGTCGAGGATCCGATGGCGACAGGATAGCAGGAGGCATGGACACTGCGGCTGGGAATGCGCGACGGGCTCTTGCCCCGCTGGGAGCACGAGGTGTAGAAAAGTGTCGTGAGCCACGACCCAGCCCCCAGCCAGCTGTCCTTCAGCGTTTCGGGACACATCGCCAAGACCTGCGTGCAAGTGTACGAGGCCGTCGCGGATCCCGAACAGCTCTCGCACTATTTCACGACCGGCGGCGCCAAGGGCCGCCTGGAAACCGGCGCGACCGTCACCTGGGACTTCCACGACTTCCCGGGGGCCTTCCCGGTCAAGGTGCTGGAGGCCCAGGCGCCGCGGCGCATCGTGATCCAGTGGGAGGCCAACCACTCGTCGGCGCCCGATGCGCAGAACACCGTCGCCTTCGAGTTCGAGCCGGAGGACGACAACTCCCGCACCAAGGTCGTCATCACCGAATCCGCGTGGCAGGCCACCGAGGAAGGCGCCGCGGCGGCCTTCGGCAACTGCGAGGGATGGACCGGAATGCTGGCGGCCATGAAATGCTGGCTGGAGCATGGCATCGTGCTGCGCGAGGGCTTCTACAAGTAGCGGCGGCCGCCGCGTGGCACGGCAACGCCGGCGGAACCGCCCCGTGGGGCTGGATCCGCCGGCGTTTCTCGTGCGTGCTATTTGATGGCGCTACGCAGCTTGGAGGTCAGCTGCTGCAGCTGGAGGAATTCTTCCTCGCTCAGCGCGGTGCCGATCTGCTCGTAGATGTGCTTGACGTGCTCGCGGCCGATCTCCTGCTGGACAGCCAGCCCCTTGGGGGTCAGCGACAGCTGCATCGCGCGCTGGTCGGTGGGATCGGCCTCGCGGGTGATCAGGCCCTTGTCCTCCAGCCGGGTGACCATGCGGCTCAGGCTCGGCTGCGAGATCAGCAGGTAGCGGTTCAGGTCGACCAGGCGGCTGCGGCCGCCCGGGCAGATGCGAAGGTTGAACAGCACATCGTATTCGCGCATGGAGAGCTTGTGGAACTCCGGCTTGGCGCTGACCTTCCTCATGACGGCCACCTGCGCCCGGAAGAGCGACTCCCAGGCGTCGATGGTGACCTTCACGGGGGCGGGGGTGTTACTGGTCCCGGTCACTGACTTCAGGCTCCTTTGGGGCGTTGGCTTGCTCAGCCTTCAGTTTAGCGTCACGAGCTGCCACGAGGCCTGCATGTGTCGGTGCCGGGGTCAGGTCCTTCGGCGCGCGGGCGTCCATTTCCCTGCGCAGCTCGGGCAGCACGTATTCGCCGAACATGTCCAGCTGGTTCAGCACGGTCTTCAGCGGCAGGCCCGCATGGTCAATAAGGAACAGCTGGCGCTGGTAGCTGCCGAAGTACTCCTGGAAGCTCAGCGTCTTCTCCAGCACCTGCTGCGGGGAGCCGACGGTCAGCGGGGTCTGCGCGGTGAAGTCCTCCAGCGACGGGCCGTGGCCGTAGACCGGGGCGTTGTCGAAGTACGGGCGGAACTCCTTGACCGCCTGCTGCGATTCCTTGGCCATGTAGAACTGCCCGCCCAGGCCCACGATAGCCTGGTCGGCGCGGCCGTGGCCGTAGTGCTCGTAGCGCTCGCGGTACAGGCCGATCAACTGCTGGTAGTGCTCCTTCGGCCAGAAGATGTTGTTCGCGAAGAAGCCGTCGCCGTAGTAGGCGGCGATTTCCGCGACCTGCGGGGTGCGGATCGAGCCGTGCCAGACGAACGGGGCCACGTCGTCCAGCGGGCGCGGGGTGGAGGTGAAGTTCTGCAGCGGGGTGCGGAAGCGGCCTTCCCAGTTCACCACGTCCTCGTCCCACAGGCGGCGCAGCAGGTTGTAGTTCTCCACGGTCAGGTTGACCGAGTCCTGAATGTTCTTCCCGAACCACGGGTAGACCGGGCCGGTGTTGCCGCGGCCGAGCACGAGGTCGGTGCGGCCGTTGGACAGATGCTGCAGCATGGCGAAGTCTTCGGCGATCTTCACCGGGTCGTTCGTGGTGATCAGCGTGGTCGTGGTGGACAGGATGATGCGTTCGGTCTGCGCCGCGATGTAGGCCAGGGTGGTGGTCGGCGAGGAGGAGAAGAACGGGCGGTTGTGGTGCTCGCCGATGGCGTAGACGTCCATGCCGATTTCCTCGACCTTTTTGGCGATGGCGACCTGGGCGTCGATGCGTTTCTTCTCTGTTGGCACACGGCCGGTGGTGGGATCGCGGGTGATGTCGCTGACTGAGAAAACTCCGAACTGCATGCCTACTCCTATTAGCTGGTGAAACGTCACATCGTGTGCTCGTCTCCAATTTATATGCGTATGCATGTAAAAACAAGTTGAGGCGTCAATTATTCCCGAGGTGGGAAGCTGCGACGCAGAGACCAAATCGGATTCCGCCTGAATCGCTACTATGCAGTATCCAGGCGGAAAAGAAAACTCCGCCGGAAGAAAATTAAACAATCCTTCCGCCGGAGTTCGAGGTTAGGCGCTCAGGTCATGGCGCAAAGGCCAATCCTGCGATTCAAGCAGGACCTGGGAGCACTGCCCGGTGTCGTCGTTGACCAAGAGCGGCGCGAAGAGGTTGGCGCTGGGTCGCTGGTCGGCGGTGTTGACCACGGCAAGGACCAATCGCGCGTTCTGCGCCGGCCGGCCGACCGCCGCCAGGTGGTCTTCGGAGAACTGCGGTGTGTAGTGCGGCAGGTGCACTGCGGTCTCGAGGACGAACCAGCGCAATGATGGCGCCTCGGGGGATGACAGCGCAAAGAGGCCCGGGGCGCCGTCGACAGCACAAAGCTCCAGCGTTTGCGCCTGCGGGAATCCGGGCAGGGCGGAGGACGGGATCAGTTTGCGGCTCATCGCAGGAAGTCCATGAGTGAAGGCTGCAGGGTGCGGGCCGCGGCGGACAGCGCCGCCTGGTAGGCGACCTCTTGGCTCTTGAGCTCCAGGATGGCGGTGGCGAGGTCGATGTCCTCGGTGCCCGCGCGCCGGGCCTCGAGGTTGACTGCATCGCCCAGCAGGCTCTGCTCGGCCGTGCGCACCGTGGCGTGGCTGGCGCCGACGGAGGCCTGGGTGGCAAGGATGTTCTGCAAGTGGGCATCCACCGTTTCAAGTCGTGAGGACACATTGACGCCATTGCGCAAATCCTGCGCGATGGAGGAGATGAGGCTGAAGACGCTGTCCGGGCCTTGGCCGAAGGCGGCAGCGCCGTCGGCGTCCACGCGCACCGAGGAATTCGGCCCGATCCGGCGCAGGACCTCGCTGCCCTGGGAGAACTGCAGGTTCTCATCCAGCGCGCTGCCGGCATCCGAGGTGCCGGCAAACAAGAAGCGCCCGCGGTACTGGGTGTTGGCCACCCCGACCATCTGCTCACGCAATTGGTCGAGTTCAAGGGCGATCGCTTCCCGGGCCTCCGGTCCGAGCGCTCCGTCGTTGGCTCCTTGGGCGGTCAGGTCGCGCACCCGGTGAAGCAGGCTGGTCGCGGCGGACAAGGCGACGTCCGTGGAAGACAGCCAGCCATTGGCATCCGCTGCGTTCCGGGAAAACTGCGCGTTCTGGCGCTGCTCGGTGCGAACCGCCATCGCCTCGGCGGCCCCCGCCGGGTCGTCGCTGGGCCGGCTGATCTGTTTGTTGGAGCCGATCTTGTCCTGGACCGTGGCCAGCCGGGCGGCCGCGGCGGCGAGGTTGCGTTCGGCATTGAAGCTGAGCGCCGACGTGGTAATGCGTGTCATGTGCAGGTCCTATCGTCCAACACGGCCGGTGCCATTGATCAGGGTGTCCAGCATTTCGTCCAGTGCGGTGAGCACTCGGGCAGCGCCCTGGTAGGCATGCTGGTGGCTGAGCAGGGCGATGTTCTCCTCGTCCAACGACACCGCGGAGGCGCCGTGGCGCGCGGTGACGGCACCGTCCGCGGCCATAGCGCTGGACAGCGCCTGGGTTGCCTCGGCGCGGCTCGTGGCTCCCACCTCGATCACCAGCCGCGACCACAGCGCGTCGGCGCCGTCCGGTGTCTTGCCCAGCTCGGCCAGCTTCTGAGCGTTCGAGCCGTCCAGCGCGCCGCCGCCGGGCAAGCCGGTGGCCAGCTGGGACCCGTCGTGGAGCAGCACCTTGATGCTGCCGGCTGGGTTTGCCGGATCGATGCCGAAGAAGTCGCCGCCAGGCGTGCCGGCACTGGTCAATCCCGAGTGGTGCACCTGGTTGACCGCCTCGGCAAGGCGCAGGGCGATCCGGTCCAGCTGCGCGGCAGCCTGCGCCAGCGGCCCCGAGCTGTAGGAACCGGTGGCGGGGGAGAGCACCGCGAGCCCTGCCGCGATGCTGCCGGCATCCAGCGACACCTGGTCGTCAGGCCGGTGCGACCAGCGCACGGAGACCGCGGCGTCCTCGCTGTTCCGGCCTCCGGACAGCTGCAGCGAGCGGGCAGTAGTCCCGGTGACCAGGGGGCTGCCCTCCAGCAGTACGTCCACGGTTCCATCGGGCAGCTCGCGCACGCTCGCGCCGGACAGCTCGGCCAGGCGCTCGACCAGCTGCGAGCGCTGGTCGAGCAGCGCAGCGGGCGAACCACCGGCGGCGGTGAGCGAACGGATCTGCCCGTTCAGCGCCGCGACGCCCTGCGCGGTGGCATTCAGATCGTCGATGCGGGTGCTCAGGTCCTGGCGCTGGGAGGTCCACTGGCCGTTGATCTCGTCATCCATCTGGACGATGCGGTCGACCGCCGACTGCGCGCGCTGGAGCAGCACGGCCCCCGCGGCGGCGTCGCCTGGCTGGCCTGCCACGTCTTCCCATCCGGCCCAGAAATCGTTGAGCAACGCGGAGAGGCCGTTCTCGCCCGGTTCGCGCAGGATTGATTCGAGATCTGCCATCGCATCGGCGCGCACCGAGCTCTGCGAGGCCAGCGCGACGGTGCCTCGGACGCGGGCGTCCAGGCTGGCGTCGGCCAATCGGGCGATGCCGGTGAACACGACGCCTTGGTCGATGCGCCCGGACGAGGTGATCTTGCCGGTGGAGGCCACCGCCCCTGCGGATTGGAACTCGGCACGCTGCCGGGTGTATCCCGGGGTGGCGACATTGGCCAAGTTGTTCCCCGCAACCTCCATGGCAGCTCGCGCCGCGTTGAGCCCCGACAGGGCGGTATTCAGGCTCCCGAAGGTGCTCATCTGGATTCCTTAGACATTGGTGTCGAGTATGCGGGCATCGGTGCCTGGAACATCGGCCGCTCCGCTGCGGCCATAGGTCGATGCTGAATCGCCGAGGTTCGCAAGGGTTTCCTGGGCCGAGCGCTGAGCGGCTCGGAGGAACTGCTCATTGGCGTCGCGAGTCGCCGCGATGACGTTGGTGTATTCATGGATCGCCGTCAGATGGGAGGTGAGGATCTCTCCCCACGGCCCCACTGGCGCGAGCGCAGCCAATTCGGAGAGCGACGAGTCCGGGTCGCCGCCCCAACTTTCGGCCACCTCGCGGGCGACCAGCGTGCGTTCCAGGCTGGTATGGTGCATGCGTTCCAGCACATGTTCGATTTCTCGAGTCGCTGCCGAAAGCCATTGCGTTTTGCCGGCAATGAGCAGTAAATTCTGTTCCTCGAGTTTGAAATGGAGCAGTTCAAGGCATTCCCGTTCCTTGAACAGGAGCGTCGACAGCTCATTTACCCGATTGGTCATGATTCTCCAATTCTGGCATTTCCCCAAAATGCCTCGATAACCAATAGTATCGGCGGCGAGTGGAAGACGGTTAGCGGCGCCGGGTCGCCAGGCGCCTACGAAGGCCCGAAAAACTGGAGACAATACGTCCGAAAACGCCTCATAAATAGCGTTTGTCAAAAACCCTCATGTAGTTCTAATGTTAGTTCGCGTGGCCGATTGTCTAGTTGGGGTAGACACATAGCCAATCGCACTCTGAGATAAAGGACTCCGGCACAGTGGAGCTTGAAGCACGCAATGAATTGGTTTTGGCAAACCTCCCCCTTGTCGGATATCTAGCAGCTGAACTTTGCTCGAAAGCGACGCATCTTTCGCGCGAAGATCTCGTCTCCGTCGGCACCATCGCGATGATCAGCGCTGCCGAATCATTCGACCCCTCCCGTGGAGTGCCTTTCGGCGCCTTCGCCCGCCGCCGGATCATGGGTGCCTTTGCCGACGATATGCGTTCGAACGATTGGGCGACCCGTGGGGCGCGCCAGAAAATCACTGCAACCCGCAACGTCCAGGAAGCCTTGACCGGTGTTCTGGGACGCCAGCCATCGGAGCATGAGTTGGCCGACGCCATGGGCGTGAGCAGCGCGGACGTGCGCGCGGTGATGGCCGATGCCGAGCGCAGCGTGGTGGCGCTGGAGGAAACCATGCATGACAGCCTCCTGTCCGAGATGGGAATCCCGGAGGAAAACATCCTGCACCGCGAACGCATCAGCGTGATCCATGCGGCCGTGCAGTGCCTGCCCCAGAAACTCCAGATCCTGATCCGCCGACTCTTTTTCGAAGGCGCCACGGTCAAGCAGATTGCTGCCGAGGCGGGCGTGACGCATTCGGCAATCTCGCAGCAGCGCACCGTCGCCCTCAAGCTGCTGCACGAAGCCATCCAGACGCATTACCTCACCGACCGGCCGCCCGTCGTGCAGCCCAAACTCACGAAGTCCGCCCAGGCGCGGCGCGACAGCTACCTCGACGAGTTTGCCCGCCAGGCAACAGGCGGACGCTTGGACGACTGGACCGGTCCGCCGATGACAGCGGATATTGCGTGATGTTCGAGGTGGAAGCATCCTGCTAACCGCTCGCGGAGTACGGCCGATAGTTGTTCACGAGGTCCATGGACGGACCTAGGTAAACAACACCCGTTCTCACGGAGGAAAACATCATGGGTATGCAGATCAACACCAACCTCGCGGCGCTGAATGCTCACCGCAACCTGTCCAACACCCAGAACGACCTGTCGAAGTCGCTGGAAAAGCTGTCCTCGGGCCTGCGCATCAACCGCGCGGCAGACGACGCCGCCGGACTTGCCATCTCCGAAGGCCTGCGTTCGCAGGTCAACGGCCTGAACGTTGCCGCCCGCAATGCCCAGGACGGCATCTCTGTCATCCAGACCGCTGAAGGCGCGCTGACCGAGGTCCACTCGATCCTGCAGCGTGTGCGCGATCTGGCAGTACAGGCCGGCAACGACTCGAACAATGCGGAATCCCGCAAGGCCATCACCACCGAAGTCACCGCCCTGGTCGACGAATTGGGACGCATCGGCGACACGACCAACTTCAACGGCATCAACCTGCTTGATGCCACTGCCGGCTCAACCGGCAACGGCGTCATGTCCTTCCAGATCGGCGCCGGCACCGGCGGCGACAGCCAGATCTCGCTGGATCTGAGCCAGGGCGGCATCGACATCAAGACCCTGGCCACCGATTTGAAGGCCGCGATCGTGACCACCGACGGGTTCGCGTCGGCCTCGGTTGCGGCAGCGACCATCGGCACCGTCGACACCGCCATCACCAGCGTGTCCAGTGGCCGCGCGGCCTTGGGCGCAGTGCAGAACCGCTTTGAATCGGCGATCAACTCGCTGAACGTGTCGCGCGAAAACCTGCAGGCCGCCGAGTCCCGCATCCGCGACGTGGACATGGCCGGCGAGATGGTGAACTTCACCCGCTCGAACATCCTGTCCCAGGCTGGTACCGCCATGCTCGCTCAGGCCAACCAGTCCAACCAGGGCGTCCTGAAGCTGCTGGGCTAACCACCCGCTGGCTAGCCGCTGCCGGCCGCGCGCGTCGGCGCGCCGGAATCCGGCAGCCTGGCGCCCCGCGCCCGGAAAGAGGCCGAGAGGCCCTTTCCGGGCACGCGGGCACGTACATCATCTTTCACAGTCCGGGAGGCAGTATCCGTGGGAATTTCTCTTGATGGCCTGGCCAGTGGATTGGACACCGCCGCCCTCATCAAGTCGCTGATGCAGGTCGAAGCGATTCCCCAGACCATGCTGAAAAATCGGGTCACCGCAACGCAGACCATGGTCTCGGCGCTCCAGTCGCTGAATACCCGCGTCGCGGACGTAGCCAAACTTTCGGCCACCCTGGCCAAACCCGAGGCGCTGCAGAAATTCACCTCGGTATCCAGCTCAAACTCGGTCACCGTGAAGACCTCCGACGGGGCCGCGACTGGATCTCTGGAATTGACCGTCGACCAGCTCGCCCAGCAGCAGGTTACCGTCACCGGACCGCTCACCGAATGGGACAGCTCCTCCTTCACGCTGAGCTCGGCCGGCAAGGACTACAGCATCACCGCCGTCTCCGCGTCCCTGGACGACGTGATCACCGCGGTCAACGCTTCCGAGGCGGGAGTCAAGGCCGTCAAATTCGCGGTCGGCGACGGAACGTACCGCGTGCAGTTCACCGCGGACGCCAGCGGAGCGGCGAATTCCTTCTCAGTGGCCGGCACGGCCGTTCCCTTCACCCAGATCCGTGCCGCGCAGGATGCCACGGTCACGCTCTGGGCCGGCAGCGCCGCGGAGCAGACAGTCAGCTCCGCGTCGAATACCTTCGCCGGGCTCATGCCGGGTATCGACGTGAGCGTTTCCAAGACGTCGAGCGAACCGGTCACCCTCACCGTGCAGCGCGACATGGCAGCCGCCGCCAAGGAAGCCTCCTCCCTGGTGGACTCGCTGAACGGACTGCTGAACTTCATCTCCGCCAACTCCTCGGTCACCATCGGCACCGGTGGCGCCACCAGCGGCATGATCTTCACTGGCGACAGCATGGTCCGAAGCATCACGCAGCGCCTCACGGATGCGGCGATCAGGCCGGTGGACGGGCGTTCGCCATCGGAAATCGGCATTTCGATCACCCGAGAGGGAAAACTCGATTTCGACGAAGAGAAATTCACCAAGGCGCTGAACGCCGACCCAGCGCGGGTGCAGTCGGCCTTCGCCACCCTGGCCAAGCGCGTGGAAACTGTCAGCAGCGAACTGTCCGACAAGTATTCCGGGGACATCAGCTCGCGCATCAAGGGGCAGGAAACGACGATCACCCGGCTCAATGACCAGATCTTGAATTGGGACCGCCGGCTGGAAAGCCGGGAAGCGAGCCTGAAGCGCATCTATTCAGCCCTGGAAGTGCAGCTGAGCAACATGAACGCCCAGCAGTCCTACCTCGCTTCGCAACTTGCCTCGCTGCCGAGCACCAAGGAGAAATAATGCTCAATCCTGCCCAGAAGATCGCGCAACTAAACCGGGAGGCGATCCTTTCCGCCAGCCCGGCCAAGCTGCTGACCATGCTCTACGATCGGCTGATGGTCGACCTGCATCGGGCCAAGAGCGCCCAGGACTCGGCGAACTGGGGCGCAGCGGCAGAGAACCTGCTGCACGCCCAGGCGATCATTGCCGAGCTGTCCTCCAGCCTCGACGACTCGGCGTGGTCCGGCGGCGCGGGGCTGCGATCCCTCTACGTTTTCGTCACCCAGCTGCTCATCGATGCGAACATCCAGCGCAACATCCAGCTCACCGCCCAGGCCATCGAGTTGCTCAAGCCGCTGCAGGAAGCATGGCACGAGGCCGCGGCTTCCCCGGGCGGCCCGGCAGTGCAGCACGCGGGGGTCAACGTTGGCTGAAGTACTTGCATCGCAGTGCAGCACCTGGGACCAGCTGCTCGACGAACTTGAGGCCCGCTGCGCCCGTCTGGCCGCCGCGCTGCACGTGGACGCACAGCTCGTCGACCTGGACATCGCCGCCTGGAAGGCCCCTGAATCCGGAATGCCGCTTCCAGCCCGGCTTCGCCAGCGCGCCGCCGAGGTCCTGGGGCAGCTGGGCGAGCTGATCGATGCCTACGCCCGACGCAGAAACGACATCGCCGCCCAGCTCAGGGCCGTTGACAGCGTGCCCCGTCCGCCAGCGGACGCCGCCGTGTACCTTGACGCGGTTGGCTAGGGAATTCGGCTAACCGGGCCCGCAAAGCAACCGATAGTTGCTTCTGTCATGGGGGAGCATGGATCGCTCGCAAGCCCCGTTGCCCATGGATGGGCCCAGCTGAAGACTCTGGAGCGACACGTCTTGTTTGAATCTGTGACCTCTGCAGCGATGGAGAGCGCCCTGAACGCGCTCTCCCTGCGCCAGCGCGCCATCGCGAACAACATCGCGAACGTGAACACCCCGGGGTACCAAGCCCGTCGGGTTGACTTCGAGTCCGCGCTGGCCGCGTCGATTTCGCAAGGCAGCGGCGAGGCCGTCGCCAGCACCAACCGGTCCCTGGAACCCACGCGGCTGGACGGCTCGAATGTCAACCTTGACACCGAGACGCTGTCCAACGTGGACACCCTGCTGCGCTACCAGTTCGCGACCCAGGCCGCTTCGGGCACCTTCAGCTCCATCCGCACCGCATTGAAGGGCAGCTGATGTTCGACGCCATCGGAATCGCCGGAACCGGCCTGACCGTCCACCGCAAGTGGCTGGACGCGGTGTCGGACAACCTGGCCAACGCCAACACCGCGCGCAGCACCGACGACGAGGCTTTTCGCGCCCAGTACGTCCTGGCGCGCGCGGGGGACGACGCCAACGGGGTGTACGTCGCTGGCATCGAACGCGGCGACGCCGAGGGCCGGATCGTGCACGAGCCCGACCACCCGTTGGCCGATGCCGATGGCAACGTGCGTTATCCCGATATCGACCTGTCGGAACAGATGGGCTCCCTGATCCTTGCCCAGCGCGGCTACCAGGTCAACGCCGCCGTGGTCGACCGCGCCCGTGAAAGCTATCAAGCCGCCCTGCAGATTGGACGTGGCCAGTAATGAACTTCGAGATCACCCCCGTGTCGGCCACCACCCCGACAACCCCTGCCGGCTACCGCCAGGCGGAACCCCGCAGCAGCGACGGCTCGGCCTTTGCCGCCACGCTGGGCAGCGCGCTGGCCGAGGTGCAGCAGCTGCAGTCGACCTCCAACGACCTGTCGCTCAAGGCAGTCACCGGCGAACTGGCCGACATCCATACCGCGACCCTGGCCTCCGCGCGCGCCTCGCTGGCCCTTGAAACGGCAGCGACCTTCCGCAACCGCGGCGTGGAAGCCTTCAACGAGATCATGAGGATGCAAGCCTAGTGGCAACCATGCCCAAAGCCCTGGTGAAGCTCGGAGAAAGCATCCGTGGTTTCACCCTTGCCCAGCGCACCATCGCCGTCATCGGCCTGGCCATCGTGGTGCTGGGAACCGTCGCGCTGGTGAGTTTCGCCAGCCAGCCGAAGATGACGCCGCTGTTCACCGGGCTCTCCGCCGAGGACGCGTCGGGCATCGTCGAGCAGCTGCAGGCCGACGCGGTGCCCTATGAAATCACCGGCGCCGGCGGAACCATCCTGGTCCCGCAGGAGAACGTGTACGAAGCGCGGCTGAAGGCCGCCACCGCCGGCCTGCCCACCGCGGGCGCCGGCGGCTATTCGCTGCTCGACCAGATGGGTGTCACGGCCTCCGAGTTCCAGCAGGACGTGACCTACAAGCGGGCGCTGGAGGGCGAACTGGCCTCCACCATTATGGCCCTGGACTCGGTCAGCATGGCGTCGGTCAAGCTCGCCATCCCGGAGCAGACGGTGTTCGTGGACTCCGCGACCACCCCGACCGCGTCGATCTTCGTCCAGCCCAAGCCGAACACCACGCTCACCGCCGACCAGGTGCAGGCCATCGTGCACCTCACCTCCGCCGCGGTGGACGGATTGAAGCCTGCCGACATCTCCGTCGTCGACTCGAACGGCACCCTGCTCTCGGCCGCCGGCGTTGGCGTGGAGGGATCTGCCGGCAAGCAGGCCTCGGAGTACGAGCAGCGTGTGGGCTCCATGATCCAGACGATGCTCGACCGCGTGGTCGGCCCCGGCAACGCGACCGTGGCGGTGGCCGCCGACGTGTCGCTGGAATCCGCGGAGCGGACCGAGGAAAGCTTCAGCGCACCCAAGGACAACCCGGTATTGGCTGAAAAAAGCAAGAAGGAAGACTACCAGGGCAGCGGCAACGGCAGCGGCGAAGCGGGTGTCCTGGGTCCGGACAACATCGCGGTGCCCAGCGATGAGGCCAAGGACGGGACGTTCACCTCCTCCGAAACCGACCGGACCAACGCGGTCAACAAGGTCACCGAGAACCGGCTGGTGCCTTCCGGGAACCTGAACCGGCAGAGCGTTTCGGTTGCGCTGGACGCGCAGGCCGCCTCCGGCCTGGACGTGCAGGAGCTGACCGCCATGATCAGCGCCGCCGCCGGAATCGACACCGGGCGCAAGGACACCATCAACGTCTCGGTGCTGCCGTTCAGCACCGAATCGGCGACCGCGGCGCAAAACGCGCTGACCGAGGCCTCCGACGCCGCGAAAGCCGCACGGGACGCGGAGCTGCTGCGCACCCTGGTCATCGCCGGATCGATCGTGCTGGTGCTGGTCCTGCTGGCCGTCTACCTGCTGCTGCGCCGCCGCAACCGGCGCAGCAGCGAGCTGGTGGATTTGGGCGAGCTGCAGGACCTGCGCAGCCTGCGCGAGCCCAGCGCGGCGGTGTCCGTCGTGGCCGACACCCCGACCACCACCATCAGCCAGATCCCCGCCACCGTCAGCACGCCGCACGTTCAGCAGCTGGACGCCCAGACCAAACGCGAAGAACTGAGCGCGCTGGCCGCGCAGAACCCCGCCAAGATGGCCCAGCACCTGCGCAGCCTGATGGATTCAAAGGGTGATGCATGAGCCAGGAAACAGATAGCACGCCCCGTGAACTGAGCGGAATCCAGAAGGTCGCAGTGGTGCTGATGCAGCTGGACCAGGATCAGGCCGCCGAGGTGATGCGCCAGTTCAACGAATTCGAATCAGAGGAGATCGCCGCCGAGCTGCTGCGCCTGCGGCGGGTGGACGACGAGGTCATCCAGGCCACCTTGGGGGAAGTCCACGAGCTGGCCACCGCGAGCCTGGTCGGCGGCCGTGACGCGGCCTCCGGCCTGCTGGAAGCGTCGTTCGGCAACGAGAAGGCGACCATCGTCATGAACCGGCTGTCCTCCTCGACCGCCGGCAGCAGCTTCGAGTTTCTCGAAGGAACCGATGCCGCCCACCTGATCTCGCTGCTGGACGGCGAGCTGCCGCAGACCGCGGCCCTGGTGCTGGGCTACCTTCGCCCCGAGGTCGCCTCGCAGGTGCTCGCCGGGCTGCCCTCGCAATTGCGCACGCAGATCGCCGCGGCGCTGGCGACCATGGGCACCGCGGTGCCCGAAGCTGTCCGGGTGGTCTCCGAGGAGCTCAAGCGGCGCACCGGCAGCCTGGTCGCCCGCCACGAACCGGTGGAACAGGTGGGCGGCATCCAGCCGCTCGTGGACATCATCAACCGTTCGGATATCGCCGTGGAAAAGGAGATCCTCGCTTCGCTGGGCCAATTCGACGCCGCGCTGGCCGAAGAGGTCACCTCGCGGCTGCTTTCCTTCGCCGACCTGCTGCGTTTCGAGCGCCGCGACATCCAAAGGGTGCTGCGCGGAGTCAACGCCACGACGTTGGCGTTCGCGCTCAAGGGCGCGGCCGACGAGCTGGAAGCGGTCATCCGCGAGAACATCTCCGAACGCACAGCCGAGCTGTTGGACTCGGAAATCGCGGTCATGGACCGGGTGCGGGTCTCCGAAGTCGAGGCGGCACGGGCCGATATCGTGCAGCAGATCCGCGCGCTGGAAGCCAGCGGCGAAATCACCGTCCGACGCGGCGACGGAGACGACTTTGTCTCCTGAACAGAATTTCCGTCCCGTGGCCTTCCGCTCCCTGGACTCCGCGCCGCAGGAACAGGTCCTGGCGCACGCGCGTTCCACCGGCTACGCCGAGGGCTACGCGACGGGGATCCGGGCCGCGGAACAGGCGGCCCGGGCCCAGCGCGAAGCCGTTCAGCTGCAGGCAGCCCAGGCCCAGGCCCGGCAGGCCGAGGAACAGGCCCAGGCCTTGGCCGCCCTGCGCGCCGCCGGCCGGGCCGTCGCCGCGCTGGCAGTTCCGCCGGTGCAGGAATCCGCCGCTGCGCTGACCGCGGCGGCCGTGGAACTGGCCGAAGCGATCATCGGGCAGGTGCTGTGCGATGAGCAGTTCGCCGCCCGCGCGGCGATGGAACGCGCAGCGAAGCTGTCAGGCACCGAGCCGGTGTGCGCGGTGCGGCTGAACCCGCAGGACCTGCAGCTGCTGGGACGGAAGACACTTCCCGGCAGCGGGATCGAGCTGCGCGCGGATGCGGCGCTGTCCGCCGGGGACGCCGTGGCGGAGCTGGAGCACGGATTCCTGGACGCTAGGATTTCCACCGCGCTGCGCCGGGCCAAGGACGCGCTGTGCGGCGGTGCGCCATGAGCGCGCCGGCGCACCACAACCTGCTGCAGCCGCACTGGGCGCAGGCGCTGTCCGCCGCGGCACCCGAACGCGTTGGGGTGGTGAGCGAACTGATCGGGCTGGGCCTGGGCGTGCAGGGACTGGACGCCCCGGTCGGGTCGGTGCTCAGCGTCGGCACGGAGGAAGTTGCGGTCGACGTTGTTGCGGCCACCGGCCGCGGGCTGCACTGCATGCCGCTGGCCTCGCTGCAGCGGATCCGGCTGGGGGACCCGGTGCGCCGCGGACGCCACGGGCACTTGGTGCCCGCCGGGCCGGGGCTGCTGGGCCGCGTGCTCAACGGCCTGGGCCAGCCGATCGATGGACGAGGCGCACTGGGCGAGCACGAGCTGGTGCCGATCGAGAATAACAGCCCGCCGGCCATGGAACGCCACCGCATCACCCGGCCGCTGCCGCTGGGGGTCAGGGTGCTGGACACCCTGTGCACGGTGGGCGCCGGGCAGCGCCTTGGGCTTTTCGCCGGATCCGGCGTCGGCAAGTCCTCGCTGCTGTCCATGATCGCCCGGGGGACTACGGCGCAGCTGAACGTCATCGCGCTGATCGGTGAACGCGGACGCGAAGTGCGCGAATTCCTCGAAGACGACCTGGGCCCCGAAGGCCTGGCCCGGTCGGTGGTGGTGGTCTCCACCGCGGACGAACCCGCCCAGATGCGGTTGCGCGCCGCGCTGGCCGCAACACGCATCGCCGAGCATTTCCGCGCCTGCGGCATGCAGGTGCTGCTCATGATGGACTCGCTGACCCGCGTGGCCATGGCGCAGCGCGAGATCGGGCTGTCGGCCGGCGAGCCCCCGGCGACCCGCGGCTACCCGCCCTCGACCTTCTCGCTGCTCGCCCGGCTGCTTGAACGGGCGGGCACCGCGCAGCAGGGAGCGATCACCGGAATCTATACGGTCCTGGTGGACGGCGACGACCACAACGAACCGGTGGCCGACGCGGCGCGCTCGCTGCTGGACGGGCATGTGGTGCTGGACCGCGCCTTGGCGGTGCAGGGGCATTTCCCGTCCATCGACGCGCTGGCCTCGGTCTCCCGGCTGGCCTCGAAAATCAACGATCCCTCCCGCAAGGCCGCCTCGGGGCGGCTGCGCCAGGTGATGGCGGCCGGGCGCAGCGTACAGGACCTGATCGACGTGGGGGCGTACCAGAGCGGCTCGAACCCGCTGGCCGATGCCGCGGTGGAGCATCGGCTGGCCATCGACGCCTTCCTGCAGCAGCCGCTGGATGAAGGCTGCCCGGTCGACGAATCATGGGCGCAGCTGACAGCGCTGCTTGCCCGGTTGGGAGTTGAATGATGAGCCGGAAATTCTCGTTGGCATCCCTGCTGCGGTTGCGGCAGATCGGCGAACGCCAGGCGGCGCGCGCCCTGGCCGAGGCCAACCAGGCGGTGCGCGCCCACACGCTGCAGCGCGAGCAGACCCTGCAGGAACTGCACGGCAGCGCCAACGATCCGGTGGACAGCGCATCGCTGCTGGCCATTGCCGCCGCCCGGTCAGCCGGGCGATCGGCGCTGGCGGACCTCCAGGCGCTGGAAGCCCAGCTGGACGAGGACCGCGAGTTGGCGGCCGAGGCCTACCGCGCACAGCGCCGCGGGGTGAAAGCGCTGGAAAAACTCGAAGCCCGCCATCACCAGGCGGTGCAGCACGCAGATCTTGCCCGGGAGCAGCACCTCCTTGACGATCTGGCAGGAACCGCTCGGGAAAGGACTCGACAGTGAGCTACGCTGACGTCGCCGCGCGTATCGGGGCCATCGAATCCAACTTGGCCCGGGTGACCGGCTTTCCGAAGCCCTCCGCGCCTGAAACCAGGTCTGCCGCCACTGCGGGCAACGTTCTGGGCGGATCCCTGCAGGGGACGGCGAATGCCGCAGCGAACAGCACCAATGCGGGCATCACATTCGATTCCCCCGCCGGAACTGAGTTCCAGCAGGTGCTCCAGAATGCCCTGGATGCCTCGGCGAACGGCGCCGCGCCCGCAGCTGCCGGCGCCGGACCTGCCAGGGAAGCCGAGCGGGGACAGCGCGAGGCAGTTGGCAAGACTGCAGCTACCACGCGTGCGCAGGGCGCCTCCGAACCTGCGGCCGCAGGGGGCATCGACGGCGCCAGGGTGGTCGCCGCGTCGAAAAAGTACTTGGGAGTGCCCTATGTCTGGGGAGGCAACAACCCGAAGGTGGGCCTTGACTGCTCCTCCTTTGTCCAGCACACCTTCCGCGATCTGGGGATTCAGCTCCCGCGCGTCGCCAGGCAGCAAGCCAAGGAAGGCACCGAGGTGCCGTCGTTGGCCCAGGCCAGGCCCGGCGACCTGATTGTCACCCGCGGTGGCGGGCATATCGGCATCTACCTGGGTGGGAACAAGATGATCCATGCCCCGCGGCCGGGCGAGAGCGTGAGCATCCGCGAACTGTTCGAAACCGACAAGGACATCATGACCATCCGCCGCATCGTGCCATCGGAGGCAGCCGCGAACTCCGGTCCAGCTGACGCGCGGGCCGCGCAGCGGGCACTGTTCGACAGCGCGCGGGCGGTTTCACGATGACCAGGATCCCCTCCACCTTGCCGCTCCAATTGGCGGACTCTCCGGCACCTGTCGCGCAGATGCCGTCGGGCCAGGCTTCGGGAGCGCAGCGTTTCGCCGGGCTGCTGGCCCGGGCCGGGGATGAGCCGGCGGCCGCACTGGATCCTCGGACCCTGCCCGTGCCGGAGCCGGATCATCGCGCACTACCTGCAGAAGCCGCAGTCCCGCCCGCCGCGCCGGAATCATCAATGCCGCCGGTTCTCGCGCAGAACCTGTTGCTGACCATCGAGCTGCCTCCCGAAACCAGCGGGGGAGCCGGGCCTGGGTCCTTGCCGGTGCTCGACCGTGCGTCCGGAGGGACCGAATCATCCGGGACAGTCGAGCAGCAGGGCAAGGTCCCTGCCCGCATCCAGCCGTTGGGCGGTCCCGCCGCAGGCATCACGCTGCCGGTGGAGCCTTCGGCCGATCCTGCTTCCACGGGGAGCATCGCCCCGACCGAGAAGCCGGCCGGCGCGGCAATACCGAGCGCCGCTCCGGGGTCCGCCGTGACTGCGCTCACCGCCCCCGCCTCCGCCGGCGCGCAAGCGGCAGGGCGGATGCCTGCCGGCACCCTGATTCCGGGTGCTGTCGGGACGATTCCTGTGCAGAACCCCGCGCCCGCGCCCGGGACCGCTGTGCCGCAGAACGCTGTGGGTCACGCCGAAGCCGATGCCACGCCGCTCGAGGTTTCCGAGGGCCAAGTTCCCCGCGCGCTCCCGCACCAGCATGCACCCCAACCGCCCGAGGTTGCCGTGGCCGGTGAGCCGAAACCAACAGGTGCGGTCGCCGCAGGAGCAGGGGAGCGGCTTGCGCAGGCCCCGCCCGAATCGCCGCTTCCCGCGGTGGCGCTGGCGAGCGCTGGCAACTTGCAGGGAACCGCTCCGCCGCAGCGGGCTGACGGCCTGCCACCGCTGGAAGAGGTCCCGACCGCACGCCCGGCACCCGTGCACCGGCCCTTGCTGAAGCAGCTCACCGCGCCGCTCGTGACCGTCCTCAGTGCCGTCCCTGGCCAGCGAACCATGAATATCCATGTGGCACCGGAAACGTTGGGACCGATCACCGTCAGCGCTCAGCTGGGTCCCTCCGGACTTCGGGTCGACTTGTCGGCACCGACCGATGCGGGAACCCACGCCTTGCGTGCCTTGCTGCCGGAACTGCGCCGTGAGATGGCAGCGCTCGGGCAGGGCAGCGTGCAGGTGCTCTCGCCAGAGAATGCCGCGTCCACGGGGAACACTGGTTCCGGTGCGGGCCAGGGATTCGCCGGCTCCGGCCAGGGGCACTTCCAGCAGCGTCACCCCGACAACGCTCCCGCCCGGCAGCATCCGAGCCCTGGAATCCCACTGGCCGAAGGCGCGGATACCGCCCCTGCAACGGAGAATCCAGCCCTGCCTGGCACACCCGCTCCACCCGCTCGCCCCGTCGCCAGGCTCGACCTGCTGGCCTAACCGAAAGACCTCCGACGATGACTATCAGCCCCCTCGACGCATCAGGCGGCACGGCAGCCGCCGCCGCCAGGCAGCGTGTTCCCAAACAGACCATGGACTCGGAAGTGTTCCTGCACCTGCTGGTCACCCAGTTGGCGAACCAGGATCCCAGTGCGCCCATGGACACCAATCAAATGATTTCCCAGACCGTGCAGCTGGCGTCCATGGAACGGCTCAACACGCTGACTGCCGCGCAGCAAACCTCGCTGGAAGTCCAGCAGCGCACCGCGGCCTCGTCCTTCATGGGACAGCACGTGACCTCGGCTGACCAGCCGCCGGTGGAAGGAATCGTCACCGCGGTCACCTTCACTGCCAACGGACCGGTGCTCAGCGTGGGGGAGAAGCAGATTGCGTTGACCACCGTGATTGCGGTCCGGGACCCGCAGAAGACCGAAGCCCCCGCCGCGGCGCCGGACAACGATCTTCCCGAAAACACCAGGTCTCCTGAGGAAGCTGCCCCCGCGAAGCCCAACGCAGCGGCCTCCTTGCCCAACTCGTTGCCCAACGTATTGCCCAGCTAGGCCGCCACCAAGCTGCCCCATTAAACAATTAAATTCCACTCACAGAAAGCCCCCGTCATGCTGCGTTCACTTTATTCAGGAATCTCCGGCCTTCGCGCCCACCAGACCATGCTGGATGCCACCGGCAACAACATCTCGAACGTCAACACCACCGGGTTCAAGTCGTCCTCGGTGCAATTCCAGGACACCCTCTCCCAGCTCACCCAGGGCGCCACGGGCCCGGCCGCCAACCAGGGCGGATCCAACCCGGCCCAAGTGGGTCTGGGCGTGCAGGTCGCCGGCATCTCCACCAATTTCGCCCAGGGGTCCAGCCAGAACACCGGCCGATCCACGGACATGATGATCTCCGGCGACGGATTCTTCATTACGCGCTCGGGCGGCACGACCTCGCTGACCCGCGCCGGCGCCTTCGACTTCGACGCCAACGGGCGGCTGGTCAGCCCGGACGGCGGACTGGTCCAAGGCTGGATGGCCGGGGCCAACGGGCAGCTGGCGACCGGTGGGGAACTGAGCGACATCACCCTGCCGAACAACCTCATCGCTCCGGGCACCGCGACCGGCAAGGCCAGCGTCGGCGGCAACCTGCCCAAGGACACCGCAGTGGGCGAAAGCCTGGTCCGCGATGCCCAGATCTTCGCCGCCGACGGATCCGAGCACACCCTGACCCTCACCTTCACGCGGACCGCCACCGGCTGGAGCGTGGCAGGCAAAAACGGCGCCAGTGGAGCGACCGCCACCCAGAACCTGACCGAAGACGCCTCCGGGAACTTGTCCGACGCTGTGCTCAGGGTGGGCGCGGTGGCCGTGGACCTGGGCAGCCTGACCAGCTTCGCGGAACTGAACACCGCAAGCATCTCAGGGGTCGACGGCAACAAGGCCGGCACCCTGGAAGGATTCACCCTGGGGGCAGACGGCACCCTCACCGGCAGCTTCTCCAACGGCGCGCAGCAGGTGGTTGCGCAGATCGCCATCGGCAACGTCACCAATCCTGCCGGGCTGGAAAAGGCCGGCGGGTCCTCCTACACACTTACGGGCAACTCCGGCACCCTGCAGTTGGGAACCGCCGGCAGCCCGGGTTTCGGAAAGTTGGCCGGCGGCATGCTGGAGATGTCGAACGTGGATCTGTCCCAGGAATTCACGAACCTGATTGTCGCCCAGCGCGGGTTCCAGGCCAACGCCCGGATCATCACGACCAGCGACGAGCTGCTGCAGGAGCTGTCGAACCTCAAGCGCTAAGCGCTGTGGCTAACGCCCGGCGCCCGGGCGCCGACAGTTGACAGTGGACTAATGAGGTGAGGGCACCATGATCGTGTTAACCAGGTTGAACTCCACCCGGCTGGCCGTGAACGCGGACCTGATCGAACGGATCGCGCAGTCGCCGGACACCGTGGTGGTGATGGCCAACGGCGCCCAGTACGTGGTGCTAGAAACCCTGGACGAGATCATTGCCCTGACCGTCGACTACCGGGCCCGGGTGCTCACCGCGGCCCGCACGGCAGCCGTTCAGGCTGCCGGTGCGGTGCCGGCTCCCGGCGCGCCTTAATAAGGGGAGATATCCATGGATCCGGCAACAATTATCGGCTTGCTGCTCGCCTTTGGCGCCATGTTCACCATGCTGTTCATGGAGGGCGCCAGCCTGTCCTCCATCCTGTTGCCCGCACCGATGATCATCGTGTTCTTCGGCACGATCGCGGTGGGCATCGCCAGCGGCACCATCAAGGACATGCTCGCGGCGTTCAAGGCGCTGCCGCAGGCATTCCGAGGCAAAATCGGCAACCCCCGGGATCTGGTCGAGCAGCTGGTCCAGTTCGCCGAGGTGGCGCGGCGCGACGGGTTGCTGGCCCTGGAAGCCGAGGTGGCCAAGGCCAAGGACCCGCTGGTGGCCCGCGCCCTGCAGGCGATGGCCGACGGGGTCGACGCCGACGACCTGCGCGACATGCTCGAAGACGACATCGACACCCAGGAGCGCGAGAAATCCGTGGCCAGCAAGTGGTTCGCCACTCTGGGCGGGTACGCGCCCACGGTGGGGATCATCGGCACCGTGGTGTCCCTGACCCACGTGCTGGAAAATCTGTCCAAACCCGACGAGCTGGGGCACATGATCGCCGCCGCTTTCGTTGCGACCCTCTGGGGACTGGTCTCGGCGAACTTCATTTGGCTTCCCATCGGGGCGAGGCTGGGACGGCTGGCCGAACTTGAATCCGAGCAGCTGAACCTCGCCGTCGAGGGGCTCATGGCCATCCAGTCCGGCACCCCGGCACTCGTGCTGCGTGAAAAACTCGAAGGCATGCTCCCGGCCGACTCGGCCAAGGCTTCGGGATCCAAGGACTCCATCAGGTTGGCTGAGCAGGACTTCGAGGAAGCCGCATGAGCCGTCCCGGATCATCGCGTGCCGCGGGGCGTTCGCGCCGCCGCAGGCGATCGGCGCAGCAGGGCCATTCCGAGAACTCCGAGCGCTGGATGGCCTCCTACATGGACATGGTTACCGTGCTGATGTGCCTTTTCATCGTGCTGTATGCGATGTCCACGGTGGACCAGGACAAATTCGCGGCCTTACGCAATTCGCTGGCCACCGGCTTCGGCGTCCAGGAAACCCAGTTCGCCGATACCGCCGAAGGCATCGTGGTCCCGGCCGATATGGCCGGCGCCCAGGGGCTGCTCAGCACCGGCACCGGTGAGGAACTGAGCAGCGAGCAGCTGGAAGCCATGGCCAGCGCGGAAACCCGGAAGCTGCTCAAGCTCAAGGAGCAGATCCAGGACGCCCTGGTCGAGCAGGGCTACCCCGATGCCGCGGTCTACCGCATCGACCAGCGCGGCTTGACGGTGCGGCTGGTCAGCGCCGAAACCTTCTTCGTCCCCAACAGCGCCGAGCTGACTCGCCAAGCGGGCCGGATCATCGACGCCATCGGACCGGTGCTGAAGCAGGCGAACCTGAACATCGCCGTGGAGGGCTTCGCTGACGTGCGCCAGCCGGTCCACCCGTATCCGACCAATTGGGAGCTTTCGGCGAGCCGGGCCACCGGCGTCCTGCGGGTCCTAGTGGAGGACGGCGGCATCAAGCCGGGCAGGATCTCCTCGGTGGGCTACGGCGACGCGCGGCCGCTGAAGGACCGCGGGGACTTGTCGCTGAACCGCCGGGTGGACATCGTGGTGCTGTCCAACAAGAGCGAGGCGGTTCGCGAGAAACTCCCGGAACTCGATGGATAGCACCCCTGGGTGATGAAAAGCCCATGTCGGGGGCCGGCGGCGAACAACCTGCCGAAACCGGCTAACGATCAGCGTCCGGCTGCCGAGAGTAGCCACCGTGACATCTTTGCCTTTGGGAGGCCCGGGCTACGGCGTGCCGCGGGATACCACGTCCGCGCATGCGTTGGCCGAAGTGTACGACTTCCGCCGACCCACGACCCTTGCCCGTGAACACGCGCGTGTGCTCGAACTTGCCTTCGAGACCTTTGCGCGTCAGTGGGGTACCCAGCTGACCGCCAAGATCCGGGTGATGTCGCAGGTCAGTTTCGAATCGGTGCAGATGCAGACCTATGACGACTACGTCGCTGGATTGCCGCCGCTGACCACCATGGTGCTCTGCGCCGCCGAAAGCACCGAGGCGCGCAGCGTGCTGCAGTTCCCCGCCAGCGAGGCGCTGAGCTGGGTCTGCCACATGCTCGGCAGCCATGCCCCCGGCGACCTGCCGGACCGGGCCTTCACCCGCATCGAAGCGACGCTGATCCGCTCGTTGATGGGCGAGGCGCTGGAGGACCTGCACTATTCGCTGGGAACGCTGCTCTCCGAACGGCTTGTCGTTGCCTCCATCGCCCACCAGTCGCAGTTCGCCCAAGCCGCCGCGAAGTCGCAGGTGATGATCGTCGCCCGGCTGGGGATCAGGGTGGGCGAGCACAGCGCCAGCGCCTCGGTGGCGCTGCCGGCCGAGCTGCTGCTTGAACAGCTCGGCGAGGCCAACCCACGGTCCGACGCGGAGAACTCCGAAGAGCTGCTGGCCCAGTCCCTGGGGACGGTCCCGCTGCAGGTGCAGCTGTCCACCGTCCCTAACCTGGTGAAGCCCCAAGCGATCCTGGAGCTTGCGGTGGGAGACGTGCTGCCCCTGGGCCACCGCGTGCACCAGCCCTTTGACTTGCTCGCCGGCGGGCACCGCGTCGGTACCGCCGCCGCGGGATCGCGCGACGGCCGCGCAGCCGCCGTCATCGTCACGAAACAGGAAAGTTAACCATGCCAGCCTTCAACGAGACCTCCGCGGTCCTCCACTCCACCGCGCTGTACACCTCCGCCGCCCAAGCGCTGGCCGCGATGCTGCCCACCGCCACCTCGCTGAGCGCGGTGCTGCACACCGGGCCGCGGCAGGACTGGGTCGCCTCGGCCGCCGGGGCAGTGCTCTGCGCGACCTTTGTCGGGGAGCAGTCGGCCGACGTGGTGCTGCACGTGGCCGAGCGCGAGCTTGGAGGCTCCTCCGAACGCCGCACCGCCCGCGTGGGCACCGAGGACCTGCTGCGCCCGGCGCTGGAAGCTGCAACCGGCGTGCTGGGCATCGGGGTGCTGAGCCTGGAATCCGGCGAGAACGCCCAGGGCACGCTCTCCGCGGCAGACACGGTGGGCTTCATGCTGCGCACCCAGTCCGGGGAGGACGCCGGTTTCTTCGCCCTGCGCCTTCGCGAAACCGCACCGGTCTCCGGCCCGGCCCCATCCGCCGAGGAGCCGGAGGACATGGCCAGCCGGCTGGGCCGCATCTCGAATGTGGAGATGGCGCTGACCGTCCAGATTGGACGCACCAGATTGTCGGTGCGCGATGTGCTGAACCTGGAACCGGGCGCCGTCATCGAGCTTGACCGTTCCGCCGGGGCCCCGGCGGACGTACTGCTCAATGGACGGCTGATCGCCCAGGGCGAGGTGGTAGTCATGGACCAGGACTACGGCGTACGCATTACCAAGATCCTTGACATGGATTCGGCGGGCGCCTGAGCGTGGACGGCATTCTCCTGTTCCTGAGGGTAGTGCTCTCGCTCGCCGCGGTCTTCGGCCTGCTGCTCTACCTGCGAAGGAAATTCTCCACCCGCCTCGGCACCCCGGGCAGCTCGCTGTTGTCGGTGGTGCAGCGGCAGCCGCTGGGCCCGAAATCCTCGGCGGTGCTGATCGACGTCGAGGGCCGGCGCTACCTGCTGGGCGTCAGCGAAGCCGCGGTCAACGTCATCGACAGTTATGACGCCCCCGCGGCAGCGCAGGTCGCCGAGTCGGCCACGCAGCCCGGGCAGCCTGCCGCCGGCCCGGTGCTGGTTGACGATCTGCCGGACGGCGAACAGGACCGCGACACCCCGCTGGCGGCGCCCACCCGCAAGAGCCTGCGCGCAGTGAACGCGTTCGAAGCCGAGCTGCGCCGCAGTTCCCAGGCCTCCACGCGCCCGGGCATGCTCTCCGGCTCCATCCTGGACGTCCAGACCTGGCGCGACGCCCAGCATGCGCTGCGCCGGGGACCGCGCCGGTGAGGCGCTCCCGGGCGAACCGGGGTGCTGCCGTGTCCAGGAACCAGCTGCGGCTGCTGGTTGCCGCCGTACTGGCCGCCGCCTATCTGGCCTGGTTGCTGCTGGCCGCCCCGGCGGCTTTGGCGACCCCCGCCACCCCGGAGCCTGCCGTGCCCGGCGGCGGCATCTCGGTGGACATCAACGGTCCGAACGGCACCCCGAATTCCGCGATCGTCACGCTGATCGCCATCACGCTGCTGTCGGTGGCCCCGGCGTTGCTGCTCATGATGAGTTCATTCACCAAGATTTTTGTGGTGCTGGCGCTGACCCGCAACGCGCTGTCGCTGCCGAGCATCCCGCCCAACCAGGTGCTGGCCGGGCTGTCCCTGTTCTTGTCGTTGTTCATCATGGGGCCGGTCCTCGGCCAGATGAACGAGCTGGGAGTGCAGCCGTACCTGTCCGGGGAGCTGGATCTGAACGGCGCGCTGGACATCGGCATGGGGCCGCTGCGCGACTTCATGCTGGCCCACACCCGGGAAGCGGACATCGCGCTGATGACGCGCGCCGCCCAGCTGCCCAACCCCGAAAGCCCCGCCGATGTCGACTTGACCACCCTGATCCCGGCGTTCATGATTTCCGAGCTGCGCGCGGCGTTCATCATCGGCTTCGTGATTTTTGTGCCATTTTTGGTCATCGACCTGGTTGTCGCCTCCGCGCTGATGTCCATGGGCATGATGATGCTTCCTCCGGTGATGATCTCGCTGCCGTTCAAGATCCTGCTGTTTGTGCTGGTCGACGGGTGGTCGCTGATCATCACCGCTTTGGTCGGTTCCTACCAGATTGCAGGCGGGTGAGCCGTGGATTCCAATGCAGTGCTGGACATCGGGCTCTCCGGGCTGATGCTGGCGGCCAAGCTGGCCGCCCCGGTGCTGATCACCTCGCTGGTGGTCGGCTTCGCCATCTCCCTGTTCCAGTCGATGACCCAGATCCAGGAAGTCACGTTGTCCTTCGTGCCCAAGGCGGTGGCAGTGGCGGTGGCGCTCGTGGTCTGCGGGCACTGGATGATCTCCGAGGCAGTGCTGTTCACCCACGAGCTGTTCGGCACGCTGCCCCTGCTGCTGGATGGCAGCTGATGCATTTCACTCTGCAGCTGCACTTCCTTGAGGTGCTGATGCTCGCCGCCGTGCGCATCACCGCCTTCCTGATGCTCGCCCCGCCCTTTTCCCACAACTCGATCCCGCTGCGCATCAAGGGCATGCTCGGCGTGGCCCTGGCCCTGACGGTGACCCCGAAACTTGCCCCGGACTACGTGTCGCCGAACACCGCCGGGTACCTTGGCCTGCTGGTGCTGGAGCTGGCGGCCGGGGCCTGCATGGGATTCATGATCCTGCTGGTTTTCGCCGCGGTGCAGTCCGCGGGCAACCTGATCGACCTGTTCGGCGGCTTCTCCATGGCCCAAGGCTTCGACCCGCAGTCCATGGTCAACGGCGCCCAATTCGCCCGCTTTTTCCATTTCGCCGCGCTCGCGCTGCTGGTTGCCTCCGACGGCTACCAGTTGGTGTTGGCCGGGGTGTTCACCTCGTTCTCCGCGGTGCCGCTGGGCGCCGGGCTGGCCTTGTCCGGCGCAGCGCAGTCCCTGGCCGCCGCGGTGCCGCAGATGTTCGTGGCGGCCGTCCAGATCGCCGGTCCGCTGCTGGTGGTCCTGGTGCTCGCGGATTTCGGGCTGGGGCTGCTGACCCGCGCCGCACCGGCGCTTAACGCGTTCGCCATGGGCTTTCCGCTGAAGATCTTTATCACCCTGGCCCTGGCCGGAACGGTGTTCGTGGTGCTGCCCTCCATCGTCTCCGCGCTGGTGCGCGATGGGCTGGAACTGCTGCCGGCGATGGTGCCGCGATGACGCAGGACTCGGGGGAGCGCAGCGAAAAGGCGACCAGCCAGCGGATGAAGGAAGTCCACTCCAAGGGCAAAATAAGCCGCTCGCAGGACCTGGCCGCCTGGCTCGGACTGGGCGCCGCGGCCCTGATGGTGCCAGGAGTGCTTGAACGGGCCAGGGAAGCCGGGGCAGTCCACTTCGCCGCGCTGCGCCCGCTGGCCGCGCACCCGGACCCCGAGGCAGCGGTGGCGCTGCTTGCCCAGTCGCTGGGATCCATGGCTGCGACAGTGGGCCCGCTGTTCCTCGTGGGCCTGGTGGTTGTGATCGCGGTATCCGCGCTGCAGGGAGGCATTCGTTTCCGCCAGTTCCGGTTGGATCCGTCGAATCTCAATCCGGTTGCCGGGCTGTCCCGGGTGTTCGGCTTCGCGGCACTGTGGCAGGGGATCAAGGCGCTGCTGAAGGTCGCGGTGATCGGGCTGGTGCTGTGGCTGGTGGTGCAGTCCCTGATGCCGATGCTGCTGCAGTCCGGGGCGCTGCCGTTGTCCTCCCTGCTGAGCACCGGAGGACAGGGGGCCGGCTGGTTGATCCAGGCTTCGGTGGCCGCCGGGCTGGTGCTGGCCGCCGCGGACGTGCTGGTGGTCATGCGGCGCAACCGCAAGCACACGCGGATGACCCGCAAGGAACTGACCGACGAGCACAAGCGCAGCGAAGGGGACCCGCTGGTGAAGTCCCAGCGCCGGGCCCGGCAGCTGGCGCTCAGCCGCAATGCGATGATCGCCGCCGTGGCAGATGCCGACGTGGTGATCGTGAACCCGACCCACGTGGCGGTCGCCTTGCGTTATCAGCCAGGCATTTCGGCGCCCACCGTGGTGGCCAAGGGGGCAGGGGACATCGCCGCCCGACTGCGCGAAGTGGCCGCCGAGCACCGGGTTCCGATGATCCGGGACATTCCACTGGCGCGCGGCCTGCACGCGCAGTGCGACGTCGGCGAGGAGATCCCCGCTGACAGCTACACAGACGTGGCCAGGGTGCTGGCCTTCGTCATGAAACTCAAATCCCGTGGCGCCTCCACAGGCATTCATACCGCACCCGCCGCCGGATCCGGCAGCTAGCACAGGAAGACCTCGATGAACTACTCGCAATTGTCCAAGATCGCCGTGCCGGTGGGCGTGGTGGGCATCGTGCTGCTGCTCGTGGTGCCCATCCCCGCGGCGCTGCTCGATATCCTCTTTGCCACCAGCATTCTGCTGTCCCTGGTGGTCCTGCTGCTGACCATGTTCGCCAAGCGCCCGCTGGACTTCTCCGTGTTTCCCTCGTTGCTGCTCGTGGCCACGCTGCTGCGCCTGGGGCTGAACGTGGCCTCCACCCGGCTGGTGCTCAGCCAGGGCTATGCCGGTGAGGTGATCGAGGCCTTCGGGCACATCACCATCGGCGGATCGCTGGTCATCGGGTTCGTCATCTTCCTGATTCTGGTGGTGATCCAGTTCGTGGTGGTCACCAAGGGCGCCGAACGCGTGGCCGAGGTGGGCGCGCGGTTCACGCTGGACGCCATGCCGGGCAAGCAGATGGCCATCGACGCGGACCTGAACGCCGGGCTGATCACCGACAGCCAAGCGCGGGAGCGCCGCGCGGAAGTCGCCGCGGAAGCCGACTTCTACGGGGCGATGGACGGCGCGAGCAAGTTCGTCAAGGGCGATGCGATCGCCGGGCTGGTGATCATCATCATCAACCTGCTTGGCGGCATCGGCATCGGCATGCTTTCGCGCGGCATGGAGATCGCCGACGCGTTGAACACCTATGCGCTGCTGACCATCGGCGACGGCCTCGCCACCCAGATTCCGGCCCTGCTCATGGCGGTGTCCACCGGAATGATCGTCACCCGCTCCAACTCGGCCGACGACATGGGTGCCACCGCGTCGGCGCAGCTGGGGCAGTCGCGGGCGGCGCTGCTCATTGCCGCGGGCTGCGCCGTGGCGCTGGCGCTGGTGCCGGGCATGCCCAAGCTGCCTTTTGTGTTCATCGGAGGGCTGCTGCTCTGGTTCGCCGGCCGGATCAAGGCCCGGGACGAGAAAGAGGCGCAGGCCGCCGCGCAGGCGGCGGCAGAACCGCAGGGCGCCACCCCGGAGACCCCGACCGAACTGCTTGAACGCATGAAGGTCCATGCCATCGAGGTGCAGCTGGCAGCAGACCTGGTGGACGTGGTCAACGGCGGCGGAGACGACCTGTTGGCCCGGGTGCGCGCCCTGCGCCGGCGCATCGCCATGGACCTGGGCATCGTGCTGCCCCCGGTGCGCACCCGCGACAACGTGGAGCTGCCCCCGGCCACCTACGCGATCCTGATCGCCGGGGTGGAAGCCGGACGCGGCACCGCTCCGCGCGGCAAGGTGCTGGCCCTGGGCGACCAGCTGGATTCGCTGCCCGGACAGCTGGTCCATGAGCCCGTGTTCGGGCTGGCCGGCAAATGGGTGCCCGCCGAATTAAGGCATACCGCGGACATGGCCGGAGCTACGACGATCGACCGGATCTCGGTGATCATCACGCACCTGTCATCCATCGTGCAGGAACAGGCCCCGCGCCTGCTCACCCGCGAGGACGTGCGTGTCATGACCGACGCGCTGCGCGAGCAAAGCCCTTCCGCAGTCGAAGAGCTAGTGCCCTCGTTGCTCTCCCTGGCCGAGGTGCAGCAGGTGCTGCAGGGACTGCTGGGCGAAGCCGTGGCCATCAACGACCTGGCGCGCATCTTCGAAGCCCTGTCGCTGCAGGCGAAAACCGGCACCGCGCCGGAAAACCTGATCGAGGCGGCCCGCGAGGCGCTGGGACCGGCGATTGCCGCGAAATACCTGCAGGGCTCCACGCTGCGGGTTGTCATGATCGACCCGGTGGTGGAGCAGGGAATGCTGGAAGCCCTGCGCCCGGGGGACGCCGGAAGCCAGATCATGTTCGATGCGCGGAGGCTGGAAGCGGTGCTGGACTCGGTCAAGAAGATCGCAGCCGACCTGCAGAACCGCGGTGTGTCAGCCGTGCTGGTGTGCGCGCCGGCGCTGCGGCCCGCGGTGCGTCGGCTGATCGGCCCGGCCTCTGGGTTGGACGCGGTGCTCTCCTACCAGGAGGCCACCGCCGGCGGGGCCCAGATCGAGACGGTAGGGGTGGTGCGCGGTGCCGATGCAATATCTGCTTAAGGGCCGCAGCCTGCAGGAGCTCCAGGACAAGGCCATTGCGGACTTCGGTCCGCAGGCCTATCTGGTCTCGGCGGAAAAAATCACAACCCCGCGCGCAGGTGGCCTGCTGCGCGAATTCCACTACGAAGCGGTGATCCAGGTCCGTGAGGAACCCATCCCGGCACCGGTGCGTCGCCATCGGCTGGTCCCGGTGCGCCGCGGTCCGCGGAAGCCCGCGGAGCCGGCTCCTGCCCGTCAGGCGCCGGCCGCTGCCCAGACCGTGGTGGGCCAGCTGCTTGAACGCGTCGAGGCTGCCGAATTGCAGCTTGCCGGTCAAGGATCCGAACCCGCGAAGGCCGCGGATTTCGACGCGGTGCTCGATGCCCAGAGTTTTTCCCTCTATCCGGCGGCGGGCCGGCGGGCGGCGAACCCGGAACCTGCTGCCCCTGCCCGGCAGCCGCAACGCAACGCTGCGACGACCACGACGAATCAGCAGGTCTTCCGGGGACAGCCGGGGGATCTGGTGCTGCTGATCGGCAAGGACGCCGACGCTCTCACCGCGTCCATGCTTCTGGACGACGGGAGCAACCTGATCGCCCAAACCGAGCCGATGGCTTCCGGCGCCCCTGCGGCGCCCGGAATCGGCCAGGGCCGTCAGGTGCGGATAGTTGCCGGCCGACGAGCGGCGCTGGAGGCCCGGGCCGCGGCGGTGGCCGAGGAAACGTGTGTGCTGCTTGCCATGCAGCTCGCGGCGGCAGGTAGCCAAGCCGAGCAGGAGAAGATTCGCAGTGTGGGCGCGGATCAACTGGTGCTGGTGGTCGATGCACGCCTTAAGGCCGAGGACACCGCCATCTGGGTGGGGCAGGTGGCCGAACATCACGCGGTAGCGTGCATTATCGCGTTGTATTCGGACCAAACTTCCACTCCTGAAACCGTCGAATCGCTGGGGTACCCGGTGCTCAGGCTGCCCGACTGAGGGCTTCGTGGTGACACCCGAACTCTTTCGGACGGATATGATAGTCAGGTGCTGGTACTCACTCGGAAAGTCGGAGAACAGGTCCTGATCGGCGAGGGCATCGTAGTGACGATCCTTGAGTCGAAAGGCGATTCGATCAAGGTAGGAATTGACGCGCCCAAGGGTGTGAAAATCCATCGTGCCGAAGTCCTGGCCGCAGTGATCGAGGAGAACCAGAAGGCCTCGGCCAGCGATCATGCCGCAGCCGCCCGGCTTGCCAACCTGCTCGCCGCCCCGGCTTCCCGGCCGCCCGCCGGCGAGACTGACTAGCGCCGGCAAAGGCCGCGCATGCGACACCTTCGCAGTGGCGATGACATAGCCCGTCGCCGTGGCCTCCAGGATAACCCTGGGTGCCGCGATTTCGACGTTCGAATTGCCCGAACCGTGCCGGACCAGCACCTCAAGTTCGCGTCCGGTCAAGGTTGCGACAAATGCAGCGGGCAAGGCTCGGTCGATGTAGTCTTCCTCGCCGAAGGCCGTCAGGATCAGGACCGTGGCTGCGTTCCCTTGGGTGCGCTGTCTTGGGTTTGCCGCTTCTCAAGCACCGAGGGCCCGTCAAACTGGGGCATGCGGAGGTCCAGCTGCATGACATCCGGTTCCAGACGCTGGGCATGCCCGATACAGCGGTAGCCGTTTTCCAACCCGTGACGATCTGCACTGTATTGTCCGTGCACAGGACCGTGCGCAACCCGGCACGGATCGAGTTGTTATCCTCGGCAACGAGGACGCGGACGGGATCGGTTTCGTTCAGGGGCATCGGCAGTTCTCCTTCAAGGGATGAAGATGCTCTGCGGAAACCAGCACGTAGCTCAGCAGCCTGGTGCGTGCCGCGTAGTCGCAACAGGTGGATTCCGACGGTGCCATGGTCGAGGAGATGGTGAAGAACGGCTTTTCCAGTCCTGGCGCGTCAACCGACCGCGCAACCTCGGAACAGTCCATGCTCACCGAGATGTTACAGAAATCTTCCACGGACAGGGCCACGACCTTGTTGTCCACATTTTGCAGGGCGTGAAAACCGCTGAACTAGAATCTTCCGAAGAACGCCGCCACCTTCATGGCCACTGGTGCGGCCGGGTCCTACGGTTCAGGACCGCGCTTTAGATAATTGTCGCCTGGGGCGCTTCTGGCTGCCGGGACGGCCCGATTCGCCCGCCGCGATGCCTGAAACAAACGGCCGAGAACAAACGGCAAAATATGGCACCGAACCGGTGGCGATGGCAGAAGATTTACAAGTTCACAGTCGTTGCCAAGGCATCGTCCATGCGGCTGCAAGACAGCGGACCCGGCCAGAACGCAGGGTGCAATAGTCGTACCTGCCGGTGCTTCCTGCTGAAGGGAAAAAGGTGGCCCAAGGGCATCAACGCTGCCTTGGGTACGAAATATCCACGCTCCGGCTGCCGCGCAATCCGCGGCGCCGGATGGATCGATGGTACGACGTCACGCCCGGCATGGGCGCAGGATCATCCGTGAAGCCAACGCTTTCCGGAATATCGAACTACCGAATACCGCAACGGGAGGAACGAAATCATGATTGACAAGCACCAGATTGACGAATTGCTACACCACGACGGAACAGTCGTAGGAGCCGACGGGGAGAAGATCGGCAAGTTCGGCCAGGTCTTTTTGGATGACCAGACCGGAGAACCGCAGTGGGTCACCGTGCGCACGGGGTTGTTCGGACTTTCCGAGAGCTTCGTCCCGCTGGATGAGGCCAGCGTGGACGGCGACACCGTGACCGTGCCATTCGACAAGCAGACGGTCAAGGGCGCACCGCGCATAGACGACCAGGACGGGCATTTGAGCCCGGCAGACGAACAGGAACTCTACCGCTATTACAACCGCGCCTACGATGCCACGGGGCCTGAGGGAATCGAAGCAGACCGCGGCACGGGAATGGATCGCGAGTCCGGCATGGACCGCACCGCCGACGATCCATTGGGCGGCGGTGTCGGCACCCTGGCACCAGGCGAGAGCGCGGGCGTCCAAGACGAGATGGACCCGGTTCGCGGACAGGACGAGCCAGTGGCGGGCCATGGCGCGGACCAGTCCATGACCCGCTCCGAGGAACAGCTGCGTGTCGGGACCGAGTCGGTGGAGACCGGGCGAGTCAGGTTGCGCAAGTACGTGGTCACCGAGGACGTCACGACCACGGTTCCGGTCAGCCACGAGGAAGTCCGGGTGGAACGTGAGCCGCTGGCCGGAGACGGCGCCGCAGGCGTGGCCGGCGAGACCGAGCTTGGCGAGCAGGAAGAAGAAGTCACCCTGCATGCCGAACGCCCGTTCGTGGAAAAGGAAGCCGTTCCGGTGGAGAAAGTCAGTTTGGGCACCGAGACGGTCACCGAGGATGAGCAGGTGACCGAGCGGTTGCGCAAGGAAGAAGTGGAAACCGAGGGGGATTCCGGACGTGTGGATCCGGCGAACCGCGACCGGTCCCGGGATGACGGGATCTAGCCCGGGCCGCCTGTCGCAGGGCGACGGCCCAGGCCAAGTCAGCTAGGAGGAATCATGAGCACCAGTGCAGAAAACGATCCGCGCGGCGAAGGCGCGTCGGAACCAGCGCACCGCATGCCGATGGACGACGACAGGATGCGGCCCCGGGACCGGGACGCGGCCGAAGGTCGGAATCTCGCGGGCAGCGAACGGTACGAGCCGGACGCGACGCCTCGCTCTGACCGGCCCGGGGCGCAGGATCCGCCGCGAGACCGGAATGCGGCGGTGGAAAGGGAAAAGCACCTGTACGGCGGGATGAAGATCGGCTCGGCCTTCTTCGGCTGGCTGAGCGCCACCGGCATGGGCGTGGTGCTCACCGCCTTGGTGGCCGCGGCCGGGACGGCCGTCGGGGTCAGCACCGGAACCAACCCGGATGAGGTGGCCCAGAGCCTGAACCAGGACCCGCAGACCGTGGGAATGCTCGGAATCATCGTGCTGGCCGCCATCGTCCTGGTCTCCTACTACTGCGGCGGCTACGTGGCGGGGCGGATGGCCCGCTTCCACGGAGCCCGGCAGGGTGTGGCGGTCTGGCTGTGGGCTCTGGTGATTTCCGCTGTTGTCGCCCTGCTGGGCTGGATCGGCGGCAGCCAGTACAACGTGCTGGCGCAGGTCAACAGCTTCCCGAGGATTCCGGTGAACGAGGGAACGCTCAGTGCGGCGGGAATCATCGCCCTGGTGGTCGTCGCCGCGGTGGCGCTGCTGGGAGCCGTGCTCGGAGGGCTGGCAGGCATGCGCTTCCACCGCCGGGTCGACAAGGCGGGGAGCCAGGTCAGCTAGGCCCAGGGTCCGTGCACGGCAAAGCCGGGGCGGGAGCACCATTCGATGCACCCGCCCTGGCTTCTGCTCGCCGCGACCTAGCGGCGCGTGCCCGGTTCCCCGGAAGCGCCGGGATCCCCGGAATCTGGCTGGTCCTGCGCGGATCCGCGCAGCATCTGCTCGAATTCCTTGCGTTCCTTGCGGGAGAGCGGCAACTGGCCGGTCGCCGGGTTCACGATCTGGCCGCTTTCCTTGGCCGCCTCGGAAGCGGACTTCGGCGCGGGAACCGCATCCGCGCCGGACTGCTTCCTCGGCTGCTTCGGGGCTTTGGCCGGCTTGGCCGGCTTGTCTGACTTGCCGGGCTTGGCCGCGACGCCGAGCTGGCCGGACTCGCTGTCCCGACCCGGCGCGATGATGCGCGCGGTCGCGCCGTCCATGGCAGCTGCCAGGTCCTCAGCCGAGGTCGCCTGGCGCTGCGCGTCGCGGCGGGCAAAACGGCGCTGGGCGGAGCGCTCCTTGCGGGATTCGACCAGGTGGTAGAGCACCGGCACCAGTACCAGGGTCAGCAGGGTGGAGGAGACCAGGCCTCCGATGACCACCACGGCCAGCGGCTGCGAGATGAAGCCTGACTGCCCGGTGAGGCCCAGCGCCATCGGCATCAGCGCGAAGATGGTGGCCAGCGCGGTCATCAGGATCGGGCGCAGGCGCTGGCGGGCGCCGTGCGTGATCGCGTCCTGCAGGCTCATCGCCGCGCGTTCGGGCGTCGCATGGCGGTACTGGTTGATCAGGTCGATCAGCACGATCGCGTTGGTGACCACGATGCCCACCAGCATCAGCATGCCGATCAGCGACGGCAGGCCCAGCGGGATGCCGGTGGCCAGCAGCAGGCCGATCGCGCCGGTGGCGGCGAACGGGATGGAGACCAGCAGGATCAGCGGCTGGATAAGCGACTTGAAGGTCGCCACCATGATCACGTAGACGATCGCCACGGCCGCCAGCAGCGCCAGGTAGAGCTGGTTGAAGGACTCGGCCTGCTCGGTGGCGGCGCCGCCGATTTGCGCGGTCGCGCCCTCGGGCAGCTCCACGTCGGCCAGGCGCTCGGTGACCTGCTGGGAGACCGAGCCGAGCATGTTCTCCTGCGGCGTCAGCGACACCGTGGCGATGCGCTGGCCGTTGGAGGTGGTGACCTGGCGGACCACGTCGGTGCGTTCCACCGTGGCCAGGTCCTGCAGCTGCTTCACGCCGGAGGCGGTCGGGATCTGCAGCTCCTGCAGCTCCTTCAGCGAGGTCAAGTCCATGCCCTCGCCGATCAGCACGCTCATGTCGGTGAATTCCAGGCGCAGCGTGCCGGCCGGCACCGGGGAGACCTGGGAGGCGACGATCCCGGACAGCTCGGTCTCGGTCAGCCCGGCTGCGGCGGCCTTCTTCGCATCGATGTCGATGCTGACCTGCTCGCGCATCGCGGAGAGGTTGTCGCTGAGCTGGGTGACGTGCTCGGTGCCCTCCATGGCCTGGCTGACCTTGGCGGTGGCATCGCGCAGGATGTCCTCGTTCGGGGCCTTCACCTCCACGGTCACGTCGGAGGACATCATGCCCCCTGAGCTGCCGGAGAACTTCAGGGACGAGTCCTCGGGCAGGGTGAGCGTATCCAGCTCGGCGCGCACGGTGTCGGCCAGGGCCAGCTGGTCGGCGTCGGGGTCGGTGATCGCGGTGAAGTTCGCGGTGTCCGAACCGGAGGAGAACATCGCCGCGAAGCCGCTGGCCGAGCCCACGGTCATCTGCACGTCGGTGATGCCCTCGGTCTGGCGCAGCACGCTTTCGACCTTCTCGGCTTCCTTGCGGGTGGTTTCCAGCGAGGTGCCCGGGGCCATCTTCTGGGTGATGGAGATCGAGTTCTCCCCGGTGTTGCCCAGCAGGTTGGTCTGCAGCAGCGGGGTCATCGCCACGGTGCCGGCCAGGATCAGCACGGAGGCCAGCAGCGTGATGACCGGGTGCTTCTGGGTGCCGCGCAGCACCGGGGCGTAGGCGCGCTGCATCCAGGACTTGTCCTCGGCCAGGTGCACGGTGTGGGTGGCGGCGCTGCCCGGGCGGTGCGGCAGGAACCAATAGGCAAGCACCGGCACGATGGTCAGCGAGACGACCAGCGAGGCAAGCAGCGCGATGGTCATGGTCATCGCGAACGGGCGGAACAGCTCGCCGGCCATGCCGCCGACCAGCGCGATCGGCAGGAACACCGCAACGGTGGTCAGCGTCGCGGCGGTGATGGCCCCGGCGACCTCCTTCACGGCCAGCAGGATCGCCTGCGACTTGGATTCGCCGTGCGCCAGGTGGCGCTTGATGTTCTCGATGACCACGATCGAGTCGTCCACCACGCGGCCGATCGAGATGGTCAGCGCGCCCAGGGTCAGCATGTTCAGCGTGTAGCCGCCGGCGTTCATGCCGATGAAGGTGACCATCAGAGACAGCGGGATGGAGATCGCGGTGACCAGGGTGGAGCGGATGGAGAAGAGGAAGACCAGGATGACCAGCACCGCGAAGCCCAGGCCCAGCGCTCCCTCGGTGGTCAGCGACTCGATGGAGGACTCGATGAACGGGGCCTGGTCGAAGATGGTGGTGATCTTGGCATTGGAGCCGAGCTCCGCCTGCAGCTCGTCGAGCATGCCGGTGATCTCGTGGGACAGGCCCACGGTGTCCCCGTCCGGGGTTTTGGTGATTGCCACCGACAGGGTTTCGGCGCCGTTGGTGCGGGTGATGCTGGTGGCCGTATCGGCCTGCACCGAGACCTTGGCGACATCCTGCAGCAGCACCGGGCCCTTGTCGGTCGGCAGCGGGATTTCCTTGATCGCCGCCAGCGTGTCCGGGGCGGAGCCGGCGATCACCGGCAGGGTCAGGTTGTCCACGTCCAGGGTGCCGATGGGCATCGGGGAACCGGCGTTCTCGATGCCGTCCTTCAGATCCGCCACCGTCAGCCCGGCGGCGCGCAGCTTCGCGTCGTCCGGGATCACCGCGATGTGCTGGGAGGCGCCGCCGGAGACGGAGGCCTCGCGCACCCCGTCGATCTTCTGCAGCTTGGGCAGCATAATGCGTTCGACGTCGTCATTCAGCGCCTGAAGCGACTTGTCGGAGGAGATCGCCATCTGCATGATCGGGAAGTCGGCGATCGAGCCGGCGAAGGCCGTGGGCTCCACGTCTTCCGGCAGGCTGGACTTGGCGTTCGCGATCGCGCGGTCCACCTGGGAGCGGGCGCGGTCCATGTCCGTGCCGTACTCAAGCATCAGCGAGATGCGGGTGAAGCCGGTCTGCGAGGTCGCGGTCGAGGACTCAAGGCCCTCCACCGCCTGCAGGGCGGTCTCCAGCGGGCCGGCGACCTGCTCGTCGATGACCTCGGGGCTCGCGCCCGTCTGGGTGGCCATGACGGAGATCTGCGGGAACTCGAGGGAGGGTATGAGCTCCTGCTTGAGTGAACTCATGGAGATGACGCCGAAGACGGCGGCAAAGACCGTGACCAGCGCGATGAGCGCCCGGTTTTTCAGAGACAAGATGGCCAAGCGCTGCATGCGGGTATGGTCCTAGCGGTGTCGCGAAATGGGGTGGGATTAGTTTAACTCTAGTTCGTCGGCCGAAAACTGCCGAAAATCCGAGGGCGTTTAAGCCGAAGATCATCCGAATGGAGGATACTTGCGGCGACGGGTTGCCTAGCCAGCCGGGCGTTCGGCACCGGCTGCTGTGGATAAACAATTTCCGGGTGCCAATTATCCGAATACCATGCAGGGATGGAGATCGATTCTCTCTGGGAATGGATGGGGCCCGGCATTGAGGGCCTGGGCAAGTTTGCGCCGGCGGTTGCCCCGATAGTTGCGGCAGCCGCGGCGTGGGCCGCCGTTCGTACCTTGCGACTGCGGACTCGCGTGGATCATGCTGACCAATGGTGGAAACATGTTGAATATGCGATCCTGCTTCTCGATAGCGAGAACCAGGCCTTGCATGCCACGGGAATAAGCTTGTTGAAGGTCCAGGCCGGAACTGCTGCGCCTGAGCTTGCGTGGAAGAACGGCAAGGACATGGTGAAATACGGATGGAGGGCAAGAACCCGGTGGCATGTGAACCGGGCGGAGCTGGCGATAGTCAGGTCGCTGGCTTCCGAACTGATTGCGGCTGAGTTCGTTGTTGAAGACCTGAGCAACCCGTCAGCGGAAGGCCACAGCCGAACTGACCACCAGCGCGAAACTGAAAAGGAATAACATGGAAGCACATGAAGAAGGTGAGTGGGCCATGACCTCACGATCAGTGGGCAATACCGATACGCCGGAGCTGGCGCTGACATTGGACGAAGTCGAGCCCGGCATCTTCGTGGTGTTGGATAGCCGTGGTGTTCAGTTGAGCAAGCCGCTTCCGATTTCGAGATTGCGCAGCCTGGCGAAAGATGCGGAATTCGTGGCCGACCTCAACAAGAGGCTGAAAATGCCGAATGAGAACTATATCGATGTACTGCTCCAGCTGCGGCCGCATCTGGAATACCGGCGTGCTTCCTGAATTTGTTGTCTTCCGAGCAATGCGGTGCTGGCGGAAACGACTGATGGCCCACACACCAGCTGGTGTGCGGGCCATCAGTTTAGGCGGCGACTAGTTCAGTCCCAGCGCCTTGTCGGTGGCTGCCTTGACCTCGGCGTACAGCGCCGGGTTCTCGTTCAGCTTCTGGCCGTAGGAAGGAACGATGTCCTTCAGCTTCGACTCCCAGCCAGCGAACTGCTTCGGGAAGCAGCGCGAGAGCAGGCCGATCATGATCGGGGTGGCGGTCGATGCGCCTGGGGAAGCACCCAGCAGGCCCGAGATCGTGCCGTCCGAGGAGGTGATGACCTCGGTGCCGAACTGCAGGACGCCGCCCTTCTTGGCATCCTTCTTGATGACCTGCACGCGCTGGCCGGCGGTGATCAGCTCCCACTTGGAGCCGTCGGCCTGAGGGAAGTACTCTGCCAGCGACAGGTCCTTCTTGGCGCGGGACTTGAGCACTTCCTTGATCAGGTAGGTGGTCAGGTCCATGTTGTCCTTGGCCACTGCAAGCATCGGGATGATGTTGTGCGGGCGCAGCGACAGCGGCAGGTCCATCTGCCCGGTGGACTTCAGGAAGTTCATGGAGAAGCCGGCGTACGGGCCGAACATCAGCGAACGCTTGCCGTCGACGAAGCGGGTATCCAGGTGAGGAACCGACATCGGAGGGGCGCCGACCGAAGCCTGGCCGTAGACCTTGGCGTGGTGCTGGTTGATGATGGTCTCATCGGTGCAGCGCAGGAACTGGCCGGATACCGGGAAGCCGCCGAAGCCCTTGATCTCGTCGATGCCCGACTTCTGCAGCAGCGGCAGCGCACCGCCGCCGGCGCCGACGAACACGAACTTGGCCTTCACGGTCTTGACCGCGCCCGAGGCCTTGTCCTTGACGGTCAGTTCCCAGCCGGCGCCGTCGCGCTTGAGGTTCTTGACCTTGTGGCCGAAGTTGATCGAGGCGCCAGCTGCGCCCAGCGAGTTGGTCAGGTCGGCGGTGAGTCGACCGAAGTCAACGTCGGTGCCGGAGACTACGCGGGAAGCTGCAACCTTCTGCGACTGGTCGCGGCCCTTGGCGACCAGCGGGGTCCACTCGTTGATGGTGTCCAGATCGTTGGTGATTTCCAGTTCGTCGAACAGGACGTTCGGCTTCAGGGCGTCGTAGCGGGTCTGCAGGTACTTGGAGTGGTCTTCGCCGATGACGAAGGACATGTGCGGCAGGGCGTTGATGAAGCCGTTGCCTGCCACGCGCTTGTTTTCAACTGCCCACGAGTAGAACTGGCGGGAGATCTGGAACTGCTCGTTGATGCCGATGGCCTTGGCGGGATCCACGGAACCGTCGGCCTTCGCCGCGGTGTAGTTCAGCTCGCACAGTGCCGAGTGGCCGGTGCCTGCGTTGTTCCACGGGGAGGAGGATTCCAGCCCGGCCTGGTCAAGGTTTTCGAAAAGTCCGATAGACCAGGTTGGTTCCAGCTGGTTGATCAGGGTGCCCAACGTGGCACTCATGACGCCGGCTCCAATTAGTACTACGTCAAAAGATTCGGTTGACGTTACAGAAGGCACGAGGATCTCCATCGACAGTGATACTTTGCTCTAACCCAGAGTAGACCTATATCCCCGCCGGTTAGAAATCCTTAACTGACTAAGATGGGTCAGTGGTGGCTAACTTGAGATAGCCGGTGAATTGCTCATCTGGACATCGGCGTAGCACTCGTTGAGCATCGGCGAGGACGGGTAGAAGGCCACGTTGGGGTTGAAAGCCAGCGCCGAAATGGGGAATACCAGTGGAAGCAGCGGCAGGTCGTAGTTCAGCGTCTGCAGGATTGCGGCATAGGCGGCAGTGCGCTCCTCGCCCCGATCCAGCGAGCGGGCGGCGAGGATTTGTGAGTCAAGTAACGCCGAGCTGTAGCCGAATTCATTGGCCTTGCTGGACAGGATGCCCGATAGGAAATCATCCTCGCTGCGATAGCCGCCGGAATAGCCCAGCAGGTGCAGGCCGGTGAACCGGTTCGAGCGCACGGTGTCCACGTAGCCTTCGGTCCACGGAATCGGGCGCGGACGGATCCGGATGCCGACCTTGGCCAGGTCCTCGGCCAGCTGGGCGAAAACGCGCTCGGGCAGCGGCAGGTAGTTCCGCGAGACGCGCAGCGGGTAGGCGAACTCGATCTCCTCGCCCCGGTAGCCGACCTGTTCCAGCAGCTTGAGGGCGGTGTTCTCGTCGTGGTTGTAGCGCGCCTCGGGTTCCGGCACCGACAGCGCCGGCGGGATGATGCTCGCCGCGGCCTTGGTGCCCTGGATGAACAGCTTGCCGGCCAGCTGGCCGCTGTCCACGGCGTGCGCGATGGCCTGGCGGAACTCGCGCTTGGCCAGCCACTTGTTGCGCAGGTCCATGCCCAGATAGAGCACCGAGAACGGGTCGCGCTGCACCACCAGCTTGGCGCTGCGCACCAGGTCGCGCATGACGTCCACGGACACCAGGTCGAAGCCGTCGATCTCGTCCGCGCTCATGGCGTTCTCGCGGTTGTAGGGGGAAGGCACGGAGGAAATGAGCGCCACCTGCGGGTGCTGGCTGTTCGCCTCAAGGCGTCCGCGGTTCCAGTAGTCCTTGAAGAGCTCCAGCCGCACCGTCTGGTCCTTGTGCGAGATGAAGCGGTAGGGGCCGGTGCCCATCGGTGCGGTCAGCAGGGACTTGGCAGGGTTCGCCTTGGGGCCGCCGGTCAGCGTGGACGGGGCGGCGATGGCCATGCCGGGCAGCGACAGCGCGTCGATTAGCATGGGCAGGCGGCGGCGCAGCGTCAGCGTCACCAGGTACTTGCTGGTGGCCTTGACCGAGCCGAAGTAGCTGGCGCTGCCGGCGGAGGACTTGCCGGTGAACAGCTCCTGCTCGAAGATCGGCTTCAGTGCCGCGAGCTGCTCCAAACGCTGCTGTTGCGCGGCCAGGTCGCGTTCGGTGGGTGGGTTCTCATCGTCGACCTTGAGCTGCAGGTCTTTTTCGGAAGGGAGCTTGGGGATGTCGTCCACGTGGTGGAAGACGTCGGTGAAGCCCTGGCTGGAGTAGTCCGAGAGCTCCCGGGGCAGCGAGGCCCAGCGGGTGAAGTTCGCAACCACCGCTTCGGCGTCCATCTCGGTGCCGTCGTGGAAGAGGACTCCCCGGCGCAGGGTGAAGGTATAGGTGAGCCCGTCCTGGGACTGGGTCCAGGATTCGGCCAGGCCGGCGATCGGGCTGCCGGTGTTGGCGTCGATGGAGATCAGCGTTTCGTAGATCTGCCGCGAGATGCGGAAGGACTCGTTGTCACCGGTGATCGCCGGATCGAGTCCCGACGGGGGAGCGGGGGCCGCCAGGCGCAGGGTGCGCGGAACCTCGGCGGCCGCCTCGGTGGCCGTCGGCGAAGCCGTCGCGGAGCTGTTCGGCGACGGGGTGCAAGCGGTGAGGGCCAGGGCTGTGCTCGCCAGGGTGCCGGTCAACAATGCGCGTCGTGAGACGAGGTTTTGCGGCTTTTCGGGCACGATGCGGCTCAACTTCCTAATCTGGCAGGCAGGGCTCCCCGAGGCGCACCGCGACGGCATTGTGCGAGTGCGCAAGGACCGCGGGATGCTCAGGGATATCTATCAAAGATAGCGCAACGAACTGGCGGCACCCCGTGAACCTGCCGGGGATGCCGCCAATGAGATCAAAATGTTAGCAATAGCTCGTGGCTAGGGGCGGTGCACCAGATTCTCGCCGTCCTGCCCCTGGGACCAGGCCTGCAGCTGGCGCTTGAGCAGCTTCACCATCCGCGGGAAGAACGCCTGGGTGTTGCCGCCGTTGTGCGGGGTGATCAACGCGTTGGGGCACTTCCACAGCGGGTGGTCCGACGGCAGCGGCTCCGGGTCGAAGACATCGGAGGCGACGTTCAGTCGTCCGCTGGAGACCTCGGCGACCAGCGCGTCGGTGTCGACCACCGGTCCGCGGGCGACGTTGACGATGGTCGCCCCGTCCGGCAGCTTCGCCATGAGCTCGGCGTCGACCAGGTGATGGGTTGAGTCGTTCAGCGGAACGATGAGGATCAATACCTCGATCTGGCCTGCGAAGTCGGCCAGCTGCTCCGTGCTGTAAACCTCTCCGTGCTCGTCGGTGCGCGCGGTCGAGCCGAAACGCAGCAGGTTCACCTCGAAGGGGTCCAGCCGCTTGCGGATTTCCTCGCCGATGCCGCCGACACCTACAAGGCCGACGGTGCGGTCGGCCAAGCCCGGCCAGCGCATCGGATTCCACTGTCCATGGTCCTGGTCGCGGACGGAGGTCGGGAATCCGCGCAGCGATGCGAGGGCCAGCCCGAGGGCGATCTCCGCGGTCGCTGCGGCGTGCACGCCCGATGCGGTATTGATTTTCGCGCGGTCGCCGATCATGTCGACCATTCCGTCATAACCGGTCGTCTGGGTCTGCACTACCGAGACATTCTCGGCTCTGCGGACATTCTTCAGGAATTCCGGATCTGCCATATAAGGGAAGATCGCGATGTCGATGTCTTCCAGCGGTGAATCCGGGTCTGATTCGAGGTCCCAAATAACCGGTTTCAGGTTCGCGGGCAGTTCTCCCACGGCGTCGAGCAGCTCTTGGGTGGGGAAGGAAACCGTGCGTTGGGTAGTCATGAATTCACTCTACAAAGTCCGTGGTCGCGGTGGTAGTAACCCCTAGTCATCTCATGTAATGAAGCTCACCGCAGAAAAGAGGGCTCTCGATTTGCGCGAAGCTCAAAAGCTGGTAGAGTTTTATCTCGTTGCGAAAGCGCGAAGCCCAAAAGCTTCTAGAACATCGCAGCGGGCGCCTCTAGCTCAATTGGCAGAGCAAATGACTCTTAATCATTAGGTTCCGGGTTCAAGTCCCGGGGGGCGCACGAACAATTTCTTTGTTCTAGAAGTCATTGTTTACACAAATGAATATGCGCCTTTAGCTCAATTGGTAGAGCAAATGACTCTTAATCATTAGGTTCCGGGTTCGAGTCCCGGAGGGCGCACAAGCAAGGTCAGACTTAGGTCTGGCCTTTTGTGTTATCTACCCGAGGTTCTCCTTGGGGCGACGACTTGCAGGTTGCGTTGTTTCCCGCCATCGGCCACGCAGCGGTGATGCCCGTGAAATTAACAATATTCTGATCAAAAATAACAGTTTTCATTGACTCTTCCGCAGAACTTCAGGAAATTTTCGGAATGAATCTCCAATTCACTTCGCACTTTAAGTGCACAGGTAGTGCTCGTTAGTGAAGATTAATCGTTAAGTCACTCGATATTCGTGAATTAACATCTTGAGTTCGATTGGCCTCCGTAGCTTTGCCAAGGTACCCGGCTCGTACCTCGTAAAGAAAAGAGACCATGAAAACTCAATCTACGACTCTCGCTTCGTTGCTCGTAGGCGCTTCGGTGCTGACTACTGGTGTGGGGCTGGCTCCCGCTGCATGGGCGGCACCGAGCACGGTGACAGCTGACCTATTGAATGTCGACTTCTCTACGAAGTCCGCTGAGGATCAGGCCCAGGGAAGAATTCTGCGTACTTTTGGTGCACCGTCGCTACAGGTCGACGAGCAGAACGGCAGAATTAGCGCCGATTTCGACGGTGCTGATGATGCCTACTCCTACGAGTTGGCCGAGGCGGATTACGACAAGCTTGCTGATTCGTTCTCCGTTGAGTGCTCCGTGAAATTCGATGGAGAACTGCCTTCCAAGGAAGTGACCTTTTGCGGCAACAAGCAGGGTGGCGGCTTCGCCCTGACTGCCAAGAACAGCAAACTCGACTTCATGCTGCATGTGGATGGCTCCTATAAGCGTGTTTCCACCTCGCTACGCACTGACCAGTGGTATCACGTGGTGGGCTCCTTCGACGGCAAGTCCATCAAGCTCTATGTGGATGGCCAGATGGTGGCTGAAACCCCCGCAGCCGGCACCATGACTCCTGTCGATCCGCGGGCGCAGAATATGGTGATTGGAGCGGATAGCGCCGTCGGAAAGAGCGAGGCTTTCGCCGATGTCGTGCTGGGGCAGGCGCGACTTTACAGCGAGGCGTTGCCAGCCGCCCAAGCTCTGTCACTAAGCGATGAATTCCACACCATGCCCGAAGCGCCTGAGGCAGACGTATTGAATATCGATTTCGCGGACGGTTCAAGCATCGATAGTTCCCGCGGTGTGAAGGCGGACATCTATGACGAGCCGGTCATTGCGAAGGACGGCGCGATGGGCAAGCACGTGGCCAGCTTCGACGGGCAAAATGACGCACTGGCCTACCCCCTGGGAGACCAATACGAGTCGCTTTCCCAGGGGATGACCCTGGAATGCGTCTTCCGCTACGACGGCGACACCACGGCTACCGGTGAAAAGAACCTCTGCTCCAACAAGGAAGCAGGGGGATTCTCGCTGAGTCTGGTCGGCGACAAGCTGTCCTTCATGCTGCATACCGGCGCCTATCGCTCGGCGACCGCAGCGATTGAGAGCGGTCGCTGGTACCACGCAGTCGGAGTCTTCGACGGCAAGCAGATCAAGCTTTACCTCAACGGAAAGCTCGTCGCGGCCCAGGAAACCAGCGGTTCCACCGTCACCTGGCCGCCGAAACCCGAAGCGCACAACTTCGTGCTGGGCGCCGATTCATCCAATGGCAACGTGCAGTTCCACGGCAAGTCGAAGATTGCTGCAGCCCGCATCTATAGCCAGCCGTTGGCGCCGCCGCATATCGCTTCGCTGAATGCGCAAGCGCTCGGCCACTCAAAGGGTCTGGCTGCAGGGATCGAGTCCAGCACTCCGGCTGCCGGCTCCAACATCACCAAGGCCTCGGAATTCCAGGTTGAATGGAACATCCAGGATCTGGTTGGCGCGAACGTGGAATACACGCTGGATGGAGAGCCGATTGAACCCGGCGATCCGATTGCCGGAATGACTGAAGGCAAACACCTCATTGAGGCTTCAGGAACCGATGTGTTCGGCCGTGGCATCTCGCAGCAGATCGAATTCACCTCCGGAAGCATCCCCGAAGGCAACGGCACTCAGACCGGTCAAGGCAAGGGCACTGTGACCTTGTCGGCCAACGCCACCAATCCCGACGGCGGCGATGTGCATTCCACTTTCTACGCCGGCGAAACGAGCATCGCCAAGGGCGGCACCTCCGGGGTCATCTCGCAGCTGCCGGAGACGCTGGACTTCGCTGCCGGGGACAAGTCTCGGACGCAAAGCATCGAGGAAGCGCTTCTTCCCGGAGATGAATCACTCTTCTCCAGCGAAGCGACCAGCGAAGGCTCGATTCCATACCAGCGTTTCGCCGTGGCAGCCGATGCGAAGGCGGCGGAGCAGAGCGTGCGCTGGAGCGGGCAGCTTGACCCGCAGCGCGAAGCGCAATTGCGCGTCTGGAACCAGCAGAACTCGGCCTGGGACCTGGTGGCCAGCGGCCGCGGTGTCAGCGATGGCCTGTTGACCTTGGACGGAGGGATCTCCGCCGAGCACGTAGCGGACGGCAAGGCGCAACTGCTGGTCACGGCCCACGATCCGTTTGCCGACGACCTCGATGAGCCGGTGCGCGGAGAATTCGAAGACCCCGACGGCTACGACTTCTCCATGGTGCATTTCACCGACACCCAGTACCTGGCCGAAGGCGCAGTAGAGCAGGAGTACTCGGCGGAACAGCAGAAGGTCTGGGCCGAAGCCTACAACGCGATTCCGCGCTGGATCGCCGAAAATGCCGAACAGCGGAAGATCGAATACGTCGCCCATACCGGCGACATCGTGGAGAACTGGCATAAGGACGTCTACGCCGACGAAGAAACGCAGCGCCGGATCGCCGAACGCGAATTCGAGTTCACCTCCGAAACGCAGCGGATACTGGACGAGACCGGCATACCCAACGGCGTACTGCCGGGCAACCATGACAATCGATCGGGCAAGGATGTCGGCCCGGACAACTTGTACAACCAGTACTTCGGTCCGGAACGCTACGAGTCCTTGGAAAACAGCCAAGGGTGGAAGCAGGCGCAGGCCAGCTACCAGTCCTGGGCACCTGGTGATAACGACAACCACTACGACCTGTTCAGTGCCGGAGGGTTGGACTTCATCGCCCTGTACCTGGGCTTTGATGTGACCGAGGCGGAAATCGCCTGGGCCAACGACGTGCTTGCGCAGTACCCGGACCGCAATGCGATGCTCATGACCCACGCCTACAACAAACCGAGCATCAACGCCGACGGGCGAGGCGCCGCTTACTCGCACGACGGCAAGCGCATCTCCGAAGGAATCCTGGAGAAGAACAAGAACATCTTCCTGGTGCTTTCCGGCCACGAGCATGGCGTGAGCATCCAGGTTCGCAAGGACGTGGGGCAGGCTCAGAACAACGTCGTCGAGTTGCTCGCCGATTACCAGTTCTACGAAGTCGGCGCCGAACAGCTCGGCCTCGCGGGCATCGACGGGCGCAACCCGCAGGACATGCTGCGTTTCGGCTCCAGCTACCTGCGTATGCTCCAGTTCGACGTCGAGCGCTCCGAGCTGGCAATCGACACCTACTCGCCGATGCTCGGCGATTTCGGTGCCACCGAATACGACGATGAAAACCGCTACGACGGCACCGAGGACGAGCTTCGCCTGCCGATCCAGTTGCAAACGCGCCAGACCAGCTTCAGCACCGATGCCGTCATGTCCTTGGCGCCCACGGGCGAGGTGATCGGTGAAGCGACGGCGCGTTCCGGCTGGCCGGCGTCGGTCGTCTGGGCGGGGCTCACCGAGGGAGAGGTCTACTCCTGGTACGTCACCAGCGTCGATGCGCAGACTCAACAGGATCTGGCTCCGGGGCAGGTGCGCCAGACGGGTGTGTTCACAGCCTCTGCGGCAGGTACCGACACCGTCGCTCCGGAGCTGACCATCCCGGAAGGAACCACGCTCGCAGTGGGAGATGCGTTCGACCCGATGGACTCCGTGAGCGCCGTGGACAACACGGATGGCGATGTCACGGAGAATATCGAAATAGTCGGATCTGTGGATACGGGCGCGCCGGGCAGCTATGCGCTGACCTACACAGTCCAAGATGCCAACGGCAACCAGGCCATTGCTTCGCGTGCGGTGGTCGTGGAAGGCTCGCCGGCTCCGGAGCAACCGGAGAATCCTGACGACGGCCAGGGCAGCGGCATGGACGAGGATGGCGCCGACGTACCGGACCTGGAGCAGCCGTCGCCGACCCATCCCGCCGTTCCGGAGTCCGGAGACCCGGCGCCGGATGAAGAGCAACGGCCGTCCCAAGAACCGTCGGCGGATCCATCCGCCGATCCTTCGGGAAACGCCGTGGAAGGAACTCAGAACGGAGAGCAGGACTCCGGACAGGAACCCGAGGGCGGGGCAGATGAGCGCGACTCTCTGGCCGCGACAGGAGCCTCCGTGGTGTGGACCGTGCTAGGTGCTCTGGTTCTGACCGCCGCTGGAGCTGCTGCGCTGCGACTACGCCGCCCGACCGGCCGCCGGTAGTGTTCCGGGCATTCGGCCGCTGGGAGGTCGGGGCCTCCCAGCGGCCGAATGTGCTCCAAGACACGGGATGATATTTGGTCGCTTACCGTTGCCGAGCGCTGGTGGCTGAAGCGGGAATGATGATCTGACTAGCGGTTTCATGTCGACCGATGGGCCTTGCTGTACGATTTTTGATTTTCTGCGACTTCTGCGTATGATTATCTACGTCGCAAAGACCGGTTCGAAAATAACTAGTCAGAGTGAAGTTAGCGCCTTTAGCTCAATTGGTAGAGCAAATGACTCTTAATCATTAGGTTCCGGGTTCGAGTCCCGGAGGGCGCACAGCAGATCCGGCCTGATTCATCAGGCCGGATTTTTTGTATAGCTACGAAACGAGGTTTAACCGATGAGCACCGCCGCAGCACCAACCGAACGACTCTCCGTCGGAGATCTGGCCCCGAACTTCACCCTGAATGACTCGAACGGCAACGCTGTCTCGCTGTCCGACTACCGAGGCAAGAAGACCATCGTGTACTTCTACCCGGCCGCCTCCACCCCGGGCTGCACCAAGCAGGCGTGCGACTTCCGTGATTCCATCGAGTCACTCACCGGCCTCGGTTACCAGGTGCTGGGAATCTCCCCGGACGGCGTCGCCAAGCTTGAAAAGTTCGTGGCCAAGGAAGAACTGAACTTCCCACTGCTGTCCGACGAGGACCACGCTGTCGCCGAGGCCTATGGAGCCTGGGGCGAGAAGAAGAACTACGGCCGCGTCTACGAAGGTTTGATCCGCTCGACCATCGTGGTGGACGAAGACGGCAAGGTCCAGCTCGCGCAGTACAACGTGCGAGCCACCGGGCATGTCGCAAAGCTCCGCCGTGACTTGGGAATTGACCCCAAGTAATAGCCGGTGCAGTCGATTTCTTATCGACTGGCACTTCCGCTACACTAAATGAGGTCGTCATTCGGAAATCCGTTTTCCGGTGTAGCGCGAGCGAGTATGGCGGAATTGGTAGACGCGCTGGATTTAGGTTCCAGTGTCTTCGGACGTGAGAGTTCAAGTCTCTCTACTCGCACCAATGAAAACCCTGCGAACCGATTTCGGTCGCAGGGTTTCCGCATTTCACCGCAGTCTTCAGCATGCCCGTAAGCCTCAGGGCTTACCATCGAAGAAAAGCCGGTAGGCCGCGGCCGAATGGGAGACTGCGCGGGAAATGGATTGGATAGGGGGAACGGTGAACGAGCGAAAGCTGCCCACGATGTATGGTCTGGCGGAATCCGACCCGGACCAGAACCTGATCAAGCGCGAGGGAGTGAGCCCGGAAGCCTTGGAGCAGATCGACCGCATCATGGCCGAGATGGGACGCATGCGCCGGCTTGAACGCGAAATCATGCGCAATTCCCAGAGCTTCATGAAGCTCAATGAGACCGACATGCGCGCCCTGCGCATGCTGATTTCCGCCAAGCACGCCGGCACCGCAGTCACCCCCGGCCAGCTCGCCCGCTATTTGGGTATTTCCAGCGCTTCGGTCACCAAGATGATCGACCGGCTGATCGAGGGCGAGCATGTCGCACGCCGCCCGCATCCCACCGACCGCCGCTCTTGGTGCATCGAAGTCACCGGGCCGACGCACCTGATGGCCCGCCAGCAGGTGGGGCGCCACCATGCGCAGCGGTTCGAGGTGGCGCGGGAATTCACCGACGCCGAGCGCGAGGTGATTATCAGGTTCCTCGCCCGGACCTCGGATGCCATGGAAGACAGCATGAACGGCGCGCAAACCGTTCTCGATGATCAGGGCAAGGAACCTGAAGCCGGTCAATCCTAGGGGCTCGTTCCCTCGGCCTGCTGCACGATGCTCTTGAGCATGCCGGAGAAGATGAATGCGTGGAACGGGCTCACCGACCACCAGTAGGCCCGCCCGGCCAGCCCGCGGGGCACGAAGATCGCCCGCTGGGTGACCTTCACCCGCTCGCCGGGCCGCTGCTCCAGGCGGAATTCAAGCCAGGCCTGGCCTGGAACCCGCATTTCCGCGCGCAGCCGCAGCAGTTGGTTGCGTTCCAGCGCTTCGACGCGCCACCAGTCGACGACATCTCCCAAGGCCAGCGTGCTGCGCGAGCGGCGCCCGCGCAATAGGCCCACCCCGCCGCTGAGCTTGTCCATCAGCCCGCGGATCCGCCACAGGCTCGGGAACACGAAATAGCCTGATTCCCCGCCGATGCGTCCGATGACCTGGTAGAGGTCTGCGGGATCAGCCTGTGTTTCCATGGTCCGCTGGTCGATGTAGATCTTGCGTCCGGCCCACTGCGGATCCGAGGGCAGCGGCTCGGCCGGCGCCGAGACCGGATGCGCGGTGGCCCAGCTGGTCTCCACCGAATCGGAGGCGATCTTCTCCAGGGCCAGGCGCACCGCGTCCGGGTAGTCGGTCAGTCCGCCCTCGGGTGGGGGGATCAGCTGATCGATGCGGTGCGAACCCATGACGCAGTCGTGCTGCAGCGAGCCGACCAGTGCGGTGGCCAGGGTGTGCGGCAGGGGAGTGACCAGGTTGACCCAGTGCGACGCCAGCTGCGGGGTGAGCACCGGCAAGGCCCAGATCCTCGGCTCGCGCAGCCCCGCCACCTTGGCGTAGATGCGCATGAGGTCCGCGTAGCTGTAGGCGCGCGGCCCGCCGATGTCGAAGGTGTCGTTCACCGGAGTGTCCAGCTCGGCACAGGCAGCCAGATAGTGCAGGGTGTCGCGCACCGCGATCGGCTGCACCCGGTTTTTCACCCAGCGCGGGGCCGGCATTACCGGGAGCACGTCGCTCAGGTGTCGGATCATCTCGAAGCTTGCCGAGCCTGACCCGATCACCAGCCCCGCCTGCAGGATCAAGGTATGAAGCCCGTCCGGATCCGGGTTCCTGTCCTGGAGCACCTCGCCCACCCGCACCCGGGATGCGAGATGCTCGCTCAGTTCGCCCTCCGGGTGCAATCCGGAGAGGTAGATCAGCTGGGCCACGGATTCTTTCCTGGCGCAATCGGCCATGGTTTGCGCGCAGCGTTCCTCGTCGGACATGAAGTTTTTGGTGCCGGACATTGAATGCACCAGGTAGTAGACGGTGTGGGCCCCGCGGCAGAATTCGGCCACCGCGTTGGCATCCTGCAGGCTGCCCTCGACCACCTCGACCTGGTCCCGCCACGGCACATCGCGCAGCCGCTGGGCGTCGCGGGCCAGCACCCGGACGCGGTGTCCTCGGCGCAGCAGCAGCGGAACCAGCCGTCCGCCGATGTAGCCGGTGGCTCCGGTGACGGCTATCAGCTTCACGGCAGGCTCCGTTCCTTGCGGGCGCGCACCGCGACGGCGAGCGCCGCCAGCAGCACCAGGCCGGCGATGGCCAGTGCCGAGATGCCGACGAGCGTGGATTCATTGGTTCCCGACAGCCGGCTGGCCCCGATCCATGCCAAGCCCCAGGCGATAGCCGCCGCGGGAGCCAGCTGGCCCCGGGTGTAGCCGGTCAGCGCCACGGCGATGGCGGCGGCCACGATCAGCAGGATGATTGCGGCCGCAACGGGCCAGGAGGCGTTGGCGCCGACTCCCAGCGAAGAAAGCCACGCGGCGGTGTTCGCCAAGCTGGCCACGCAGACCCAGCCCAGGTACACGCCGAAGGTGATCCACATGATCCAGTGCTCGGTCCGCGTCGCGCTGCCGTAGGTGCGCAGGAGCATGGCGACCCAGACCAGCGACGCCAGCAGGATGAAGATGACTGCGACGCTCACGGCGAGCCATCCGGCCTGGGCGGTCAGGATCCAAGCCGCGTTCAGCAGGGCCGACAGCGAAGCCGGGCCGCGCAGCCGGTGCAGGGTTTCGGATCGGGTGCCGGCGGGCGTGAATTGGTATACCGCGAAGACGGCAAGGCCTGCATAGACCAGGGACCAGATGGAGAAGGCGGGGCCGGCCGGCGCCAGCAGGGTGGCATCCGCGCTGAGGTATCCGCCGGCGGCGTTCTGGATGGGGGTGCCGCCGGCGGCACCGCTGCCCAGGAATGATCCGTAGATGGCCAGCGCAATGGCGAGGGCGGTGCCTATTTGGGCCGCCAGGACTGGCCGGCGGGGGACTGCTATCGACTGCTGCATGATCCATCTCCTTGGGTGTCAGCTGAGAAACTTTCCGGGAAGAGTCGACAAATCCGAATACTTAAACCATGATGTATCTAGACAGGCTAAATATCAACCAAGTGAGATACCATGCCAGAGAATTCACAAGTTCCGCCCGACCCGCGAGTCTCCACCGGGGACCTCTTCCGGCTGGTCCAGCAACTGTGCCTGTCCTACGACCTGGCTCAAAATCGTTACCGTTCCCAGCTTGAGCTCAACGATTCCGACCTGCGGGCACTGAACCTGCTGCGGACGGTGGATCCGGTGAGCCCCGGGACCCTGGGGCGCTACCTGGGCCTTTCCTCGGCCGGCTCAACCACCGTGCTTGACCGGCTTGAATCACGCGGGTTCGTCTCCCGGCATGCGCATGGCGCAGACCGCCGCCGAACCGTGATCGGGCCCGGGGCCAACTATCCGCACTGTACAGGTCCGGGGTTGGCGTTGCTGCGCAATCTGCATAGACTCTGTGAACAGCTCGACGAGCCCGGCCGCGTCCGGGTTGCCGACTTGCTGAGGCAGGCCAGCGAAGAGCTTGCCGCATCCTCCCTGCCGGCCGCCGGGCCGGCACCGACGCAGACCGATGAACCAGCGAAGTAGGGACACCATGACCACACATGCAGACCGCACGGACACGCAGCCGGTGCAGCGCAGCGTCGCCTTCGCCGATGACGCGACGCTGGCGGAAATCTCCGGCCATCTAGGACACCTCACCGCATCGGCTCGCCAGCGGACCGCCAACTACTCGCGGCACGGGGCGCAGCTCTGGGACCAGCTGGGCGAGCGGCTGGCTACCGGCAAGCTGGCCAGACCCGGCCTGGTGATGCTCGGCTACGAGGCTTTCGGCGGGCGCAACCGCCGCCGGGCGCTGGACCTGGCCTGCGCGTTCGAGCTGCTGCACAACGCGCTGATCATCCACGACGACATCATCGACCGCGACTTCCTGCGCCGCGGGGCGCCGACCATCTCCGCGGTCTACCGCGACGAGGCCTCCGGCTACGGGCGCAGCCGCACCGATGCCGAGCACGTGGGCAACAGCGCCGCGCTGATCGCCGGAGACCTTTTGCTGACCGAAGCCATCAAGGTCGCGGCCCGGGCCGCTGCGGGGCTGGACAACGAGGAGCAGGTCGAAGCCTGCTTCTTCCAGGCCATCGAGCAGGCCGGCGCGGGGGAGCTGGAAGACCTGCTCTACTCGCTGCACCCGCACCCGGCCACCACGGCCGATGTGCTGCACATGGAGGAGCTGAAAACCGCCGCCTACTCGTTCCAGCTGCCGCTGCAGGCCGGAGCGCTGCTGGCCGGGGCCGATGCGCTGCAGGCGCAGCTGCTCGGAGCCATCGGTTCCAAGCTGGGGGTCGCCTACCAGGTGATCGACGACGTGCTGGGCACCTTCGGCGATCCGCAGGATACCGGCAAGCCCGTCGATTCGGATCTGCGCGAATTCAAAAGCACCATCCTGCTTTCGCTGGCTGCGGAGAATCCCGGTTTCGCGGTGCTGCTGCAGGAATTCCGCGCCGGCAACGTCGCAGCGCAAGAGGTGCGCCAGGCGATGGCCGAGCAGGACGCGGAGGCCTTCGCCCGCCAGCTGGCCCGCCAGCTGTGCACTTCAGCCACCCGTTCGGCGGCCTTTTTGCGCCTGCCCGAAGACGCCCAATACCGGCTGCACCACTGCACCCGGCTGATCTTGGAAAGGAGCTGGTGAGCATGGCCGCGGCCCGACCCACCGCCCTGCAGACCTACTCCCGCACCGCGGCCCGCAGCGCCCGGCTGGTGCTGGGGGAGTACTCCACCTCCTTCTCGCTGGCCTGCCGGATGCTGGATGCCGCCAGCGCCGCGCATATCGCGAACATCTACGCCCTGGTCCGCCTCGCCGACGAGGTGGTGGACGGCGTCGCCAGCCAGGCCGGCCTGAACCCGCAGGCGGTGGGCGACTGCCTGGACGAGCTGCAGGCGCAGACGGCCCTGGCCCTGCAGCGCGGCTACAGCACGAATCTGGTGGTGCACGCCTTCGCGCTCACCGCCCGCGAGACCGGCATCACCGAAAGGCTCACCGACCCGTTTTTCGCCTCGATGCGCGCGGATCTGAGTGTGCACCGGCACAGCGAGCAGAGCCTGCGCGAATACATCTACGGCTCCGCCGAGGTGGTCGGGCTGATGTGCCTGCAGGTGTTCCGGGCCATGCCCTCGGCCCCGGCTGAGACGCCCGCGCAGGCGCAGCTGGCCGAACGCGCCGCGCGCAGCCTGGGCGCCGCCTTCCAGAAGGTGAACTTCCTGCGCGACCTGGCCACCGACAGCCGGCAGCTGGAGCGCGTGTACTTCCCGGGCATCGATCCCGAGCACTTCACCGAAGCGCGCAAGCGGGAGCTGGTGGCGGACATCGAGACGGACCTGGCCCATGCCCGCGCCGGGCTGCCCTATCTGGCGCCGGCCGCGGCCCGCGCGGTGCGCATGGCCCACGACCTGTTCGCCCGGCTGAACCGCCAGCTGGACAAGGCCCCGGCAGAGCAGCTGCTCACCGCGCGCATCTCGGTCTCCGCACCGCGCAAGGCGCTGATCGCCGCCCGCGTGCTTGCCACGGGGCACCGCTGGCGCGCCCCCGACCCCGAACTCAATCCCGGGCCCGCCGGGCAAGCCCCGCACGTGGCGCAGCTTCCGCTGAGCGGGGGACCGCATGCAGCCTGAACCCAAGCACGTCGTGGTCATCGGCGCCGGATTCTCCGGACTGGCCAGCGCCGGCCTGCTCGCCGCGCGCGGCCACCAGGTCACCGTGCTCGAACAGCACGAGCACGTGGGCGGGCGCTCCGGACGCCTGGAACGCGAGGGCTTCCGCTTCGACACCGGACCGTCCTGGTACCTGATGCCCGAGGTTTTCGAGCACTGGTTCGCCCTGATGGGAAGCAGCGTGCAGGAGCAATTGCAGCTGCGCCGGCTGCCGGTGGGCTACCGCACCTTCTTCGAGCACGACGCCGAACCGGTGGACGTGGGCACCGGCCAGGCGGCGCGCGAGCTGTTCGAGCAGCTGGAACCCGGCAGCGGCGCGAAACTGGACACCTACCTGGCCCGCGCCGCGACCGGCTACCAGCTGGCCTTGGAGCACTTCCTCTACGACGACTTCCACCACCCGCGGAGCCTGCTGCGCCCGGGCATCCTCAAGCACCTGCCGCAGCTGCTTCCGCTGCTGACCGGCAGCCTGCACGGGCACATCGCCCGGCGCTTTTGCAGCACACCCGCCCGCCAGATCCTGGGCTACCCGGCGGTGTTCCTGGGCTCCAGCCCGCGGCGCACCCCGGCGCTCTACCAGCTGATGAGCCACCTGGACCTGAGCCAGGGGGTGCAGTACCCGCTGGGCGGGTTCGCCGCCGTGGCCGACGCGATGGCCGACCTGGCCCGCAGCCACGGGGCACGCATCGAGCTCGGCGCCACGGCCACCGGGATCGACACCGGCCAGAATCGTGATGGACACAAGCCTGCGGTGCGCGCGGTGCGCTGGATCGACGCCGAAGGCCGGGAACAGCACACGACGGCCGACGCGGTGATCGGGGCCGCCGACGCCCGCCACCTGGATTCCACGCTGCTGCCGCAGCAGCTGCACACCCACACGGCCAAGCGCTTCGAATCCCTGGACCCGGGCCCCAGCGCGGTGCTTCTCTGCTTGGGAATCACCGGCACGCTGCCGCAGCTGGAACACCACAACCTGCTGTTCACCAAGGACTGGGACGACAACTTCGCCCGCATCCGCGAAGGCCAACCGCTGCGCGGGGAAACCAGCATCTACGTGTGCAAATCCAGCGCCACCGACCCCGGCGTCGCGCCGGCCGGATGCGAAAACGTGTTCATCCTGGTTCCCGCCCCGGCTGCGGCCGCCTGGGGAACCGGCGGACCCGACGGGCAGGGGGACCCGGCCGTGGAGCAGGTCGCGGACGCAGCCATCGACCAGCTGTCGCGCTGGGCGAAGATCCCGGACCTGCGCGAGCGGATCATCGTGCGCCAGAGCATCGGCCCCGAGGATTTCGCACAGCAGTACGGCGCCTACCGGGGCGGAGCCCTGGGCCTGGCGCACACCCTGCGCCAAAGCGCCATGTTCCGCCCGTCCAACCGCAGCTCCACCGTCGACGGGCTCTACTATGCGGGCAGCACCGTCCGCCCCGGCGTCGGGGTGCCCATGTGCCTGATCAGCGGCGAGCTGGCGGCCAAGGCCGTCGAGGGGATCAGCGCCCCGGGCGCGCTGGACCCGGCAGGCTTCGCGACCCGGGACAGGACGGCCCCATGATCTACCTGCTCATTCTGATCGCCCTGCTGGGTTGCATGCTGCTGTGCGACGCGAAGGGCAAGCTGTTCATCTTCCGCCACCCCGTGCGCGCGGTGATCGCCCTGGCCGCGGGCACCGGCTTCTTCGTCCTGTGGGACGTGCTGGCCATCGAGCGGGGCATCTTCCTGCACCGCGAGTCCGAGCTGATGACCGGTCTGATGGTGGGGGACCAGTTCCCGCTGGAAGAAGTCTTTTTCCTGCTGTTCCTGTGTTATTCATCGATGATCGTGGTCACCGGCTGGCCGGTGGCCACCACCTGGCTGCGCCGCAGCCTGCAGCGGAAGGGAGCGGAGAATGTTTCTTGAACTCGGCCTCTGGTTCACCGCCGCCGCGGCGCTGACACTGGCCGCCGCCCTGCTGGTCCGCCGGATCCCGGTGCGCCGGGTCGCGGGCCAGCTGGGAGCGGCGCTGGCCATCATGGTGGTGCTGACCGCCATCTTCGACAACCTCATGATCTACGCCGGGCTCTTCGACTACGGCCAGCACACGCTGACCGGCGTGCGCATCGGCCTGGCGCCGATCGAGGATTTCTTCTACCCGGTGTGCGCGGTGCTGTTCGTCTCCGGGCTCTGGTGGCTTCTCTCAGCCGCCCCGCGCGACCAGGACACGAGACCGGAACCCACCGCGAGGAGCGCACGATGATCAAGGAACTGCTGCTCACCTCCCGCCCGATCTCCTGGGTGAACACCGCCTACCCCTTCGCCGCCGCCTACCTGCTGGCCGGCGGCGGAATCGACTGGAAATTCGTGGTCGGCACGCTGTTCTTCCTGATTCCCTACAACCTGCTGATGTACGGGGTCAACGACGTGTTCGACTACGAATCGGACCTGCGCAACCCGCGCAAGGGCGGTGTCGAGGGCGCGCTGCTCGCGAAGGAATCGCACACGGCGGTGCTGCGCTGGTGCCTGCTGGCCACCGCGCCCTTCGTGCTGGTGCTGGCGCTCGCCGGGACGGCTGCTTCGAATCTGGTGCTGCTGGTGTCGCTGGCCGCGGTGCTCGCCTACAGCGCGCCGAAGCTGCGTTTCAAGGAACGCCCGGGCCTGGACTCGGTGACCAGCGCGGTGCACTTCGTCTCCCCGGCGGTGTACGGCTGGGTGCTGGCCGGCACCGCCCTTGGCGCCGCGCAGTGGCTCGTCTTCACCGCCTTCCTGTTGTGGGGCATCGCCAGCCACGCGCTGGGGGCCATCCAGGACATCATCCCGGACCGCGAGGCCGGGCTGGGATCCATCGCCACCGTCAGCTCGGCAAGGACCACGCTCTACCTGGTGCTCGGCGCGTACCTGACGGCGGGCATCCTGCTGTTCGCTTCGCTGGACGGGCTGCCCGCGCTGGCCGGATTGCTGGCCATTCCCTACGTGCTTAATGTCCTGCCCCACCTGGGTGTCACGGATGAGACCTCGGGGAGCGCCAACAAGGCCTGGAAGCGGTTCCTGTGGATCAACTACGTCTGCGGGTTCCTGCTGACCATGCTGATCATCGCGGTGCTGAGTTTTGGGTGAGCTACGCGGCACCGCCGCGTCCGGCAGCCCTGGCGAGCCCGGGCCCCGTGGCCGCGAAAGCTCGGGTACGGTTGAGATCATGGACGTAATCCTGCTTTCAGAGACCGGCGAACCCATCGGCACATGTCCCAAGGAACTTGTACACACTACCGACACGGCCCTGCACCAGGCGTTCTCCTGCCATGTTCTCAATACCGAGGGAAAGGTGCTCGTCACCCGCAGGTCGCTGGACAAGAAAACCTGGCCCGGGGTCTGGACCAATTCCTTCTGCGGCCACCCGCAGCCCGGCGAGTCCTTCGAGGACGCCATCAGCCGCCACGCCCAACGCGAACTGGGCATGAAGATCAGCGGCCTGTCCGTGGTGCTGCCCGACTACCGCTACCGGGCGGTTGATGCCTCGGGCATCGTGGAAAACGAGATTTGCCCGGTGTTCACCGCGGTGATCGACTCGGAGCTGGCTCCGGCGCCCGATGAAGTCATGGACTACCACTGGGTGGATCCGCTGCAACTGGGCAGGGCCATGACCGCCACCCCCTGGGCGTTCAGCCCGTGGCTGGTCACGCAGGCCCCGGACATGGACCTCTACGGCCTTCGCGGCTGAACCGCCATTACTCCGCCGTGCTCGCAGCTGGCCCCGGACACGACGTCCAGTCGTGTCCGGGGCCCAGCGGCGTTGCGGCGGCTCAGCGCTGGCCGAGGTACGCCAGCGCGGCGGCCCGTGCGGTGAAGTAGCGCGAGGTGATCGCGTCGTCTAGCTCGGGCAGGATGAAGCCGGCAAGCACCTCGTCCATCAGGCTCTCGCCCAGGAAGGCCAACCGTGTGGGTCGTGAGTTGGAGGACAGGACCCCTGCGACCTCAGGGCAGACATTGCTCAGGCCCGAAACGTTGATCAGCACCCGCGCTGGATGGCTGCCCGAATGATGCTGCAGGCTCTGCACCAGACGCGCGGTGTCGTCTGCGCCGAGGCTCATGCCCGGGCTGAAGGTGACTTCGAGAAGTTTTCCCGGTAAGCGCGTGATGCTCCACGCCCGCGCGGATGTACCGGTCGCTCCGGCCATTGATGATTGATTCATAGATCCCCATATGCTCAGTGTGAACGGGCCCCGCCGGGTGCCGCGAGTGCGAGTCAGGCCACCGGGGGATTGCTCCCGCATATGCCCAGTCTACCCACGCTCAGGAGGGAGCGAAGCACGCTTCGCCGAGGCGCCGACGTGGTAGCCCTGCGCTGTGCCCACTCCCAGTGCCCGCAGCACCTGCGCCTGCTGGTCGGTGCGCACCGCCACGGCAATGCAATCCAGTGCCAGGGCATCGGCCATGGCCACGATCGCGCGCAGCACCTCGTGCTTGACCCGATCCGTCTCGATGCCATTGGTCAGGGACTTATCGAGCTTGATGCCGCCCAACGGCAGTCTCGCGAGATAGCCGAAGGACGAGTATCCGGCACCGAACTTGTCGAGATACACCTGGATGCCCAGCTCCCTGAGCTTGCGCATGGTGCGCAATTCCGCGCCGTCTTCCGAGATGAAATGCCCCTCGGTGACCTCCAGGACCAGGTTCGCGGCGGGCATTTGCAGTGCAGCCAGCTCCTCGGCCAGCTGCGCGGCGAAGGCATCCTCCCGCAGGGCGATGTGGTTGATATTCAGATGTAGGCGACAGTCCGCGGAAATTTCCCCGCTGCGGCGCCACGAGGAGAAATCGTCCAGTGAATTGCGCACCATGCGGTGGCGCACGGCCGGCAGCAACCCGGACTGCTTCGCCAGAGGTACAAAGATCTCAGGCGGGATCAGGCCCTTCTCCGGATGATCCCACCGGGCACGGGCTTTATACGCCAGGACGCGTGAGGTTTCAAGATCGACGATCGGCAGGTAGTCTGCGTAAATCTCCTCGGTGCGCACCGCACTGCGCAAGTCCGCGATCAGCTGGGACTTGGTGACGCGCTCGACGAGCATGTGCTGCGCGAAACGCTGGACCTTGTCGGTTTTGGAACGTTTGGCCTCGTACATGGCGGTGTCGGCCTGCTGCATCCATTGCTCGGCATCCAATGACGCATCCGCTTGGGCGTAGCCGATGCTCACCCCGGGATTGATGACGATTGATTCCAGAACCATCGGCTGGTTCAGCTCGGCCAGCAGCCGTGCGGCAAAGCCCGGGGCATCGGAGGAGTCCAGATGCACCAGCAGCGCGAATTCGTCCCCGCCCAGGCGCGCCGCGACATCGGTGTCGCGCACGATGCGCCGCAGACGGGTGGTGATCTCCTGCAGGACCAGGTCGCCCAGATGGTGGCCGTGGGTGTCGTTGATGAGCTTGAAGGAATCGAGGTCCAGCACGAACAAAGCGCTGGCAGGCTCACCGCGGGACACCTCGGCAAGCTGGGAATCAAGATGCCGGCCCAGCTCCGCCCGGTTGGCCAGCCCGGTCAGCGGATCGCTGTAGGCCAGGATCCGCAGCTGCTCTCCGGCCGATTCGAGCTGGGCGGTGCGCCGGACCACCTGTTCGTCGAGCCGGCCATAGAGTTCGGACAGCCGCGCGGACATGGCGTTGAACCCCACGATAATCGCATCGATGCCGTCGCGCCGGCTGCTGGGTTCCAGAAACGTCCTGAAATCCCCGGTAGCGGTGCGAAGGATTGCGTCGATGAGCTCTTTGATCCTCGGGTCATCGGCCGACTCATGCACAGGTGCGTCCCTTCATTGTCCGGCTTGTGTCCAAGCCAACTAGAGTTCTAGCACATTATTTTTTGTTTTTGCCCATAACGGTCAGTAGTTTTAGAGTGCGGAGTTTGACAGGCCGGTCCGGAAACGGTTCCGGCGGCAGCCACGACGTGCACACTGCTCTGGGGATTGCAGCACGCTGGATCGGGATTGCCGGGTCTTTCTAGGTGGGGTACCGCAGCTGTCTGTGTCCTAGCCACCGGTCTCGAAAGTTTCGGGCCCGGCCCTTTGGAGAAATGTTGAACCGAAAAATCCTGGTCCCTGTCCTCGGCTCCGCGCTCATGCTGAGCCTGCTGCCTTCGGCACCTGCGCTGGCCGATGAATCCGTGAAGGTCAGCCAGCCGGCCTCCACCAGCGACACCGGAGCTTGGGCAACAGTTACGGTGCCCGTGGCACAGGGGCTGAAGCCTGCGTCGATCAAGGGCCGGGTCTCGACCACGGCCACGGACGGGCAGCTGCAGCTGCGCGTCGGCAAGGACATCATCAAGACCCTGCCGGTCGCCCAGTCCGGCGCATTCGACCTGCCGCTGAACGCGAAGCACGCGGCGGAGAACGGCACCTTGGATGTCGCGGTCCGCTGGCTTCCCGAGTCCCGGGAAGGCCGCTGCCTGAGCGTCGAACCGCAGCAGGTTGAGCTCTCCCAGGTACAGCTTCAGGCTGCGGGCGAGGCCAAGGCCCCTGAATCGGTGGCGCAGTTTTTTGCAAGCTCGCCCGGCTCGGTGTCCATCCAGGGTGGAGGCGAAGCCTCGCAGGCTGCGCTGAGCGCGGTTCCCGCTCTGGCCGCTGCCTTCCCGTCCGCCGATATCGCCTGGAATGCCGCGGATGCGGATTACACCGTCGCCTTCGAGCTCGCAGAGCAGGGCATGAAGCTTGCCCTGGATCGCGCCGGAACCACCTTGCGGATCAGTGGGACCGCGGAGCAGCTGGCAGAGCTCGACACCGTGATCCGCAGCCGGGCACTCACCCTGGCGGTCGGCCGCCACGTAGACGCCGAGGCAGCGCCGGTCCAGGGCGAGCGCTGGACCCCGGCGGAGGTGATGAGCTTTGCGGATCTCGGCGCCACCGCACCGAAGCTGGAGGGCTACGGCCAATCCTCGCTGTACATCGGAGTGGACGAGGCCCAGCTCGGTTCAAGCCTGAACGGAGCCCAGGTGCATCTGTCCGGGACGCACAGCGCCATCCCGGAGAATACCGAAGCGGCCCTGAACGTGTATTGGAACGACCAGCTGGTCGATTCCTTCGTGCTGGATCAGAGCACCGCGCTCAACGCGGACATCCAGATCCCGCAGTCGCTGGTCACCTCGCGCAACGGTCTACGCCTCCAGCTGGATGCCGCGGCGCAGGGCGCAAACTGCGCCATCGCCGGCACTTTGCCGGTCCAGGTGCATCTGGATGGTAGCGCCAGCACCGTGACCCCGCAGTATGGCGCGGGCCGCGCCGCGGGCTTCGAGATGCTGCCGCAGCAAACCGCAGGCGAAGTGGGCCTCGCCCTGGGTGCCGGGACTTCCGCGGAGACGGCAAATGCGCTCGCCACCAGCCTGCTGGCCTCGTTGCAACAGGCCAGCGCCGTGCCGTTGCACGTGCAGAACCTTGCCATCGAGGATGTCGCCGGCTCGCCGCTGAGCACCGTGGTGGTGGGAGGCGATGCGCAGCTTGCCGACGCCCTCGGCGCGCCGTTGCGCCTGGAACGTTTCCGCACCATCGAATCCTCCGTGCTCTCCGCGGGGGTGGGCACCGAGGAGCCGTACGCCGCGCTGCAGGCCTTCGAGGATTCGGGCCGCGCCGTGCTGCTGGCCGGCGGCTGGTCGCCTGACGGAGCAAACACCGACGCGCTGTACCGCGACCTAGCCGACCGGGTGGCGCCGGCCGCCGGCGGCTGGTCTTCGCTCTCGCGCAACCTGCTGGTCGCGCAGGAGGGCGCCGCGCCGGTCCTGGTGGAAAGCAATGCGTTGATCCCGCAGGATTCGCTCACCGACGACTACCGCCCCTACGCCTGGTGGGCGGCCGGCGGCGTCGCGGCCCTGGTCCTGGCCGGTCTGGCTGGCGCGTTCGCCTTGCGCAGGTCCAACCGCCGAGCCAAGACGCAGGCGGCCGCGGAGGCGGCAGCCGGCGGCCCGCAGTCCGTACCCTCATCCGATGAGCGCTAGCACCGGCACGGCCCTGAAACAATCAATAGTTTCGCGGCTGCAGCGTGCCTGGCGGCTGCTGGGCGCCCCGCCGGAGGTGCGCAAGGTGCCCGGCTCCGTGCTGGTGGCGCTTGCCGCCGGGCTGCTCGGACTGGCGGCCAGCGCCGTCACCGTGCCCAGCGGCTGGGCCATGGCCTACTCCGACGCCCAGAGCCACCTGACCATCGCGCGACGGGTGATCGACTCGATGGCTCCCGGCTTCGAACAGCTGGGCACCGTATGGCTGCCGGTGCCGCACCTGCTGCTGATCCCGCTGGTGGCGATCGACCCGCTCTTCCATACCGGGTGGGCCGCGGCCCTGCTGGGAAGCGCCGCCTTGTCCGGTACTGCCGCGGGACTCTACCGCATCGCGGCCCGTCTGGGCATCGGCCGTGCCGGCCGCCTGGCGATGCTGGTTCTGCTGCTGGCCAACCCCAGCGTGCTGTATCTCTACACCACGGCGCTGACCGAGCCGGTGCTGCTGCTGTTCCTCGTCGCCGCGCTGTCCGGATTGAGCCGCTGGGCGCTGGCGCCGCGCAGGATGAGCGCCGGGGAGCTGGCGGTCTTCGCCGGAATTCCCACCGCGGCGGCCATGCTCTCGCGCTACGAAGGATGGATGCTGGCGCTGACCGGCACCATTTTCGTGTGCGTGGTGACCCTGCGACGTACCCGTTCGCTCCAGCAGATGATCATCATGGCCGCCGGATACGCATGGATTCCCGCGCTGGCGGTGTGCTGGTGGCTGGCCTACAACTGGGGGATCTATGGGGACGCGCTGGAATTCATGTTCGGCCCCTACTCGGCCAGCGCCCAGCAGTCCTCCATCAGCAGCAGCGGCCTGCTGCCCACCAAGGGCAATTTGGGGCTGACCCTGCTCACGTTCCATTCCTCGGTGCTGGGCACCGCCGGAGTGCTGCTGCTCGTGCTCGCCGGTGCGGGCCTGCTGGTCGCCGCCTACCGGTGGCGCCTGCAAACGCCGGGGCTGGTGCTCTGGCTGACCTCCAGCGCCTATGTCTTCGCGGTGGTGAGCATGTACCTGGGCCAGACCGCGATCAACAACGCGCATTCGCTGCCCAGCACCTGGTGGAACAACCGCTTCGCCATGACCGCCATGCCGTTTTTCCTGCTGGCGGCGGCGCTGGCAGTGGACGCCGCCGGGCAGTGGCTCACGCGGAAGGACAACTGGCGACTTCAGACGCGGCAGGTGCTGCGCGCGGGCGCGGCGGCCGGGCTCGGCGGGGCAGTGCTGCTGCAGCTTGGCTGGTGGAGTGCCGGTCCCGTCGATCGCGCGCCGGTGCTGGCCGAGGCCGCCATGAGCGCCGGCTCCACCCGGTATTCCACCGAGGCGGCGCAGTGGCTGGCGCAGAACTACGACGGCGGCGGGCTGCTGCTTGATGAAAGCGCCCGAGGCAACGCGATCGTGCCGCTGCTGGGCATCGATATCTCGCAGATCTTCCTGCGCGCCTCCGGGGACAACTTCACCCAGGCCCTGGACAACCCGGCGGCGCATGCCCGCTGGGTGCTGCTGAATGTCGAAAAGGACGGGGCGCCGGTCAATTCAGGGCCGGTGGACCTGGTCGACCAGGCGTTCATCGCGCGGCCCTCTGCGCGGGCCAGCTACCGAACCGTCTACACCTCGCCCACGCACGCCGTGCTGCAAAGGATCGATCGATGAACACCGCCTACAAGCCCTTGGGGCAGCTGCTGGTGGATCAGCATCTGGCAACCCAGTCCGACATCGACCGGGCCTTGGAAGACCAGCGCCGCGAAGGCGGACTGCTCGGCCGCCACCTGCTGCTGGCCGGGGCCGTGCAACGCCGCGACATGTACGCCGCGCTCGCCGGACAGTGGGGCACCACGCTGGTTGACCTGGTCGAAGATCCGCCGCAACCGGATCTGCTGGCGGAACTCGACCATGAATGGGCGTTGTCTTCAGCCTGGCTGCCCTACCGGCGGCAGGATGACGGGCGGATCACGATCGCTACCTGCACTGCGCCGACCCCTGCCGTCCTGGCGGAAGCCCGGCAACTTCTCGGCGCGCCGGTGGATGTCGTGGCGACGACCGACTGGGACATCCAGCAGGCGCTCCAGGCGAGCTTCCGCCGGGAAATGCTCTATGACGCGGCGGACCGGCTGTCCGTGGACGATCCCGCCCAGTCAGCGAAAGTCGCATTGACAACTTGGCAAATGATCCTTCCCGCGATCCTGCTGGCGGTGTTCATCGCCGGACTCGTGGTGGACTTCCGCCGGACGATGATCGTGGTCCTCTTCGCGGCGAACATCAGCTTTGCCACAAGCATCCTGTTTAAGACGGTTGCCAGCATCAATGCCCCGATCCAGCGCGCCCGCCGCCGGCTGGCCGCGCGCAGGCTCGGGCTGTGGCGGAAGCGCTACGGGGTCAAGGCACCGAGCACGGATCGCATCCCCGACGACGAACTGCCGATCTACACCATCCTGATCCCCGCGTTCCACGAGGCGAACATCATCGCCAAGTTGCTGGAGAACATCGGCGCGCTGGACTACCCGAAATCCAAGCTGGAAGTGCTGCTGCTGCTGGAAGAAGACGACCAGGAAACCATCGCCGCGGCCAAGGCGGCGGCCCCGCCGAGCAATGTGCGCATCCTGGTGGTCCCGCGCGGGGTGCCGCAGACCAAGCCCCGTGCCTGCAACTACGGATTGGCGATGGCCAATGGAGAGTTCGTGGTGATCTATGATGCGGAGGACCGGCCGGAACCGGACCAGCTTCGCAAGGCGATCGATGCGTTCCGCGAAGACGAGCGGATCAGGTCGCAGGTTGACGGCACCGTGCGCCCGCTCGTGTGCGTGCAGGCGGCGCTGAACTATTTCAACGCGGAGCATAACGTGCTCACCAAGATGTTCGCGGTCGAGTATTCGCATTGGTTTGATTCCATGCTTCCCGGCCTTGAAGGCACGGGGATTCCGCTGCCTCTGGGCGGCACGTCCAACCACTTCCGTGCGCGCCAGCTGCGTGAATTGGGCGGCTGGGATCCGTGGAACGTGACCGAGGACGCCGATTTGGGGCTTCGCGCCAGCGTGCGCGGCTTCCGGGTGGGCATCATCAATTCGACCACTTGGGAGGAGGCCTGTTCGAAGGTCCCGGCGTGGATCAGGCAGCGCACCCGGTGGATCAAGGGCTACATGGTGACCGCGGCGGTCAACATGCGCCGCCCGCTGCGTTTCGCCAAACGCACCGGGCTGGGCGGCGCCGTCGGCATGATCGGGTTGATTGCCGGAACCCCGCTGGCGTTCTTGGCGTATCCGCTGGTGCTTGGTTTCACCATCGTGACCTACATCGGCGTGCAGTTCATCGGCCTGGATCTTCCCCAAGGCCTGCTCGCCCTGGGCTGGGGCACCATGATCTTCGGCAACGCCATGATGATTGTGGTCTCCGGTATCGTCGCGTGGCGACGCTACGGTGCGCGGGTGGCGGCCTTCGCGCTGCTGAACCCCGCTTATTGGGTCTTGCATTCCATCGCGGCATGGCGCGCGGCCTACCAAATGGTCCGTACCCCGCACGTGTGGGAGAAGACCCCGCATGGACTGGATGAAGAGGACGAGTTCCTGGCCAGCTGAGCAGCCGCGGTGCGCAACAGCCCCGGCATCCTGCCACCTTTGGGGTGCGGGATGCCGGGGCAGTGGCGTCGGGGTTGTTCTTTCCAGGCCTAGGTGCGGGCTGTTAAACGAAGTTCTCGGTGCCCTCGATGGTGTTCATGAAGTGGTCCATGAAATCCGCGAAGTCCTTGGCATCGTCTTCCTGGTCGATGACCGCCGACAGCGAGACGGCGTCATCGAGCTGCAGATCGATGCCCGGGTGCAGCGGGATGGAGAATCGGAATACCCGTCCGGTGGAGGTCGCTACCTCGTACTCGCCGTCATTGAGCAGGGCGAGCTGGTTGACGTTGGTGTTGTTGATCGTGATGGCGTCTTCGGAAGCGGTGAGATCGCTGGAGTTGACCGGCGCGAGGACCAGTTCGGCCGGCTGCCGGCGATAGCCGATGACTTTGAGCCCTCCGGAGCCGGCGATGCCGGTTCCGGCCACCAGGTTGTAGCTGGCGAAATTCGGGATCTGCGAGTCGAAGACATGGTGCAGGCGGGTCTTGACTTGCTCGGTCGGGTTCTCGGCTGGGCTGGTGTCCATGTATCTCACTCTACTAAGTAATACCTACAGGCCGGTGAGGCAGCGGGCTGGCCACATGGAATTCTCAGGTGAACGACACCAGATCAGCGGTTAGTGGCCCGAGCGCACCGAGAATATTTCGTGCCGTTGCGCTCCGCTTGCCGTAGCACCGAGGGGCCCTGCCTACGTGTCTACAGGTGGTGTACCGGGCGCACGCAAGGCAGCGGTGGCGATGGGGGCGGCACGACGTTGGGCTTGTCCCATCGGACCGGAATAGAGTGCCACGGCCGATGAATCCTTCACTGGGAACAGGGAGGCAGGAGGGGTTGGAGGACGGGGAGGAGGAAGTGCGTCAGCATTTTCCGCTTGCCGGCCGGGCATGCGTGCCACCGCAACAAGACCAGGAGAAGTGGCGTACCTTCCCGGAGTGCAGCGTTTTGGACAATCTGATCAGTGCTTTCGGCAACCTATTTGTGTCATGTGCGCGTCATGGGTTGCCCAAGTGGTCATATTGACTCCTAGAATGATGTTTTATGAGCCATGACTCCAGCCCGGACATCAAGCCGCGGTCGCGTGCAGTGACCGACGGCATCCACGCTGCTCCGTCGCGCGGCATGCTGCGCGCGGTCGGCATGGGGGATGAGGACTTCGCCAAACCGCAGATCGGCATCGCCAGTTCGTGGAACGAAATCACCCCGTGCAACCTTTCGCTGAACCGCCTGGCGCAGGGCGCCAAGGAAGGCGTCCACGCCAGCGGCGGGTTCCCAATGCAGTTCGGCACCATCTCCGTTTCCGACGGCATCTCCATGGGCCACGAGGGAATGCACTTCTCCCTGGTTTCCCGCGAGGTCATCGCCGACTCGGTGGAAACCGTGATGATGGCCGAACGCCTCGACGGTTCGGTCCTGCTGGCCGGCTGCGACAAGTCGCTGCCCGGCATGCTGATGGCCGCCGCCCGGCTAAACCTTTCGGCGGTCTTCCTCTACGCCGGCTCCATCATGCCCGGCTGGGTGAAGCTGGAGGACGGCACGGAAAAGGACGTCACCCTGATCGACGCCTTCGAGGCGGTGGGCGCCTGCGCCGCCGGCAAGATGAGCGAGACCGACCTCGAGCGCATCGAGAAGGCCATCTGCCCCGGCGAAGGCGCCTGCGGCGGCATGTACACGGCCAACACCATGGCCTCCATCGGCGAGGCGCTGGGCATGAGCCTTCCGGGTTCCGCCGCCCCGCCCTCGGCCGACCGCCGCCGCGACATGTTCGCCCGGCGTTCCGGCGAGGCCGTGGTCCAGATGCTGCGCCAGGGCATCCGCGCCCGCGACATCATGACCAAGCAGGCCTTCGAGAACGCCATCGCGGTGCTCATGGCCTTCGGCGGCTCGACCAACGCGGTGCTGCACCTATTGGCCATTGCCCGCGAGGCGGGGGTGGATCTGCAGCTGTCGGACTTCAACCGCATCGGCGACAAGGTGCCGCACCTGGCGGACCTGAAGCCTTTCGGCCGCTACGTCATGAACGACCTGGACCGCATCGGCGGCGTCCCGGTGGTCATGAAGGCGCTGCTGGATGCGGGGCTGCTGCACGGTGACTGCCTGACAGTCACCGGCAGGACCGTGGCGGAAAACCTCGCGGACATCGCCCCGCCGGATCCGGACGGGAAGATCCTGCGCGCCATGCAGGACCCGATCCACCAAACCGGCGGCATCGCGATCCTGCACGGGACGCTGGCCCCGGAGGGGGCCGTGGTGAAGTCCGCTGGCTTCGACGCGGATGTCTTCGAGGGCACCGCCCGCGTCTTCGAGCGCGAGCAGGGCGCCCTGGATGCGCTGGACCGCGGCGAGCTGCAGGCCGGGGACGTGGTGGTGATCCGCTACGAGGGGCCCAAGGGCGGGCCGGGCATGCGCGAAATGCTCGCCATCACCGGCGCCATCAAGGGCGCGGGCCTGGGCAAGGACGTCTTGCTGCTGACCGACGGCCGGTTCTCCGGAGGCACTACGGGCCTGTGCATCGGGCACGTGGCTCCGGAAGCCGTGGACGGGGGACCGATTGCGTTCGTGAAGGACGGGGATCGGATCCGCGTGGACATGCAGGCGCGCAGCTTCGACCTGCTGGTCGACGAGGCGGAACTCGAGGCCCGCAAGGTCGGCTGGGAGCCGCTGCCCGCCAAGTTCACCTCCGGCGTGCTGGCCAAGTACGCCAAGCTGGTGAAGTCGGCCTCCACAGGCGCCTATTGCGGCTAGCAGCCGCGGGGAAAATCAGAAGTTTGTCCGCGGGTGGGCGTGTCATGCGTCCACCCAATGGACATTCGTCTCATATAATGAGATGGCACGGGGTGCGAGTTGATCTTTACCACTAGGTAAAGAAAGATTAGACACATGCAAACAACCACCGATGTACTACTAGTTATCAGGCGCGGAGCCTGAGACCAGTTCTGCCGCCAAGCAGGACGTCGGTGACGCGCAGCCCCCTTTCGTCAGCAGTGACGGCCGTGGGGCGTTTTTTATGCGCAGATGAAGAGATAGAAATGGAAAGGATCCAGATGAGCAACTCCACACCCGCCAATCCGGCGTCGGTTGCGAAGTCAATTAGTCGACCCAAGGATGCCGCCGCCGCTGTCTCTTCCGTCGTGGAAGCTTCGAACCCGGTCCAGGGTCCGAATAACATCGTTGCTCCCACGCAGATGACGGGCTCACAAGCCATCGTCCGCTCGCTGGAAGAATTGGGCGTCAAGGACGTCTTCGGGTTACCAGGCGGGGCCATCCTTCCCACCTATGACCCGCTCATGGACTCGACCAAGGTCAATCACATCCTGGTCCGCCATGAACAGGGTGCCGGCCATGCCGCACAGGGTTACGCCATGGTCAGCGGGGAAGTCGGCGTCTGCATCGCCACCTCCGGACCCGGCGCAACCAACCTGGTGACCGCACTGGCGGACGCCAACATGGACTCCGTGCCCATGGTGGCGATCACCGGCCAGGTCAACAGCGCCTTCATCGGCTCCGACGCGTTCCAGGAAGCCGATATCGTCGGCATCACCATGCCGATCACCAAGCACGCGTTCCTGGTGACCGACCCGGAGGACATCCCGCAGGTCATGGCCAGCGCGTTTTACCTGGCGCAGACCGGCCGTCCCGGCCCGGTGCTGGTGGACATCACCAAGGATGCCCAGACCTCGCAGATGACCTTCTCGTGGCCGCCGAAGGTCGAGCTTCCCGGCTACCGCGTGGTCACCCGCGGCCACAACAAGCAGCTGCGCGAAGCCGCCAAGCTGATCGCCGGCGCCACCCGCCCGGTGCTCTACGTGGGCGGCGGTGTCATCAAGGCCGACGCGCACGAGGAACTTAAGGCCTTCGCCGAGTTCATCAACGCCCCGGTGGTCACCACCCTGACCGCCCGCGGGGCGTTCCCGGATTCGCACCCGCAGCACGTGGGCATGCCGGGCATGCACGGTGCCGTCTCCGCGGTGACCGCCCTGCAGCAGTCCGACCTGCTGATCACCCTCGGCGCCCGCTTCGACGACCGCGTCACCGGCGTGCTGTCCTCGTTCGCGCCGAACGCCAAGGTGATCCACGCGGACATCGATCCGGCGGAGATCTCCAAGAACCGCGTGGCCGACGTGCCGATCGTGGGCTCGCTGGACGAGATCATCCCGCAGCTTATCGAGGCCTGCCAAACCCGGTTCGAGACCGAGCCGCAGCAGGACCTGTCCAACTGGTGGTCGCTGCTTGACCGCCTGCGCGAAACCTACCCGATCGGCTACACCGAGACCCACGACGGCCTGTCTGCCCCGCAGAACGTCATCGGGCGCATCGGCGAGCTGACCGGCCCGGAGGGCGTCTACGTCGCCGGCGTGGGCCAGCACCAGATGTGGGCCGCGCAGTTCGTGAAGTACGAGCGTCCGCGCTCGTGGCTGAACTCCGCGGGCCTGGGCACCATGGGTTACTCGGTGCCAGCGGCCATGGGTGCCAAGGTGGCCCAGCCGGACCGCGTGGTCTGGGCGATCGACGGCGACGGCTGCTTCCAGATGACCAACCAGGAGCTTGCCACCTGCGTCATCAATAACATCCCGATCAAGGTCGCGGTGATCAACAACTCCTCGCTGGGCATGGTCCGCCAGTGGCAGACCCTGTTCTACGACGCACGCTACTCGAATACGGATCTGAACACGGGCCACGGCACCGCGCGCGTTCCGGACTTCGTGAAGCTGGCCGACGCCTACGGCTGCGTGGGTCTGCGCTGCGAACGCGACGAGGACATCGACGCCACCATCCAGAAGGCGCTGGAGATCAACGACCGCCCGGTGGTCATCGACTTCGTGGTCTCCGCGGACTCCATGGTGTGGCCGATGGTCCCCGCCGGAGTGAGCAACGACCAGATCCAGATCGCCAAGGGCATGACCCCAGAATGGGAAGAGGAAGACTAGAGAATGGCAAAGCACACGCTGTCCGTGCTGGTCGAAGACGTTCCCGGCGTACTCACCCGAGTTGCCAGCCTCTTCGCCCGACGTGCGTTCAACATCCACTCGCTGGCCGTGGGACCCACGGAAATCGAGGGCATCAGCCGCATGACCGTGGTGGTCGACGCCGAGGGGGACTCCCTGGAGCAGGTCACCAAGCAGCTGAACAAGCTGATCAACGTCATTAAGATCGTGGAGCTGCTGCCGGAATCCTCCGTGCAGCGCGACCACATCATGGTCAAGGTCCGCGCCGACGCCGCCACCCGGCTGCAGGTCACCCAGGCCGCTGAGCTGTTCCGTGCGTCGGTGATCGACGTGGCCACCGACTCGCTGGTCATCGAGGCCACCGGCAACGCGGCCAAGATCGAGGCGCTGCTCTCGGTGCTGGAGCCCTTCGGCATCCGCGAGATCGTCCAGGCCGGAACCCTGGCCGTGGGCCGCGGTTCCAAGTCGATGAGCGACAGGGCCCTGAAGAGCCTTTCGGCCTAGTGCCGGAGCGTGTCCGAAGAAGGCGAATATGACTTCTTCGGACACGAACACCAAATTTCACAATCCAAGGCACCAGACTTGAACATAGATGCTGGTGCCAGCAACAGAAACTTCCGTTCCGAAACAACCAAGGAGCAATTCACATGGCTGATTTGTATTACGACGACGACGCAGACCTCTCGATCATCCAGGGCAAGAAGGTAGCCATCATTGGCTACGGCTCCCAGGGCCACGCGCACGCATTGAGCCTGCGCGACTCGGGTGTGGACGTCACCGTCGGCCTGGCCGAGGGCTCCAAGTCCCGCGCCAAGGCCGAGGCCGAAGGCCTGAAGGTCGCTACCGTTGCCGAGGCCGCCAAGTGGGCCGACGTCATCATGATCCTGACCCCGGACCAGGTCCAGGCCAAGGTCTACGCCGACTCGATCGCCGAGAACCTGGAAGAGGGCAACGCCCTGTTCTTCGGCCACGGCTTCAACATCCGCTTCGGCTTCATCCAGCCGCCGGCAAACGTCGACGTTGCACTAGTTGCCCCGAAGGCTCCGGGCCACACCGTGCGCCGCGAGTTCGAGGCAGGCCGCGGCATCCCTGACCTGATCGCCGTGGAGCAGAACTACACGGGCGGTGCCAAGGACCTGGCACTGTCCTACGCAGCTGGCATCGGCGGCACCCGCGCCGGCGTCATCGAGACCACCTTCACCGAAGAGACCGAGACCGACCTGTTCGGCGAGCAGGCTGTGCTCTGCGGCGGTACCTCGCAGCTGGTGCAGTACGGCTTCGAGGTGCTGACCGAGGCCGGCTACAAGCCGGAGATCGCCTACTTCGAGGTGCTCCACGAGCTGAAGTTGATCGTCGACCTGATGTGGGAAGGCGGCATCGCCAAGCAGCGCTGGTCGATCTCCGACACCGCGGAGTACGGCGACTACGTCTCCGGCCCGCGCGTCATCACGCCGGAGGTGAAGGAGAACATGAAGGCTGTCCTGGCCGACATCCAGTCCGGCGCCTTCGCCAAGCGCTTCATGGATGACCAGGCCAACGGCGCCAAGGAGTTCCTGGAACTGCGCGCCAAGGGCGAAGCCCACCCGATCGAGACCACCGGCCGCGAGCTGCGCTCGCTGTTCTCCTGGATCTCGGACGCTTCGAGCGATGACTACGTCGACGGCTCGGTAGCCCGCTAAGCGGAACCTGACCGGGTAGTCTTCACGACCAAGGCGCCTGTTGCCGGCATGATTAATGCCGGCAACAGGCGCCTTGTCGTTCTCCGGGAAATTTCAGGTCTGGTCACTAGGCTCGGTGAAAACCAAAGGAGCTGACCGGTGACCACGCAGACCAACTACGACGATTTCGCACAGGCCTATTCGGACGAGAACGATTCCAGCCTGCTCAACGCCTACTATGAGCGGCCCGCGATGCTGGAGCTTGCCGGAGACGTTTCAGGGCGCAGGATCCTGGACATCGGCTGCGGGTCGGGACCGCTGGCGGCGGCCCTGGTGGATCGTGGTGCCCGCGTCGAGGGCTTCGACTCGAGTGTCGCGATGATCAATCTGGCACAGCGCAGAGTGGGGGAGGACGTCGAGCTGAGCGTCGCCCGACTTGGTGACGCTCTGCCTTACGAATCGGACACCTTTGACGATGCGGTGGCCTCGCTCGTTTTCCACTACCTGCCGACGTGGCACGAGGCGTTGTTGGAAGTGCGTCGAATCCTGAAACCGGGCGGTCGATTGATCCTTTCGGTGAACCATCCACTCCTCTATCCGTGGAACCATCCGGGCAAGGACTACTTCAAGGCGACGCAGTACACCGACGAATTCACCTTCAACGGACAGCCCGCAGAGCTCACCTACTGGCACCACCCCCTGCACGAAATGGCCAACGCCTTTCTGCAGGCTGGGTTCAGCATCGAGAGAATTTGGGAACCGCCGTATTCCAAGGATGCGCCAGAGCAGATCGTGCCGGAGAAGCTGCGCGAGCGCGATTCGTTCCTGAGTTTTCTTTTCTTCTCTCTTCGAACCTGAACAGCTGCATCGGGATAGGAAGCAATCGATTGATCGACAAAGGACGGGCACGAACGCGAAGATCGCGTTCGTGCCCGGCCGTTGGTGGGGCTAGCCGAAATTAGCGCTTGGAAGCTCGGTAGCCGGCCTTGCGGGCATCGCTGGTGTTCTTGAAGCATTCCTCGGGCTTCGTGCGGTCATAGAATGCGCCGCCCTTGACGTGGTACTTCCACTCTTTATTGCTGCCAGTGCGGTTGCCCTTGACCGGATAGCCGGCGGGGCATTTGTAACCGTAACCCTTCTTGGAAACCGGCGTCTTCTTCGTGACCTTCTTGGTCACCTTCACGGTTTCGGTCTTCTTCACCGTCGAGGTCTTGCCCTTGAGCTGGTACTTGACCGACGTCGTAACCTTGTACGTCCCGGTAGACAGCTTCACTGAGGCCTTGTTCTTGGCGACAGTCTTGGAGCCCTTCTTCACGGTAAGCGTCGCGGATTTGACCTTGACGTTCTTCGCCTTCGAATAGCTCGGCTTGATGGTGGCCTTGGCCGATCCGGAAACGGACTTGTTGCCGATCTTCTGGATTGAAACTGCCGGCGCTTTCTTAGCGGCAACCACGCTGATAGCGGTTGGCGCAGCCACCTGTGGTTGCGCCGTGGCGGCTGATGCACCCGAGAAGACGAGCGCACCGGAAGCGAGGACGACAAGTGCCCGCTGCATGATCTTATTCATTTTTCCCCCAGGAAGTGATGATGACCGAGATGAAAATACTCATGTCAAAGGTGAGTCTAGTCGATCGATGAACCTTGGAGAAACTCGGTTTCCCGTCGTGGCAAACAAGCAGCGTGGCGGCTGGTCCGAGGTCTTGGCGAACCATCTTGTGCGGTATGCACTGGGCTCGACAGTGCTCCCTCCGGATGCCGTTTATCATTCTCGTGACCAGATCAGATCGAAGAAAACCACCTGTTCGCTGGAAACCAAAGGTCTGGCTGTATTTCAGCTGCGTGCATTCTTGCATACTTCCAAGGTCATCTATATTGGAGAAGTCGGCTGCCATCCAGGTACGCTCTGCTGCAACAAACTGACGATCATGCACGATGTCGAGGCAGGCAGGTAGGTTTGGCCGCCATTAGGACCGTGCTGACGAAGACGTCGAACTGGCCACTACAAGGGGTAGGTCTGCCGCGACTTGGCAAAATGATGGCGGGAGTCTTGGAACAATCGTGTGGTTGTTCCAAGACTCCCGCATCTGTATGTATCGTATGTGAACGTGCCTAGACGCCGAGCGGATCCGTGGCCGCATGATATGGGTCTGCGAAGCTGTGATCGAGCAGCTCATTGAGATAATCGCCGTAGCCGCTCTTGCCCAGCGCGACGGCCAGACCGCGCAGATGGGCGTCATCGATGAACCCCTGGCGCCAGGCGACTTCTTCCGGTGCGCCGATTTTCAAGCCTTGCCGTGCCTCGACGGTACGAATGAAATTGGACGCGTCGTTCAGCGACTCGAAAGTCCCGGTGTCCAGCCACGCGGTGCCCCGCGCGAGGACATTCACATTCAGGTTTCCCTCGTCGAGATACAGGCGGTTGATGTCCGTGATTTCCAATTCGCCACGCGGTGAAGGCGCAAGCGTTTGCGCCTTGCCGACCACGGAATTGTCGTAGAAGTACAACCCCGGCACTGCGTAGTGGCTCTTCGGTTCTGCCGGCTTTTCCTCCAGCGAGATCGCTCGGTGGAATTCGTCGAATTCCACCACACCATAGGCCCGCGGATCCTTGACCCAGTATCCGAACACCGTGGCCCCCGGCTGGTCTACATATTTCCGCAGCTGCGTACCGAAGCCCGGTCCGTGGAAGATGTTGTCTCCCAGCACCAGGGCAACAGACTTGTCCCCGATGTGTTCGGCACCGATAATGAACGCCTGTGCCAGCCCCTCCGGTTTTGGCTGCACCTTGTAGCTAAGCTCGATCCCGAACTGCGAACCATCGCCGAGCAAGTCTCGAAATTGGGCCTCGTCCTGAGGCGTCGTAATGACCAGAATGTCCCGAATACCAGCCAGCATCAATGTAGATAGCGGGTAGTAAATCATGGGCTTATCAAAGACCGGCACCAGTTGTTTTGAAATGCCCTTCGTAATTGGGTGCAAGCGCGACCCAGTTCCCCCAGCAAGTATGATTCCCCTCATGAGTCGAGCCTAGCAACGGCGCAATACTGGTTGTCAGAGTATCCGTACTCGAAATTCTCTAGGTCTGCACATCACGCGCGTATTGCTGGTTAGCGTAGGGCTATGAATAGAATCCTTGTGACTGGGGGAGCGGGATTCATTGGGGTCAACTATGTCCACCACATGATCGAGCACTCCGACAGCGCCATCACCATCCTCGACAAGATGACCTATGCGGCCAATCGGCTGTCTCTTGAAAGCCTTCCAAGCAACAGGGTCAAACTAGTCGTCGGCGACATCGCCGACGCGGCTCTCGTGGACGAACTGGTCGCAAAGCACGACGTCGTTGTGCATTTCGCGGCGGAATCGCACAACGATAACTCGCTGCATGATCCCGGGGTCTTCGTGCGGACCAACGTCGTGGGTACCTTTGAACTGCTTGAAGCCGTACGCCGGCACAACGTGCGTTTCCACCATATTTCCACCGACGAAGTCTATGGCGACCTGGCGCTGGATGACCCGCAGCGGTTTACCGAAACCACTCCTTACAATCCGTCGAGCCCGTACTCGTCAACCAAGGCATCCAGTGACCTTTTGGTGCGCGCGTGGGTGCGGTCATTCGGCATCAATGCGACGCTTTCAAATTGCTCCAACAACTACGGCCCGTTCCAACACGTCGAAAAGTTCATTCCACGACAGATCACCAATGTCCTGATCGGGGAAACGCCGAAGCTCTACGGCGACGGAACCAACGTCCGCGACTGGATCCATGTTCGGGACCATTCCTCGGCGGTCCAGCGTATCGTCGAGAAGGGACAGGCCGGACGCACCTATTTGATCGGCGCCGATGGTGAATGCAACAACGTCGAGGTACTGAAGATGATCTTGCGGCTCATGGGCGAGCCGGAGAATGAGTTCGAGCATGTGCTGGATCGCCCGGGCCATGATCTGCGTTACGCCATCGATTCCACGACCCTGCGTACCGAGCTGGGCTGGGTGCCTGAGTACACGGACATTGAGCGCGGCCTCGCGCAGACCATTGACTGGTATCGGAGTAATCAGGCCTGGTGGGAGCCGAGCAAGGCGAACACGGAGCGTCGATATGCGCAGCAACTCCGCAACGCTTCTCAGGCGGCGACCGCATGAACGAGGCCAAAGAGCTGATCGTCCAACCAACCGAGATCGCGGGTCTGCTGGAACTGACGCTGCCCGTGCACGGAGACGCGCGTGGGTGGTTCAAGGAAAACTGGCAACGCGAAAAAATGGTTGCCGCGGGGCTTCCCAACTTTCGCCCGGTGCAGAACAACGTCTCTTTTAACGCCGAGCGCGGAACGACCCGGGGGCTTCATGCAGAGCCCTGGGACAAGTACATCTCGGTGCTCTCCGGCAAGATTTTCGGAGCCTGGGTGGATTTGCGCCCCGGTCCGGGATTCGGCGCAGTCCACACCGCAGTTGTCGGGCCAGACTCTGCATTGTTCATTCCGCGAGGTGTCGCCAACGGATTCCAGACTCTTGAAGAAGGAACGGTCTATTCGTACCTGGTGACTGAGCACTGGACCGAACAGGCCCGCTCGGAGTACAGCTACGTCAACCTGGCGGATCCCGCTTTGGGAATCGCTTGGCCGATTACTATCGAAGAAGCGGTGATCTCCGACGCGGATCGGAACCATCCGATGTTGGACAAAGCCAAGCCGGTGTTGCCAAAGAAAATTGCGGTCTTCGGCGGCAACGGGCAATTGGGACGTGCGCTTGCACAAATGGGCCAGCAGGATCCGCGGATCGAGGTGTTCACTCGCGCCGAGGTCGATTTGGAAAGGCCTGATTTCCTTGACGGTTTCCCTTGGTCTACGTACAGCCATGTCATTAATGCCGCGGCCATGACAGCCGTGGATGAGGCCGAAAATCCTCACGGCCGGCGAAATGCTTGGCGGGTCAACGCCACAGCTGTCACGGATCTGGCGGCCCGCTGCACCCAGAATGATGTGAAGCTTGTTCACGTATCCACGGACTACGTTTTCGACGGAAAAGAAGAGTACGTGGCCGAAGACCATCCCCTTGCACCACTGGGCGTATATGGCCAAAGCAAAGCCGCCGGCGAGGCCGCAGTTTCCTCACACCCCGAACACACGGTGGTGCGAACGAGCTGGGTTGTCGGGGATGGCAAGAACTTCGTCGACACGATGTTCAAGCTAGCAATGCGCGGCATCTCGCCGCAGGTGATTGACGACCAATTCGGAAGGCTGACCTTTGCAGAGGATTTGGCTGGAGCCATTCTGCACCTGATCGATACGGGGCAGCTTGGTGGTGTCTACCATCTTCAATGCGACGGTCCGGCTACCAGCTGGTTCGAAGTGGCGAGAACGATCTATGAACTCACTGGACACGATCCAGAGCAGGTGAAGCCAACGTCCGCAAGCGAGTACTCACGCTCAGTTGACCTGGCAGCGCCACGTCCTAGGAATAGTACTTTTAGTCTCGAAAAGATCCGAGGAACCGGGTACAGCCCGTCTTCGTACTTAGTTCGTCTGGCGGAATATCTCAAGGCAAAGTCGGATGCCAATCAAATGGTCGACTAACTATCGGACACACCACGTAACTCAGTAAATAACGAGTAAGTCGCCCTGTGTTCGAGGGATTCGTGACAGCGCGCAAGTAAAAGAAGGGTTCGCAAACTTGATGGAAGTTACAAATCTTCTAGTCAGGACCTTATCGCGAGGGCGCCCGCCAAATTCAGAGGTTTCGGGGATTCGGTGCACTAGTACTTGATTTATCGCGTAGTTGTACTTGGAATTGCCGCAGCGGCCTGAAATATGGTGATTTTTATCTACTGCGAGCCTAGGATGAAAACACGCGGATTGGTCGGGGGATCCATCCGCAGTCATATTTGGGGAATGAACCGATTGGGGCGGTTTTTAAATGGAGTACTCGAGAGTACTTATTGGGGACGATACTCGGAATTCACGCAGGCTCTGGGGCGAGACCAACGCATTGGTCGCAACTCCAACCGATGCAATTACCGAGATCGGCAGGATCCTAGAGAATCCTGCAAAGTCCGGAGCGGTAGTCTCCGGACCATCGGGCAGCGGGCGCCGAGCAAGCGTGGAAGCTGCGCACAGCCAACTCATTGATCCGCAAAAACTTATTCGACTCAACGGGAGCAGCTTCGGGCAAAAGATGCCCATGGGCGTTCTGGCCTTCCTGCTGGCGCAGCTTGAAACAGCTGAACAGCCGAGCCGGCATGAACTCGTGCATGGGCTTGCGCGGGAATTGTGCCCGGATGGCAAGCCATCCGTGGTCTTGCTCGGCAAGCCAGAGCTCATCGATGAGGAATCCGGGTCGTTGCTTGCCCAGCTTGCTGCGATGCACAAGATCAAGCTCATCGTCATCTGCGACGAAATACATGACCTTCCACAGGATCTGCTTTCGTTGTTCCGTACCGGGCAGATGGAGCATGTAAGCATCAGCCGGATGAGCACCTTGGAGACGCGGGCATTTCTGGAGTCCGAGCTTCAAGGGCCAATCTCCGCCTTCGCTGCTTCGACGTTGCAGTATCTCGCCGACAGCAACCGCGGATTGATTCTCAAGCTGGCGCGGATCTGGATTGCCAACGGACAGCTGAGCCAGGAGTCCGGAACCTGGATTCTTCGGGATCTGGACCTTGGCAATGGTCCTGCAGTGCAGACCATGTTCAATTCTATGACCTCGGGGCTTGAAGATTCCGAACGAGTACTCTTGTATGCACTTGCCATGGGTGGTGCAGTCTCCCGAGACATGGTGCACCGTGCAGAACAGACCAAGGCCATGGATCAGTTGATCGCCAAGGACCACGTGAAGGTCGTGCCGCAGGCGGACCACCGCGTCATAATTGCGGTTCCATTGCTGCGCCTGATGCTTCGGCAGAACATCGATCCGGAGATGGAGCGTCGCAGCAACGAAGTCGTGGCACACCTGCACAAGGATCCAGAGACCGCCGTGGCACTTTCGGCGATGTCGTTATTGTCGGATCTGGGGCAAAACTCCACGTTGCTCGACATCGCTGAAGAGTATTCGCGCAGCGGATACGCCAGCGGGAAATGGGTTGTGGCGCCGTTCGCCCGGATCCGAATCCTGAAGTTGCACATTGGCGTATTGCTTCAGCAGGGCGACGTCCCGGTTGCCGTGAGCCTCATCCGGCTTGCACACGAGAACCTTCTGGCTGCCATTAATGATGCATGGTCCCAGGACCGGCTGTTGCGCGCCCAGCAAGAGCTCGACTTGCTTACCCAGCTGGTTGATTCTGCCCAGGCAGAAGTTAATGCAGGGTCGGAAGACTGCCATATCGACGACACTCCGGCGCAGCTGGAGGGATGGATGACCCGGGGACTGCACTTGCGTGCCATGGCCCTGCAGTCGACGAATTGCGCGGCGCGCGCACGCCAGACGGACGCCCAGACAGTTGTCGACCATATTGGCAACGAGCTGCGAAACCGCCGCCTGGGAATGGCTTCCTACGGGGGAATGTGCGCCGAAGACCTGGCAGAGATCGAAGAGCAGCTGCTCATGACTGAAATGCTGTGCGGAAAATATTCCGAGGCGCTCGTCAGGGCGACAGAACTCGCGGCGGGGAAATTTGCATATCCGCAGCTGATCGCCCGGGCCGAGAGTGCACGGGGCATCCTGTTCGCACTGCAAAGCGATCACGAACGTGCTCTGAAAATTCTTGAACCGTGCCTGTCTCAGGCGCGCCAGCAGGAAGAAACCGCAGGGAAGATTGCGATGGAAGCCGTGGTTTCCCATTCGCTGATGGTCCTGGGGCGACGGAGCGAGGCGGCGGAACTGCTCAGCCAGGAACAGGACGACATCTCGACCTCGTCGCAGGTGAACTTCCACAGTTGGGTGGCCGAAGTCTTTTCGGCCATGAGCTTGGCCCTCATCGGATCGCCTGAACAGGCGATTGCGAAGTTGATGTCATTTGCCGATAAGTCTCGCGCTGGCGGCTACCTCACCCTGGAGATGGGCGCGTTGGCCTGCGCGCTTCGGCTGGGCTATGCGGATCCCGATTCCCGTTTGGGCGCGGTGGCCGCAAACTGCCAAGGGGCTACGGCTGAAATGTACGCGGAGCTTTCGGAGAAGCACCATGGAGAATCGGCGGACCTTTTTGCGGTGCTTCGCAATCTGGTGGCTTCCGGACATATTCTGATGGGTGCGGTATCCGGCAATGCACTGGTTTCGTCATTGACAACCAAGGACCAGCGGAAGTTGGCAAAGCTCGTGGGCACTGTAAAGCGTCCTGCGTACCTCGCTGACAACAGCAGGTCCGATGCGCTGGCATCTGGGAAGACCGGTGCCCCAACGTGGGCCGGAGACCTGACGAAGCGCGAGTCGCAGATCGCGTTGCTGGCGATCTCGGGGAAAACGAACCTTGAAATTGCCCGCATCAACGGCGTTTCAATTCGGACCGTTGAAGGGCACCTGTACCAGGTGTATTCGAAGCTTCAGGTTCGCAATAGGCAAGAACTGACTGCACTTGATCGTGCCAGCCGACGTGCGGCGGGACAGCTGTGAACGCAATAGACTACAAGAGCCGACGTAAATCCAGCGAGTACCAGGACCTGCTGCACGTGGTCAGCACGCCGGAACCAAGCGGTGCCTTGGTTCTCGGCGGCGTGGGCATGGGAAAGACCAGCCTGGTTGACGCGGTCATGACCAGCACCGGACTCAGCGAGCCCGCAATGACGCTTTACTGCAGCCCGACGCTTGCTGCGGTTCCCTACGGGGTATTGTCGCCGTATCTTGACGCGTTGGCTTCAGTGGACGAACCTGTGCAGGTGCTGCGCGAGATCAACCACGTACTGGCCAGCGTGCCTGATAGCGACCAGCCGCGGATTGTTGTTGTCGAAGACGCACAGTACCTGGATGCCCAGAGCTGTTTCGTGCTTTCAACCCTGATGGAGAACGCGGCAATCAAGCTCATCGCGCTCGGCGCAGGCGTCTTGGAATCGGAATCGATCGTGGGGCAGCTGGCCCAGTCGCCGTTGATGTCGACGATCGTTGTGCAGCCGCTGGATGTTTCAGGAATCCGGACCGTTGCTGAATCCATGCTCGGGGGCACCCTCAGCGAAAGCTCAGTCGGGACGATCCACCGGCTGTCGGGAGGCAACCCGAGCTTCGTCGAGGCCCTGATCGCTTCAAGCTTGGAACAGGGATTGCTGATCCAGGACAAGGAAATGGACTACGGTCCCAGCGCACCACAGGGCATCTGGCTCCTGAGCCAGGACACCATCGGTGTTGACTCGCGGCTGACGAATCTTGTCAGCGAGATCCAACGGTTGAGCACCGAAGACGAACGGCGCACGCTGGAACTATTGGCCTTGGGCGGACCGGCGCCTAAGCTCGTTCTCGACGGCGGACGGCTTGAGTACCGTCGGATGATTGACGCCGGCCAGCTGCATGAGCTGCCGGACGACACCGTGGCGTTGGCCTCCGAGCTTCACCGCCGGGTGCTGCGCCTGATGGTTCCTGCGCAGCGAAGTGCGGAGCTGTACGATTCATGGCAGCAGTGCACGAGTGAACTGGGTATGGAACAGTCAGCGTCGCACGTGCTCTGGGGCCTCGAAGTGGGACAATCCTTCCCAACTGAGCGGATTCTGGATGCTGCATCATCTGCCTTGGATGAGGGCAACTATCCGTTGGCATGGGAACTTTGCCGTGCCGGAAACGTTGCCCATTCGAGCGGCCACGGTGCACTGTTCGAAGCGGATGTACTGCTCGGCTTGGGACGGTTCGAGTCAGCGCGAAACATCCTGCTGAGGTTCGTCGGAACGGCCAAAGCGCCTCACCTGCTGACCTCGGCCTTCAGCCAGCTGCTGGTCGTCGTCACTAATCTGGGCAACAACCTGCCCTTGATGCGCGACTACATCCACCAGTGGAAGGAATGGGTGTCGAGCCTTCCCTCCGATGCCGAATCGGCGAAGGCCGTGATGGACCAGCAATTCGCACAGCAACTTCTGGACCTGTGGGTGCGGGTGAACTCGATCGACGGACAGTTCCCCGAGGCCAAGGAATTCGAGCGGATCATCAATGATCCAAATTTCCCGGACGAAGGCCAAATCATTGCCCGCTTGATGTACTGCGACGCCGAAAGCGTTGTGGGGCACTCCGAGCGAGCGCTGTCCATCGCCCAGGAAGCCATCGAGTTGATCGCCGATGCCCCGAAGACCCGGGCGCTGTATGAAACCCGTCTGATGTTCTTGCAGTGCTGGAACCTGTTGCAGCTGGGGGAGAACCAGAAAGCGCAGCAACTGCTGGACACCTATCGCTACGGCGGAGAACGCTTCGGTGTACAACACCAAGGTGCCGTAGTTCTCATGCTGGGTCTTTCCGACCTGTTGCAGGGACGCAACCAGTCTGCCCTTCGCAGGTTTGCGGAGGCGGTCACGGAGTTGCGATTCGGAGATCCCGCCCAGGTGCTGACGTTCGCGAGAAACCTGCACGCCATGGCTCATGAGCTTGGGGGAAGTCTCGGGACAGGCACGGCTTCCGGAGCTCTGGAAAGCAAACCAGAGCCGCCTGAGCTCATCGGGGAGACCCCGTCGCGCCAGCGAGTCTTCGCCAGGGCTTCTGCCGCGACAATCGGCAGGCCCCAAGGCAGTGAGAAGCTCAAGGACTTCCCTGTCTTCGAACGGATGGCTCTGGCCCACAAGATTTCGCATCTGCCAGATGAAGAACTTGCCGGCAGCAAGGACCTCAGACGCCTGATTGAGCTCTGCGATGAACACGAAGGCACGAAGTCGCAGCTCCTGCTGCAGCTGAGCAAGTATCGCGCCCAGAGCGAGCCTCAGCCGTTGGAAGAGCTCGCCCAGAAGGCGTTCAGAAGCCAGGAAGTGCTCATTGGCGTCGAAGCGCTGGCACGTGCTGCGGTGCGCTATTCGGAGGCGGGGGAGTCGCGTACGTGCGGAACCCTGCTTCGCCAGGCATCGCGAGTAGTTAACGAGCAACGGATCAATCCGAACAAATATGTTGCGCGTGCTCTCGCGCTGACCGAGCTGACCGCTCGGGAGGCAGAGATCGTCCAGTTGGCGCTGTCAGGAAAAAACAATGCGCAAATCGCGCGCGTGTTAACTGTTTCCCAGCGTACGGTTGAGGGCCATCTTTACAGGGTCTTCTCGAAGCTGGGTATTTCCGAACGCTCCGAGCTGGTCGTCGCCGAACTTGATTTTGGGACAGCCCAGTAAGCTGACTACGTGTTTCAAGCAATCTTGAAGTAAGAAACACGCGTGCGGAGGATTATCGGGTTTCAGTAGTCTCTATTGTTAGGGAGCAGCGCCGGATCCATGGATCCTGGACTGTCCACGAGAGAACTGGGGACCATGCACGTGGTTAATATCCCTGAGGACTCCTTCCCTTAGACGGGGCGGCGGTTAGCGAATCCGCAAGGATTACCCCCCAGCGCAACCGTTCGCCCCTTATGCGAAACAGGTCTCATACCGGATCTCCCCCGATCACTGGTATGGGACCTGTTTTGTATTTAACGGCATTTAGCGGCGCAAGTGTTCTCTAGGTATCTCCTAGGTATCAGACGAGTACCTTCTCAAGGTTTCTTCACAGGATTCGAGTGTTCCTCCACTCGTGCGACTAAGTACCTTGCGTCATAAGCTCGGATCAACGAGAGTTGCGGGACTACGCAAGGGGAAGCGGCTCTCAACTGGGGAATTTGCATCTTTTTGGGGGATTGCACGACATGTGTATTTTTTGGGGGGCTTTCACGCGCCTGCGCCCGCGCAACGGAATCTTCGCAGGTAGCGGGGTACGGTAATGTCGCAGATTAGCGGACGCCTTGAAAGCAATAACTTTGGATCATCGAAGCTCTTCGGTGCAACCCGCCCGGCAGAGCCGGCAGCAGCATCAACCGCAGCAGTCGACGGGCGTCGCTACGTTCGACGCCTTGCCGTCACCGATTTTGTCATCATCGCCGTAGCCAGCATCCTGCCGGAGGTTTTCGTCCTGGCCGGTGGCCAGCTGAATCCTGAAGCCCAGCAGCTGTCGCAGCACTTCGCGCTGACCGGGGCCGTCGTAGCACTGGCCTGGATTCTCAGCCTGGTCTTCTTCCAGACCCGCGCTGCCGGACGGATTGCCGTAGGCATGCAGGAATACAAATTCCTGGTCTACGCAACCGCAGCAGTGGCCGGCGGCATTGGGCTGATCGCCCTCATCACTGGAAACCTGGACTACAGGTTGTTCATCCTGCTGAGCCTGCCGGTTGGCCTCGGAGCGCTGCTCCTGGGGCGTTGGGGCTGGCGGCAATGGCTGGCGCGGCAGCGCCAGCGCGGCTTCGCGCTGAGCAACGTGCTGGTGTACGGACAGATCAAGGACGCGCCGTACGTGGTTCGACAGATCTCCAAGCAGTCCGGCCCTGCCTACCGCGTGGTGGGAGTGCTGCTCGACGGCGCACAGGACGAAGACTCCGAGCAGGTTCTTCGAATGGCAGATCCGACGCTTCCGCTGTCTTACGACACCGGAGCCATCGAGGATGAGGTCCTTCGCTACGGAGCGGACTCCGTGGTGGTGGCCGGCCCGCTGACCGGAGGAAACTCCGCGTTGCAGGAACTCGGATGGCGCTTGGAGAAGACCGGCACCAAGTTGATCGTCGTCTCCTCGCTCACCAACGTCGCCAGCCGCCGGGTGCGGACCAGCCCGGTCGACGGAATGCCGTTGCTGCACGTCGAGCTGGCCCGGTTCACCGGGTGGCGGTTCTTGCTCAAGCGCGGATTCGACATCGTTTTCGCCTCGCTGGCTCTGCTGGGCCTGAGCCCGGTATTCCTCGTCATCGCCTTGCTGATCCGCCTGGACGGCCCGGGAAAGATCTTCTACAAGCAGGAACGCGCAGGCCTGGACGGACTTCCGTTCCACATGCTCAAGTTCCGGTCAATGGTGGAAAACGCCGAGGAGCGCCTGGCGGAGCTCGAAGCCCAGAATGAGGGCGCCGGGCCGCTGTTCAAGCTCAAGGACGACCCCCGGGTGACCCGCATCGGTCGCCTGCTGCGCAAGCACTCGCTCGACGAATTACCCCAGTTCATCAACGTCCTGCGCGGCGAGATGTCGGTCGTCGGGCCGCGGCCGCCGCTGTTCAAGGAAGTCGAAGCCTACACGGGACACGACCACCGTCGCCTGTACCTGAAGCCGGGCGTCACTGGGCTGTGGCAGGTCAGCGGACGATCCAATCTGGATTGGGCCGAAAGCATCCGCCTGGACCTGTACTACGCAGAAAACTGGACGGTCCTGAGCGACCTGCGCATCGTGTGGCGCACCTTTAAAGTCATGATCAAGCCAGATGGAGCCTACTAAATGAGCATCGCACCGGATACAAGCATCAACCCCGCACTGCGAGTCGCGGTGGTCGGTGCAGGATACTGGGGACCTAACCTGGCGCGAAACTTTGCAATGAGCAGTGAGTGGGAACTTGTCGCCATCTGCGACATGGACCTGGAACGCGCCCGGGCACTGGCCCGCAAGACCGGAGAGCCCGCGGTCGCCGGATCGCTGGATGAACTTTTGGCCAACCACGACATCGATGCCATAGCCATCGCCACGCCGGCGCGGACCCACTACGCCATCGCCATGCAGGCCATCGCCGCGGGGAAACACGTAGTGGTGGAAAAGCCGCTGGCGGACAACAGCGTGCACGGACGGGAAATGGTGCAGGCGGCGGCCGGCGCCGGAACCATCCTGATGGCCGACCACACGTACTGCTACACGCCGGCGGTGCTGAAGATCCGCGACCTGCTGACCGACGGCGAGCTGGGGGAGATCCTCTACATCGATTCGACCCGCATCAACCTCGGACTGGTCCAGCCGGATGTCGACGTGTTCTGGGACCTTGCCCCGCACGACCTGTCCATCCTGGACTTCGTGCTTCCCGGAGGCCTGCGCCCGCTGTCGGTCACCGCACAGGGGGCAGACCCGCTGCAGGCGGGCAAGTCCTGCATCGGCTACCTGAGCATGCCGCTGGACAACGGGGCGCTGGCCCACGTGAACGTCAACTGGCTCTCGCCGACCAAGATCCGCCAGATGGTGATCGGCGGCAGCAAGAAGACCCTGATCTGGGACGACTTGAACCCGCAGCAGCGCTTGAGCATCTTCGACCGCGGCGTGGACCTGGACCGCCAAGAAATGATCCGCACCGACACCGAGGACCGCAAGGGAGCCACGATCTCCTACCGGCTCGGAGACACCTGGTCGCCGGCCCTATCCGAATTCGAACCGCTGGGGCTCATGGTCTCGCAGTTCGCAGCCAGCATCCGCGGCAACAAGCCCGCACCCACCGACGGCGCATCCGCACTGCGCGTCCTGCGCGTCCTGGAAGACGCCAGCGCAAGCCTGGCCAACGGATCCGCACCGCAGTTCAGCACCGAGACTTCCGCAATGGAGAACGCATCATGACCCAGCCACTGGCACGCCTTGAAGGCAAGAAATTCCTGGTTACCGGCGGCGCCGGCACCATCGGTTCGGAAATCGTCGACCAGCTGCTGGCTGCCGGCGCCGAACAGGTGGACATCCTGGACAACCTGGTCCGCGGACGCCGCGGCAACATTACCGAAGCCCTGTCCAGCGGCCGCGTGAACCTCATCGAGGGCGACATTGCCGACCGCGAACTGGTCCGCGAGGTCACCGAAGGCAAGGACGTGGTCTTCCACCAGGCGGCCATCCGCATCACCCAGTGCGCCGAGGAGCCGCGCCTGGCCGTGGACGTCATGGTCAACGGAACCTACAACGTTATCGAGGCGGCGGTGGAGGCCAAGATCCCGAAGGTCATCGCCGCATCCAGCGCGTCGGTCTACGGCATGGCCGAGGAGTTCCCGACCACCGAACGCCACCACCCGTACAACAACGACACGCTGTACGGCGCGGCCAAGACCTTCAACGAGGGCCTGCTCAAGAGCTTCCACGCCATGTACGGGCTGGACTACACGCTGCTGCGCTACTTCAACGTCTACGGACCGCGCATGGACGTGCACGGCGCCTACACCGAGGTGCTGGTGCGCTGGATGGAGCGCATTGCCGACGGGCTGCCGCCGCTGATCTTCGGCGACGGCTCGCAGACCATGGACTTCGTGTTCTCCGAGGACATCGCCCGCGCCAACCTGCTGGCCGCGGCCAGCCCGATCCGCGAAGGCATCTACAACGTGGCCAGCGGCACCGAAACCAGCTTGAAGGAGCTGGCTGAAACGCTGCTGAAGGTCATGGGTTCGGACCTGCATATCGAGTACGGGCCGGAGCGCTCGGTGAACTCGGTGGTCCGCCGCCTGGCCGACACCAGCGCGGCCCGCCGCGACCTCGGCTTCGAGTCCACCGTGGGCCTGGAAGAGGGACTGCGCCGGCTGGTCACCTGGTGGGAGCCGCTGCGTGAGGAAGTCGCCGCCGGTCGGCTGCTGAAGAAGCCGGTTGCCGCAAGCCACTAGGCAAAACACCGCGTACGCACTACATTTGTGAATAATCACGCGAACACCGATTTTTTGGGGGAAGAATCATGGATCGCATCAGCGTCATGAAGCCATGGCTGGGGACGGCCGAATCCGACGCGGTAGCAGAGGTCATCGCCTCGGGATGGGTCGCACAAGGCCCGCGCACCGCAGCATTTGAACAGGCATTTGCCGAACATCAGCAGGTGGGGCACGCGGTAGCGGCCTCGAACTGCACCACCGCGCTGCACCTGGCCTTGAAAGTCGCCGGGGTGCAGGCAGGGGATGATGTGGTTCTCCCGTCATTCTCGTTTATCGCCACCGCGAACGCCCCGACCTACCTGGGCGCGCGCCCGGTGTTCGCGGACGTCGAGGAAACCACGGGAAATGTCAGCGCGCAGACCATCGAAGCCGCACTGACACCGAAGACCACCGCCATCATCGCCGTGGACCAGGGCGGCATGCCGCTGGACCTGGAGCCGTTGCGGCGGCTGTGCGACGAGCGCGGGCTGGCGCTGGTCGAGGACGCCGCCTGCGGTGCGGGCTCGACCTACCGCGGCGCGCCCGTGGGCGTGGGCGCCGACGTGTCGGCGTGGTCGTTCCACCCGCGCAAGCTGCTCACCACCGGCGAGGGCGGCATGCTCACCACGAACAATGAGCAGTGGGCGCAGCGCGCCCGGCGCCTGCGCGAACACGCCATGGACGTCTCCGCGGCGGCCCGCCACGGCTCCACGCTGGCCCCGCAGGAAAGCTACGGGGAGATCGGCTACAACTTCCGGATGACCGACATGCAGGCGGCCGTGGGACTGGTCCAGCTCTCCAAGCTCGAGCAGATGGTGGTGCGCCGGCGCGAACTGGCCGCACGCTACCAGCAGGAGCTGGCAGGGGTGCCGGGGCTGCGCTTCGTGCAGGACCCGGAGTACGGAACCTCCAACTACCAGTCATTCTGGATCGAGGTGAGCCGCCCGTTCCCGCTGGACCGCGAGGGGCTGCTGGCCAAGCTCGCCGAGGACGGGATCTCCGCACGCCGCGGCATCATGGCCTCGCACCTGCAGCCTGCCTACGCCGGGCACAGCGGGTACACGGTTGCGCTGCCGGTCACTGAGCGGCTGACCGCCAACACGCTGATCCTGCCGCTGTACCACGACCTTCGGGAAGAGGAACAGGACCGCGTGATCTCCAGCGTGCTCTCCGCCAGCGCGCTGACCACCGCCGGAGCCTAGCATGGCCAAAATCCTGCTCCTGGCCGCCAGCGGGCTGGCCCGGGAGACACTCGAATCCATCCGGCAGACAGGCGACCACCAGGTGCTCGGCATCCTGGATGACAATACAGCGCTGCACGGCACCTCGGTGAACGGGGTGCCGGTGCTCGGCGGACTGGACCTGGCCGTGCGGCGCAGCGAAAAGCTGCTGATCTGCGCAGGGAAGGGCGCCTCGCGGGCGGCCATCGCCCGGCGCCTGGACCTGCCCGAGGAACGCTACGCGACCCATGCCAGCGTCCACGCGGTGCTGGGCTCCACGGTCGCCGTGGGCGCCGGCAGCATCATCCTGGCCGGCACCGTGGCCACCAGCGACGTGCGCATCGGACGCCATGTGGTGTTGATGCCGCGGGTGGTGCTCACCCATGACGACGTGCTGGGGGACTACGCCACGCTGGCCGCCGGCGCCACCCTGGCCGGCACCGTGCACGTTGGCAGCGAAGCCTACCTGGGCACCAACAGCACGGTCCGCGAAAACCTCAGCATCGGCCGCGGCGCAGTGCTAGGCATGGCCGCGGCGCTGATCGCGAACCTGCCGGCGGAACAGACCTGGGCCGGAAATCCGGCCCGACCGCTGGGCACGGGAAACGCCGGGCCGCACCCGGCCCCGCACACTGAAAAACTTTTGAACGCAAGCCTGAAAGAAGCCACTCGATGACCAACAACTCGCTGACGACCCACGCACCCATTCCACTGGTCGACCTGAAGGCCCAGCAGCGCGAAGTCCAGGAACAGGTTAATGCCGGCCTCGCCAAGATCTTCGAGAACACCGCATTCATCGGCGGCGCCGCGGTGAGCGGCTTCGAACAGGCCTATGCGGGTTTCCTCGGCGCCGGACATTGCATCGGGGTGGGCAACGGCACCGACGCGCTGGAGCTCGCGCTGCGCGCCACCGGCGTGGGCCCGGGGGATGAGGTCATCATCCCGGCCAATACCTTCGTGGCCACGGCCGAGGCCGTGAGCCTGACCGGAGCCACCGTGGTTCCGGTGGACGTGGACCCCCAGCATCTGCTCATCGACCCGCTGGCCGTGGCCGAAGCGGTCACCGAGAAGACCAAGGCGATCATCCCGGTGCACCTGTACGGCCAGACCGCCTTCGTGGAGGAACTTGAGCCCATCGCTGCCGCCTGCGGCGCGGTGATCATCGAGGATGCGGCGCAGTCGCAGGGCGCCACCCGCTTCGGGCGCAATGCCGGAACCCTGGGCCGCGTTGCGGGCACCAGCTTCTACCCGGGCAAGAACCTGGGCGCGGCCGGCGACGCCGGCGCGGTGCTCACCAACGACCCCGAGCTCGCCGAGCGGGTCCGCCTGCTCTCGGCCCACGGCAGCCGCGTGAAGTACGTGCACGAGGCAGTGGGACGCAATTCCCGGCTGGATGCGGTGCAGGCGGTGGTGCTAAGCGCCAAGCTGGAGCGCCTGGCCGGCTGGAACCAGCTGCGCCGCGAGGCTGCAGCTCGCTACTCTGAACTGCTGGCGGACCATCGCGGTGTTGTCCTGCCGCAGCAGGCCGAGGGCAACGAGGACGTGTGGCACCTGTACGTTATCCAGGTCGAGGAACGCGACCGGGTGCTGGCCGAACTGAACGAGGCGGGCATCGGCGCCGGCATCCACTACCCGGATCCGGTGCACCTGACCCCTGCATTCGAGCACCTGGGCTACGGCGCAGGCTCCTTCCCCGTGGCCGAGCAGGCCGCCGGGCGAATCCTGTCGCTGCCGCTGTACCCGCACATCACCGAGGAACAGCAGCAGCGGGTGGTGCAGGAACTCAGGCAGGTTCTCTGACCATGGCTCAACACCGGCTTGGATCGGGCAAGACCGCCAAGGCTCCTGGCCCGTCAGCCGGTGGAGCCTTCGGCTGGAGCCTGGCTAATACCCTGATTTCACGGCTTGGGACGTTGGGCATCGGCATCGTGCTGGCCCGCGTGCTGGGACCTGAGCAATTCGGCACCTTCGCCATCGCGCTGGTTGCACTGATGGCCGTTCTGAGTTTCAACGAGCTCGGGGTGTCGCTGGCCATCGTACGCTGGCCGAGCGACCCCGCGCTGATCTTTCCGACGGTCAATACGCTATCGCTGATCGGCAGCACCGTGTTCTGCGCCCTGGCTTGGCTGGCGGCGCCGCAGTTCACCTCGCTGATGGGGGACCCGGAGGCCACGCAGGTGGTCCGGCTGCTGATATTGTCCGTCTTGATCAACGGCGCCGTGGCCGGACCCGCGGCCTTGCTCCAGCGTTCCTTCCTCGAACGCCCGCGCATGGTGATCGACCAGGTTAACGTCTGGGTTGGAGCCATCGTATCGGTCCTGCTGGCCCTGATGGGGCTGGGGGCCATGGCGTTGGCGATCGGCCGGCTGGTGGGCAGCGTACTGTCCGGCATAATGTTCCTCGCTGCATCCCCGATGCGCTACCGATTGGGTTTCGACCGCCAGAAGGCCTCGGCGCTGCTGAAGTTCGGGCTGCCGCTGGCGGGATCCAGCATCGTGGTCTTCCTGGTCGGCTACGCGGACCAACTCATGGCCGGCGCCCTGCTGGGGACCATTGCCCTGGGCTTCTACGTGCTGGCCTTCAACCTTTCCAGCTGGCCGCTGAATATTGTTTCCCAGCCGCTGAGGCGGGTGGCCCCGGCGGTCTTCGCCGCAGTGCAACATGATCCGCAGCGTTCGCAGAACACCCTGCGGGGCTTGTTCGCCGTGGTGGCCAGCGCGAGCATCCCGGTGTTCACGGCCCTGGCCGGCGCGGCAGAACCCCTGGTCCGGTTGATCTACGGAGAGGTCTGGATGCCGGCTGCAGCGGTGCTGATGTGGCTCGTCATCGCCGCGCTGGCCAGGGTTTTCTGCGAGCTGGTCTACGACTATCTGGTGGTTGCCGGACGGACGTCGGTGGTCTTCACGGTACAGCTCATCGGGCTCATCCTTCTGGTCCCCGCGCTGTGGATCGGCGCTGAACTGGGCGGGATCGTTGGTCTGGCCGCCGCGCAGACGCTGGTGTGGTTCGTGATCATTCTTCCCATCTACCTGAGACAGCTGCGCAACCTGGGGGTGCACTTCCTGTTCCTGCTCAAGGCGTTTTGGCGACCTGGACTCGGCGGGCTGGCCACCGGCCTGGTTTGCTACTTTGCCGGGGAGTTGGACGTCCATCCGTTGATGTCCCTGGCACTGGGCGGGCTCTTTACCTTATTAGTTCTGGGACTGCTGCTGTGGCAGCAGCGCGGCGAAATCGCCGCAATCCGGAACATCTCGCGAAATGACGAAACGACGGTGACAGCGTGAGAATCCTTGTATATCCTCATGACCTTGAAATGGGCGGAAGCCAGCTCAATGCCATCGACATTGCCTCGCAGCTTCAGGACGAAGGGCACGAAGTCATCGTCTACGGGTGGCCTGGCCCGCTGGTCGAGCGCATCAAGGAGCGCGGCCTGGAGTTCATCGCCTCGCCGCGACCGCGTTTCCGGCCTACGCCGTCGATCGTTGCAGACCTGCGCCGGTTGGCCGTCGAACGCCAGCTGGACGTGCTGCACGGGTTCGAGTGGCCGCCCTCGCTGGAGTGCCGGCTTGCAGTGCAGGGGCTGGAAGGGAAAACCAGCGTCTCGACCGTCATGTCCATGGCGGTCGCCGACTTCATCCCGCGCGACATGGCCCTGACCGTCGGTACCGAACAGATCCGGGACGAAAGGGCCCGCAAAGGCTATTCGCAGGTTTCTCTGCTTGAACCGCCCATCGACACCGAGGAAAACCGGGCTGATGCGGCATTGGGCGGGGAATTCCGCCGTGCCCACGGGATTCCGCAGGACAGGCTTTTGCTCGTGGTCGTCTCCCGGCTGGTTCCGGAACTGAAGCTCGAAGGTATCCTGGCAGCGATCGAGCACGTCGGCAAGCTGTCGGAGCACCGGAAGGTGACACTGGCGATCGTGGGCGACGGATCGGCCGAAGACCTGGTTGCCGCCCGGGCCGCAGCGGTCAACCAGGCGCGCCCCGGGACGATCATCACGTGCGGCCGGATGTCCGATCCACGCGGAGCCTATGCAGCGGCGGACATCATGCTGGGCATGGGCGGCTCGGCCCTGAAGTCGCTGAGTTTCGCCAAGCCGCTGATCGTCCAGGGCGAGAACGGATTTTGGAAGCTGCTGGACGAGTCGTCACTCGATGAATTCGAATGGCAGGGATGGTACGGGGTCGGCGAGGGTACCGAACGGGGCGAAGCGGCTCTGGCCGCGGAACTCGACCGGATCCTCGACGACGAACCGTTGCGCGGCCGGTTGGGGGTCTTTGGACGCCGCCTGGTCCAGGACCGCTATTCGCTGCAGGCCGCTGCGGCCACCATGGAAGGCATCTACGCGGGGGCACTCGCCCGTCGCCAGGCATCCTGGCAGGAAGCGGTACGGGCCGGCACGTACTTCGGAAGCTACCTTGCCGAACGCATATGGCAGCGTGTACAGCGCAAGGTCGTCATGGATGATTTCAACTCCCGCAAGCTCTTGGTGGAGCGCAGCCATCGACCCGGCGCTTCGCAACGCGTTGTCGTTTTCGTGCCCGGGACTTTTTGGGATGACTTGAAGGGCACGGACCACATGCTGGCAGGTGCCCTGTCGGGGGAGGCCGAGGTCCTGTGGATTGATCCTCCACGGACCATCCGTTCCTCGTTGTCCGAGGGCAGGGGAGTGTCGCTGAAACCGGTGGTGGTCGACCAGTTGGAGAATTCGGTGACCCGAATCCGCACGCAGGTTTCGGGAGGCGTACGCTTCGCCGCCCTGCGTAATCTCTACGATCTGCTTCCGCTGCCACGGATCCGCCGATTCGTGAAGGCCCGGTCCAATGAGACGCCGGTCATCATCAATGCCTCGGCTACAGCATCATTCCCGAAGGACTTGGACGGCACTAAGATCCTGTATGTCACCGACGACTGGATTGCCGGCGAGCAGCTGATGGGCCTGCCCGCAGGCAGCGTGATCAAGAGATTGCGGGCAAACCTGGCGGAAGCCGAAATCGTCTTCGCCGTGTCTCCGACTCTTGTCCAGCAGCTGATCGAGCTGGATCCCGAATGCGGTGCCAGGCTCCTGCCCAACGGCTGCAGGCTCCAGGATCTGCTTCCCGACGCAGGGAAGCCTGCCGCCGGGCTTGTTGGGCAGCTCAATGACCGGCTGGATTTGGATTTGCTGGAGGCGATCCGGGATGCCGGCATTGCATTGCGCATCGCCGGCCCGCTCAGGGGCAGCGATCCGGCGTGGCGGGCACGCATGGAGGAATTTCTCGCGTCCGATGGGGTGCAGTGGGCGGGGCAGATTCCCTCGGAGCAAGTTGCCGAATTCCTGTCCCATTGCCGGGTCGGGATCACTCCCTATGCGGACAATGAGTTCAACCAGGCAAGTTTTCCCTTGAAGACACTCGATTACCTGGCCGCGGGACTTCCGGTCATTTCCACGAACCTGCCTTCCTCGAAATGGCTTGCCACCGAGCACGTGCTGATTGCCCAGTCCAACACCGAATTCGTGGATCTGCTCGGTCAAGCGGTGTCCAGCGGACTTGAGCCTGCGGAGCGGCAGGAACGGCGCCAGATCGCCGAGCAACACACCTGGGAACGGCGGGCACAGCAACTTTTGGCCGAAATTGATGACTGCGTGCTCACCGACACGTAGACTCGAAGAGGCCGACGGATATGATTCGTTCGGCATCGCCACTGATATTTGGGGATCGTGTGGCATGGGGGTGCCGCCGTGGCGGCAAAATTTTGGGGGAAATATGTTTGTTAATGACATGCTGCGCAGTTTGATCCATCGATGGTATATCGTACTCGCGGGATTGCTGGCAACAGCCAGCATGGTTTACGGGGCTTACATGGTCACGCCTGTTACCTACCAGGCACAGGCCACCGTGATCCTGTTGCCGCCGGAAAAATCGGTGGCGGACGGGGATAACCCGTATCTTTACCTCGGCGGCTTGGGCCAGGCATTAAACGTCCTGGTCATCAGCATGAACTCTGCGGAAGCCCAAAAGGCCATGGTCGGCGATCAAGAGGGTTACGGGTACGCGCTGGAACCGGACGCGACAACCACTGGACCGATTATCAACATCACTGCCGTGGCTCCCGAAGCCGACGCGACCATGGCCCTGCTGGATCAGGTGGTAGCCCAGGTTCCGAAAACCCTTGTGGGTCTGCAGGACCAGCTGGAGGTCCAAGCAAATGCGCAAATCGGCATCATGACTCTTGCCAAGGACGCCGAGCCGGAGGAAGAAAACAAAAAGCAGCTGCAGCTCATGGCGGTCGCCGCCGGCGCCGGCGGCGTAGGCACGCTGCTGCTTGCAGCCGCCATCGACAAGCTGCTGGCGCGACGCAGTGCGAAACGCATGGACGGTCCCACCGGCGGCGGAAAGACTCCGCGGCGCCGACGCCAGGGTTCAAAGAACGAAACTGCTCCCGCCGGCGTCGAAACCGAGGACGACAGCCAGCTGCCGGAACCGGAATCCGTGGAAATGCCGGACAGCAGCGGTTCCGGTAGCCAGCGCCCCATCGACGCCTCGATTCTCCAAGTGCGAAGCTTGAAAGCTTTCAACGGGTTCTAGCCGATGTTGACGATTGCGCCTCCAGCATCCGAGACCGTACCGGCCAAAACGACGAAAACCAGCGTCAAGTCCGATGCCGTGACAGGGTTGACCGTCTATGTCGCGCTGATGTTCCTGATTCCCAGCGACCGGGTAGTTGCCCAGCTGGGCGGATCAGGTACGCCATCGGTCGTTTTTTCCATTGGACTATTGGTCTGGTGGCTGTGGTTCCGAGCGCGCCGCTCCACTCGTGCGCGGTTCCCCAATCCGGTAGTCATCGCCTTCACCCTGTTCTGCGTCGCGGTCCTTGCCAGCGAGGTGGTGGCCGCGACCATGACAGTTCCCATGATGGATCGAAACGCCGCCGATACGGGCCTGATCAAACTTGCAAGCTACGCCGGGGTATTTTTTGTTGCGGCGGACGGAATTCCGAGTTTCGACCGACTCATGGTCTTGATTCGCCGGCTGGTTTTTGCCGGTGCGCTGGTGGCCATGCTGGGGGTCTACCAATTCGCGACCGGTACAGTGCTCATCGACCGGATTCCCACTCCGGGGCTTGCCAGCGGCGACGGTGGAATCGACATGCGCGGGGGATACATGCGCCCACGCGGCACCGCTCGGCACGCCCTGGAATTCGCGTCGGTGATCACGACCATCCTGCCGCTGGCGTTGGCCCTGTGTGTGGGAGACCAAACCCGCCGGATGGTCCGGCGCCTGTTGCCAGTCATGCTGCTGGTTCTCACCGCATTGATCTCACTGACCCGATCGGCGCTCATCGGCCTGGTGCTGGGTTTCATTGCGATGTTCCCCTTCTGGGACAGCAAGGTCCGGCGCATTGCCATCGCCTCGATGATTGCCGGGATGGGAGCCGCCGCGGTTGCTTTCCCACAGCTGATTCGGACGATCGGCGACATGTTTTCCGCAGTGGATTCAAGCGTCAACTCGCGCACCGACAGTTACGGCGTAGCCTTCGAGATCTTTTCAATGCATCCGTGGTTCGGCAGAGGCTTTGGAACGTTCCTTCCCTCCTACCGCATCCTGGACAACCAACTGCTCCAGCTGCTTCTTGAGATTGGCATCGTTGGAATCTTATGTTTCCTCGGTCTGCTGTTGACATCCGTTTACTGCATTTTCGCCGTGCGCAAGGCAAAGATGAGCCAGCTGGAAAGCCAAGTTGGGGTGGGGCTGGCGGCTTCAATCACGGTGGGCGCTTCGCTCATGGCATTTTTTGATGCGTTTTCTTTTCCGCAAGCGCCTGGTGTCTTTTTTCTGGTTCTTGGCCTTGCTGCCGCCTACGTCCGTTTGGCTGGTGAAGAGAACACCTATGCCCGGATCATGATCCCGGTGCGTTCGGTGTCGAAGCACCGTGCGCACCTGCTGGCCACGGCGGCTGCGATGCTGGTGCTGCTCGTCGCAGTACCTGTAGCTATGGCAATCAAGGCCACTCCGAGTGTTGTCTGGGCCCAACGAGACGTGGTCTTCCTTCCTCCAGCATCATCGGTAGGTGGAAACTCGTTGAGATCCGATGCACGGGACCTGATCCCGTTCGCCACGATGGTCGAGCACCGCTACGACGGCCTGCACGGGCTCGATGCCATCGAGACAGTTTCGGCGCCGATCTATGGAACTGGTATTTCCTCCGGCTCGGCGGCGTACGTCTCCAACGCAGGCGGCCAGTGGCAAACATACATGACGGACGCAATCATCAGCGTCGAAGTCGTTGCCGATACCAACGAGGCGGCATTGCAGAAGCTCAATTCCATTACTGACGAGCTTGTCGTTTTGGCTGCCCAACCGCAAACAAACATGAAGATCATCGACAGCGCCTACATCCTCACCGATGTTTATCCGGCAGAGGTAGTCCCGCAGACGATCATGCCACGCACGAAGTGGGCTCTGCTGCTCTTCGGATTCCTCACGGTTGTGGGTGTGGGATTCGCCTACGACTTTACCCGGCGCAAGCTCGGCTGGCCCTAAACGACACGGAATCACGATAGGCGACGTATGGACAACAAGCGCACGCAGATGGCCGCTGCCCCTTCTAAAACCCTGCTAGTTTTTTCGGCGGGACTGCTGATCCTGTCCGGCTGTAGTTCGGCCACGGGGAACGAGCCTGCGCCGCAGGGTGCCCAGCGGGCCGTCGACGGCGGCGGCGAATACTATTCGCAGTTCACCAATGGGCTGCCTGATGACGCCGGATTCTTCCCGCTGGCACTTTGGCATGAGAGCCTGACCGATGAAGCAGGCGTCCAAGCGGATAAGTCCTTTGGCATCAATACCTACATTGAAGTCACCCCGGATTCGGACACCGCCATGGCCTGGAACAACGACATGTATGTCCTGTCCAGTCTTCCCACAGAACATCAGAACGGGTTCGTGCTGCCTGACGAGGTGGACATGTGGGCGAAATCAGGAGATGGTGTCTGGACCGGGTCCTGGCCCGGGGAAGCGCCCGTCTGCGAGCCCGAGGACAGCCGCTGTGGATATACCGTCATGGAGAAATCCCTGGCCAAGGCCCCGAAAGACTTGGCAGTGTACGCCAATTTTGGCAAGGGCGTCACGTTCTGGGACCCGGATGAGCCGGGAAAGACATTCGTAAATTCGTACGCTGACATCGTGTCCGCCGACAACTATTGGTTCACGGATCCGAATATCTGCAGCCAGCATGAGGGTGGCAAGCGATTCGAGACTCCGCGGGACATGACCGGGGACGAATGCCGGCTGGCCGCCAATTACGGGTGGACCGTTGAGAGAATACGAAGCTTGGTAGAGCCCGAGGCCAGTAAGCCAGTTTGGGGATTCGTTGAAATCGGCCTTCCCTTCGCCGACGGGCCGCGCTCGATTACCAGCCAGGAAATTCGCGCGGCGGTATGGCAGAGCATCATCGCAGGAGCCAGAGGCATCATCTACTTCAACCACAGCTTCGGGGGCACCTGCCAGTCGCAACACGTCTTGCGCGACTGCGGAACCGAGCTCAGCGGCGACATCGCAGCGATCAACGCAGAAGTGGAGAAAATGGCTCCAGTGATCAATGCACCAGCCGTGGAAGGGGCAATGACCGTCAACGGGCCGACGAAGGCCGCGGCCAAGTCCGTCGGAAGCGACATGTACATCCTTGCCGGATCGGCTCAAGCCGCGGAGCAGCAAACGGAATTCAACGTGTCCTGCGAACTGCCACGTACCATTGAAGTCGTCGGCGAAAGCCGAACGATCCGGACTTCAGGCGGAAAGTTCACGGATGAATTCGTCGATGGCAATACGATCCACCTGTACAAGATTGCCGGCGCCAGCTGCTGAACCACGCCCCGTCGCGTGGGAATCATCAACTGCCTGAATTCGACACGCATTGTCGGGTAGCGGCCATGCGCATGAAACCCGGGCCAGGGCACGAAGTGCAATCTTGCAGTTTCAAGCGCCTGGGCCCGGGTTCTCAACGCTCCTCAGTAGGGGCCCTGAGGCCCAGTACCAAGGACCGCGTACGGGGGTTCAGCCGCGACTGGTCTCATCCCGTTCCCACGAGACATCTGTGGTTCTAGCGAGCCTGTTCTTCAGTCGAGCGGAGACAACCATGCCCGCATATACCGCGGCATCAAATGCCGAGCGCGGCCCCGCAATTGAACGCGCCAGTTCCCTGGCAGTCTGCAGTGTTCCCGGCCCAACGGCCATGACTGCGGCATCCGAAGACATCTCCGCCTGCCCGCGGTAGTTGCGCCTGAGGATGCCCAGCAGCGCCTGGACGGTGCGCGGGGTCGAGACCTTGACCGGGATGCTCGGTACTATCTGCTTTTCCTCGGCTCCAAACTGGAGGTCGACGAACAAGTCGTCTCCGGTGAACTCCGGGAACTGCTCGAACCGTGCACGTCCCGACGCGCTCATGGCGTACGCCCCGGCGCCCCACAGCGCGCTGTTGGTCGACGGCAGCCTGCGGCGCGCCCTGTAGAAGGAGCGAACCGGCCATGCAGCGCCGGTGGTGTCGTATTCGAAGGCAGGACGAGCAGACAGCGCGCCTGGTTGGTTCAGGCGTTCGAAGGTCATGCGCAACGCCGATACCGTTAAGGTGATGTCTGCATCCAGATACAGCCGGGGGAAGACCTCGGTGGACTCGTCCGCCAGGTTCAAGGCCACGACCTTTGACGGGACGGTGGATTCGATCACCCGCACTCCGGCAAAGCTGCGCGCGATGTCCGCCGTGTTGTCGGTGCAGCCGTTGCAAGCCACGATGACTTCGATCGTGCCGGCCGCCGCCAGCGGCGCCAGCGGGGTCAAGGTGCGGGCAATAACCTTTGCTTCGTTGTGGGCAGGGATGATCACCGTCCCATGGGGGAAATAAGCTCCGCCGTCGACTGGCTGCGTTCCGGTGGGCAGCGACTGCCAGGAACTCTCATCCGCGACTCGCAAAAAAAGGCCCTGATGCGCAGGCTTGTTGCGCCGCGCCGCATGGTGCAACGCCACGAGGGCATGGAAGGTGGAGGCATGTCGCGGAGTCCCGTGCTTGCGCGCATAGCGCACCCGGTTTACGGCCATGAGCGCGTTGAGCTCCAGCGAAGCTCCCGAACCCCCCATCTGGTGGGTCATCACCGCCGCCGGTTCATACCAGATTTTCGCCCCTTCCGAGCGTGCGCGGTGGAAGTAGTCAGTCTCCTCCGAGTACAGGAAGAACTGCTCGTCCCATGAACCGAGCCGCTGTTCGACCTTTGCATCGATCAGCAATGCGGCGCCGGTGGCCCAGTCGATCTGGTGCGGGTGGGCGTAGCTTTCCGGGTCGAACTCGATCTCGGTGGTCCACCCGGGCCTGGACGAAAGTTTGGCTCCGAACAGCGCGTCGCCCAGCGCACGCGTCAAGCTCGGCTCGCGGCGCAGCGATACGTAGGTTGTCCCGTCCGATTCCAGGAGCTTGGGCACCACGATTCCCGCGGCTGACCGGCGCATGCGCGCGGTCAGTGCGGCGATGGCTCCGGGGGAGACCGTCAGGTCGGGATTCAGCACCAGCACTGCATCGCAATCGCCGATCAGCGTACGGGCCATGTTGATTCCTCCGGCATAGCCGAGGTTGGCACGGTTCTCCAGGACAAGGACATCTTCGTGTTCCTTGAGAATGGAGAGCGTCTCATCGCGTGACCCGTTGTCGGAAATCACAACCCGCAGATGCAAGTTCTGGGCTTCGCTGCGCAGGCTGTCAATTAGATCCTGGATCGAATCCGCATTATTGAAGGTGACAATCAGGATGCTTACGTCCGCATGTTCCTGGGCGGAACAGAATTTGCCCGGCTTGGTCTGCAGCCGCTCCAGGACTTGCGGAAGATTCTCGATTTCGCGGGGCTCGATGCGTCCCGTGAGGTAGGCGCGTTCGCGGCGGATTTTCAGCAGCCCCGGAGGATCGTTGACCAAGTAGCGCTGGGCCAGCCGGCGTGGCTCCAAGCTGAGCCTCCACGCCCATTCCAGCCCGTTGTCGCTCACCCAGGCCGGCGATCGCTTGACCACGCCGGCAAGGAAGTCCACCACGGCGCCGAACGCCAGCAGCACCTTGGCCCCGGTCAGCGCCCCGTAACTGGCCATCCACAGTTCTTGGCGTGGCTTGCCCAGACCCACAACCAGGATGTCGGTCTGCGAGAGGCGGATTTGCTCGGCCAGCTCGAAAGATGCCTGCGGGTTCTCGATGTCGGCCCGTGATGGCGCCCAGAATCCCGAGACCTTCAGCCGCGGCCTGTCTACCGGCAGCGTCGCGGCCAGTTGCTGCTGCACGCGTGGTTGGCCTCCGAGGAACCCTACGGAGAGATTTTCCTGCTCGGCGGCGTCGAGGATCGGGCCGATGAGGTCGCTGCCGGCCAGACGGGGCCAAGACTGCTTGGTGATCTGATTGGCCTGGACTACCAAGGGGGCGCCGTCGAGCAACGTCAACCAGTGCATGCCGCGCTCCGCAGCGTCGTGCACCGGGTCGCTGCCCGGGCGCAGCGGCCGGGTGATTCGAGTTGAATCTCCCAGTACTCCGCGCCACCGGCTGTCATTGCCGAATTGCACGATGTGGTCCAGATTCGCCGATACCACGGAGAGCGGCCCGACGGATTCCTCGGGGGACAGGGCATGATCAATGATCTGCTTGACTGCGGCTGGCTGGTCCATCAGATCGACGACGATGCCGCCGAGGCTGATTTTCTGATGAGTTGAGTACACTTCTGACTCCTTGCAAATCCAGCCAGGGCGCGGCCGCAGGACTCCACTGCAGACGTCAGGGGCTGGTATGACGTAGGTATGTAAGGCGGGGCTGATTCAGCCGATGGGAGCAAGCTGCTCGTCGGCGACGCGGTAGCGTTCGCCGGTAGCGGGGCAGACCCATTCTTCGCCGTCGAGGACGAGGCGGTGGCCTGATTTTCCTACCCAGCCGATCTGCTTGGCGGGAACGCCGACCATCAGTGCATGTGCCGGAACATCCTTGTTGACTACAGCGCCAGCGGCAACCATGGCCCAGGCACCGATTTCGACAGGCGCGACGCATACCGCGCGGGCGCCGATGGACGCTCCTTCGCGCAGGGTGACTCCGACTGCATGCCAGTCCGAACCGTCTTTTAGCGAGCCGTCGGTATTGATGGCGCGCGGATAGAGGTCGTTGGTGAGTACGGCGGCTGGCCCGATGAATACGCCGTCTTCAAGGCGTGCCGGTTCATAGACCAACGCGTAGTTCTGGATTTTGCAGTTCTTGCCCAAGATGACGTCTGGGCCGATGTAGGCACCTCGACCGATGTTGCAGCCTGCGCCGATCTCGGCCCCCTCGCGGACCTGCGCCAAGTGCCAAATTCGTGCGTCGGCACCGATACGTGCCCCCGCAGAAACATCAGCGGTGTTTTCAATATGTGACATGTAATTTCCCCCAAGTATGGCCCCGTATTAGCCATGGGTGCCCAGCAAGTGCGGTGTTGGGCTCCTCTAAGTTCTGAGGATAGGTTCAGCGCGCAACTTTCACAATGTGAATCGTTGAAGAACGTGGCAAATAGGTGGGATTAGCGTAGCTGCAAGTAGTAATCGAGTGTCATGCAGCATTGCCACGCGCGACAGCGGGGCAGGATGCGTTCTAGTCTTGTGTTGGTGATATTCCGCATTCGTGGGGGATCGGGATATCCATGGGGGAGAATAATGAAATTCAAGTCTTTGATTGCCGTGATCCTGTCATTGGCGGCAATACTATTTGTGCTCGCTTTTACGCTGGACTGGATGGGGCGTCCGGAGACTCTGGCGCCGGTCGGGCAACCATCGAGCGCCGCCGCCGAGGACGCTGCCAAGGGGGCCGACTCGCCGTCAGGTGACGTCGAAGCGTCGACGGCGCCATCGGCAAAACAGTCGGGACCTGACGACGCGAAATCATCGCAGCTAGAGGGCACGTCGGACAAGGTCGAGGCGACGCGTCCAAGCTGGAATCCCCAGCCGACGCAAACCGACGAGCGTCTTGAGCTTCCTGAGGATCCTGAGAAAACTGCCAGCGCGATGCCAAGTGCCGAACCCCGCAAGCCCGCCCTGTCGAAGGCCCCGAAGCCGGGGGCAGCGGAAGGGAAGCTGACCAAGGGATTCCCCAAGGAAGCCATGCCGTTGCCGTCATCCACGACCATTGAACGCTCCTCGGTCGAGGCGCAGTCCTCGCTGGTCATGGTTGGCGTCCAGGGGCGAAGCAAGCAGAGCGTAGAGGAAGTCCTCGCGTTCTACGAGGCGCACTTCAAGGATCTCCAGTGGCTGGCGAGCACGAGTACCGACGCTGACGGGAGCACCCGGCTGCAGGCAGGATTCGGCCAGGACACGGCCACGGTGACGCTGCACCAGCTGCCCACCGGACTGACCGAAATCAACGCCGCCGGCGTCTTCAAGGTCGAGGACTAGGGAATGTACCTGAGCCTCTCGGACTGGAGAAGCAAGAAAGCGTCCAATACCTCGGGGGCCGCCCAGGTGGCGTTCAAGGCCTCTCCTACGGTCATTGCCCTGGGCATCGTGAGCATGCTGACGGATATCTCCTCGGAATCCGTCGCCGCCATCCTTCCCATGTACATCACCGGTGCACTGGGACTGTCCATGATCGCCTATGGATTCTTCGAAGGCCTGAACCAGTCGGCCAGCGCATTGGTCCGCATCGCCGCCGGGTACGCCGCCGACCAGACCAGCCGGCCCAAGCCAGTCGCCGTCGCAGGCTACGGGCTGTCAATGGTGGCCCGTATCGGGCTGCTGTTCGCCACGGGCTTCGCCGGCATCGCGGCGGTGATCGGCGTGGACCGGGTGGGCAAGGGGATCCGCACGGCACCTCGCGATGCAATGATCCAGCAGGCCTCCCAGCCCGAGCACCTGGCGCGCTCCTTCGGCCTGCACCGGCTGCTGGACACCATCGGCGCCACGGTGGGCCCGATGCTGGCATTCGTCGTCCTGCTCCTGGTGCCGGACGGATACCGGGCCGTGTTCGTGCTGTCTTTGGCCGTGGCGATTCTCGGTGTTGCAGTACTCGTGCTGGTGGTGCCCAACCGCAAGCTGGGTGCGAAGCCTGTTCCTGCGGCTCAGGCCCAGGCCGACCCGGTGGAGGCACCGGTCCGGAACATCCGGGCACTGAAAATCAGGCCCATGCTGCGGATGCTCTCGCGCGGGCGGATGGGCAGGATGCTGTGCGCGGCGGGCTTGCTCGGACTGCTGACGGTCGGAGACGGGTTCGTGTACCTGGCACTGATGTCCCACGGGACGATGGACTACTTCTGGTTCCCGCTGCTGTTCGTCGGTTCAAACCTGGTGTTCCTGCTGCTGGCCATCCCGCTGGGCAAGCTCGCAGACCGTACCTCCCGGGCCGCGGTTTTCGTCTTGGGCCATCTCGCACTGGCCCTCGCGTACCTGTGCGCCAGCGGGGGAGGATCGCTGATCTTCATCGTTTCCGCGCTGGCCGCCCTGGGGCTGTTCTATGCGGCGACCGACGGCGTGCTGGCGGCCTTGGCCGGCCAGCTCTCGCCGGAGGGGTCCGTGTCCACCGGCATCGGCGCGGCGCAGACGGTAGTGGCAGTTGCCCGCTTGCTCTCCGCCACGGGCTTCGGCGTGCTCTGGGTGATGTTCGGGGCGGAGCTCGCCCTGCTGGGCGTCGCGGGCCTGTTGTTGCTTGTGGTCCCGCTGGCTTGGTATCTTTTGCTCGGAAAAGCGTCCCAGCCAGTTGAAGAGAACATATGAGCGATACCGAGCCCAAAAGTCTGGGAAAGAAACGCACCCTGGTCCTGATTGCCATTGCGGTGCTGGTGCTCGGAGCTGCCGGCACCTACAGCGTGCAGGCCTTCCAGCGCTATCAGGAACGCACCACCGGCGCCTCGGCGGCAGCGCTGCGCGAAACCATGCCGGAGGGCGACCGCATCGTCTTCCGCAATACCGCCATGGGTGAGGGCTACGGAGCCATGGCTGCCGTCGCATTGGATGCGCCGTCGGGACAGCGCGCCTTGACGGAGATCTCCTGCGACCGAGTTGCCGAACGTGCAGGACTGGTTTCCTGCATGAAAACGCGTCGCGGAATTCCCACGACCTTCGAAAACGACGTGCTCGATACCGCGGGGAATCTTGTTGAAACCCTGCCGCTTCCGGGCATCCCGAGCCGCACCCGCATTTCCGACGGCGGCCTGGTGGCAACCACGTCATTTGTGACAGGCCATTCCTACGCAGCCGGGAGCTTCTCCACCGAGACCACGGTCAACAGGGCTGACGGCACCGGGTACGGAAACCTCGAAGACTTCACCATGATGGTTGACGGCGAAGAACTCACGGCCGTGGACCGCAACGTCTGGGGTGTCAGCTTCGCCTCCGAAGACGAGTTCTACGTGACCGTCGCTTCCGGGGGGAAAACCTGGCTGATGAAGGGGAGCTTCTCCGCCAGGACCCTGTCCTCGGTGATCGAGAACGCCGAGTGCCCCTCGGTATCCCCGGACCGAAGCCGCGTCGCCTACAAGAGGCGCACCGGCTCCGGGGCGACCGTGCATTGGGACATTGCCGTGCTGGACCTGGCCACAGGCAAGGAAACCATTATCGGCTTGCGCGACGGCTTCGACGACCAGCTTGAATGGCTGGACAACGAGCGGTTGCTCTTCGGTGTTCCGCGCGCCGGGGCAGTGGGCGACAGCGATGTCTATGCCATTGATGCCCGCGTAGAGGCGGAACCCGAGTTGCTGATTGAGCACGCGTGGTCGCCGTCGGTCGTGAGGGCGGCCGGCTAGCTGCCCTGGCGGCGTTCAGGGAGCGGGGGACGAAAGAATGCGTGGCCGGGGAGAATGATTCTCCCCGGCCACGCATGTTTTATGGTGACGCATGATCAGGCGGTGCCCGCGTTCGCGGGGGCCGCGGGTCTCCTACTGTTCCGAAGCTTCAGGCGGCCTGGAGGGCTGCTGCACGGCGCTGTACGTGTCGCTCGGCGTCGGGGTGGGTGCTTCGGTGGCATCCACGGTGGGAGCAGCCGGTTCGGTTGGCTGAGCAGCCTCGGATGGCTGTGATGCCTCCGGTGACTGGGTCTGTGGTGCAGTGCTTTCGGCCGGCGTGTCGGAGGCCTGCTCCGCGGCTGAAGGTTCTCCCACAGCCTGTCGTGCCGCCGGAGCCGAGGTCACCGAATACAGCAGGTCCGCGAAGTAGTTGCTGTTGTTCCAGGAGCTGGTCGGCCTGCTTCCGGAGCCGTAGGCGTACAACCCGTTGCTGCCCGACAGGCTCAATGCCGCGTTGCTCTTGCCGTTGGCGAAGTCCGCACCCGTGACAACATATCCGCCATTTGGCGCGTGGTAGGAGACCGTGAACTGCTCACCGGAGCTGATCGCCACCGGCGCGCTCAGGTACGCGGTATACCAGCCCGGAGCTGCGGCCGGCCCGAAGGACGTGGTGGCCAGCAGGTTGCCCTGGGAGTCCCACAGGCTTCCGCTGGAGGCCCCGGATCCGGTGCTGCCGCGGTAGTAGCGGATGGCGTGGACAGTGAGGTCCGCGGAGGCCTGCAGGTGCATTCCGAGTTCAACCTCGCCGGTATCCTGGGGATCCAGCGTCTGCGGAACCTGGTCGCCCAGGAAGGAGTCCAATTGGATCTCCGCACCGGCGGTGTGGACGGTCCACGGGGCGATGGTGACCGCACCTGAGTCGATCCCGCTGATGTTCTGGGGTGCCACGGTCAGCACGCTGCTTTCCGGCAGGGCAGCGGCCGGGGTGAACGTGAGCGTGGTGCCCTGCTGGCTCAGCTGCGAGGTCCCTTGGATCTCGCCGTCCGGGCCGCTGACCTTCAGCGAGGCTCCGCTGTCCAGCGCCTGGCTGAAGGTTGCGCTCAGCGTGCTGTCCAGGGCGATGTTCGAGGTCCCGGCTTCCGGGCTGCGTTCGGTCACGGTGACCGGCGCGGCCTTCGGGACGAATCGGACATCCACCAGGTAGCTGGTGGTCACCGTGGAGGCCGGGTAGCCCGTGCCGTAGCTGTAGTGGCCTGCCTGCACGCCGGTTTTCAGGTGCCCGGTCTGCGCGGCCGCGGCGAACTTGCCCGGGGTGGCCGGGTAGGTGCCGTTGCTGCGGTAGGCGGCCACGTAGTCGTTGTTCGGCTGGATCTGAACCGGTGTCTCGAAGGCGGCGTACTGCCAGCCGGAGACATTGGTGTCCGGGAACTGGACGGTTGCCAGCACCTCGCCAGAGGTCGAGTACAGCGTGCCGGTGTGCGTTCCGGTTTCCCCGATGCTCCGGTAGAACTCAAGTCCGGTTAGCTTGCCTTCGACATCCGAGGAGAACCTGGTGCCCAGGGTCACCGGCGTTCCGTCGGCAATGGCCGGGACGGTTGGCGTCTCGGTGTTGCCGAACAGTCCGCACGGGCAGTCCGCTGGATCCTCCGGCGCCGCCGCAGTCCTGAAGGAGTAGGAAGACGGGTTGACGAATCCGTCCGGTTCACCGCTGATGGAGAATTCCACGGTGTAGACGGCATCCGCCTGCAGCGGGGCCTGCGGGGTGAAGGTCAGCGTGGTGCGCTGCGCGTCCAGCGCCGAGGTGCCGTCCACGGCCGTTCCGCCCTGCTTCAGCGACAGGGCCGAGCCCTCCGCCACCGCGCGGTTGAACGTGGCGGACACCGGCGAGCTGGTCGGAACCGACGAAGCCTGCGCTTCGGGACTGCGGGAGGCAACCTGCAGGTCGGTGGGCGCCGAGCTGCTCGGCGACGGCGATTCGCTGGGCTGCCCGGAGCCCAACAGGCTGCGGTAGACCAAGTCGGCGAAGTAGTTGCTGTTGTTCCAGGAACTGCTCGGCATGCTCCCGGCGCCGTAGCTGAAGACGCCGTTGGAGCCCTTCAGCGACAGGACGTCGTCGCTCTTGCCATTGGCGAAGTCCGCCCCGGTGTACACGTAGCCGCCCTTGGGCGCCTGGTAGGAGACGGTGAACTCGGCGCCCGCGGACAGGGTGACCGGGGTGCTCAGGAACGCTGTCTGCCATCCTTGGGCGGTGGTGGCAGGGAAGCGGGCGGTGCCCAGCAGGTTGCCCTGCGCGTCCCAGACGCTGCCGGTGTGCTCGCCGTATCCCAGCGGGCCCTGGTAATAGCGCAGCGCCTGCACCTCGATGTCCTGGCTGCTGGTCAGCCGGATGCCCAGCTCGGCCGCCGCGGAATCCGACGGATCGAGGTTGGCCGGCTGCTGGGCGCCCAGGAAGGTGCGCAGCTGCTCGCCGCCTCCCGCGGTACGGAAGGTCCAGGCGGGGATCTGCGCCACACCGGTGTCCACGCCGGAGATGTCCTTCGGCGCGACGGTGATGACGCTGGCCGCTGGCAGCGGCGCGGCCGGAGTGAAGGTCAATTGCTTCGCATCCTGTGACACCGCAGTGGTTCCGGCGATGGCGTTGCCTGAGGAACTGACCTCCAGCTGCGCTCCGGCCTGAAGTGGCTGGCTGAAGGCCGCGGTGATCTGCGAGTCGACCGGGGCGTCGAAGACGCCGCTGGCAGGGGTGCGCTCGCTGAGGCTGACGGGTTTGCCCTGCGGCTGGAAGCGGACGTCCACCAGGTAGCTGCTGGAGACCATCGAGTTCGGGAACTGGTCGCCGTAGGTGTAGTGCCCTGCCGTAGCGCTGGTGCGCAGCGGGCCGACCTGCATCGAGCTGCCCAGTGCACCGGGGGAGACCGGGTAGATGCCGTTGCTGCGGTAGGCCGCCACGTACTCGGTGTTCGCGGAGATGGCCACCGGGGTGTCGAAGGCGGCGTACTGCCACCCGACGGCCGAGTCATCCGGGAAGGTGGCTTCGGCAAGCTGCTCTCCGGAGGCGGAGTACAGCCATCCGGTGTGCGCGCCGGTTTCACCCGGGCTGCGGTAGAACTCCAGTCCGAGCAGCTGTCCGTCTTCGGTGGCGGAGAAGCGGGTGCCCAGGGTGACCGGCCGGCCGTCATTGACCGACGGCACGGCGGGAACTTCCGCATCCGGGTACAGGCCGCACGGGCAGTCGTTGGGATCCGTTGGCGTGGCGAGCACCGTGGTGAAGCTCCAGGTGCCGCCGCTGCTCACCGGGTTGCCGGTGGTATCGGTGGCGGTGACCTGCGCCGTGTAGGCGGTTCCCTTGGCCAGTTCCGCCTGCGGGGTGAAGACCGCCTTGCGCGCGGCCGCGTCATAGGAGGTGCTGCCCGGGACTGCCGTGTTCGAGCCGTCCTTCAGCGTGATCTGGACCGAACCGGGATCCACCTTCTTGGACAGGGTAGCCGTGATGGGTGTGGTGGTCGGGACGCTGCGTGCGGTGTCTACAGGGGAGTGGCCGTAGGCGCTGAGGCTGATGGATTCACCGGTCTCAAAGACCGCATCGACGAAGTAGTTCGCCCGGTCCCAGTCCCGCGTGGGGAACCCTGCGCCGCTGACGAATAGGCCCGCGGAGGGGACTCCGAAGCCGCCGGCGGCGCTGATCGGGTTCGCCTCGGCCCCGCGGTAGGCGAAGTCCTGGCTGACGGCCGAGTAGTGCCCGTTCGGCGCGTAGTAGGACACCACGAACTCGTCTCCGGCGCGCGCTTCCACCGGCTTGGCGAAGCTGGCGGTCTGCCAGCCTTCGGCCGATTCGTTGGAGAAGGTCACGGTAGCTAGCTCGGTGCCGTTCAGCGACCACAGCGTACCGGTGTGCGTGCCGGTGTTGGCGCGGCTCTTGTAGAAGCGCACCCCTGTCACGTACCCGTCGGTCTGCGCGGTGAAGCGCAGACCCAGTTCCACTGCCGCCGAGTCGCCGGCATCAGCGGTGGCCGGCACCCGTTGGCCGAAGACGCTGTAGGGCCCGGTGATCTGCAGCGGCACTTCGGTGGCCTGCTGGGGATAATTCGCGGAGTCGTCCACCGCGCGCACCAGCAGCTGCTCCTCGCCGCTGCCTTCCTGCACCGCGGTGAAGCTCCAGTTGCTCGATCCCTGGGCGGCCTTCCACGTAGTACCACCGTCGAAGGAGTACTCCACGGCGGCGACCCTGCCGCCGGTGTCGCTGGCTGTGCCCTTGACGGTGATTTTCTCTCCGTTGCGCACCGAACCGGTGGGCGCGGTGGTCACGTTGACGGTGGGCGCCGTGGTGTCCTTGGGTGCGGTCGGCATGACCAACCCGGCCATCAAGGTGGTCGGCATCGAATCCATGTCGGCCAACAGGTTCACCTGGGCCTGCTGCATGCGGAAGTCAGCGGGCGCGCCGTTGCCGTCATGCCATTGGTCCAGGCCCCAGGTCCACTGCACGGAGCCGGTAGAGAAGACCAGCGCTCCGCTGGCCGCGCGGTACATGGTCGTATGGTGGGTGGTATTGCCAGCGGCCACGGTATTGCCGAAGTCCTGCAGGTATTCGGGCACCGGGCCGGTGGTGGTGGACAGGTGGATCAATCCCGGCGGGCGGAAGCCGTTGGGCAGGTCCTCGTTGGATTCGTAGCCCACCGTGTGCGGCGCCAGCTCGGTCTTGGTCCCGGGGCTCTGCGATCCCAGCGGCGTATCGCGCCACAGGCGCATTTTGCCTTCTTCGGCATCCACCGTCACTGGCAAATCCCCACTGTTGACCACGTAGGCGGTGCCGGTCAATCCGTTTTCGGGAAGGCCGCCGCCGTTGGCGGTAGAGGCGAAGCGCGGGTCGCGCCAGGTTCCGGTCCATTCGGCGGACGGATCGATCTTGCTGTGGGCCCAGGTCTCTTTGTAGGTGACCAAAGTGCGGTAGTCCTTCTGGTCAGTGGGCGACGTCTCGTAGCGGGTGCGCCAGTAGCCTTCATTGCCCGTGAGGAACTGGAGGTTGACGCCCGCATCGCGGGCGTCCTCGATATTCTTGCGCTGCTTGCCCGACCAATATTCGTCGTGCCCCACCGAGACGAAGACCTTGTGGTTCTTCAGCAGCTGCCCGTGCCGGTCCGTATCCACGCCGGAGAAGTAGCTGACATCGTAGCCATTGCGCTCGAGGAAGCGCACCAGCGGGTACTCGGCGCCGAAGTAGAAGTCGCGGGCCTCTAGGCCTGCACGGGTGGCGAAGGGACGGTTGTAGCTAACCTTGAAGGCTCGGCCGTTTTCGGCGCCGGAGTAGAAATCCGAGCCGCCGTACAGGTTGTAGGCATGCCATGTGGGATCGGAGGTCTGCACCAGCACGTCGGAGGTGCTTGCCTCGTTGCGCACAATGAAGGTGATGTGGCTGGACCCGCTGGTGTCGTTGCGGGTGAGCTTGGCCAGATAGACGCCGGAGACGGCGTCAGCCGGGACGTTCCACGAGGCGGAGACGGCCCAGGAGCCGCAGTCGGTCAATTCCGTGGTGACATCGCTGAGGCATTCAGGCTGTCGCTGGGGGAGCTGCGCGCTGGGCTGGACGGATGTGATCTTGCGTGCGCCCAATCCCTGGTACCAGCCGGTGCGGTAGATGTCGATGGTGTAGGCGCTGGCATTCGTGTCGATCTTGAAATCGACGCGCTGGCCCACGTTGACGCTGATGTCGGTGGCGAATCCCTGGATCGAATCGTCCCCTGCACCGTCGATGTCCCATTCTTCGAAGGACGTCCCCGGTTTGGAGTTCTCGCAGACGATGGCGTTGGCGTCCGGGCCGCAACCGGGTGTTACCGCAACTGCGGGAACCGCCGTCAATCCGATGGCGACCAGTGCCACAGCAGAACAAGCCGCCGCGGCGATCCGCGCGGTCCGGCTGAGTGTCTTTATAAAGCGGCGTGTCATCCCTATGACAAAGCCCATTTCATCCCCCAATGATGCGTCTGACGACGCGCGAGCGTGGATGCCGCCGAATCAGCAATTCTCCGGGGCATGCCCAGCATACGGTTATATGCAAGCATTAGGTCATAAATTACGTGGAATCAGGAAATAACTGAGTATTTTTCTTGTTCCATTGGAGTTTGGCTATGGAGTTCAAGGAATTGATTCGCGCAAGTCGTGGAAGTATCGACGGTATGAGATGCGATGTCGCTGCCATCGTTTCCGTGAAGTATGGAACTTGCCACTGGATGAATCGTCCCGGAAAATCATGCCGCTAATTTTCGAGCGGCAACATCGGGTAGTGCGCCGGTGTTTTCATCATAATAGAGTTCCCCAAATTCCATCGGGCTCCGATAGCCGAGGGTCGAATGCACTTGGGCCCGGTTGTACCAGGGCACCCAATCCATGAGCACGTCATCCGCGTCTGTTTTCGTCGCTAACGGATCTTAACGAAATGAGGAATCCCTGGCCACGGCCTCGTTCTTGAACAACCCCATCACCGTGTCAGCAGATGCGTTGTCGAACGCATCCCCGATGGTGCCGATCGATGGGATCAGCCCTTCCTCAGTAAGCGTCTGCGTGTACCGCTGCGAGGTATATTCGCTGCCGACATCGCTGTGAACTATCACGCCGTGAATAGGGATTTTACGAGATTTCGAACCATGCCGGCGTTGCCATAACGCCATCCGGAGAACTTCCTCCTCAAACGTCGTATCCAGCGAGGTCGACGTCGCCCAAGACAGAAGCCGCCTGGAGAACAGATCGATCACGAATGACACGTAGGTGAACCCGCTATTCTTCGGAACATAGGTAACGTCAATGAAGCTTTGTCGGGTGCTCGGTGAAGAAGTTGCGGTTCAGCAGATCCTTGGCCCGAATCTTCTCCTTGGTACGGATCGTGGTGGCAGCCCTCCGGCCTCTGACCATACCCTTCATTCCGGCCTCGCGCATCAGCCGGTCCACGATGTGCTTTGAAATTTCAGGGAAACCGTTGCGCTGCAGCCAAGCCTGCATCTTCCGACGCCCGTAAAGCACCTCAGGCTTAGGCCTGCCGGTCTTTTCATCAGGCTGCTGCACATCGTGCAGGAGGTTGAGGATCTGGACGTCGGTGATGGCACGGGAGGCCGGTTGGCGTTGTTTCCAGCCGCGGTAAGTGCGCGCAGAGACCTTCAACCCCTGGAAACCCAGAGCTTGGCAGAACGGACCCGACTGCGTAGCCACACTCGCGTTGCCGGTCGATGAACTCGGTGACTAGGGCCGGCGAGGGTCGAGCTCCCTTAGCTAAAGAAAATCGCTGACTGCCGGAGGATTTCGTTGATCTCTTCCAGGTCCTTGACCTTGGCCTTGAGCCCTTAGATCTCGGCGAGCTCCTCGCTGGTCGGGCCGGGGCGGTCCCCGGCATCGACCTGGGCTTGGATGACCCAGCGGCGCAGGGTTTCTGCGCCGATGCTCAGCCTCCGGGCGAGGACCTGGCAGGCACCGTAGACGGACTTGTATCGGTCTAGCCGGTCCAGAACGTAGGCGACGGCGCGGGTCTTGACTTCAGGGGTGTACTGCTTGGGCAGGTGTTCCATTCCCTCAGATAGGAACGGCATGAAACCGGGGACGATTCATTCTCCGAGGCAATCCCAGCATAAGGGGAATTTCACGCACGACCGCGTCCATTCCGCGCGATCACGTCATTTGTGGGTACCTTCTGGTTTTGGAAACTTGAAGGTCGTGAACGTAGCTCGGCGGGGCGACTGCGGTCTTCGACGGAATTCATTCGTGAACTCCATTGATCCTGAGCGACAAGCAGTAGAGGGCCCATTGAGCATCCGGCCACACGTCTCGAGGTGCACTCCGCTGGGGTGGGATAGGCAATTTCAGTTGGATGGACCAGAGGAGCCTTGCGGCGCGCGGAGAAACCCGAATGGCCCCACTTTCGAGTAATCCCTAGAGTGCTTCCCCTTTGAAAACATTAGGCTTAGAAGCAAAATTCGAGTATTCGAAACCGATGTAAAATTCGCCCCTGAAATCTACTGTGGTTGGAAGCTGCTGTGGCTTTTTGGCCCAGCGTTACCTGGGGGAATTGAAATCACATGACGATATTGGGCGATGGACATCCGGTCGCAGAAGTTCGCGGCGTATCTTTGCCAAAAAAGGCGCCAGATCGAAAGCTTCTGGAAAAATCTGTTACTTCGCTGGCCGTGGGGACGGCTAGTGAGACGTTCAGTGCCGCGGTGGACGCCACCGCCAATAGGACGGCGGTTCCGGCAATTCACGGCCAGGTACCTGAGAGGCAATGGCCGCAATCCTTGCGTGTCGGCTACGCAGCTGGCGCCTATGATCTGTTCCACATTGGGCACCTGAATATTCTGCGGCAGGCGAAGCAACGCTGCGACTACCTTATTGCTGGTGTTGTGGCCGACAAGATGCTGAAAGAGAACAAGGGGATCGATCCATTCATTCCGGAGGATGAGCGGCTGGCGATCGTCCAAAGTATTGAGTTCGTCGACGAAGCAATCTTGGAAACCCTGCCCGACAAACTAGATACATGGAACTCGCTTCGGTTTACCGTTTTCTTCAAGGGCGATGACTGGCGTGGAACACCCAAGGGGCTGGACCTCGAAGAACGATTCGACGAGGTTGGCGTTGACATTGAGTACCTTCCGTATACGTTGCACACGTCATCGACAAAGCTTCGTCTGGCTTTGGAAAACTTTGAGCGGGTAGCCCGTAGCCAGTGACGCGGTGAGCAGCGCCGACATCCCGGCAAGCTGAAATCGTAGCGCGGAGCGGCCACATCTTAGGTACGACGGTTCGCGGCCTTAAGCACACTTCGAAGTGACTCCTGATAGGACCTGATGAGAATCGGGCTTTTCCACGTCTTGCAATGGTTCGCCGTGGCGCTGGCATCCTGAGCGTCCGTAAGGGCCCCGCAAGGTAACGCCGGAATCCGGTAGCGAGGGCTTAGTCGAATGCCGATTCGTCTGCATGACGACTCACGGGATTGCGATTCTGTCAATACAGAATTTCAGGATTAAAGTGCGCGAAGCGTATCCAGGATCTCGTCCTTCGTTGCAGTCCCTCACCAATTCACTGGGGCGAGCGGACTATAGTTCACTAACCTCGCTTGAGTAGTCAAAACGTAGTTCTTATGGAAAAGGAGTGCACGCAGGAGGACTGCCCTGATACCTCTCGGGACTACTCAGCTACTCGTGTATAGGGAGATTTAGGGTGTTGTCGAGTACACCACCTGACGAAACGAGTGTAAATAGAGTACTTACCTGCCCGTGCTGGTCGAGGGAGGGGTGCATATGCTGGAAAGCACTTGGGAAATTAAATAACGTGTGTACGGCTTTTTTATTTAGCTAAACCACGTCACCGCTGTGTTTGGGGGACACATTGCAAGAAAATGAGCAGCAGTTGCTGCTATCGGATTTATGGCGGCGCATCGCCTATCGATGGAAGACGGTGTGCATCGTCGCGACAATCACCGTGATTGCAGCACTGGCCTTCGGACTAATTAACGGAACAAGCTATTCGGCAAAAACAGTACTTACCGTTAACCCGTTGACTACGAACCCGTTTTCGTCGGCGACCGCGAGCCAGCAAATCAACATCACCACCGAACGCGCCATTCTGAGCTCCGGCGAAGTTGCACGACGGGCAGCGGAAAATCTGGGGCAAGACGCCAGCGCGGCGTCCCTGACGGAGAACGCCAGTATCGAAGCGCCTCAGGGATCACAGGTACTAACCGTCACCGTGGTGGATACGGATCCTGACCGCGCCGCTGCTAAGGCGAATGCCCTGGCGGCCGCCTACCTGGAATTCCGCGCCGAGGGTGCTGCACAAGTGGCGGACACCTACATCAGGGCCATCGACAAGCGCATAGAAAGCTTGACCCAGGCCGGAAATGGCGGTTCGTCCACCGATTTGGCACTCTCGGATTTGATCAATCAACGCAATGATCTATCGCTGGTTGCAGAGAATCCTGGGCGAATTATCGGGTTCGCGGAACCTGCTGAAAATCGATCCTATTCGGGCATGGCACTATACGCCGCTGCCGGCTTGGCGGGCGGTCTCGTGCTGGGATTGATTGCCGCCGTTGTGAGGGATCGCCTGAGCCGGGAAACAGGCAATGCGAAGCGTTTGGCTCAATCAACAGGCTGGCCGGTGCTGACGTTGCGTCATCCATCCGATCTTGAAGGAATGCGGTGGATTGTCAGATCCCAAATGGGAGCTGTGCAACGGGGGACAAGTCACAACAAAGCCATGGGCGTGCTGAGTCTTGGCAGAACACAAGAGGCACGGATCCGCTCGCTGCTCTCACGAGTCCTGGATGCAAGAGGGCAGCGAAGCCACAGTCTTTCTCTGGCATCTGTCCCGCCAGAGATGCTCGACCGCGGCTGGCCCGACGCATCCGAACGAAGCTCGTGGACCGGCATGGATGCCGTACTTATTGGAATTCCACCTGCTGTGCAGGATACTCGGGTCGCTTTGCTCTGCGACAGTTTCCTGGACTCGATCATCTTGATTGTCGATCAGGCGACGCCGCTGGCAGCGGTAAACCGTCGTCTGGAGTTCTTTGACGGAATCGACCAGGAATCAATTTGCCTGGTTTTCATGCAAAAGCATAAGGGGCACAGCGAAAGGCCCTCCAAACCTGGCTCTCTGGAAATGGGCGTCACGGAAAAAGCAGACGCACTTTAGGCGTCCAGGACCTTTCGTACATAAATTCTGCAAAGGGGGAGCAGATGAAAGTATTACTTGTGACATCGCCGGGCGGTCACCTTGCCCAATTACTCTCATTGAGATCGTGGTGGGATAAGCAGGAACGCGAGTGGGTGACATTCAAGCAAACCGAGGTGATGTCGTCATTGGACGGTGAGGACATCACCTGGGCCTACTTTCCGACGACCAGAAATGCCGTGAACGCCATCAAGAACTTTTGGCTCGCGTGGCCAACGTTGCGCAGGAGCCGGCCTGATTTGGTCATTTCGAACGGCGCCGGGGTCAGCGTTCCATTTTTCATCGTATGCAAGTTCTTGAAAATCAGAACTGTCTATATTGAATGCTTCGACCGCATTACTTTGCCCACGATCAGTGGCACCATCTGCTACCCGTTGAGCGATCTGTTCTGCGTCCAATGGGATGAGCAAAAGCGTTTCTATCCTGACGCCGTGAACATTGGACATTTGCTATGACACCCCTTCAACAAACCTTGGATGGTGTCCAGCCCGAGATCGTCGTTTCGGTCGGGACGGATCTCCACCTCTTCAACAGGCTCATTGACTGGGTGGATGACTGGCTGGAGATTCAAGAAGAACGTCCGACTTGCCTCGTACAACACGGAGCCAGCCGTGCGCCGAAAAACGCCCTCGGGATCAGCCGCATGTCGCGAGACGAATTGCTGGACCTCTACGCAGGGGCGAAAGTGGTCATTGTCCAGGGCGGGCCCGGATCCATATTGGATGCGCGTGAAGTTGGAGCACTGCCTATTGCCGTACCCCGATGGCCGGAAAAGCATGAAGTCGTTGACGGGCACCAGATCGCCTTCACGCAAACCATGGAGCTGCACGGGGAAGCGGTCGCCGTGCATTCGGAGGACCAATTGCGCACCTCCCTTGAAGCGGCATTGCAGAATCCGGAACAATTCCAGAAATGCCCGAGGATCAGCGATCCGGAGAACGCCACCCAATCCCTGGAGGCTGAAATCAGGAAGATGATGCAGGAGCCACGGAACCCTCAGCTGGTGAAGAAGGCTTGGCGCATGTTGCGCTCCAGGAGAGCTACGCCGGCAGGCGAACACGGTTCCGGAGCGCGGCATGGCGCCAAGGCCAAGACGAGGTCCTTCGCTGCGAAGTTTGCAGGCAATGCGCGCGCAATACAGAATCGGCTGCAGCCATGAGAACCAGCCAGAGATTCCAGGTCTCGCGCGTATGCGTCGTGACGTTGCTCGTGGCCGGCTTGACGGGATGTGTCGCGCAGTCGCCGACGTCCTCGGCTACCCAGGCGACCGCAGATCCGGCCACCGCCGCATCTGCAAGCCCCAATGCGAAGGCGCCGGTGGCATCGACGGGGGAAGCTGAAGGCTCCTCCGAACGATCGGGGCAGGCTGCAGCCTCAGACGCAGGAGCGGCAAGTTCGGCCTCGGCATCGCTCAAGCCCTCCAAGGTTTCTGGCAAGGACGACAAGCCACCGAAGACGTGGCCGAAGAAATCACGCAAGACAGAATCCAAGGAAAACGCGGTGACCGACGGATTCATCCAAAAGACCGCGCAGATGACGTCACCGAACTTCGGCAAGAAGATGTTGAGCGAGGAGGCGCCCATTCCGACGCCTCCGGACTACACCGGCATTGCCATGGGCGCCGCCTTGGGCGAGCTTGAAGCCCAGTTCACGGAGTATGCCACCAACAACTGGCAGCAATCCGGTGAGATCTCGATCGTCGGGGAACCAAAGGTCGAGGATCTGATGATTGACGATGTCCTGACGCATCGGGTCTACATGTGCCTCGATTCCAGCGATATCCAGGTCACCGAATCCGACGGCTTCGTGGTCACTGCGAAAACGAAGCCGGGAACGCGCACCGCGGTGAACATCTACGATCTCCAGGAGCACGATGGCGAGCTCCTGGTAGTCGACCATCTTTTCCCTGAAGATCCCAACTGCTAATTCTAGATTTGGTAGAGACCATGAAACGTGCAACGAAATCCGCTCGGCCGGCAGGCCTGCGCTTGCCTTTTTGCGCTGCAACCATTGCCGCTGTTGTCGCGGCGAGCCTCAGCGTCATCAGCCCACCGGCACAAGCCGCCGGTACGCCGACCTTTGACGGATCTAGCGAACTCAATGCCGCAGCGTCCTGCTGGGAAGCCAAGAAGGTCGACCCCTCGGCTGACTCCGGTATTTATTGGCTGCAGACTCCGGCCATGGCCGCGCCCGAGCAGTTCTACTGCGACCAGGTCACGGACGGCGGTGGCTGGGTTCTAGTCGGCCGCGGCCGTGAAGGCTGGAAGGAGACGTATGAGGGGCTTGGAACCACCGCCCAGGTGCGTTCCGCGGTCACCGGCACCGCGGCATTCGCGCCCAAGCAGCTGTCTTCGACGACCATCGACGGCCTGCTCAATGGCCAATCGGCACAAACCCTAAGCGATGGAATCCGGTTGCGCCGGGCGGTGAATACCGAAGGCACCAGCTGGCAGGAAGCCCGATTCCAAACCAGCAAGCGGGAACGCTGGACATGGGCGTTCTCATCCGAGACCCCCGTAACCAGCTACAAGTTCGACGCCCTCACGGGCAGCGGCGGCACCACCGCATCCTTCGGCTCCGGCCAAGGCACCTCCAGGGTCGTCACAAGCGAGGCGCAAACGCAGGGCTGGACCCAGGGATGGGCCTTCGGCTCGTCCGTTGCCGGCACAACGGCGAGCAGCAGCTACCTGTGGTCCGCTGCCGCCGGCGTGGGCAATGCGCGGCCCTTCACGCAGATGTACCTGCGGCCCAAGCTGGTGCAGGCCGACGCCGGTTTTGCTGCCATTCCCGACGCCGGCACGCCGAAGTACGAACAGCGCTCCATGCAGTCGACCGAGGCCATGCCCACCGTCTGGGGCGTAAACGGGCTGGTTTCGGGCAGCGGTGAATTGCGCACCGAGGCCCAAACGTTCGCCCAGGTTGGCAACACGGTGTTCGTTGGCGGCAACTTCCGCTACGTGCAGAAGAATTCCGGCGGCACCGGCCGGGTAGAGCAACCATATATTGCCGCCTTCGACGTGACCACCGGTGAATTCCTGCCGGGGTTCAAGCCCGTGCTCAATGGGCAGGTCAAGGAATTGGCCGCGCTTCCCAATGGGCTGCTGGTGGCCGGCGGCGAGTTCACCTCGGCCAATGGCAAGGCCACCGCAGGGATTGTCGCGCTGAACCCCGCGACCGGGGCCTCCTCGACGTCATGGACCCTGAACATGGAAAACCGGATCTCCGGCGGCGCGGTCTCCGTCAGGTCCTTGGGCGTGCAAGGCCAATGGCTCTACATTGGCGGCGCGTTCACGCACTTGACCGGTGGCACGAATACCAGCGCGGTCTACGCGCGATCCGCCGCCCGCGTCTCGGTGGCGGACGGGACGGCCGACCGCAGCTGGAATCCGGCCTTCAACGGCACGGTCCTCGACGTGGCTCCGTCCAAGGACGGCAACCGGCTCTACGCATCCGGGTACTTCACAGCATCCAACGGCGTTCCCACCGATGCGGCGGCCGCAATCCGGACCAGCTCCGGGGCGGCAGTCGACACCTGGAACTGGACGCCCAGCGCCTCGGCGCACTTCCAGTTCGGGGTGGCCGAGGAAGGCGGCCGGGTCTGGCTCGGAGGATCCGAGCACAACTTGTTCAGCTTCAATCCCTCCACGTTCCAGCGGCTCTCCACCAATATCACCCGCGCCGGCGGCGACTTCCAGGACGTGACCGGCCACAACGGCCTGATCTACGCCGGATGCCACTGCGGCCACTGGAACTACACGAACGGAACGGTGTGGCCGGGACCGGGCCCCAACTGGACCATAGCTGACAAGATCAACCTGGTGGGCATCTGGGATGCCAGCACCGGGGCCTACCTGCCGCAGTTCAATCCGGTGATCAAGGGACGCGGAGGCTACGGCATCTGGGGCAACTTCGTGGACAGCCGCGGGGTGCTCTGGAGCGGCGGTGACCTTGTTTCCTCGGTCCGCACCGGTGGGGCAGGGCAATGGTCCGGCGGATTTGCCCGGTTTGCGCTGAATGATTCAACGGCTCCGGGGACACCGGGGGCGGCCAAAGCCGTGAGCGACGGGACCACGGACAGCCTGTCGTGGACCGCCTCCAGCGGATCGCCGACCCGGTACCAGGTGCTGCGTGGGGACCGCACGATTGCCACGACCACCGGAACGAGCATCGAGCTCGATCATGTTGACAATGCCCGGTACTTCGTTCGCGCCGTGGATGCGGCGGGAAACCGCTCGGCCTCCTCGAAGGTGTTCCGGGCGACGGTGGACACCGTTCCGGTGGGATCAATCGACTACATCCAGCCAGCCGAGAACTGGACCTACCGGTTTGAGAACAGCGCGCCGCCGGCCAACTGGACCACTGCAGCCTTCAACGATGCAGCATGGGCCTCGGGCAAGGCGCCGCTGGGATGGGGCACGACAGGCCTGGGCACCACGCTGACCGCAGAGGGCACCAAGCCGCTGTCCTATCACCTGCGCAAGTCCTTTAATGTCGCAGACGCAAGCAAGGTCGCGAATCTTGAATTCGAGACCAGGGCCGATGACGGGATCGTGGTGTACCTCAACGGAGTCGAAGTGCTTCGATCCAATATGGGTGCCGGAACCGTCGCCTACAACTCGTACGCGACAACCTCACCCAGCACCAGCACCGCGCTGGCGAACTCGGTGAAAGTCACCGTCCCCGGCTGGGCGGTGCAGGACGGCAACAACGTCGTCAGCGCGGAGGTCCACTCGAATTACCGCAGCACCCCGAATTCGTCCTTCGACCTGGAGCTGACCGGAAATCTGGGGCAGCAGCCCGATCCGCCGGCCGCGCCGCCGGAAGCAGAGCCGGCGATGGTGATTGAACCCGGCGCGACCTGGAACTATCGGTTCGAAACGACGGCTCCCGCGGCGAACTGGATGTCGGCGGTTGCCGCCGGGGACGGGTGGGCCCAGGGCCGCGCCCCGTTGGGCTGGGGCAGCACGGCGATCGAGACCGAGCTGACCGCGGACGGGACCAAGCCCTTGACCAGCTACTTTGGCAAGAGCTTCACGGTCAGCGAGCTGGCGGACGTCCAGGAAATGAAGATCACCACCAGATCCGATGACGGCATAGCCGTCTATGTCAACGGCGTGGAGGTAGCGCGGAAGAATCTGCCGACCACAGCCCTGACTAACCGGACGTACGCGACGGCGGCGCCGCGGACCAGCACGGCACTGAACGCACCGCTTGAAGTCGTGGTCCCGGCCAGCGCCCTGAACGAGGGAACCAACGTGGTTGCCGCCGAGGTCCATTCGAATTATGCCTCGACTCCGGATGCCAGCTTCGAGCTCGAAGCTCAGCTGGTCAGCGGCGAGGAAGCACAAGACGTGATGAAGATGGAACTGGAAGAACTCGGCCTGCTCTAGCAGCGGAGGGATTCGCAGCTGACCGGGCAGCGATGCACTGGAAAGATTTTTGGGGGAACAGTGGGAACGAGAGAGGCATGGGCGGCTGCCAGAAGCCGCCCATCATTTAGGGAAGTCCTGAACGAGTTGGACCATGCGCAAAAACTCGGTGACGGGGTTCCGGCGTATACGCGCTGGCTCAACCGCCGGGCCGCACGGGTTTTCGCCGCCGCGGCGGTCGCGATGGGCCTGGGGCCGAATGCGGTCACGCTGGCCAGCGCCTGCTCCAGCGCCGCCGGGTTGCTGCTGCTGGTCGCGCTGCCCGCCGGCTGGGGGACCGGCCTGGCCGCCGCGGCCCTGCTGGCGCTCGGGTACGTCATGGACTCGGCCGATGGGCAGGTGGCCAGGACCACCGGCACCGGCAGCCCCGCCGGGGAATGGCTTGATCATGTGGTCGACGCGGTCCGCACCCCGGCCCTGCATCTGGCCGTGTTCCTGGGATTCCAGCGTTCGTTCGAGATTGAATCGGTGCTGCGCTACCTGCCCCTGGCCTTCGCGCTGCTGGCGGTGGGCCATTTCACCAGCCAGATCCTAGCCGAGCAGCTGAGCCGCAGCCACGCGGCCCGCACAGCGGCGGCCGGGAGCGAGAACGCGGAGCATGCCGGAGCGCAGAAGGGTGTGCTCTGGTCCTTTATGATCCTTCCCGTGGATACGGGTGTGATGTGCTGGGTCTTCGTGCTGTGGGGATCTCCCGCGCTGTTCCTGGCCTGCTACGCGATCCTTTTCGCCTTTGGACTGATATTCGCCGGAATCTCGGCGCGCCGGAAATACATGCACCTGAAAGGGCTTGGGAAATGAAGCAGCATCGCGAAGAGGCAGGCCAGGTTTTGGAGGAACGCGGCATGGTTGCCGCCGTCAGCGCGGTCATCACGACGTGCGGCCGTCCCGAGCTGCTGCGCAAGGCGGTCCGGTCGATTCTCGACCAGAACTTCGAGGGGCCGATCGAGGTCGTGGTGGTCTTCGACAAGATTTCCGTGGACCCGCTCAGCGACATCGAGGTTCCCCGCGGCCGCAGGCTCGTGACGATGGCCAATGCGCGGACACCGGGATTGGCCGGCGGGCGGAACACCGGCATCCTGGCCGCCCAGGGGGACGTGATCGGGTTCTGCGATGATGACGATGACTGGCATCCGGACAAGCTGGCCCAGCAGATGGCAACGTGGCAGCAGGCGCCGCAGGCGGTGGCCATTGCCAGCGGCATCGATATCCGCACCGACGGCACGAACATTGTCCGCACGCCGCCCGTCCAGGTGACCTTCGATAATTTCCTGCGCTCCCGGGTCACGGCCATCCACCCCTCGACGATGCTGTATCGGCGCGAAGACCTGGTGGGCCGGGTAGGGCTGGTCGATGAGCAGCTTCCTGCCGGTTACGGCGAGGACTACGATCTGCTTATCCGCGCCACGCGCTTCGGGGACATCCATTCGACCCAGCAGCCGCTGGTGGGCGTGCTGTGGGACCGGCCGTCCTTCTTCGCCGGCCGCTGGGAGAACATCGCTGCCGGGCTGAGCTATATCCTCGCCAAGTTCCCGGAATTCGAGCGCAGCCCCCAAGGCACCGCGCGGATCGCCGGCCAGGTCGCGTTCGCCCAGGCCGCCCTGGGCCGCCGGCAGCTGGCACGGAAGTGGGCCCGACGCGCCCTGCGGCGGGACTGGAAACAGCTGCGCGCCTATGCGGCGCTGCTTGTGTCAACCGGACTGGTCGACGCCGGGTGGCTCGTGCGGCAGATGCAGAAGCTGGGCCGAGGCATTTGACCTCGCATCGGCAACTTTTGGCAACGCCGGGAGCGGTGCTGCCGGGGACAGCGCAGCGGCAAGCCCTGCCGCGCTGGCCGATCTTCGCGCTGTTTGCGGCCTTCCCGGTGTGGTGGTTCCTGGGGGCGGTCCCCGTCCTGCCGCCGGTCCTGGCCACCATCATGGCCTTCTACCTGTTGAATTCGAAACGGGTCATCATCCTGCCGGGCGTGGCACCGTGGTTCCTGTTCATCATCTGGGTGGCTGCGGCAGTGGTGAATGTGCAGGGCGCCGGGGACCTGATGGGCTTCGGCCTGCGTGCCATGGACATCGTGCTGGCCGGCGTCAGCATGCTCTACGTGGCGAACGCCGGATCTTCCTTGCCCAAGGAGCGCATCGTCAACTACCTGGTGATCGTCTGGATCGCGATCGTCGGGCTCGGTTTCCTGGCGTTGATGATCCCGGAAACCAGGCTGAATACCGTGCTGGGATCAGTGCTTCCGGGGTCCGTCACCTCGAATGAGCTGGTCCGCAACCTCGTGACCCCGGCCCTGGCCGAGGTCCAGCGGCCATGGGGCGCTCCGGAGCCCTTCGTCCGCCCGGCGGCGCCCTTCCCCTACGCCAACAGCTGGGGAGCGGCGTTTGCCATGCTCGTGCCCGTGATCGTGGCCCGGATGGCGATGATGCGCCACCGGGCGCTGTCCGTGCTCCTCGGAGTAATCCTGGCGCTCTCATTCATCCCGGCGGTGGCCACGAGCAACCGCGGAATGTTCGTCGGACTGGCCATCGCCGTGGCCTACGCGCTGTTCCGGCATTTGGGGCTCGGTCACTGGCGGATGGTCGCCATCATCTTCTCCGGGGTTGCCGCCCTGGCAGTTGCGCTGGTGGCCAGTGGAGCCGTCAGCGGGATCCTGGGACGCCAGGAATACAGTGATTCAACGGGCGGCCGCTTGGCCTTGTACGCGAAGACATGGGAACAAAGCCTGCAGGCCCCCATCCTGGGCCACGGGACCCCTCGCATCGACCCCACCATCGGGGTGTCGCTGGGCTCGCAGGGATTCCTCTGGACCCTGATGTTCTGCTACGGGTTCGTAGGACTGGCGCTCTTCCTCTACTTCTTCGCCGGGGGACTGCTGCGTACCTGGCGCCAATCCACGGTCCCGGATGTGTGGCTGCACGCATCGGTTCTCGGAGGCATCTGCCTGATCCCGTTCTACGGGCTTTCCGTGCTCCAACTGGCGGTCTTGACGACCGTGCTGACGGTGCTGCTGCGGCAAAGGTACGTGGGCGCCCATGAGTGACCGGGCACTGGCGAGCAGTCCTTTCCTGAAGAAGCAAAGCACGGCACGCACCACGGTGCTGACCTTTGCCAGCGTCTTGGGCGGTGCGGCGCTTGCGTTCGGGACGACGCTCTATGTGGGCAATCAAATTGGTGAAAAAGGTGCCGGACTCTTCTTCCAGATCATGGCCTTCTTCTCCATTGCGAGCGTGTTCGTCACCCTCGGTGCCGATACGGGGCTCGTGCGGACGCTGGCGGCCCAGCGAGCCGTGGGCACCGCCCAGCACCTGCGGCGTACCGCGGCCATCGCCGGGATACCGGTCGCGGGCTTCGCGGCACTGATTGGCGGCGTCCTCTGGCTGGCCGCCGCCGCCCTAGAGGAGGCGCTGGGGATCCCGGGGCTGGCCCAGGTGATCCAGGTCCTGGCGCTGCTGCTGGTTCCCGCCGCCCTGATGAACTTGGGGTTTGGCGCCATGCGCGGGATGGGGCGCGTGGCCAGCTTCAGCGGCATCCAGAATGTGCTGCTGCCGGCACTGCGCCTGGGCGCGGTGGCCTGGGCGATCGCCTTGGGAGGGAGCCTGCTGCAGCTGGCTACCGCGTATGCACTTCCGGTGCTGCTCGCCGCGGCCTTGGCGGGGGTGGCGGCCTGGCTGGCCATCACGCGCTTCAGTTCTGCGGAGAACTACCCCGCCCCGGGACCCAAAGCGGTGCCGGAACCTGATACCCCAGTGCGGAAATTCTGGGGCTTTTCCTCGGCCAGGGGCGTCAGCGCCCTGGTGGAGACCCTGCTGGAGTGGATCGACGTCATTGCGGTGGCTGTTTTCCTCGGACCGGCCGCCGCCGGCATCTACGGCGCGGTGAACCGGTGCGTGCGTCTGGGCGTCATGCTGGAGCATACCGCGCGGCTGGTAACCGGCCCGATGCTCAGCGCGTGCCTGGCAGTGGGGGATCATGCGGAAGCAAAACGCTTGTTCAGCAACACCGCGAAACTCCTGGTCTGGTGCGCTTGGCCCTTTTATCTCACGCTGGCGATCTTCGGGGAAGGCGTGCTCTCCCTGTTCGGCGCCGGATTCGCCCGGGGAGCGTTGCCGCTGGCTGTCATCAGCTTGGTCATGATGCTGGTGGTCTCGGCCGGGGGCGTGCAGAGCGTGCTGCTCATGGGAGGCAAGAGCCGCTGGCAACTGGGCAACAAGCTCAGCGCCCTGGCCGTTGCCCTGCTGTTCAACCTGTGGCTGGTTCCGCTGTGGGGGCTGATGGGCGCCATCACCGCCTGGTCGCTCGCCGCCCTGACCGATTGCGCGCTGGCGACCGTGCAGGTTGCACGATCCCTGCGCCTTGGGGCTCCCGTGCGCGAGCTGATTCCGCTGGCCGCGCTCAGCCTGCTGATCTTCGGGGCCGGTGGGCTGCTCTGGCGTGTGCTGTTCGAGCCGAGCCTCCTTGTTGCCGCGCTGCACCTGGCCGTAGCCTTGCCGATCTATGTCCTGGTGTGCGTGAAGTTTGGCAGGCGGCTCGGGCTGGAAGCAGTCCTGAGCCAGCTGATGCAGGGGGTCCGCAAGCGCCGAGCCCCGGCGGCGGATCGCGCCGCCGGCTAAGTATGCCAAGGTCAGCGGCCCGCTGGGAGAGGCGGCCAAGCAGTGAACAGGACGGCACGCCGAGGAAAGCGGGGGAGACCCACCTCAGGTGCTGGACACGCGAACCGGGTGGTTAAAAGAGTTCTGCTCGGCTGGAATTTCCAGCCGAGCAAAACTCGGTGCACTGCACGCGGCAGCGGCGACTCAAGCAAGCCGACGCGCAGCTGCTAAGCCGGTGCGACAGCTGAGGCGAAGGTCAAATGAATTAACCCTTGTAGGCCCAGGCACGAACGTAGTCGACCTTGAAGTCCGCGGTGTCCTTGGTAGTCGAGTCAGGCATGCCCCAGTAAGGGGAGCCGTACTGAGTGTTCAGGCGAATGTGGAACTTGGCCGCCGTTTCGAAAGCCTTCTCGTAGGCTGCGTTTCCTGCACGCTTGACCGTCTTGAATGGCTTGCCGTCGAAGAGCCAGGTCATGCCCTCCGGAGTCCACTCGAAGGTCCAGGTGTGGTAGCCGCCGGAAAGGTCGGTCACGGGAATCCACGAGTTGGTCTTGCTCTTGCCGGTCTGGTCGTAGTGCAGCGTGCCTTCGCTCCGGTTGAACGGATCGAATGAGGTGTTGGCACTGATCGGGGTACCGTAGGCCTCCATGATGTCGATCTCGCCACCGGTCTTGGCACCATCCGGGCGCAGCCAGAATGCCGGCCAGATGCCCTTGGAGTTGCCCTTGGTCAGTGGCAGCTTCGCGCGCATTTCCCAGCGGCCGTACTTCTGCGAGAACTTTCCGATGCTGTCGATGTATCCGGTGGAGAACGCGCGGGTGCCGCTCTTGACGACCGGCTTGTCCATGCGCTTGCCGCGGATGGTCAGCACGCCATCCTTGGTGGTGGCGTTCTCCTTCTTGATGATGGCCCGGTCGTAGGACAGGACACCATGGGTAGCATCGTCACGCACGGTCCACTTGGACAGCGAACCGTTGAACTCGTCCTGCCATACCGGGTTGCCCCACCCTGCAACGTAGCCGGTGGACGACGAGGCTGGCGGAGTGGTCGGGACGGTTGGGGCGACGGTCGTTGGGGCCGACGTGGTGGTGGCAGTCATCGGGGAGATGACCAGGTCGTCATAGGAGAGAGTGGCTACCGGGCTGTTGCTGCCGCGGTAGGCGCTGACCTCGACGGTGCCGGCGCTGGTCAGTGCCTCGCTGGAGGAATCGGTGGCAGCAGTGGTCCAGCTGGTAGGCTCGGTGCTTCCGACCGGCCAGGCCTTGGCACGAACGCTGACCGATGGCTTGCCGGTGACCTCGAGCTTGACGTTGACCTGCTTGTTGGCAGCGACCTTGAAACCGAGCTTCACGGGAGTCTTCAGCTGCTTCATTCCGCCAGGGGTCCACCGGCTGAGCTCCAGGTAGGAGACGCCCTGCGGTGAGACGCGAAGGGTAGCGCGGTAGTCACCAGCTGCGGACTTTCGGGCAAGCAACGATGAGTAGATGCCGGCACCGCTGGTAGCAAGCTTGTTGGTTGACACCTTGTAGGTGGAAACAACGTCCTGCAGCTTGTAGTTGGTATTGACGGCCTTGGTCTTGCCCGAAGCCGGCAGGGCGATCAGCGCACGGGATCCATTGACGGAGAACTCGGTGCCGGTGCTGCTGTACGAAACGGAAGACGAGTGCTTGCCCCAACCGGAGGACTGGGTACGGCTCATGGAATCGGAAACAATGGCCTTGCCGACCTTGTAGGTCGAGGCTGCATCGGCGGCGGCAGTGTCGCCAATGACGGGGGATACGACGGCGAACGCGGTGGCCAGGGCGGCGGTGGCTGCAACGGTCTGGGCGATGCGTTTCTTGCTGGGACGACGTGGCGAGATGGGGGCCTCGTTATCGATCGTGGTCAAAGGAAAGCCTCAAATCATAGGACTAGCTAGGAGCCTGCGACGGGTCTATCCGCATTGCAAACTCGGGGGACGGGGAAGGTACGAGTCATTGGGGGATCACTTCGCACCGGTCGAGAATCATGGTTGCACGCTATGAATATCGTTAGCAAATCGTTATAAAGATGGTTTTAAAGCCAGAAAATCGCGAGATTTGAAGTCTTTAGGAACACGATTTGGTAACGATGGGCTCTCTGATGCGTGATGTGAAAAGAATGTTGACCAGTGGCGTTCGAAGAACTTGAGAAGTGCGGGAGTACCTTAGCAAAGATGCTCAGGAAAAGCTCAAGAGACGTTCTATTTTGGATTCCAAGGGTAAGACAATTCACATCTCAATGCGTCCTGGCTTACGTAGATATGTCTGGTGGCCGAGCTACTCAAAGACTGATGGTCAACTGAGGCCTGGTACTAAGGGGGCCGTGAGTGACGAGTAGCCACGGAGGACCCTCTCGGTTGTCGTGACGCGGCCTCGAGAAGTTCTGGGGCGGGTCTACTCCCTGAATATAGAGCGCAGCGCCGAAATGGTACGTATACGTTTAGCATGCACCCGCGCCCGATACGCGCACAAATGCACAATCAATCGGCCTCACGGACATGTCGGCTGAAACTGCTATGTTCATGCTGGGCATCGAAGAGCAGGCGAAGTGCCGTCCGCCGGCTGAGCCGTACGACTCATTGCCTGCGCGGCGTTTATGCGGCGGTCAGCAGGTGTGGCGGAGAGCTGAACGGTTGCCTGAAATCAGACACTTGTCGCAAGCTCGTCCACCGAAGTCCTCTTGTCTGTGATGGTCAGTAGCCTCACGCGGGTGGAGAGTCGGCATTAGACTGAGTCTCCTTGCTTAGCATGGAACAATCTCTTGGCCAGTTTGCAGTGCCCAATGAGGAAAGGGGCAAATGGCAGCAGCGCGTGGCTGACCGATATCGCTTCTGCTGAACGCGCTATGAGTGCAGCGCCGAAATAGTCCGACGAAACTCGTAGTTGATTGGAAAGTGTGGCTGGGTAAGGGCAAGTGCAACAAGATACCGCCTCGTGTCGATTGTTCGTGAAAACTTTCACAAAACGGATCTTTGCTCCGTAACATGCGCGAATTCAAGGCTGAAGACCCCGGCGAAAGGGCTAGTCTGAATACTGGCGTTCTTCCTTGAAGGGCTCCACGCTAGCCACCAGCCCAATGAAATCGCAAAGGTGCCACACCCGTGTCTGACAACAAACCAATCGTACTTCTGGCCGAACAGCTCTCGCCTGCAACCGTCGCGGCACTCGGCCCCGACTTTGAAATTCGTCAGACCGACGGAGCAGACCGCTCCCAGCTGCTCGAAGCTATCGCCGACGTCGATGCCATTCTCGTCCGATCCGCCACTCAGGTCGATGCTGAGGCCATCGCAGCAGCCAAGAACCTGAAGGTCATCGCCCGGGCAGGTGTCGGCTTGGACAATGTGGATATCAAGTCTGCAACCCAAGCTGGCGTCATGGTCGTCAACGCACCGACTTCGAACATCATCTCGGCAGCCGAACTCACCGTCGGCCACATCGTGTCGCTGGCTCGCCGCATCCCTGCCGCCAACGCCTCACTGAAGAGCGGTGCATGGAAGCGCAGCTCGTTCACCGGCGTGGAACTGTTCGAAAAGAAGGCCGGAATCATCGGCCTTGGCCGCATCGGCGCGCTGGTTGCAGCCCGACTGCAGGGCTTTGGCATGGATATCATCGCCTACGACCCGTACGTGACCCCGGCACGCGCATCGCAGCTTGGCGTAACCTTGGTGACCCTTGACGAGCTTCTGGCGCAAGCGGACTTCATCACCATCCACATGCCGAAGACCCCAGAGACCCTGGGCATGCTCGGCAAGGACGCCTTCGCCAAGATGAAGAACACCGCCTACGTAGTCAACGTAGCCCGCGGCGGACTTGTTGACGAGGACGCGTTGTATGAAGCACTCAAGAACGAAGAGATTGCCGGTGCCGGCATTGACGTCTTCGTCAGCGAACCAAGCACCGATCTGCCGTTCTTCGAATTCGACAACGTCACCGTCACCCCGCACCTGGGCGCATCTACCGACGAAGCTCAGGAAAAGGCCGGCGTTTCGGTCGCTAAGTCTGTACGCCTGGCGCTGGCCGGTGAACTCGTGCCGGACGCTGTGAACGTCGCTGGCGGCGTGATCGACGAGAACGTCCGCCCGGGCATCCCGCTGATCGAGAAGCTCGGCCGCATCTTCAACGCGCTCACCACCGGATCGTTGACCAGCATCGATGTGGTTGTCGCTGGCGAAATCGCCGAGTTGGATGTCAAGGCACTGGAACTGTCCGCACTCAAGGGCGTATTCATGGACGTGGTCTCAGACCAGGTTTCCTACGTCAACGCCCCGGTACTGGCCGAGCAGCGCGGTGTGGCAACTCGTCTGATCAAGACCACGGATTCACCTGAATACCGCAACCAGCTAACCATCAAGGGCTCAAGCAATGAAGGTGCCCAGCTGGCAGTAGCGGGAACTCTCACCGGTCCGAAGCAGATCGAAAAGCTGGTGGGTATCAATGGTCACGAAATCGAAATTCCAATCTCGGATCACATGATTGTTGTCCGCTACTCCGACCGACCTGGCATTGTCGGAGCCTTGGGCAACGTGCTGGGCGAGCAGGGCATCAACATCGCCGGCATGCAGGTTTCGCGAGACGAGAACCGTGCTGAAGCGCTAGCCGTGATTAATATCGATTCAGCATTGCCCCACGGTGTGCTCGATGTTGTGGGTGCCGCAATCGGTGCCAGCGTCGCACGAGAGATTAACCTGGCAGAGTAAATCGACCTCTATTAAACGTATGCTGCCCCAGTGTTTACCATCGCTGGGGCAGTGTCAAGCCCCCGCGTTGACTCATTAAAAGTGCTCGCGAAACAAGGCCCATGCCTCACTTATTTTTGCTCGCGAAACCTCTGGCGCTCCCGCGAGCACAGCGCTCTGCTGGATAAATGAAACAGGGGCTCTCGATGACAACACGCCACCAGATCGCCACGGGCTTCGCCCTGGAGTATGCCAAGGCCACCAAACGTGAAAAAGGCATCCTCCTGGATAACCTCTGTGCCGCGACCGGCTGGTCCAGGGCCAACGTCCGGCGCCGGGTCACCACCGAAATCAGCAAGATCACCGGCAAGAAACCCGTGGCGCTGCCCAAGCGCCGGCCCCGCACCTACCAGCCGGCCACCATTACCCTCCTGACCCGGATCTGGACCCTGGCAGGAGAGTCCTGCGGCAAATACCTCGCGGCGATCATCGCCGATGAACTCGAACGCCTCGAACGGTTCGGCAAGCTGAAAACCCACGCCGACCTGCTCACCGACGAGGTCCGCCACCAGCTGCTGAACATGTCCGCGGCCACGATGGACCGCTACCTCAAACCGGTGCGCGATGCACGCTACCCGGCGGATTCCCTGTCCTCCACCAAGCCCGGGGCGATGCTGCGCTCCGAGATCCCTATCCGCTGGTCGGGCACCCCGATGGAGCAAGCCCCCGGGTTCTTCGAAGTCGATACCGTCGCCCACTGCGGGCACAGCCTCAAGGGCGAGTTCCTGTATTCGATCACCCTCACCGACGTGTTCACCGGCTGGACCGCGAATTGTGCGGTGAGGAACCGGGCCCACCGCAACGTCGTGGCGGGCATCGAGGCACTGGTGCAGTCCCTGCCCTACCCCATGACCGGGTTGGACTTCGATAACGGCGGGGAGTTCATCAATGTCCAGCTGATCGAGTGGGCCGAGCAGCAGCACGTCGACCTGACCAGGGCCAGGGCCTACCAGCACAACGACAACGCGCATGTCGAGCAGCGCAACCGGGACTGGGTGCGCCGTCATGCCTTCCGCTACCGGTACGAGGGACCTGAGGAACTGGCGATCCTCAACGAGCTCTGGGAACTGGTGGGATGGCGCAAGAACCACCTGCTGCCCATGGTCAAGGCCAATGGCTACGGCACGGCCCGTTCGGGGCGCAGCAAGCGCACCTACGACGCACCGCGTACCGCCTATCAGCGGCTACTGGATCTCGGGGCCATGGATGAGGACCATGCCCGAGCCCTGGCGGGCGTTCATCAAGAGTTGAACCCTGCGCAGATCACCCGGCGGATCAACCAGCTGCAAGGCCAGTTGATCACCCGGGCCAAGCTGCGGGCGAGGGCCGGCGGAGTGGATTTTCGCGAGCATTTTAGGTGAGGCACGCAGTGAGTTTTCGCGAGCATATTGACATGAGGCAAGGCGCCCCCGGGTTTTGTAGAGACTCTTTAACTTGGTTTTCTAAGCAGCCGCAACGTCCGTCTGCGACCGTTCGGTCCACTGTTGATGCACGTGAGCCGGCGGCCTGTATCCGAGTGCCGAATGCAGCCGCTGGGAGTTGTACCAGCCAACCCACCTGGAGGTCTCGGCCATGACCTCAACCTGTCCAGACCATTGCTTCCGGTCGATCAGCTCCGCCTCGTAGACCGAATTGAGCGCCTCGGCCATGGCATTATCGTACGAATCGCCCTTGGCACCCACCGAAGCGATCGCGTTGGACTCGGCCAACGCCTGCCCGTATCTGATGGGCCGGAATTGCACCCCACGATCTGAGTGATGCACGAGGCCGGTCACGTCCTCGCCATCCCTGTATTGCCTTGCCAAGGCCATCATCAAAGCGTCCCTGGCCAAGGATTCCCGCATGTGGTTGGTCACTTGCCAGCCCACGATTTCACGGCTGAACACATCAAGAATGAACATGGCATAGACCCACCCCGCGTGAGTCGGAACATAGGTGATGTCAGCGACCCAGAGCCGATTGGGGGCTGCTGCGGTGAACTGGCGATCCACCAGATCCACCGGACACGATTCCGGGTCCGCTGAACGGGTCTTAGGCTTCTTCCGTTTGCGCCGCACCCCATCGATCCCGGTGATCTTCATGAGCCGCTCCACGGTGCACCGGGCAATCGTCCCGAACTGATCTCCATGCTGGTTGTTCATGGCATGCCACATTTTCCGTACCCCGTAACAGGAATAGTTCTCCTCATAGACCGCACGCAGTTTAGGCAGTAGCTGTTCGTCGCGAACGCTGCGGGCCGACGGCGGCCGTTGCTTCGCAGCATAATACGAGCTCACGGCGATCTGCGCGCGGGTTCCTTGCAACGCGCGGATGATCGGCTCGACCCCGAGCTCGTCTTTGTGCTGATCGATAAAATCAATAATTACTTTGAAGGGCACCACGAGCTCACGCCGCGAAGAAAGTCGCTGCCCTCTTCAGGATCTCATTGGCCCGCTTGGTCTCGGCCAGCTCGGCGCGCAGGCGCTTATTCTCGGCTTCCAGGTCAATGGACTGGGCCGGCGTCATCGCGCCGCTGTTCTTGTAGTTGCGCACCCAAGTGCGCAGCGTTTCACTGCTCAGGCCCAGCGCCTTGGCCACGCGTCGGATGGCGCCATTAGCTGTGCCTGGATCGGCCTGCGCATGGATCACAAGGTCCACGGCGCGGGTCTTGAGTTCGTCGGTGTATTTGATCGGCAAGAGAGAAGTGTTCCTTTTCCAATTTCCTTGCCTCTATTAAACCCGGTGCGATTCAAGGTCGTCCACACCCTGACTGGGCGTGTGACTCATTAGAGATCCGCCTGCCAAGTACTCCACCCGCGCCGGTGCCAACCATAACGGCTACCAACTGGTTGGAGGAGGCGAAACCGTCATGACCATCGTGGCAGAAAAATACGATTACGTCATCGGAATCGACACTCACGCACGAACCCACACCTACGCCATCATCAACACCCGAACCGGCAGCAGGGAAGCTTGCCAAACCTTCCCCGTCAGCGCCCCGGGGATGAACAGAGCCGCCGCCTGGATCCAGCGCAATACGGAAGGGCGGTGCATCGCCGCAGTCGAAGGAACCCGATCCTACGGGGCGACGATCACCCACGCCCTGACCGAGCACCAGGTAGCAGTCGTCGAGGCGAACCCGCCACGGAGAAAAAACCAGGCCGGCCGAGGGAAATCCGACCAAATCGACGCGACCGCCGCAGCCTGAGTTTGCTGCCGAAAGACATCAGCAAGCTGCTGCAACCCCGTGATGAAGGCGCCAGAGCGGCATTGAGCATCCTCTCGGCTAGCCGTGCACGGATCGATGCCCAACGAACCGTGAACCGTAACTCGCTCTCAGCGCTGCTGCGTACCTACGATCTGGGAATGGATGCCCGTAAGCCTTTGAGCATCCGCCAGATCAAGCAGGTCAGCAGGTGGAGAGAACATGAAGCTGACACGATCGATCAAAAGTTCGCCCGGGACGAAGCGAAGTTCTTGGCGACAAGCATCATGGCTGCTGATCAGATGCTGAAGGAGAACAGCTGAGCCATGTCTGAGCTCGATGAGCAACTCGCCCCGGAACTGCAGCAGGTCTTCGGCTTAGGACCTGTGACCACAGTATGGATTCTCATGGCCTATTCTCACCGTGCGCGTGCTCATTCTGAAGACGCGTTTGCCGCTCTGGCTGGTGTTGCTCCGTTGCAGGCTTCGTCGGGAAACCATGAACGCCACCGGCTAAACCGTCATGGAGACCGGCAACTGAACAAGGCGTTGGACGTGGTCGCGCGGACGCGGATGGGGCATGACGCCGCGACGAAACGCTATGTTGAGAAACGTACGGCTGAAGGCTTGAGCCCGAAAGAAATCAAACGGATCCTCAAGCGCTATATCGCTCGGAGCATCTATCGTCAGTTGCAGGTGAATATGGCTTGACAGTAGTCATAGAAGGGTCATGACAGCTAAGACAAAGTAACTCTCCGAGTTCGCGATAGTTCAATAGCGATGCGTGATGATTGTCTTTGACGAAAAAATCATAACCAAAAACATCTATACACAGTCTTCGCCGGCATTTTTGGTATTATTCGCTAGTGACTAAGGAAAAATTAACGCTAGAAGACGAAATCGTCGAGCTTCGAAGGCAAGTGGACGAGCTATCAGCGGCTGTTGCTGCCATTAGGTCCCCTCAGCATGGCAAAAAGACGATTAAGGGTGACAATGTTTTTGTCGATTCTTCTACAGTTCTGGTGAGCGGGGAGAATGCTACTATCTGTCTCGGCGACCATACGAAAGTGTGGCGTGGTGGAGAATGGACAGGTCCCGTCACTGTGGGGAAACGCGTATTCGTAAATCAGGGAAGCTACATTCGGCCTCTAGTCACGATAGAAGACGATGTTTCTTTGGGACCCTTTGTTCGACTCATTACAGATACTCATGAAATCGGACATAAGACCCGTCGTACTGGCACGCCAAAAAAAGACGCGATTAGGATCGGCCAGGGCTCTTGGATCGGTGCCGGGGCAACTGTAATGGGTGGCGTGAATGTAGGGAAACGTTCGATTGTTGCCGTTGGTGCTGTCGTTAACCGCGACGTGCCAGACAATGTCCTAGTCGCTGGGGTCCCCGCGCGAGTCGTACGCCAAATCAAGGATTTCGATGAGTTTGCAGAGTTGATTGATCCTTTTGATCCAAAATCGGCTTCGAAAGGAGCTGACTGCAGTGATTCAAGATATAACAACGCAGAAGGATAAATGTGCAAATACGTTCAAAAACTAGATTTATATTTTAAAATAACAAGAAATAAATCTGCTTTAACTCGGCCGTTTTTCTCAACCGGACTTTTGAATTCCCCGAAAAACTAATGATTTGCAGACTTATTCCCAGCCAAATCGTAAGGAAAATTGCAATGACTCGTCTCGAGGGCGAGTTATAGTTGACAACGTTATATATTCTTAGGGGCGTAAATTGTCTGAAGATGAATTCGAGACTAAAAATTATATTGACCTAATAGAAACGATATTACACAAAACAGAGATGAGTGAGCGTTTTAATTCTGGTTGGGGCGTGCGGCTACGTCTTGCGACCATGGAAGGCGCCGCTGAATCCGCAGCTCACCATTATTTACTTTCGGCACTCACCCCTATTAGATACATGCCTCCGGTCGGTGGATGGTCGATGCAATACCAGGTAATTGCGTCACTCGTAGATTATATACTTAACACCGAAATTGAAAATCCACTCATCGTCGAACTTGGTAGCGGCGTTTCTACGAGCTGGCTAGCTCTGGCCCTTGAAAAGATTGGCAAGGGCCGCCTGATATCCGTTGATCATGACCCTAGATATAAAAAAATTACCGAATATACACTCAAGAAGTTGGGTCTGTGTGAATATGTTGACATAGTGTTAGCGGAGTTAACAGAGACCAGTGGTTTAGGTAATAATCAAAAATGGTATGACTTAAATGAAATTAACCGGTACTTGAGTAACGAGGAGCTCATTGATCTTTTAGTAGTGGATGGCCCCCCGGGAAACGAGGGTCCAAAATCTCGATTTCCTGCCTTCCCTGTCTTGCGGAGAAAGCTTGCAGACAATTCGATGGTTGTGTTAGACGATACCGATCGAGGAGAAGAACAGCGTATTATCGATAACTGGATCGAGGAGTGCAGCCACTCACACAAAGACGGCCAGTTGGCCATGCACGAATCAATAGGGCGTAGTACCTGGCTAAAATACTCGATGCACCAGACATAGTTATTTTAATTCAAAATCGATAAATTGATGCAATCATAAAGAGATAAGCAGGTAGTTGTTGTATGAACATCACTGTAGTTGGCACTGGATATGTAGGTATGTCTATTGCTGTCCTTTTAGCCCAGCACAACAACGTTGTCGCTCTCGACATTGACCCAAAACGTGTTGAAATGGTTAATTCGAAGCTTTCACCAGTTGCAGACGTTGAAATAGAATCTTTTCTTAAAAATGGAAACTTAAACTTACGTGCTACGGAAGAAGCGGTTGAAGCCTACGCCAAGGCTGATTATATTGTCATTGCGACTCCGACGAACTACGACCCAGAAACAAATCAATTTGATACATCTAGTGTCGATTCTGTTATATCAGAGTCGCTGGCCAAAAATCATGACGCGTGCATAGTAATCAAATCCACGGTCCCTGTGGGTTACACAGAGCAAATTAGTATAGATTACCCGGCGGCGAAAATCATTTTTTCCCCGGAGTTTCTTCGGGAAGGACGAGCACTTTACGATAACTTGCATCCGTCACGGATCGTAGTTGGTGACAGGGGAGAACACGGTCATAAATTCGCTCAGTTGCTCTTGGAAGGTAGTAAGGAAAAAGATGTACCGGTCCTACTTACTGATTCAACAGAAGCAGAAGCAGTAAAACTTTTCTCAAACACGTATCTAGCCCTAAGAATTGCGTATTTTAATGAATTGGATACTTATGCAGTTTCAAGAGGTTTAAACACTGCACATATAATTAACGGCGTAGGAATGGATTCGCGTATTGGAGAACATTACAACAATCCGTCATTCGGCTATGGTGGCTACTGCTTGCCTAAGGATACCAAACAACTGCTGGCGAACTACGGTTCTGTGCCACAGAACCTGATTTCGGCAATTGTCGAAGCAAACAGAACTCGCAAGGATTTCATTGCCGATGATATTTTGCGGAAGCAGCCAAAAACTGTAGGTATATATCGTCTTGTGATGAAGGAAGGATCAGACAACTTCCGTGAATCTGCGATTCAAGGCATCATGAAAAGGATTAAGGCCAAGGGTATAGAGGTGGTCGTCTATGAACCCAATTTGAAAGATGATGAATTTTTTCATTCAAAGGTCATCGTGGATTTCCAAGAATTCACTGATCGTTCTGACCTGATCGTTGCCAACCGTAGATCACGGGATCTGGAGTCGGTGGCCGAGAAAGTCTATTCACGAGATATTTATGGTACTGACTAATTTTTCAAAATACGATTAAGGCAGGACATCCCTGCAAACATTTACTTTTAATATATGCGAGATTAGAGGATAAGGATGAGGGTAGAATTACCCGGAAATACAAACCGATTGCTCACGGCCGCGAAAATAGAAGGATCGGTGGAAAATCCGCGAGAATGGATATTTGTCGTGCGTCTGTTTGATTCTGATGGATTAATTGACTCCGCGTTATTTAACGCGTACTACTCGTCTGCTTTGGACGAGAAGTTCGTGAATTTTCCGGATGAAATATCGGAAGGTTTTTGCGCCCTAAAGCCTATCGAGTCTGAAGTTCCATTTAATAATTTTGAAATAAAACTTGTTTCTGTTCCTTGGGCTAAAAAGCGAACTTTGTTACCAGCGCCAAGCTTCAGGGAACTCAAATATTCTGCCAAAGTAGATTCATTTGGTTACGCGGAGGAAAAAGTGATTGTTTCCGGAAGGGTTACGTCGTGAGTTCGTATATAATTTTCGCCTTTGAATCGGAAAGTTCGGAAGTAATCAGAAGAGCTTGCCAGATTGTACATCAATCAATCCCTTCCGATTTTATTGTAACAATCGGCATAAGCGAGGAACATGATTATGTATCCAAGAATGTAAAGTCATTTCCGAAAGAGTATAATAGGGCGCAAATATTCAATGCACTAATTGCAGAACTCCCGGATAATTCTACCATCTATGTTTGTCAAGGACTCGTCCTTCCAAACTTTGTTCAGCAGGGTGCCTCCCGCCTGGATGGGCTTCAGGAGAAATCCTTCGTGACTGTCCCTCCGCGTCTGCCGATCATTCCGCCAAACTTTGATGATGAGCTCATTCTCAATAACTTAGTCGACTTGGATTTTTCAAAAAAGCATGCAAACGAAAATCCGTCTCTATTAGTTCTTAAGAAAAGCCTTTTCATGCGCATAAGAGGTTTTGACGAGAGACCGGCATTTAAATCCGTGCTGTTTATGGATTTGATGTCAAGGTTATTGCGTGCCGGTGCTTGCTCACAAGAGCTCCAGCCTTGCTATTTCGCCTTAGATCTAAACAGCTTGCTAAATGTCATGGCGGAAGCGAGTGACTCGGTGTCCATCGCGGAGATCAATCGCCGGATTGCTTTGGTAGCCAGCGACGTATCAATATACCGCAACTTAACTTCTTGGAGCGCTCCGAAAATCGCGCGGCGACCATTAGTCAGTGTTGCAATAGCTACTAGAAACCGCGGAGAATATCTTAGAGACTCCCTATATTCGATTCAGAACCAGACTTTTGAAGACTGGGAAGTGGTCTTGGTTGATGATGGATCCGACGACGACACTCAAGCTGTCGTGGAATCCTTCAACGATCCTAGAATAAAATACATCTATCAGGAACCCACCGGCATTAGTCGAGCTAGAAATTTGGCAGCAGAAAACTCAAGAGGCTTCTACACTGCTGTTCACGATGATGATGACATCATGCTTCCATGGCGGCTCGAGACAAGTATTTCTTCGATTACTGCCAATGCACAAGCGACATATGGGTCTTGGGTGAACTTCCAGAACACATCCGGCGATATGGTTCTTCATATAACAAAAAATGACTTCAGCAAGGATTTAATTGCGTACAGCGGGCAGGCACCAGGTCACGCGACTTGGCTACTACCAACTGCTGTCATCAGGACGTTGCGGTATGACGAGACCCTAACGAGTTCCGTGGATCACAATCTTGCTGTTAGAAGCCTGATGAGCGGTCTGACATGGAAACATACTGAGAAGGTCCTATTCATCAGGCGCATCCACGAGACGCAGGTTAGCGTTACCGATTCTAGGCGTCAACGTAGCGCAGCTATTCTGACGAAGTATGCTTCTAACTTCCCACTGACGGCTAAAGCGCACCACGCGAGTGTCGAACGCGGTAAAGCGCTTAAGTTCCCCAAGCCTGTTAATTCGAATAACCTCTTCGAAATTTTTGGCTTATATCTTCCCGATCATCTAGTCAAACGTAATCTCAAAATATCTGGTCTCGTTGGCAAAAAAGTTTTGGGACTGGACATTCATGATAAGTTCACCCACATCATTGCCGAACAGGATTTGATTACTGATAAGTCAACTTTAGAATTTGGGGGCGCTTCGGATCTTGATTGGAGTGATATGGTTCGCGTTCGTGAGAGTGGATTCGTAGGTTGTGATTTCACATTCGAAAAGCGTCCGGAAGTGACACATGATTACGATATATCACCAAGTATCGAGTCTTCAAATGTCGATATCTCGTCGCGGATCGCTCAAGTACTTAATCAAGTAAAAAAGTTGAGTCCGTCTGGAGTCATCTTGAGCATTCGCATGGAAGTCGATAATCCAGAAGAAGTTTGTAAAATAGACGGCGTGATATTGGCTCGTCACTTGACAATTAATTACGAGCCTCATTTGCGGGATAGCCGGATCCTTCTTGGTTTTAGCAATAAGAAATATGCATTCAATTATTTGGACAAGCTTGATTCGGAAGCGAATGATGCACTGGTGATTACTTCTGGAAGCGTGGATCTCGATATCGTTTGGAAAGAACTCTTGGGTGAGAATCGATGAAAGTCAAACCTGTTCTATCTCCTTTGGGAGAATTTCATCTAGAATTTGTACGAGACATATATGGAAGGCCAGAGAATTATGGTCCAAAATTTATTGCCCACGGGCATCCGCGTCAGTTAACTGGTGATCGTATTGCAGTGGCATCCATCCTACTCGTGGGTAATGCGATCGCACACACACTTGATGTAGGCCGTGATGTTTCGAGTCGAGTCGCTTCTGCGATTAACTTATTCCTGAACGAACAATTTGTTTCAATCAGCAATGTAGTTAAATCGCCGCCAGCTTATCTGAGTGGTGGTGTCGAGCTCGTATTGCAATCAGATCTTTCCAGGTTAGATTCTGTTGAAGATAAAATGGGCCGAAAAAGGCTTTTGTTTGTCGATCTGCCAACCGATAAATTTGCTGGTCGACTCATGGACTTCGAAGCTATTCAGATGGCATCGAATTCCTATCTTTTCAGTTCAGAAGTATGTGCCGGTAATCCAGTTCCCAGACTTTGGTCTCGACTTGCTTTGGCCATCATTTTCGCCAGTGATTTAAGCGTTTCTAGAATCAGTCTTCCTGAAGATCTGTGTGGCGATATTACTGCCACGGAACTTAGTCGCTTAGTGGAGCTACTACAAAGCATTGAGATTAATTTGGTGGTCGGAGAAGTTTAATGATAAATAACAATATCCTGATTCCTGTACGTACAGTTGCAGAATGGGGTGGGCTCCACGAATGGGTTTATCATTCGGTGCTGGATCTGCAAGCTATTGGATGGAATGTCATCGTTGCTGGTCAAAGTGGGGTGTTCGAGAAACGCATTCTTTCGACTGGTGCGAAGTTTATTGAAGTTGATTGGAGCAATTGGCAAGAATCAGTTGATCGAGTTATGGCTTCCGGACCGTGGAGTAAGATATTCTCTCACGGCCCTTTAGCGAGAAACTTGGCCCTAAAAATGTCTGCTTTGACGGCAGTTCCTGTCTATCACATGATCCACGGGGCGTATTTGGATCAGGTAGATAGGTGGTCTCCATACGTTCGAAATGTTCTTGTCGCTAGTCCTTCTGTTCAAGACTTTGTCGTACGTGTCGGTAAGGTTGAACCGTGGAAAGTCTGTGTGGTTCCTAATGGCGTACCTGATCAAGTCTTCGACATGCCATTGTTACCCCTGGCCGAAAAGATTGGTGGTGGCGCTGGTTCTATAGTTACAGCAGCGCGACTATCGCCCGACAAGGTGAATCAAATCCGTCCAACCATCGAGACGGTCTCGACGTTCGCGCGCCTATATCCTGACATTGAATGGACATTAGACGTGATGGGAGATGGTCCGTTACGTGCCAAGTTCCACAATTCGTTCCGAGACGGTCTTGATTCATTGAAGAACGTTCAAATCGTTTTTTCCGGTTGGGTTGAACCTGATGAAGTACCGCGACGAATGAATAGATCCGTAGCAGCATGCGTCGCAGGTATGGGGGGCGTCCGCGCTTTAGCAGCAGGTACGCTGACTGTCGGTGTGGGGGCCCAAGGGTTAGTTGGCGTTCAAACTGGGCAGAACCTCCGTGCTGGTATCTGGAGTAATTTTGGTGATCACGGCTGCCCTCGTTTTGAAGCTACAGATGTCGCCACTGACATTGCCCAAATCGTTGAACACGGTGATTACGATGATACCGTCAGCTTTGCTCGGGATTCTTGTCGTCTGCATCGAAATGAAACTATGGTTCGTAATTCTATGTATGATGCCCTTGAAATTCGGTTATAAATATTAGTTCGCAACGAATATATTTCTTTTGGTAGCCTAATGGTGTTGATTTAATTGTTTATCTCTACGAAGCTAAACTAAGAGTGCTGTTTTTACTTGGGATCATTCGGGATCTCGACGTAACTATATGTTAAGGTCGTGATTCGTCGACAAGAAAGACATAGTAACAACACTAGTTTCAGGATCTGGAAACAAGAAGTCTGTATCTGTAATCGTTCTCGCAAACTGGCGATGTGCGAACGATACAGTCAACGAATGTGGAATCTTTAGTAGAAAGTCTTTAGATTTTCCTTAGTACCTTCCATAAGTGCCAAATAGGATCACGTGGTGCCAAATACGTTTAGTCGGTACCACGAGTCCGGCCCGTCGGTACCCGGACTCCGGTCAGATGGTGTGTAATCTCGCTACATCGTGGACACAGTAACTCATCACTTCGTGGACAGTGGATCTCAGAATTTTGTGCACAACTACCAGCAGCAGGCTCGGAGCTGTTGGTAGTTGTGTCAAAAACGCTGGTTAGCCCGGGTATTTCATGACAACGGCAGTCAATAACTGACTTAAAAGAAGAATAGGTGACCTGAACTGGAAAAATAGGAGTTGTTTGCTAAATACGGTTAGTGGGTACCACGAGTCCGGCCAGTCGGTACCCGGATTCCGGTCAGATGCTACTGGCTCAGGCGTCAGCCTGAGACAGTTCGATGATGAGCGAGCGCCTGAGCGTTACCTATCTGTGGGTTGCGTCGAAACTACTCCCAATAATCGGTAGCTGCTCGGGCCTCGTCATGCTTCAACTTCCGCATGTCAGTATTCCCCAGAACGATCCACCGGGTATTCGTCGCCAACGAGCCTGTCAGAGTGTTTGTGTAAGCCCCTAGTCACGTCAGTTATTCAGGCCTTCGTAACACTCACTTCAAATACGGCTCGATGCGCTCCGGATAGGCCATGGCCAGCTGCTGCAACGCCTGCTTCCAGCCATTCGTCCCGCCCCCTTCCACCAGATGCGACCCGGCGCCGGCCCTCGGGGTGCGGCCCTTCTTCTGCGCATCCTTGAACCGCTCCCTGGCCCGCTTGTCCTCGATATTGCAGATCGCCAGCCACAGCATCTTCACCGCCGCAGCATCGGACGGGAAGTGCCCCCGGGACTTGGTGACCTTGCGCAGCTGGTAGTTCATCGACTCAATCGCATTCGTCGTGTAAATGACCTTGCGCAGCTCGGGGCCGAACTCCAGGAACGGGGTGAAACGTTCCCACGCGTTGCGCCACGTGCCCAACGCCGACGGATACTTCTGCCCCAGCGCACTGGCCTCGAAATCATCCAACGCCTTCGCAGCTGATTCGATGCTCGGTGCCGTGTAAATGCTCTTCAACTGGGCGCTGACCGCTTTGCGGTCGCCATAGGAGGCGAACCGGTGTTTAGCAGAGGTATTTGGTAGCACCTGTGCGCGTATCGGATAGCACTGCTGTAAGAATTGGGTAGTGCCTCGTGAACGCCGTCCAGAGTTAGCCTGCAGTGCGAAAATCTCTGCTCAGACCGTTACTCGGTTGTTGACGTTCATAGTGGAATCCCAATCGCTCGCCGTTACTTCCTGGATTTGCCGGATCCGCTTCGACGAGAGGCGAAAACCGTCCGAGACGCGCAAATTATTGCTATTCAAACCTAGAAAGGCTCGGCTTGATAAGCAGGTCTCCGCACGTGCTTTTCCAACTTGATCTGCAAGCGTTGGCAAGGACGGTTCCGGCTGCAGATGGCTGCACCAGCGACACTGGCCAGCAGCGGCGATGACTGAGCTTCAGGTCCTTGTCTAGCATGTCGGGGACATCCCTAAGGTTGATAGGAGCTATTCGATCCACTCACTTCTGCTACCGCTTCGGTGCATAGGCGCTTTCAAATGTGTCTGCTAGACAATGTTCGTTCGGCGCCCTTAGCATTGACGAGCACCGGTTTCGCAAGGTCCGCTACGCGCGCGGTCGGAGCGGGAAAGTCGTGCGGATCGATCCGTGGTCCATTGTGTTCTCGGACCTGGATACCGGCACGATCCTGGAGATCGTGGACGGACACCGCGGTGCCACGGTGAAACGCTGGTTGAAGTCCCGGCCGCGGTACTGGCGCCAGCGGGTGCAGGTCGTGGCGATCGACATGTCATCCGAGTTCCGCAAGCCGGTGCGGGAGACCCTTGCCCAAGGCGAAGATCAGCGTGGACCATTTTCATGTGATTGCCCGCGCGAATTTAATGATCACCCGGGTCCGCCGGCGCCGTTCCCACGAGGTGCATGAACGCCGAGGAAGAGTGGCGGATCCGGCCTACAAGTACCGGAAATTATTGACCTGTAATCTGGAGAACCTGTCGATCACGCAGGTTGAACGCCTGAAGCTGATCCTCGAGTCAGATCCCGAACTGGGGGTGGTCTACGGGATCAAGGAGCACGTGCGGCAGCTGTTGAAAACCAGGGATATCCATGAGTTCCAGTCGCGATGGGCGGTGCTGGAGAAATCCGTGAAGGCCACGAAAATGGTTAAGGCGAAGTCGTTGTTCCGCACACTGGCCGCGTGGCGCAGCTAGCTGCTGGTCTTCATCCGAACGAGGCTGACGAACGCGCGGAGTGAGGCGGCGAATCTGACGGCGAAGAACCTGAAACGGATCGGTCGAGGCTACCGGAATCATGGTCATTATCGGCGTCGGATATTGTCGTATACGGCGGGGCTACGGCCGTGCTGAGCATCCTGCACCACGCTGAACTCTTAAGAGCCTATTAAACCCGGGGCATGAGAGTCTACTAATTGCGGGGAGCCTCAGGCTCATTTCTTTGCAAAAGGTTTGGGCGGAACACGCCGTAGGGTTCGAACGGCGATGCGGGGCGAAAAAGCCACAGACGCCCGATACTGCTTGGAATAACTATGCGGTGGACCAAGCGGAAGATCAAGAAATGCTTGCCACTTAGTACCCTTAGGTATCACCTGATTTGCATATTACCGAAGTGGTGCGATTCAGTATCTATAGGGCGACGAAAACACAAACCCAGTTGCGAGAATAAAGGTACCGTCAAGCTTCATCTTTAACTTAGGGAGAATCCTCGCCAGCTCGCAGCACTGGTGAGCCCACTATGGAATTCATAAGGGGATGGTGGCCGATGGCCTTCTCCGCCCACGTAGTTCTCGACCCTAAAGTGATCCGAGTTTACATGCCTTAGCACCTTAGCTAAAGGTGAAAAATGCTTGTCTAAGTGATGGGTGTCCTGAGTATTGTTGAGGTAGTATACATAGTTCTTTCTGGGCAACATATACCGTCGGACTGCCGAAAGTCGATCGCCTAGCTGTTCTGTCCAATCGTAAGAGAAGTCGAACTTTTCCGGATCGATACCAGGGAGGTTGTTCCAGATTTTGCGAAGGAGCCAGCGCTGTGGCATGTGGGGCCATTTTGGATGTTCATAGGCGTATATTGATGTTTGTGGATTGAAGACGATAGCCAGGGATTTGTCGATTAGAGCAGAGATTTGCAAGCTCGCGAATCCACCGCCGGAACTTCCTGTCAGTACAATATTCTTTGCATCTATCGCTTTCGCAGTATCGTTGATAAGCGTCGCTAAGCGCGGGTAAAGGTCCATGCCCGGCCATCCTGCGTACCAAGCAAGGGTGAGCTCGTCATCCACCCAAAGCGAGGGATCGCTGATGTATAGAGCACTCACACTAAACTGATCGATCGATGCAAGACGTTCAAATCGCGGGAGTCTATACCTTTTACGGTCTAGGGCACCGTGCAATGAAACGACCAATGTGTCACTCTTTCGATTGACGAGTAATGCATCAAGATGAAGATCGTTCATGAACGTGAATCTATACCTTGAGGCCGAGGATGTTTCAGATGGACTAAAGTTTTCCAGAGTTTCCAGTTGAACGGTTGCAATCCCGTAGGGATCAGTCTTTCCGGTTTGTGGTATTTGCTGTTCGGACAATGGAGTTCTCCAATCAAACTAATTCTTAAACGCACTCAGTCGGACCCGACTGGATAGTCCGGTAACTATGCGATAGAAAATTGGTTCTCTCTAACCCGTTCATCCCAAAAGGGGGGGGGCGACCTTATTCTATCCACAGAACTAGGGCGACGTTTATAAGTGTAGATGTCTTTCCATCTATTAGCCAAAAACTTTGCCCCTGTCTTGAGGTTCATGTTTTCCCGAATAGTTGCTCACGCTGGATCTGGAGAATTAAGGACTCAATGGGGTTGGCAGATGGTTTAGCGTACACGGGTTTAGTACGGCATGTTGAAGGGTCCGATGGCAGTTCTCCTGCCAGCATCCGAAGGATTATCCTGGTGGTATCGCGCTTGAGACTGCGCATGATCTCGCGCTTGCTGCGTCCTTGGTCGATCTTGCACTCGACGTATTCGCGGGGGGAAGGGGAGAAGACGCATTCGGGTCAACGCTATGATATTGATGGCCCGGTTCAGGCGTCGGTCACCACCGCGGTTGAGCCGGTGCCGGACCGTGTTTCTTACGGATACCAGCATCGGGCAGGTCCCTGTGACGTGGCAAGGCGGCACCTGAAGGGATGTGTCCATGGCGCGAGCAAACTGTCATGATGGCCGCGGCATTTACCTCGCTCACGCCGTGCATCGCCAGCCGCGACGGTGCATGCCTGGTCGTCAGTTCGGCGAGCCGGGCCTAGTTGTCCTTTAGGTCGCCGTCCAGACCGATGATCTGCTTGGCCAAGCGCACGTTTTCTCAATAAGCATCAGTGGGGCCTCGATCCCATACCCACGCCACACCTGGGCGGGGAGCTGGCACTACTCTGCCAGCTAGATGAGTAATTCCAAGGGGTCCCACCACGGCGTGGCGCACCCCTGAACAAAGCAAGGGGGTCCATGATCGGCGTACTTAACCCACAGTCACGACCCGGAGGTCATGGTGGACACCGATCTGGACTCCCTTGCTATTGCATTCTATGTCGTCATCGACGACATTTTGAAGAGTCACCCAGAACATCTTCCCTACCGTCCACGAATCGGGATCAGCCCGAAAATCAGCGACGCCGAACTGATCACCCTGGCCCTGATGCAAGGCCTGCAAGGCTTCGTCTCCGAAGCCAGATGGCTGCGTTACGCCACCGAACACCACCGCAACCTTTTCCCCTACATGCCTGGCCAATCAGGCTATAACAAGCGCCTGCGCAAGCTGGGGCAGTGCATGAAATGGCTCATCAGCGTGCTGGGCCAGCGCACTGACGTGGGCTGCGACGATGTGTGGCTGGTGGACTGCACCCCGGTCGAATGCGCCCGCTCCAGGGAAACGGTCAAGCGTTCGGAGCTGGCCGGGTGGGCCGAGTACGGGTACTGTGCTTCGCATTCACGGTACTTCTGGGGGCTGCGGTTGCATCTGGTGTGCACGGTGCACGGGCTGCCGGTCGGGTTCGCGCTGACCGGGGCCAAAGCCGATGAACGACAGACCCTGCTGGATATCCTTTCCGTTGACGAGGTGATGAATCGGGTGCAGGCCGACGGGCACCGGCAGGTGCTGATCGGGGATAAGAACTATTTCGGCCGGGAGTTCGAGCGGATCCTGGATGAGTCGGGGATCGAACTGCTACGCCCGGCGCGCGTCGGCGAGGCATCGCGGGCTGGTGCACGGTTTTTCAAGCCGTTGCGCCAGATCATCGAGTCGGTCAACCAGACGTTGAAAGCGCAGCTTGACTTGGAGCGGCATGGTGGCCGGGTTCCCAGCGGGGTGGCTGCGCGGGTGGTTCAGCGCCTTTTGGCGTTGACCGCAGCGATCTGGCACAACGAATCGTTAGGGCTGGCGGTGCGTCGTTCGCTGGTTGCGTATGATCACTGACCCCTTTGAATTACTCATCTAGTCCCAGGCAAGACGGCTTCAACACTTGCAGGCGGTTTACGTACCCAGTTGCAAGAGCAGGAGTATCTTCAAGCACTATTCCGTGTCCAACAGCTAGACTTATCTTCTGGATAAGATTCTAGATTTTAGGGAGTTTCCTCGTTGAAACGGTCGAAGGATACGATAGCCCAAGGGCTTACTTCACGTGCTGAGCTTTTCAAGATAAAAAAAGAGTATTCAACATTCGACGGTGATCTCGAAGCCAAATTGTTGGACGAAGTGTCTCAGCATCGAGTAAAGTCTGCAAAACTGTCGGAAGAAAACGAATCGCTCAAGGCGCGTAAGACAAGGTTAGAAGGCCGGGTTGCGCGTCTTGAACGAGAGCTGCAAACTACTTCTGAAGCGCATCGAAAGTCGTGTCGAGAAACATCGATTCTCAAGAAGCAGCTTGTAAAGGAACATGAGCGTGCAGAAAAATTCAAGAACGCGTATGGCAATCTTAAGAACCACCCAATATTACGCGCTGCTCGTGGGCTGAAGAGCCCGTTTACACCCAAGCCAGAGGCTTCCAGCAAGCAGGTCCAGTCGGTTCCGCGGAAGCAGGCGCCAATTACCAACACCAACCCGAGCGCCAATGCACGGTCCCATGCAACAGGTACCGAAGAATCTATGCTGTCAGCGATTGAGGCTGAAGCTGCAATTTACTTGGCGCTCTATCGAGACGGTGGTGCCATTTCGACTCCAGCAGAGGGCTTGCGAGAACTTACTACGCGCGAAAACGCTCCACAAGGCTTTGGAGCGATGCATGAGCAAGTCAATGGGCAGGCGAGACTTCTCGAGTCCTTGCCCGAGGTTCCAGCGAAGACCTCCACGCCGGCTTACGTTCCGCAGCCCGACAAGGTGATGTATTGCGCACACAGTACTGGCGAGTACAACAGTAACGGATATTCGACCCGTACAACCGGGCTGACCAGTGCCGTAGCCGATTCAGGCCTGGATGTGTTCATCGCGGCACGACCTGGTTACCCATGGGATTCCAAGGTCGATAAACAGATGCCGAAACAGACGCGTCTTATCCGTGAATTTTACGGAGTCGACACCTACTACAATCCGGGTGTGTCTCTGCGAAATGATCCACTCGACAAGTTTTTTCAGCTCGCCGCAGACATCTACGTGCGCGAAGCAATGTTAAATCGTCCGTCCGTTATCGTTTCTGCGTCGAACCACATTACCGCATTGCCAGCATTGATTGCTGCACGCAGGCTGGGGATTCCGTTCATTTATGAGGTTCGTGGACTGTGGGAAATTACTGCCGCTGCCGGCAACGAAACTTGGTGTGATTCCGAGCGTTTCGAACTTGCCCGGCGTTTGGAAGCACTTGTTACAAATGAAGCTGACCTTGCCTTTGCAATCACTGAGGAAGTTCGCGAAGAACTGGTTCAGCGTGGTGCAAATCGGGATAAGATCGAAATTCTTCCGAACGCCGCAAACATTTTCCAGTATGTTCCACTCCCTGCAGAGCGTTCCAAGGCCACCAGCCAAAAGAACAGGGAAGAGTTCCTGCTTGGTTATGCGGGTAGCCTCGTTGACTACGAAGGACTAGACCTGCTCATCGAGGCCGTCTCTCAACTGCCCGATTCTCTGTCGCATGTTGGTGCTTTGATTGTCGGTGATGGCGCGGTTCTGCCCGTGCTCAAGCAGCGGGTTTCCGAACTTGGCCTGGGAGAGCGTATTCGTTTCACCGGACGAGTGCCGAACGAACAGATTAATGATTACTTGGCGATATTCGATGCAGTGGTTTGCCCGCGCAAATCCAACATTGTCACAGAGCTGGTTTCACCGTTGAAGCCTATCGAGGCGATGGCAGCAGGCCGTCCGGTGATCGGCTCCAGTGTTTCTCCGATCGCAACATTACTTGGCACCGACAGCTCGCGCGGTCTGCTCTTTGATGCCGACTCCGTCGATTCCTTAGCTGGTGCCATCGCCCAACTGGCTGAGAATGCAAAGATGGCACAAGATATGGGACGCCGTGCCCGCAAATGGACTGTCGAGAACAGGACTTGGCCGATTGTCGCAAAGACATTTGTCGAGCAGATTGCCAAGGTCCAAGAACACGGCGCCGCCGGCAAGCAATTGGCGAAGATTCGCATGGCTCTCATCGCGGACGAATTCACTACGTCCACCATCAGCCGTGAAGTTAGTGTGGTTTGCCCAACCCCAGGGAATTGGCGAGATGTCCTGGAGACAAATCCAGTTGACGTGCTCTTCGTAGAATCCGCCTGGGCCGGCAACGATGGTACATGGACCCGCAAAGTCGGCTACTACGAAGATGAGGAATGCGCGGATCTGGTAGCACTAATCCGCTATTGCCGCAGCAAGAACATTCCAGCGATCTTCTGGAATAAGGAAGATCCAGTTCACTTCAATCGATTCCGCCGGACGGCCAAGTACTTCGATGTAGTCCTCACCACCGACGCCAACTGCCTTCGTGAATACTGGGATCATCGTGGCGACAATCTTAAAGCCTTGGGCAGCCTTTCATTCTGGGCCCAAGCTGAAATCCATAATCCAATGGGTTCTAAGCGGGAGTACTCCCACACCGTCGCATACGGTGGTTCCTATTATGGAGACAGATATGCAGAACGATCGAAGGAACTGCGATCAATTCTGGAAGGCGCACGTCCTAACGGGCTGACCATCTATGACCGCCAGGCTGACACTCCTGAATCTCCATACAAGTTCCCTCCGGTGCTTCAAGACTTCGTTCATGGCGGATTGACCTATGACGAAATGGTAGAGGCGTACAAGTCGCATCCTGTCCACGTTAACGTGAATTCCGTCAACGACTCACCAACTATGTTCTCCCGTCGTGTATTTGAACTGGCAGCCTGTGGTACTCCAGTCGTCAGCGGCAAGAGCTTTGGCGTCACTTGGATGTTTGACGGTAGAGTTCCTGTGGTTAGATCACGCCGCGATTCTGAGCTGATCACTACCTTATGGATGAACTCTGAATCCGACCGAGTCTCCGATGCATGGGGTCCGCTGCGTGTGACGTACCAAAAGCACCTGGCACACCATCGTCTAGCTGTGGCACTGCGCATGGCAGGTATTGCAGTTGAAATTCCAACGTTGCCTTCCTTGGGCATCGAACTTGGAGTGCTGACGGAAGAAATAGCAGCGAATATAGTTTCGGCAAGCGTACGACCTGCCTATGTTTATGTGGCTGGCTTGAACTTAGAAGAGCCCGCTGCGGGGATTCTTAGAGCTGCCGGCATCTCCGTGGTTGATGCCACGGCACCGCGTGAAACCGAAGTTCTGGCGTCCCACATCGACGATCTAATTAAGGATCACGAAGTCCTCGAGGACATGCTGACGGCTCTGGCCTACAGCAATGTTTCGCGAGTACAGGTTTCGGAACGACTGGTAGATACCCCAGGGCTTCCGCTGTGGATGCAAGACGCCTATGATCCGGGCCAGGGCTCATTGCAGCTGCGCGATCCTGTTGATCGCGATGCCGACTCCACTCTCGTTCTTCGTAGGGTGCTGGATGGCGAGCAGACTGACCGAAATAACGCAGAAGAACGGCAGTCGAAGGACAAGCAAACTATCCTGGTTGCCGGGCACGATCTGAAGTTCGCAGGACAGATCATGAATGCGATCTCTAGCCGAGGTCACAACCTCGTCGTTGACAAATGGGATGGTCACGCACAGCACGACGTAGACGAAAGTCAAGCCCTTCTTGAAAGTGCGGACGTGGTCTTCTGCGAGTGGTCCTTGGGCAATTTGGCTTGGTACTCCAAGAACCTGATGCCACACCAGAAACTCGTTACTCGATTCCATTCACAGGAACTCTTCACGGACTATCCGAAATCGGTCAACTTCACGAAGGTTGAGATGGTTATCTTTGTCAGCGAATTAATCCGGGGCATGGCTATCCAGAAGTTTGGAATTCCTGCCGAGAAGACCGTCGTCATTCCAAATTCTGTTGACACGAGTGAGCTGGATCGTCCGAAAGCGGAAGGATCCCGATTTGTACTCGGCTTCGTTGGAATGGTTCCTCAAATGAAGAGGTTCGACCTTGTTTTGGATCTTCTTGAGAAGCTGCGTGCAGTTGACAGTCGGTTCACTTTGCGTGTGAAGGGCAAACGTCCAGAGGACTACCCATGGATGGCGGCTCGCGATGATGAGATGGCATTTTATAGGGCTCAATATGCACGAATCGGAGAGTCCGAGTTGCTCCGCGGGGCAGTATCCTTTGATCCTCAAGGCGATGACATGGCTATGTGGTACCAGCAGATCGGAATCGCTGTATCCACTAGTGATTTCGAGTCCTTCCATTTCACCTTGGCTGACGGGGCTGCGTCGCGTGCGTTGCCAGTTGGATTGGCTTGGCCGGGTTCAGAATGGCTTTACCCGAACGATTGGCTGCACGCTGATACGGCTTCAGCAGCGGACTACGTAGTAAGCCTGCTCAAGGATGAAAAAATGCTTGGTAAACAAGTTGCTTCGGCCCGTGAGTTCACGGTTGAGCGCTACGATTCGGCAGATGTCTTGAATCGAATCTTGAACGAGATTGAAAGCTAGAAGTCCACATAGAGCTATGGGTATATGGGGTGTGTTCCGCGGCAATCGCTACGGGATGCACCTCACTGTATTATTGGACTTGGCTGTATCGAATAAAGAGTGAGTTGAGAATTGAAGATTGCATTAGGGGACATTCGAAAAGCACTATGGCATTTGCGCCAGGGTGGTCCGCAGCAATTGCAGGAATGGTACAAACGCCGCGATTACGATTTGCGTACAGGAGTGCAACACCGACTTTTGATGACGGAGACCGAGAGACACCTTGGTTTACAGTTCCCCGCAGTTGTATTCGATAGCAGCCTGAACAAGCGCGAGAAGCTTGACGTAGCGGTGATTTTAGATGATTTCAGCGCTAAGGCATTTTCTCCTGAATGGAATTGCACTTTTATCTCACCAGATTCTTGGGCAGAGGATTTAGACACACAAGAATTTGATCTGCTTTTTGTTGAGTCTGCCTGGGCCGGAAATAATAAGTCGTGGCAATATCATTTGACCGGGCCTACGGCTCCTCGGCCAGCGTTCGTCGAAATGGTCCAAGGTTTCAGGGAACGCTCTGTGCCGACAGTATTCTGGAACAAGGAGGATCCTCCGCATTTCCAGGATTTTTTGGAAACCGCTAAACTGTTCGATTTTGTGTGTACTTCAGATTCGAGGAAGATCCCGGAGTACCATGAGGCCTTGGGGCACGAAAATGTGGCTGCACTCAGTTTCGCGGCACAGCCAGCTTTCCATAATCCTGTTCGCCCCTTAACACAGAAACGCCGCGATGTGGCATTCGCGGGAATGTACTTTGCGGAGAAGTACCCAGAACGCCGGGACCAGATGGAAATTGTTCTCGGGGGAGCGATGGACGTTGCCTCGCGGTTATCTACTGGCTTAGACATTTTCTCACGGCAGCATGGTGGCGATGAGAAATACCAGTTCCCAGCTCCCTACGATCTGAGTGTCGTAGGATCCCTTAGCTACGAAAAGATGCTGACCGCGTACAAGTATTATAATGTATTCCTCAATGTGAACTCTGTAGTTGATTCTCCAAGTATGTGCGCCCGCCGTATTTTCGAAATCACTGCAGCGGGAACCCCAGTAGTTTCAGCGCCGAGTACCGCCATTGAGAACTTTTTCTCATCGTCCGAAGTCGTCCAGGTTGGTAACAGAAAGGATGCGTCCAATGCCATTCGCAGTCTAGTGCGCAGTCCTGAATTGCGTGACCGCATGGTTCACTTGGGCCAGCGTCGAATTTGGCGACACCACACATACGCGCATCGTGCTCGTGAAGTTGCGCAGTTTATCGGTTTGGCGTCTCAACCTGCCAATCCGATGGCCATGACAACCACCCCAAAAGTCAGCGCAGTTGTTTCCACGATTCGCCCGCATCAGCTAAACCACATCTTCGAAACCGTTGGCAGACAGAAGGACGTTGACGTCGAACTCATCCTGGTTACCCACAAATTCATCGCCGACCCCAACGAAGTGGCTGACCTAGCAAATGCAAGCGGGGTATCCAACTACAGGATCCTGGAACTTGGCGATGAGAGTACCTTGGGTGATTGCCTGAATGCCGCAGTCAATGAAGCATCTGGTGACTTCGTCACTAAGATGGACGATGACGACCTATACGGTGAGTACTACCTTTTCGACCAGGTAGCCGCCTTGCGATACAGTGGCGCATCAATCGTCGGCAAGCAGGCACACTACATGTACCTGATGGATTCTGACGCGACACTATTGCGTTTTGCAGACCGAGAACATCGTTTCACAAATCTTGTCATGGGGCCGACCATATTGGGGCACGCCTCGGTATTCAAGGAAACACCATTCGGAACACGTAACCGCGGCGAAGACACACAATTCCTGAAGGATGTCATTGATCACGGCGGAACTGTGTACTCCGCAGATCGGTTCAACTTTACGCAGGTGCGCGGCGGTGACGGCAAAGCCCATACTTGGGATCTCAGCGATGCGGAATTAACTGCTACTGGTATTATCCAATGGTTTGGACGCAATGATAAGCATGTGTTTTTCTAAGTGAGTCTAATTAGTACGAAATGTCCGAGCCGTGCGAAAAAGGGGGAGCGCGTCAGATGAAGATTATGCTTCTGACACACTCGTTTACGCCTGAAATCTCACCACCCCAACGACGTTGGTCGATCATCGCGGACGAATTGGCGCAGCTGGGTCATGACGTGACCGTAGTAACCCCGACATCCAGTCGTGTCGTGACGGACAACCACAAGCGACTGCTGGATAACCCTCGCGTGAAGTTGCAGAACTATCCATCTCTACGTCGTTCTCGAACGATGATGGGCAAAGTCCTGAAGCACGGGGTTGATGCATTACTGAGCGTGCCCGCCGCACTAACTGGTGGAAAGCCGGATATCATCATCGCCACTGTGCCGGCTATCCCTACGTTAGTGGTCGGTTATGTAGCGAGTCGCTTGCGCCGAGTTCCGATGGTCGTTGACTTGCGTGATGCTTGGCCTGATTTGTTGAGAGAGTCCCAAGTCATCAAGTTCCGCTGGCTCGAACCTCTGGTGTCCAGATTCATCAGTTTCGTGGTAAACCGCAGTGAGATGCTGATTACTGTCACGCACGGTCTGGCACACAAGATGAAAATAAATGGCGCCATGAATGTAGCCACTATTTCCAATGGCGTCGAAACTGAGGGTGCCGACCTCACGGTGGCACCGAGGATTCATGATGGCAAATTACATATTCTCTATCTGGGCAATATTGGGCGCAGCCAAGGACTGGACACCGTGATTCGAGCGATGAAGTATGTTCCGTCCTCAGTGCAACTGCGTATCGTTGGACAAGGAACTGAAAAGAACAAATTGATAGCCCTGGCCGACGAATTAGGCGTCAACGTTGACTTTCGAGAACCGGTTTATGGGCAGGATGTCCTCGAGAACTATTCATGGGCAGATACTTGTTTGGTTTCGCTCCGGCCGGACTGGGCCAGCTTCAGATATACAGTCCCGTCTAAACTCTACGAACTTCTTTACCTGAACCAACACGTGACTGGATTAGTTCAAGGGGAAGCCGCTGAAATCATCATTGCCTCCGAATCCGGGATAGTCGTTGAACAATGTGTTGGAGGGTTCGCGGAATACATCAACTTTATGGTGTCTAACCCAGAATCATGGCAAACGCCACGTAGAGGTAGGGAATGGGTCAAGACACACGCCTCGCTCCGAAAATCAGGCCGTGAATATTCAAAGCTACTTGCAGAAGTGGTTCGAGCGAATTCAAATAGATAGAACGGTAGTCTTGAAGCCCAACATCATTTCCAACATAGCCAATACCGCTCAGCTGGTTCTGGCGAATGTTGCAGACGACCCGACGTACTTCGCTTTGCAAGTGGCACGGCGGTTCCGTTCCAGCCCAATCCTTCGTCAGGTCATCGATCGATTGAGCTCCGAACGGGCTAGCCTCAGTCTGCGTGCACTGGCTGCGATGCTCACTGACGACCGCAGCTGCCTGCGTTCAGTCTGCGAGCGATACCTCCAATCAGAAAGATCTTCTCGACAGTCAGTATTTTTCGCAAATCTATGCATTGCATCCGACGAGTGGATCTTAGCAGACATGCTGCTAGACCAATCAGCGAAAACTAAATCGGCGGTAAAATCCAGAGCCCGTCTGTTGTGGGCGCGGGGTCACATGTCTGAGGCAATTGCGGTTCTCGGGTCAGGCTACGGCGGGCGGCAGCTGCGCCACTACCGGTCAGAATTTTCGGTATTCAGGGGGCTAGAACCTAACCTGCCTGCGACCACGGAAACGATGCTCGGGGCGAAGAAGTGCAACTCCATAATGTATGTCTCCACCAATTCTCTGCCCCATACCGGAAGCGGATACGCTCAGCGGACGCATTCAATCCTGAAAGCTCTGGTCGATGAAGGTTGGGCTGTAAAGGCGCTGACGCGGGTGAACTATCCTCTCAATATTGGGAAGTTGGCCGCGGATCTTCAGGACACTGTGGATGGAATTACTTATGAGCGTTGCCTTCCGTTCCCTGCACAACACGACTTTGCCGGGCGCATCCAGCAACAGGCCGAAGATCTGCTTGCCCGCGTAAAAAAAGATAATCCCTCTGTACTCCACACGACAACGGATTTCTCCAACGCGCTAGCTGTGAAGGCTGTCGCTGAAGCAACTGGTATTCCTTGGATCTATGAAGTGCGGGGGCAATTGGCTGATACATGGCTATCTACTCGCCCGGATGGGTCGGAAACTTCGGAGCGTTATCAGCTGTTCATGGAGCGTGAATCGTATGTCGCGCGACATGCCGACCACGTATTTACTCTGGGTGAAGCTATGAAACAGAATTTGATTCGCTCGGGTGTCAAGGAATCCAAGATTTCGCTGTTGCCGAATGGCATTGGTGACGAGTTCCTCGAAGAACCAGTAGACCGGACTCAAGCTCGTGGGCAACTGGGACTGGACCCTGAAGCATTTTATGCGGGTACAGTCAGTAGCCTGGTCCCATATGAGGGACTTTCCACCTTAGTCCGGGCTGTTGCCCGTCTTGCGGATGAATTCCCAAGTTTGCGGTTGCTGATCGTTGGCGATGGAACAGATCGCGAAAACCTGATCATGCTTGCACGGGAACTGGGCATTGAATCCCGTTGCGAATTTCCCGGACGTGTACCTCGCGAGCAGGCTCATCTTTATCACTCGTCACTTAATACTTTTGCGGTTCCTCGTGTCGAATCAGCTGTGACCCGCTCCGTGACTCCACTCAAGCCCGTCGAAGCATTAGCTTCCGGAGTTCCTGTCCTAGCCTCTGATCTCCCCGCTTTAAGAGAACTAATTACAGACGGTGAGAACGGTCACTTGGTACGGCCTGAGGACGTCGAAGACTGGACAGGTAGTCTTCGGACGATGATTTTAGAACCTTCCAGAGCGTATAAAATGGGCAAGTCGGGCCGTGAATTCGTATTGTCCAGCCGAACTTGGGCGCAAAACGCAAAAACTATAATTCAAATCTACTGTCGAGTAGTAAATCAAACATCGTGACCATGAAACCACACCATTTCACAGCAATGAGATATGGTTTATAGGGCTTATCTCGCACTCCTCGTGTTATAGGATCAGCCGAAACTCCCTCAAGTAGGGAAAATCGCTCGCACCAGAAGGAAAGTCACTTTAGTGAATAACATTAAAGAAGTCGCCGTTATCGGTTTGGGGTACATTGGATTGCCAACGGCCGCAATTCTTGCCTCGAGGGGCATCACCGTCAGGGGTGTAGATGTAACTCCGCGAACGGTAGAGGCAGTTAACAAGGGCGAAGTTCCCTTCGTTGAACCCGCACTGGGTGAATTTGTTTCGGCTGCAGTAAGCGCTGGAACCCTGTCGGCAAGCTTCGAGACTACGGAAGCCGAAGCATACATCGTCGCAGTTCCGACCCCTTTCAACGACGACTACACCGCAGATCTTTCCTACATTGAAGCAGCCGCGGACGGTATCGCTCCCGTACTTAAGGGGGGCGAGCTTGTGATTCTTGAATCGACTTCACCTCCAGGGGCGACCCAGCATCTCTTCGACTACCTGCTGAATAAGCGACCGGATCTTAGCGCTGACAACCTGCTTGTGGCGCATTGCCCTGAGCGAGTGTTGCCCGGATATGTCATGGAAGAACTCGTCACCAACGACCGCATCGTCGGCGGAATCACGCCTGAAGCCGCGGATAAGGCAAAGGCGCTTTACGAGACTTTCTGCCAGGCAGACATCTTGACCACTGATGCAAAAACTGCCGAAATGGCAAAGCTTGTTGAGAATTCTTACCGTGATGTGAATATCGCTTTCGCCAATGAGCTCTCTGTCATCTCAGACAAACTAGGTATCGACGTCTGGGAACTTATTTCACTTGCCAACCGCCATCCCCGAGTCGACATCCTGCAACCAGGCCCAGGCGTTGGAGGTCACTGCATCGCAGTTGATCCCTGGTTCATCGTTTCAGCGGCCCCTGAAGAATCACAGCTCATTCGCACGGCCCGCAATACGAACGATTCCAAGCCAAACTGGGTTGTCAACAAGGTGGTGGCTGCGACCAAGAGCGCTGGATTCAATGGCAAGGTCGCCGTGATGGGTCTAGCATTCAAAGCGAATATTGATGACATGCGTGAGTCGCCTGCTATCGAGATTACTCGCCAGCTTGCTGAAGCAAACCCGACCGTTGAGTTTTTGGCAGTTGAGCCACACGTGGACGCCCTGCCAAAGAAGCTTGAAGGTATCTCTAACTTGACCTTGACGCCTACTGACGAAGCTCTCGAATCTGCTGGGGTTGTGACCCTCTTGGTTGATCACGATCAGTTCAAGTCAGTTCCTGCTACGGTGCTTGCGGGCAAGGAAATCATCGACACTCGCGGTCTGTGGCGCTAAGCTACAAGAATTGACAAGGTATATCCCATGAAAAAGATCATGCCGATCTATGGCACTCGTCCCGAGGCCATCAAGGTTGCTCCGATTGTCAAGGCACTTCAAGACGCTGATGAGTTCGAGTGCGTAGTGGTCGTTACCGGACAGCACCGTGAAATGCTGGATCAGGTCAACGAACTGTTCGGAATCGCCCCAGACTATGACCTGGATGTCATTCAGCCACGCCAGACCCTCAACGGATTGTTGACCAGAACCATCGCTGGTCTGGACGAGATCTTCGAGAAGGAAAAGCCGGATGCCGTAGTCGTGCAGGGTGACACGACCACGTCGACTGCCGGTGCCATAGCGGCGTTTTACCGAGGAATTCCTGTGGTGCATGCGGAAGCTGGCTTGCGCAGCTATGACATCTTCTCGCCTTTTCCGGAAGAAGCAAACCGAAAGCTCACAAGCCAAATCGCCAGCTTGCATTTGGCCCCAACGTCGCTCAGCAAGCGCAATCTGGTACAGGAAACCCTTCCGACCAAGGATATTGTCATCACAGGCAATACCGTCATTGATGCACTTCTGACTGTTGTGGAAAAGAAGGTTCCTTTCTCCGACCCTAAGCTCGAAGAAGTGGTCAACTCCGGTAAACGGATTGTCCTGGTCACCACTCACCGCCGTGAGAACCAAGGTGAACCAATGCGCGGGATCGGCCGCGCGCTTGCCCGGTTGGCGAAAGCCGAAGCGGACGTTGAGTTCATCCTGCCTCTGCACCGCAACCCTGCAGTACGCGAGGCTTTGCTTCCGGAGATTGAAGGAATTGCGAACATTACGCTAACCGAGCCGCTTGCCTATGGTGAGTTCACTCGAATCATTGATGCATCAAATCTTGTGCTGACCGACTCCGGTGGCGTCCAGGAAGAAGCTCCGAGCCTGGGCAAGCCAGTCCTTGTTATGCGATTGAACACTGAGCGCCCCGAAGCCGTAGCGGCGGGGACCGTTCGCCTCATCGGTACCAATGAACAGCGAATCGTCGATTCGGTTACCGAACTGCTTCACAATCCTGACGTTTATGAGGAAATGGCAAATGCCGTAAACCCCTATGGCGACGGTAAAGCCGCTGATCGCACGGTAGCCGCAATTGCCGAACTGCTGGGTGTCGGGTCACGCATCGAAGAATTCGATTCGAGGCTTTCGGATCCTGAAGACATGATGCGCGCAACTAGCATCTAGAGATCTCCTGCAATGGCTGGGTCCGTGTTCACCATGAACTTGGGCACAGCCATTTCGTTTAAGACGTCGTGCCAAAACAGAGTAAGCGTAAAGTCTGGTGTTAGGAAAGTCTCGCGGTTGTTCAGTACGATCGAAGTATGCCAAGCCAAACTGCAATTTTCATCGATGCCGGATTCTTACTGTCGCTGGGTGGGCATCGTGCCGCCGGCACTACATTGCGGTCTGCATTCACGACTCACTACGAGTCGCTGGTCCGTGGGATAGTCCAAACGGTCAAGAAAAATACCGGCCTCACCAATTTGCGAGTTTACTGGTATGACGCTTCGAAAGATGGACTGTTCACGGAGCAACACAAGCGGATTGGACTTATTCCAGGCGTCAAAGTACGCCTGGGTCGCATTTCTTACAACGGTGAGCAAAAAGGCGTAGATCTCAGACTCGCATTGGATCTTGTTGGTGTAGCGAGAAATCGTGCTGCAACTATCGCCTATCTGGTCTCGGGCGATGATGACCTGGCTGAGGCAGTTGAAGAAGCCCAGGATCTTGGAATGAAGGTTGTCCTCCTTGGCATAGCGAAACCGGAAAGTCGATTGGGAGTGGCCTCAGTGGCAGAGCACCTTGCACTGACCGCGGATTCGATTGAGACGATCTCAGACCAGCTCCTGGACTCTGCATTCACCCGGGTAATCGAGTGGGATCAGAATCATTCCAAAAAATCGGCGACGATTGCCAAAGCCGCATCCAATACTGATGAAATCCTTGAAGATAGCAAACCAGCAGTTCCCACACCGGCGGTTATGGCACAGAAAATTCCGCAGTCAAGTCCCACGGAATCATTGCCGCCTGTTGAGATCGTTTATACCAGCGGGTCCGCGATGGAAGGCTACCAAGGTAGCGCGGCCTATGAGCAGAAGGAGCTTGCTGCAGCGGAGGATATTGGTGGCAAGGTCGCAGAATCGTGGTTGGCTTTAACGACCCAAGCGGAAGTGCTGGAACTCCTAGCGGACAAGCCCCAGCTGCCTCTGGAGATCGATCGGACTCTGCTGAAAGATTGCGCTCAAGTATTGGGCGAGTGGAAGACCGACCAGCAAAAGATTCGACGGGCACTCCGTGGGGCATTCTGGGATTACCTTGATCGGCTCATGTGACATTCGCCGAATTACTTGGAAACTACTTTCCCGCCGGGACTAAGGTAAATTTAGATCGTGACTTCTCAGCAGAAACCCTTTTACGCGACAACTGCAATCTCCTATCCGAACGGCACTCCCCATATTGGGCATGCCTATGAAGTAGTGGCAACCGACACGTTGGCACGCTTCAAGCGTTTGGATGGCTTCGACGTCTTTTTCATGACTGGTACCGATGAGCATGGCCAGAAGATGATGCAGACTGCGGAAAAGGAAGGGATCACCCCCGCCCAGCTTGCGCAGCGAAATTCGGATGCCTTCCAAGCAATGAATGACGAGCTCGGAACGAGCTATGACCGTTTTATCCGCACCTCAGATGCAGATCATCACGCTGCTGCGCAGGAGCTATGGCGCCGCATGGAAGCAAACGGCGATATCTACCTGGATAAGTACGCAGGCTGGTACTCGGTGCGCGATGAGGCGTTTTACACCGATGAGCAAACCGATGTACGTGCCGACGGAATCCGCTACGCCACGGAAACCGACACTGAGGTTACCTGGACCGAGGAGGAATCGTATTTCTTCCGACTGTCCAAGTATCAGGACAAGCTCTTGGCTTACTACGAGGAGAATCCGGACTTCGGTGCACCACGCTCTCGGTTCAATGAAGTTGTCCGTTTCGTTGAAGGTGGTCTGACGGATCTTTCGATTTCGCGCACCACCTTCGACTGGGGAATTCCGGTGCCCGGCAATGACAAACACGTCATGTACGTCTGGGTCGACGCCCTGACGAACTATTTGACCGGCGTTGGATTCCCCGACGTAGAGTCGGCAGCCTTCCAAAAATACTGGCCAGCAGACGTCCACGTGATCGGCAAGGACATTTCGCGATTCCATGCGATCTACTGGCCGGCGTTCCTGATGTCCGCGAAACTGCCGGTGCCCAAGCGAGTCATGATTCACGGCTTCTTGCATAACAACGGTGTCAAGATGTCTAAGTCGTTGGGCAACACGGTTTCCCCTGACGACTTTGTTACCCGGTATGGCCTGGATCAGGTTCGGTACTTCTTCTTGCGTGAAGTGCCTTTTGGCGCCGATGGAAATTACAACCACGAGACTATCGTGGCGCGCATCAATGGTGATTTGGCGAACAACTTCGGCAATCTTGCACAGCGTTCGCTGTCGATGATAGCCAAGAACTGCGGGGGACTGGTGCCAACTCCAGGGGAATTGCTGGCGGCTGATAACGAGATTCTGGGAGCCGCCGCGAAGCTGTTGGAGGTCAACCGGGAGGCATATGACCGCCAAGAATTCAGCCGAGCATTGGAAGCCGTATGGCATGTTCTCGGAGATACCAATGCGTACTTCGCGGATCAAGAGCCTTGGAAACTGAAGAAGACGGATCCGGCCCGTATGGAGACCGTCCTCTACGTGACGATAGAGATTGTCCGCCAAGTTGCTATCCTGCTTCAGCCGGTGCTTCCCCAAGCCATGACCTTACTGCTCAACGTCCTTGCGGTAGGCGAAGGGTCGGCACGCAATTTCGAGAATTATGGAACAGCATTGGTTCCCGGAACCGAGCTTCCCGCACCGGCCCCGGTGTTTCCTCGCTATGAGGAAGAAAAATAGTCTTCGCTCGTTGAGTTGAAACGGCCGTGGCGCTATTCCGATCGATAGATCAGAATAGCGCCACGGCCGATTTCCGCTGGGCGCCGATTTACGGGCTGACTACTCCGGTCTGATAGGCGATGACGACTGCCTGTACACGATCTCGTGCACCGAGTTTGGCCAGAATATGGCCGACGTGAGTTTTGACTGTGGCTTCCGACAGGAAGAGGCCTTCGGCGATTTCTGGATTGGACTGCCCTTCAGCGATGAGTCCGAAGACTTCACGTTCACGTGGGGTCAGGGACTCCACCGCCGACATCAGCGAGTTGTCGGCCTGCGCTACGGACCTGTTCAGGATAGGAGCCATATGATTCAGCAATCGCCGCGTCGTCGATGGAGCAATGACAGCATCTCCACGGTTGACCGTGCGGACGGATTCTAGCAGCTCCTCCGGCGGTGCATCCTTGAGGAGAAAACCGCTGGCTCCTGCTTGGATGGCACTCAGCGCATACTCGTCCATGTCGAAAGTCGTCAGGACGATGACCTTGGGCCCCTCCGCGGCTTTCTTCGCTGGGTCCAGCAGGCGCTCGGTGGTCTGTATCCCATCCATTTCCGGCATGCGCACGTCCATCAGGATGACATTCGCTTGCTGCAGGGAGGGTGTTGCCAGCGCTTCGCGTCCATTGCCGGCTTCGGCGATGACCTCCATATCGGGCTGCGAATTAATCAACATTCGGAAACCGCTGCGAACCAGCAACTGGTCGTCAACAAGTGCGACCTTAATTGTGCTGCCTGATGCCATTGGGTGTTAGTCCTCCGAGTAGGGAATGAATACGGAAACTGTGAATCCTCCACCTGTTCTCGGAGAGGCACTGCAGGTTCCATCGTATAGGGCGACACGTTCGCTCATGCCTTGCAACCCGTAGCCTTGCCCGTCGAAAGTCAGGGAACCAGCACCACGACCATCGTCTTCAATGCGGATTTCCAGCCCACGCGAGATCCAACTGAGCTGTACGGATGCAGTGGTGTTCGGTCCTGCATGCTTGACTACGTTCGTCAGTGCTTCCTGGACGCTCCGATAGGCGGTAAGCTCAGCGCCTGCCGGCAGTTCTTTTCGTGGAGATCCCTCAATGCCGAAACGAACATCCAACCCGGCAGTTTCAGCGTTCTGGACGAGATCCGGTAAGTTCTCCAAAGTGGGCAGCGGACGGTTTTCGACTTCTTCGTCCTTGCGTAAGACGCCAAGTAATCTTCGCATTTCACGGAGGGACGCACGCCCAGTATCAGAGACAGTTTTCAGGGTGTCGATGGCTACTGATGGATCCTTCACAGCGGCGTAGCGGGCACCATCAGCTTGTGTGATGATGACGGACAAGGAATGGGCTACGATGTCATGCATTTCACGTGCGATATGGTTTCGTTCATCGGCGGCAGCCAGATCGCGTTCGATGATGCGTTCATTCTCCAGACGCGCGGCATGGTCCTGCAAGGCTTTCATTGTCAGACGGCGGTTACGCGCAAGGTCGCCGAAGGTCCACGAAACGGTAACGACCAGGGCCAGCCCGACGAATGACACCATCATGTCGAAGCTGAAGAAGCTGTAGGACGAGTTGGCGCCGTTGAACATGCTGAATGTAGCCAACAAGGCTCCAAGCAACCCGAAACCCAAGGTGGTGAAGGACTGCCACCGTTTTCCATAGACAGCCATCGTATAGACCATGATTGGGACGGATAGCTGCGAGGGCAGGACTAGCCCTGCAAAGGCCAGCTGCAGCAGATGCCCTGACGTGACAATGAGTGTCGCGAGCCATGGCTTGGAACGGCGCATCATCAAGGGTGCGGTTTGCATCAAGGAAATGGCAACTAGCGAAAGAGTAGTCAATAGCGAACTGCTGAACCCGAGGGTTGCCGTCAAGAGCAGGCAAAAGAGCGTATAGGTTAGGCCCGTTGCAAAATCCACTTTGCTCGAATTTTCGCGAATCCACCGATCAATTCGGCGATGCGGGTTTGAAAGGATCAACTACGCCTCTGGATATAGGAATACGTGCTGTTGCACACGGTTGCCACGAATGCCCTGAACGGTGCATCGCATTTAAGTTTAGTTGCCCCCATGCAGAGATACCTCATACCCGAGTCTGAAGTCGGAAGAGCGGAAAGCTAACATTTTTCACTATTTGAGACGGGCTCTCACATGTTGGACTTGATTCGATAGGCTTGGTGCTATGGGAAAAGTTTTTGAAATTGCAGTCATCCCTGGGGATGGCATTGGACCAGAAGTCGTCGCGGAAGCCGTCAAAGTCTTGAACCTTGTCACCAATGGTGGTGGCAAGGAGGTCAACCTGACCACCTACAAGTTGGGGGCCGAGCATTGGCTGGAAACCGGTGAAACTCTGCCAGAGGAGACCCTGGAGAGTCTCAAGAAGCACGATGCTATCTTGTTCGGTGCGGTAGGTGCCGCGCCCGGCGACACCCGCATTCCTTCGGGGCTGATTGAGCGTGAAATGCTGCTGAAGCTTCGCTTTGCGCTGGATCACTACGTCAACCTGCGTCCCTCCAAGCTTTATCCGGGCATTGAAAGCCCGCTGGCCAATCCGGGCAATATCGATTTCATTGTTGTGCGCGAAGGCACCGAAGGTCCCTACGTGGGCAACGGCGGCTCCGTGCGTACGGGCTCCCCGCACGAAATTGCCACCGAAGTGTCGGTGAATACCGCTTACGGCGTGGAACGCGTTGTCCGTGATGCCTTTGTGCGCGCTTCCCGGCGCGAGCGCAAGCACGTGACTCTGGTTCACAAGCACAATGTGTTGGTCCATGCCGGCCACTTGTGGCGCCGGACTGTCGAAGCGGTCGCAGCAGATTTCCCGGAGGTAACCCATGATTACCTCCACGTGGACGCTGCGACGATTTTCCTGACCACCGACCCTGCCCGGTTTGATGTCATTGTCACGGACAATCTTTTCGGTGACATCCTGACGGACCAGGCCGGCGCAATCACCGGCGGCATTGGTCTGTCGGCCAGCGGCAACATCAACATGTCGCGGACCTACCCGTCGATGTTCGAACCTGTACATGGATCCGCGCCTGACATTGCCGGCCAGCAGAAGGCCGATCCGACCGCGGCGATCCTGTCCGTCGCGTTGATGCTTGATCATTTGGGACTCTCTGAAGAGTCCAAGGCTGTTGAACGGGCAGTCGAAAAAGAGATCACTTCACGTCAGGAACTGACCGATCACCGCACCACCAGCGAAATTGGCGATGCAATTGTAGCCCTGCTGGCATAAGCTAAAAGGGAAGTTCCCGGTCTTTAAGTAACCGGAAGCTAATCCACAAACGGGTGTTCCGCAAATTTGTGGGACACCCGTTGCTCGTACTTGAATTAGGAAGTCCAAGGTTAGATGGAATTCACCGAAAATCTCTCAACGAACCGCAAGAGCGCAGCGGACCGCGCAAAGGTTCTTGCCGACCCGGGCTTCGGGGATTTCTTCACCGACCACACCGCAGTCATTGACTGGTCGGCCAGCGGTGAAGGCCACGGCGGTACCTGGCATGATGCTCGCATCGAACCATACGGCCCTATCGCACTGGATCCTGCTGCCTCTGTGCTCCACTACGGCCAGGAAATCTTTGAAGGCCTGAAAGCCTACCGTCATGAGGACGGCTCTGTCTGGACGTTCCGTCCCCACGCGAACGCCGCCCGACTGAATAAATCGGCAGCACGCTTGGCTTTGCCCCAGCTCGACGAGGACGTATTCGTGGAGTCGCTGCGCAAGCTCGTTGCTTCCGATATCGACTGGGTGCCAACGGGTGACGGCGAGGCTCTCTACCTGCGTCCATTCATGATCGCCACCGAGGCGTTCCTGGGCGTTCGTGCAGCGCGCGAAGTTTCCTTCCGGGTCATCGCATCGCCAGCAGGCAACTACTTCGGTGGAGAACTGAAGCCGGTGGCTATTTGGGTGTCCCGGAATTATGCGCGTGCAGGCCGGGGCGGTACCGGTTCGGCCAAGTGCGGCGGAAACTATGCGGCATCGCTCGTTGCCCAGCTTGAAGCCGAGGACAACGGATGCAAGCAGGTGCTCTTCCTGGATCCTTTCAACGACAATGCGGTTGAAGAACTTGGCGGCATGAACGTGTTCTTCGTTACCAAGGACAACAAGCTCGTGACTCCGGCGCTGACCGGAACCATCCTTGAAGGCGTTACCCGCTCGTCCGTGATCCAGCTCGCCAAGGACCGGGGAATGGACGTCGAAGAACGTCGCATCACCCTCGATGAATGGCGTGCAGGCATTGCCAGTGGCGAAATCACCGAGGTCTTCGCCTGCGGGACCGCTGCAGTGATCACCCCGATTGGCGTTCTGAAGAACGGCACGGAGCTCATCGGCGAGGAGAACGCCAAAGCCGGCGAGGTCACGATGTCGATCCGTGAGGAACTGCTTGGGATCCAACGCGGAACGGTCGAAGACCGCCACGGCTGGCTGGAGCGTTTGGCCTAACGCCTAGAAAAATATTAGTAGAATTGCCTGTGCAATATTAATTGCACAGGCAATTCGTCTTGAGTGAGGATTTTTGGCATGCACGTTCTGGTAACCGGTGGAGCAGGGTACATTGGCTCCCACACCGTCCTTCTGTTGTTGCAGGAGGGTTTCCGTGTTTCCATTATCGACAACTTCAGCAATTCTTCGCCGGAGTCTATTCGCCGCGTTACGCAGCTAGCGGGACGGGCGCCGGAGCTTCACCATGTCGACTTGCTCGATGCCGCGGCAACGAACTCGATCTTCGAGTCCCTGCGTCCGGATGCGGTGATCCATTTCGCCGGATTGAAAGCCGTGGGAGAGTCCGTAGCCCAACCGTTGCGGTACTACCGCAACAACGTTACCGGTACGCTGAATCTTCTGGATGCGATGGAAGCAGTCGATTGCCGGACCCTCGTTTTCAGTTCATCCGCGACTGTTTACGGCGAATCGACGGCCTTGCCACTTTTGGAATCAACGCCCCGTAGCGCTACCAATCCCTATGGACGCACGAAGCTTCATATCGAGGAAATGCTCGAAGAATTGGCGGCGTCAGACCCGCGCTGGTCCATCGCCAACTTGCGATATTTCAACCCTGTAGGAGCCCACGAATCCGGCGAGATCGGCGAGGATCCGCAAGGCATCCCGAATAACCTCATGCCGTTTGTCGCCCAGGTTGCCGTGGGAGTGCGGGAAAAGGTCAATGTTTTCGGCGGTGATTATCCGACGGCCGACGGAACCGGCGTTCGGGACTACATCCACGTTATGGATCTAGCGGCAGGACACCTGTCGGCCCTCGGGTACCTGCAGCAGTCAACTGGTGCCCACGTCTGGAATCTGGGCACCGGAGCCGGATCCAGCGTGCTGGAGGTCATCGATGCGTTCGCCCGCATCTCGAAGCGCCCTGTGCCGTACGAGATCGTGGAACGGCGGACCGGCGACGTTGCTGAGAACTATGCCGACCCGGAGAAAGCCCGCCTTGATCTTGGGTGGAAGGCCGAGCGCGGACTCGAGCAGATGGTGGGCGACATGTGGCGCTGGCAGAGCCAGAACCCGACAGGTTTCCCGGACCTTGAGTTCCAAACGATGAGTGATGACGAACTAAACGAATTTATCTGCAACAAGTAAGCCGCCAGAGCTTGCCAGGCAGTGGCCAGAGCGAGATAGGGTTGAATTATGCGCATTGCACGATTTGTAGTTGACGGCGACCCACTTTACGGAGTTGTCGATGGAGAAAACGTTCACGTCCTAGCCGGGGATCCGTTCTTCCAAGGCATCAAGACCACCGGTGCTGTGCACCCCCTTGACGACGTTCGTCTGGTAGCGCCGATTATTCCGCGATCCAAGGTCGTCGGATTCGGCCGAACTTACAGTGAGCACGCCAAGGAGCTCGGCAACGAGGTCCCGCCGGAGCCGCTGATGTTCTTGAAGCCGAATACCTCGGTGGTCGGTCACGGCGAACCGGTGACCCTTCCGGCGTTTTCGCAGGAGGTTTCCTTCGAAGGAGAACTGGCCGTCGTCATTGGACGTATCTGCAAGGACGTGCCGGCAGAAAAGGCCAGCGACGTCATCTTCGGATACACGATTGCCAACGATCTTACTGCCAGGGACGCGCAGCGCACCGACCCGCAGTGGGCTCGTGCCAAGGGGTTCGATGGTTCGTGCCCGCTCGGACCATGGATCGAAACCGAACTGGAAGATCCTGATGACGTCGCGATCACTACGCGCCTGAATGGCGAGGTCCGCCAGGATGGTTCCACTCGGGACATGATCTGGCCGGTTTCCGAACTCGTCGCGCGGGCTTCCGAAGCCTTCACGCTGCTTCCCGGCGATGTCATCATGACCGGCACCCCTGCAGGCGTGGGTCTTGTCAACGCCGGCGACATAGTTGAGATTGAGCTTGAGGGCCTCGGAACCCTTCGCTCGGTGTTCCGCCGATAACGCGATTTGGGCAAACGTGGTTTTCATTGCAACTTGAAAAACCACCAACTTCCCATCATCATTTTGGCGGTACTGCACTGGCCCCCGGTCATCAAAGACCGGGGGCCTTAGTGCTGTGAATTCGGCACGATGGCGCGAAGGCATAGAATGGAATCATCATGACTGATCTTTCCCTGATTCCACCCGTGACCGAAGACACTCCTGTTCGCGTCCGTTTCTGCCCATCGCCTACCGGCACTCCACACGTAGGCATGATTCGTACGGCCCTGTTCAACTGGGCCTATGCCCGCCATACCGGTGGCAAGATGATTTTCCGTATTGAGGATACCGACGCAAAGCGGGATTCCGAGGAAAGTTTCAACCAGGTTCTGGACGCGCTGGACTGGCTGGGCATCGATTGGGATGAAGGCGTCAACGTGGGCGGCCCGCATGAGCCGTACCGTCAATCGCAGCGCGGCGACATTTACCAGGACGTCATTGCCAAGCTTCGCGAGGCGGGGCACCTGTATGAGTCCTACTCGACGCCGGAGGAGGTCGAAGCGCGGCACAAGGCCGCCGGCCGCGACCCAAAGCTGGGCTACGACAACTTCGACCGTGAACTGACCGCGGAGCAGATTGCCGCTTTTAAGGCCGAAGGCCGCGAACCAGTGCTTCGTGTGCGCATGCCGGATGAGGACGTGACCTTCAACGACCTGGTCCGTGGCGAAATCACCTTCAAGGCCGGCAGCGTGCCGGACTACGTCGTGGTCCGCGCCAACGGCCAGCCGCTGTACACGCTGGTTAATCCGGTGGATGACGCGCTGATGGGAGTCACCCACGTGCTACGCGGCGAGGACCTGCTGTCTTCCACGCCGCGACAGGTCGTCCTCTACGCACTGCTGCATGATGTAGGTGTTGCCGAGTACATGCCGCGGTTCGGGCACCTCCCATACGTGATGGGCCAGGGCAACAAGAAGCTCTCTAAGCGCGATCCCGAATCGAGCTTGTTCCTGCACCGCGAGAACGGCTTCATTCCCGAAGGCCTGCTGAACTACCTGGCGCTGCTCGGCTGGTCCCTGAGCGCGGATCAGGACATCTTCAGCAGCGAAGAACTGATCAAGGCTTTCGACGTGACCGACGTGCTGTCGAATCCGGCTCGATTCGACGTGAAGAAGGCCGAAGCCATCAACGGCACGCACGTTCGCATGCTGGAACCGACGGACTTCCGCAATCGTCTGGTTCCCTACCTCCAGGCCGCAGGCCTCGTCGGTGAGGAACTCACTGACCATGAAAACGAGATCCTCGACCAGGCCGCGCCCTTGGTCCAGGAGCGCATCACCCTGCTGGGCGAAGCTGCAGACATGCTTGAATTCCTCTTCAAGAATGATGACGAGATTGTTGTTGAAGACAAGGCGCTCAAAGGCATGCCAGCCAACCTGGGTGAAGTGGTGAATGCCTCGCTTGAGGCGTTGGAAGGCGTGCAGAACTGGAACGCGGAAGAGATCCAGAATGCCCTGCGGACCAAGCTGGTGGAAGAGATGGAATTGAAGCCGCGCCAGGCGTTCGGACCGGCACGCGTTGCCGTTTCCGGCAAGCGCGTCTCGCCGCCGTTGTTTGAATCCATGGAAATCCTTGGCCGGGATTCGAGCCTAAACCGTCTGCGCACCTTCGGCGCTTCACGGTAGCGGAAAACTCCAATTTCGTGAACGAAGTACGCAACGCCTTGGGTGGATCCGGTACGGGATCCATCCAAGGCGTACTTTTTGACATTGACGACACCCTGGTGGACCTTCGGGCAGCGGCAATCGCGGCATTCTTGGAGCTCACAACCGAAGAGCTTGGCCACGTGGACGAAGCGGGGGCAAGTGCTGTTGCCGCCGCGTTTGCCGATGACAAAGCCGGAGCCTACGAACGCTACATGGCAGGCGAGCTGACTTTCCTGGAGCAGCGTGAAATGCGCCTGCGGCATTCATTTGGACTCGTGAATGCGGAGCCGCCGGCGGGGGAGCAGTACCAATCGTGGGCTGCAATTTACGAGAAAACCGTGCGTAGCTATTGGCGCCCCTTTGACGACGTCACGCCGCACCTGGAACAGCTCAAGGTCATGGGAATTCCTTTCGGCGCGGTCAGCAACAACCTTGAATCCTACCAACGGGCAAAATTGGAAATTGCTGGGCTGCCCGGATTTGACGTTGTTGTCGGTTCCGATACTGCCGGCGCCCCGAAGCCTGCGGCCGCACCGTTTCTCGCGGGCTGCAAAGGACTCGGCAGTCGACCAGAACGGACGCTCTACGTGGGGGACAATCCTGTCAACGACTATGCAGGAGCCCGCAATGCAGGACTTCCCGCGGTACTACTCGACCGCGGGCCTGTCCACCAGGATTTCTCGGGGTTTCGAATCCGCGACCTATGGGTTTTGGCAGAGTTAATCGATGAAGGTTTCGACAGGATTCATGCTGATTCCTAGGACGGCCGTCGATTTGTGTTGATTCCAGAACGTCGGTATAGTTATATCTCGTGCTGAAGCGATCAGTGAGAATTGATTCATCAATTTACTCTGAAAGCCCAAGTCACTATGGGATATGGTGTAATTGGCAACACAACGGTTTCTGGTTCCGTCATTCTAGGTTCGAGTCCTGGTATCCCAGCGCTTCATCAAGGTAATTTGATGAGCTGAGAAGAAATTCTTGGCATACGGCCCCATCGTATAGCGGCCTAGTACTCCGCCCTCTCACGGCGGCAACACGGGTTCGAATCCCGTTGGGGTCACCAAGCATTCTTCGCAGGCCCTCCCGCAAGGGAATATACGGCCCCATCGTATAGCGGCCTAGTACTCCGCCCTCTCACGGCGGCAACACGGGTTCGAATCCCGTTGGGGTCACCAATCAAGCCACAGGTAAATCTGTGGCTTGTTGTATATCCAGCCAAATCTTCTCGATGTGTTTCAAATAACCTCCCCGCATAGGGCAAGATGGTCACATGGAGGCATATTCGGATTCCCGTTCTGCTGGAGGTGCAGCTACCCCAGAGAAGTCAGGTGATGCACTCAAAACCATCAAGCAGCTGACTGCCCTGAGCTCCGCACTAGACAGGCTCACTTTTCTGCTTGCCGCTTCCAATCCGATGCTTCCCAGCGAAGTACTCAGAGCCAAGACGATTCATCAGATCGCCGACTACATTGTTCCGAGGCTGGAAAATCTCCATGCGCCACTGCTCATCGTTGTCGGCGGCTCCACCGGCGCCGGGAAATCCACCCTGGTGAATTCACTGCTTGATGAGTCGGTCAGCGCGTCCGGTACCGTTCGGCCGACAACTCGCATGCCTGTCCTTGCCTACAATCCCTCCGATGCGTCGTGGTTTGAAGATCGACGGATCCTTCCCGCCTTGAAAAGGCAGACTCAGTCCGGGTATCAACAGCACGACGCCGAAACGAATTCCCAGTCAGTGCGGCTCGCTCCACACTCAAAAGTTCCCTCCGGGATAGCCCTCGTTGATGCGCCGGACATTGATTCCATTTCGGATGAAAACCGCGCGCTCGCGGCGCAGCTTTTGAACGCGGCGGACCTATGGATATTCGTCACGACCGCTAACCGCTACGCGGACGCGCTGCCCTGGGATTTGCTCACGGAAGCCGGAGCGCGGAACATCACGGTCAGCATCGTGCTCAATCGTGTGCCGGCCGGCGCAGAAGTGGAAATCCTCCCTGATTTACAACGGCTGCTCGCAGAAAGGGGACTGGGATCTTCTGATATCCACGTGATTCATGAGATGGAGCTCGACCAACGCAAATTATTGCCGCGAGAGCTGACGCAACCAATTTCTAGCTGGCTTGGAGCCTTGGCCGAAGACGCTCAGGAACGGAAACGCATCGCGGTGCAGACTCTTGACGGTGCGCTTAAGCGGTCTGCTGCGGACGTGAGCGAACTCTACGCAGAGCTTGAAGACCAGGAAGCACAATTGCAGGAACTGATCATCGGTGTTGACCAGCGCTTCAACCAGGCACTGGACGTGGTGAAGTCTGCGCTGAAGGGTGGCTCCTTGCTGCGCGGAGAAATCTTGGCCAGATGGCAGGATTTTGTCGGTGCAGGCGAACTGCTGCGTGGAATTGAAGGAAGCGTAGGCCGCATTCGCGACCGCATTGGTTCCTTCTTCTCCGGGCGACCACCGGCGAGCAACAAAGTTGAACAGGCGATTGAAACGGGCCTCCATGCGATATTCGTTGCAGAGATTACCGAAGCGGCAGCGAGCCTAGACCGGGTTTGGCGCACGACGCCCATGGGGCAGGAACTCAGTCGCGAACTGCCCACTCCGAGACTGCCCGGCGACCTGAGCGAGCTGGCAAGCCAGACCGTGCGCGAATGGCAAAAAGACATCCTCACAATGATCCGGGAAGAAGGCGCTGGAAAACGTAAGACCGCGCGGATGGCGGCTTTCGGCGTGAACGGTATCGCGGTGATTCTCATGGTTGTCGTTTTCGCCTCGACCGCGGGACTGACCGGACTGGAGCTCGGCGTCGCCGGAGGATCTGCGGTCGTCGGCCAAAAACTGCTGGAAGCCATATTCGGTGAAGACGCCGTGCGGCGGATGGCGGCCAGGGCCAGCGTCATGCTCGAAGAGCGTGCGCGCGAGCTGATCACCACGAACGCCGACGTCTACCGTAGCGTCATCACGACCCACCAGCAGCCCGAAGAACTAAAAGCCCTCGCAGAGTTTATTCGCGCCCAAGGCCCGAAAGGTCATCACGTATGAGCGAGCGCAAAGTACTCAGGGCGCAATCCAGCCTCATGAGCCAGATCGAGGCCATCTCCGAGGCGGTGCAGCTTGGCGAGCCTCACCTCGACCCGGAAACTGTGGACTTTGCGGCAACGGTGATCTCCCGCGCCCAAACCAGGCGCCAGCTGTCCGCTGACCACGTGGTCATCGGTCTCTTCGGAGCTACGGGTTCCGGGAAATCGAGCCTATTTAATGAAATGGCCGGAGCGCAGCTGGCCCGGACCGGGGTCATTCGACCGACAACCACGAAAACCATCGCGGCGATTTGGAACCCTGATGGGTCAGGAGAATTGCTGGATTGGCTCGAAGTTGACGAGCGGCACGTGGTTGATTCAATGCTCGGAACTGGCAGAGCTTCGCGTGGCACTGGCACGAGCGGAGGGCTCATCCTGCTGGATCTTCCAGACATGGACTCAACCGCGCTCGGCCACCACGAAATTGTCGACAGGTTGTCCGGCCAGGTTGACGTGATGGTGTGGGTGCTGGATCCGCAGAAGTACGCAGATGCATCCATACACCGGGGCTATCTTGATGGTTTGGCATCCTTGGAAGGCAACTTGCTGGTGGTGCTGAACCAGATTGACCTTGTTGCACCATCCGATCGAGCGGAGATCCAAAATTCGCTGACAGGGCTTCTTGCCCAAGACGGATTCAGGGGACTGGAGGTCCTGCCGGTATCATCAAAGACCGGCGAAGGTATCGACGCCTTGCGGGCGCGAATCGCAAAGCTCGCGGAAAACAAGGCGTTGTCGATTCGACGGCTGAAGGCCGACGTTGATCAAGTGGTTCATCGTCTCGTTGCCGAACTTGGCGTGGAACAGGTCAACGCTCCGGGGAAGCTTGATCAGGCTGAGCTGGAGCAAGGCATCGCCGCCGCCCACGGAGTGAATGTGATTGCAGACGCGGCGGCCAAATCCTACTTGCTCCGAGCCTCCTCCCACACCGGCTGGCCCTTGACCAGCTGGCTGGTTCGTTTCAAGAACGACCCGCTGAAGCGGATGAACCTGGGTCGGAACCACGAGCGTCCCGAGCTGGCCCTGACTTCCAGGCCGCCGCTGTCCGCGGCGCAATCAGCAGGCATCAGGCATTCGGTCAACACCTACCTCTCCAGGGCATCGGACGGATTGCCCGCGGGCTGGACAGACAATCTCAGGGCGAGTGCTGCTGACCGACTGGGGACAATGGACCAGGAAATTGACCTGGCCATTGCGTCTACGGACCTCGCCGTGGACAAGAAGTCGTGGTGGTGGCCCTTGACGAGGGTTCTCCAATGGGCCTCGATTGTGGTGGCATTGGCTGGCGCCCTGTGGCTCGGTGCCCTTGCCGTAGCAGGCTACCTGCAATTCGATGTTCCGGAGCCCCCGAAGGTGGAAGGTTTCCCGGTCCCCACGCTCATGCTTTTGCTCGGGCTACTGCTCGGTATCGTCCTGGGGATCGCCGGTTCATTTGTCAATCGAATGGTCGCTAAGATGAAGAGAAAGCGTGTGCACCGGAATCTCGAACGCTCGGTTGCAGGCGTTGTCCGCCAGAACATCGTGGATCCTGTCGCTGCGCACCTGGACCAATTCAACAGCTATGCGGATCTCATTAACCAGGCCGCGAAGAAAGCCGATTAATACTCTGTGACGAATCACCAAGCTAGCAAGTTCCCGACTGTCGGCGACCTAGGGGAGCAGGGAATCCTTGATGCCATGCTGCCTCTTCTGGACTCCAAACAAGCGCCCCTTGGCCCTGGAGACGACGCCGGGGCGTTGGCCGTTGCGGGCTCAGAGATCGTGGTGTCCGTTGACACCCTCGTTGAGAATCAGGACTTTCGACTGTATTGGGACAGCGGTTTCGAGCACAAGGCCTTTGACATCGGGTGGAAGTCAATCGCCCAAAATGTCTCGGACATCAATGCAATGGGCGGCGTTCCCACGGGCGCCGTCATCTCCCTGTCGCTGCCCGAACACACCAGCATTGAATGGGTCAAGGAATTCTCCAAGGGAATCTCCGCAGCGGTTGAAGGCCTGGGCGCAGGCCGGCTGGCAGTCATCGGCGGAGATTTGGGCAAAGCCACCGAAATCTCCGTGACCACTACCGTCATCGGAGAATGCGAGCACGGCAAGGTGCTGCGTAGCGGTGCCAAAGCAGGGGACCGTGTTGCCATTGCAGGCCGAGTGGGTTCTGCCGGCGCCGGGCTCGCGGTACTCGACGGAAGTACGCAATGGCAGACTTGGAACCGGTCGGTCCGCAGGATTGTTGATTCCCAGTGCAAACCGACCCCGCCGTTGGAATCGGGTCCCCGTGCGGCCTACGCCGGGGCAAGCGCCATGATGGACATTTCCGATGGCCTGATCAAGGATGCTTCGCGCCTGGCCAAGGCCAGCGGCGTCAACCTGAACCTCAACGGAGACTCATTCAAGGACTTCGCCGCCCGTTTGGAGCCGGCGGCGCTGCTTCTCAACGCGGATCCGATGCAATGGGTTCTCGAAGGCGGAGAGGATTTCGGTCTGCTCGCGGTGTTCCCGAAGGGTGCCGCAATCCCTGAAGAATTCACAGTTATCGGCGAGGCCAGCGCCCAGACTGGCCGCCGGGCCCTGGTGAAAATCGATGGGCAGATCGTCAATGGGTCGCGCGGATTCGACCATTTTTCCGCCGCACTGAACCGCGAGGGCTAAATGCTGCCCCGGCCTCAGGGGCGTTCGGCCTGGGCCCGGAGCAATTCCGACAGCTCATTCGCGGCGGCGACAACCGATTCATGGAAGATCTTTCCCGGCTGGCGGGTGAGGCGCTCGATCGGGCCGGACATCGACAATGCGGCAATGACCCGACCGGACTGGCCTCGGATCGGCGCCGATACCGAAGCAACTCCGGGCTCACGCTCGCCCAGCGACTGCGCCCAGCCGCGTCGGCGTACTCCGGCCAGAATCGTTGGCGTGAACCGGGCATGATGCAGGCCGTCGATCATCCGCTCGTTGTCTTCCCAAGCCAGAAGGACCTGTGCAGCGGAACCAGCTTTCATGGATAGCTGGGTGCCCACGGGGATGGTGTCGCGCAGTCCAACCGGGCGTTCTGCGCTGGCAATGCAGACGCGGAAGTCGCCCTGCTTGCGGAAGACCTGGGTGCTCTCGCCGGTTTGATCGCGGAGCTTGAGGAGGATGGGTCCCGCGGCACTGACCAGACGGTCTTCACCGGCGGCGCTGGCAAGTTCCACCAGGCGGCTGCCCAGCTCGAAACGGCCGTGCAGATCCCTTCCTACAAGCCCGTGGTGAGCCAGGGACTGCGCGATTCGATGCACGGTTGGCCTGGAAATCTGTGTCAGTTCCACCAGCTGCGAGAGCGTGGTGGGCCCGTTCTCCAACGCATTGAGAATGGCGGCTGCCTTATCGAGCACGCCTACGCCGCTTCCTGTTGTCATATCTCAATTCTCCCGTCTCAGCATTTGAGATTCAAGTCCGCATACTGGAAATGTCCTTCTATGAAGTGTCACAGTTGAGATATCAAAAGTACGTAGCTTGAGGAGTGTGTCGCATGTCTGCCACGCAGTCGCCACAGACACTGGCCGAGAAGGTCTGGAATGCGCATGTTGTGCGCCGTGGAACCGGCGAAGGCGAAGCCCGCCAGCCGGATCTTATTTACATCGATCTGCACTTGCTGCACGAGGTGACCTCTCCGCAGGCATTCGAAGGACTGCGCCTGGCCGGGCGCCAACTGCGCCGGCCAGATCAGACCATCGCCACGGAAGATCACAACACGCCAACGCTTGATATCGACAAGCCGATCGCGGACCTGACGAGCCGGACCCAGATCAACACCTTGCGGGAGAACTGCAAGGAGTTCGGTGTGCGCTTGCATTCACTGGGCGACAAGGAGCAGGGCATCGTCCACGTGGTCGGCCCGCAGCTTGGCCTGACCCAGCCGGGAATGACCGTGGTTTGCGGCGACTCCCACACCTCCACCCATGGAGCCTTCGGGGCCCTGGCCTTCGGCATCGGCACCTCCGAGGTCGAGCACGTGATGGCGACCCAGTCATTGAGTCTGAAGCCGTTCAAGACCATGGCAATCAACGTCGAGGGAACCTTGAAGCCGGGTGTGACCGCCAAGGACATCATCCTCGCCGTCATCGCCAAGATCGGCACCGGCGGAGGGCAGGGGTATGTCCTGGAATACCGCGGTTCCGCCATCCGGGCCCTGTCCATGGACGCACGCATGACCATTTGCAACATGTCGATCGAAGCAGGCGCCCGAGCCGGCATGATCGCTCCGGACCAGACCACCTTCGACTATGTCAACGGACGTCCACACGCCCCTCAGGGCGAGGACTGGGACGCGGCCGTCGAGGAATGGAAACAGCTGCATTCGGACGAGGGGGCCCAGTTCGATGCAGAGGTCTTCCTGGATGCTGACGAACTGGAACCATTCGTGACGTGGGGTACCAACCCGGGCCAGGGTGTGTCGCTCTCCGCCTCGGTGCCGACTCCTGAAGACTTCGAAGATGAAAACGACCGCAAGGCCTGCGAACGCGCACTCGAGTACATGGGCCTGACCGGTGGTACCCCGATGAAGGAAATCCGCGTTGATACCGTGTTCCTTGGTTCGTGCACCAACTCCCGCATGGAGGACCTGCGCGCAGCCGCCGCTGTGATCAAGGGCAAGGAAAAGGACCCGGATGTCCGCATGATCGTGGTTCCCGGCTCGGCGCGCGTCCGCTTGGAAGCCGAAGCCGAGGGTCTGGACCAGATCTTCAAGGACTTCGGCGCCGAATGGCGTTTCGCCGGCTGCTCCATGTGCCTTGGCATGAACCCGGACCAGCTCTCCGAAGGGGAGCGTTGCGCCTCGACCTCGAATCGAAACTTCGAAGGACGTCAGGGCAAGGGCGGACGCACCCACCTCGTTTCGCCGTTGGTGGCTGCAGCAACGGCAATCCGCGGCACGCTGTCTTCGCCCAGCGACCTCGTCAATACCTCGGTAGCGGTCTAGGAAGGATCACCGTCATGGAAAAGATTGTTAGCCACACCGGAATCGGTGTACCACTGCGTCAGAGCAACGTCGACACTGACCAGATCATCCCTGCCGTCTATCTCAAGCGCATCACCCGCACTGGGTTCGAGGATGCCTTGTTCGCCGGGTGGCGCCGCGATGAGAACTTCATCCTGAACCAGGAGCCATTCAACGAAGGCTCGGTTCTCGTGGCCGGCCCCGACTTCGGCACCGGTTCGTCTCGTGAGCATGCAGTCTGGGCGCTGAAGGATTACGGGTTCAAGGCAGTCATTTCGGCTCGTTTCGCGGATATCTTCCGTGGCAACTCCGGGAAGCAGGGGCTGGTAGCCGCCGAGGTCGCCCAGAGCGATATCGAATTGATCTGGAAGGAGCTGGAGAACAACCCGGGCACCCAGATTACGGTTGACCTGGAATCCCGCACGGTACAGTGCGGATCCATTTCCGCGCGATTCCAGATTGACGACTACACGCGGTGGCGCTTGATGGAAGGCCTGGATGACATCGGCCTGACCCTCCAGCATGAAGAGGACATCACCGAATTCGAGGCTGCACGGCCTTCGCATAAGCCGAAGACGCTTCCAGCACGATTCGCCGACTAAACGGCAGCATCTTGGGTGCGGCATCAAGCTAATCTTGACGCTCTGCCATGGTTCCCGGACGGCCCGTTCGCATTCAGTTCAATGCATTGTGCTGAATGCGAACGGGCCGTTTCATGTTTGGATGTTCCTCCGGTGTATTCCTTGAATTCAAAGGCTGAAAGCATCCTCACAATACCCACGCCACGCGACTATCGGTCCCATTGCATGCTGTCTTAGGCGGTATGCTTACTTAGTCCTGCTAGTTCACGGCCCGCAGGCTGGAGCAGGCAATAACGACTACGCGATGAGGTATTTCATACATGGGTAAGATCCTGACGATCCATGGCGGTGTGCCACTAGTGGGCACCGTACGAGTCGGCGGAGCTAAGAACCTGGTTCCCAAGGCCATGGTGGCGGCGCTGCTAGGCGATACGCCTTCGGTGCTCCGCAATGTGCCAGAGATCAAGGATGTTACCGTCGTTCGCAGCCTGCTGGAGATCCACGGGGTCAAGGTCGAGCAGGATCCGGAAACCGGCGACCTCACCATGGACCCGAGCCAGGCTAAGTCGGCCTCCAACCAGGCAATCGATGCCCACGCCGGCGATTCGCGCATCCCGATTCTTTTCTGCGGCCCGCTGATCCACTCGCTGGGTGAGGCATTCATCCCGGACCTCGGCGGATGCCGTATCGGCGACCGTCCCATTGATTTCCATCTCGAAGTACTGCGCGAATTCGGCGCGGTCGTGGACAAGGCCACCGACGGTATCCGCATCTCCGCACCGCTGGGCCTCAAGGGCGCAAAGCTCCATTTGAAGTACCCGAGCGTCGGCACCACCGAGCAGGTGCTACTCTCTGCCGTTCGCGCCAAGGGTGTCACCGAGGTCAGCAATGCCGCCATCGAGCCCGAAATCTTGGATCTGATCTCGCTGTTGCAGAAAATGGGCGCCATCATTTCCGTGCACCGCGACCGCGTGATCCGCATCCAGGGGGTCGACAAGCTCAACGGTTACGAGCACACCGCGCTGCCTGACCGCAACGAGGCCGCCTCGTGGGCTTCCGCAGCGCTGGTGACCAAGGGCGATATCTTCGTCCAGGATGCCCAGCAGCGCGACCTGACTGCTTTTCTCCATGTCTACCGCCAGATTGGCGGCGAGTTCGAGGTCAAGGCCAACGGCATCCGCTTCTACCACCCGGGCGGCGACCTGAACCCGTTGATCCTTGAGACGGATGTCCACCCTGGCTTCATGACCGACTGGCAGCAGCCCCTGGTGGTCGCACTGACTCAGGCCAACGGCGTTTCGGTAATCCATGAGACCGTGTATGAAAATCGCTTCGGCTTCACCGACGCACTGGTTCGCATGGGTGCCACCGTCCAGGTCCACACCGATTGCCTCGGATCCACCCCATGCCGCTTCGGTCACCGCAATTTCAAGCACTCCGCCGTGGTTGTCGGACCGGCCAAGCTGGTCGGCGCGGAAATCGACGTCCCGGACCTGCGCGGAGGCTTCTCCCACCTGATCGCGGCCTTGGCTGCCGAGGGAACCAGCAAGGTCACCGGCATTGAGCTGATCAACCGGGGATACGAGCACTTCATGGACAAGCTCACCGCGCTTGGCGCCAATGTTGAACTGAGCGAATAGAGGATACCGGCCCGTGGTTAAAATCCAGGCTCCCGGCGAAAGCCCGCGAACCAAGCGTATTTTCAATGTCCTGGGAAATATCGTTCGTCCCTTGATGAACTCCCTGATGGGGAAAACGTGGAAAGGCTTCGAGAATCTCCCGCAGGGTGGGTACATCCTCTGCCCGAATCATTTGACCGAAATCGATCCGCTGGTGGTCGGCCATGCTGTGTACAGCCACGGCCGCCTGCCGCGCTGGATGGCGAAGGAATCGCTGTTCAAGCCGCCGGTGCTCGGGTGGATCCTTCGCGAAACCGGACAGATCCCGGTGGCGCGCAGCGCCGCGGGCGCCGGCGATTCGCTGAAGGCTTCCAAAAAAGTCTTGGACGCCGGGGGAGTCGTAGTGATCTACCCCGAAGGCACCCTGACTCGCGACCCGAACTTGTGGCCAATGGTCGGCCGCACGGGTGCTGCCCGTCTGGCGCTGCAGACCGGTGCGCCGGTGATCCCCATGGCGCACTGGGGCGACCAGGAGCTGCTGCCTCGCTACTCCAAGAAGATGTACCTATTTCCGCGCAAACACGTGACGGTATCGGTTGGCCAACCGGTAGACCTCGACGACTTGCGCAACGGGCCGCGTACCCGCAAGGTGCTGGAAGAAGCGACAGAACGCATCATGGCATCGATCACCGAACTCCAGGCAGAAATCCGCGGTGAGACACCGCCGAGCAAGCCATGGGATCCCAGCGAGCATGGCCAAGCCCGGACCGGCCGAAGCTTTGAGAACCCTGACAAGTAAGAACGCGTCAGCAACGTCGAAAGAAGAATCGTGACCAAGCCTTTACCACGCAAGATCGCCGTCATGGGTGCCGGAAGTTGGGGAACCACTTTCGCGAAGGTGATGGCCGATGCCGTGGCCGAGAACGGCATCATGGTTCAAATTTGGGCTCGCCGGGACGATGCCGCGCGTGAGCTTAATGAGCGCCATACCAATTCCAGGTACCTGCGCGATACGAAGCTTCCGCAGAACATCACCGCTTCATCCGACCGCCAGGAAGTCCTCGCCGGGGCGGATCTGGTGGTGCTGGCGATCCCATCCCAGTCGCTACGTGCAGAACTGGAGAGTTTCAAGAACCTCATCGAGCCGGAGGCAGTAGTTTTGTCCTTGATGAAGGGATTGGAGCGCGGCACGGATCTGCGTATGAGCCAAGTGATCGCCGACGTCGCGGAACTGCCCGCAGAACGTATTGCGGTGCTGTCCGGACCGAACCTGGCCATGGAAATCGCTCGCGAGCAACCTACGGCATCCGTTGTCGCCTGCTCGGATGAAGCGACCGCCAACTGGATAGCGCAGCTGTGCTCGGCTCCCTATTTCCGCCCGTACACCAACGATGACGTACTGGGCGTGGAGCTCGGCGGCATCGTGAAGAACATTATCGCGTTGGCCGTTGGCATGTGCGACGGCATGGGCATGGGGGATAACACCAAATCCACCGTCATCACCCGCGGCCTCGCGGAAACGACTCGCCTGGTCTTGGCATTGGGCGGCCGCCTGGACACGTTGGCAGGCCTCTCGGGCTTGGGCGACTTGGTGGCCACCTGCTCGTCCTCGCTTTCGCGGAACAACACCGCCGGACGCCTTCTGGGACAGGGCCTGTTCCTCGATGAGGTCAACGACCGGATGTCGCAAACAGCCGAGGGCATCAAGTCGGCACGAGCGGTATTCGACCTTTCCCGTACGCACGGCGTCGACATGCCCATTACCGAGGCCGTCGTGATGGTGCTCGAAGGCACGCTCAGCGTCGAGAACATGGCGCGGCGCCTGCTGGCTCGCGAATTGAAGTCTGAAGGAGAATTGCAGTAATGACTGAACGCAAACCTCGGGTCCTGCTCCTGTTCGGTGGCCGGTCATCCGAGCACTCGGTCTCGTGTGTCACCGCGGCCGGCGTGATGCACGCGATCGACAGGGAACGTTTCGATGTCGTGCCAGTGGGCATTACACGTCAGGGTGAATGGACGCTCTTGACCGAAGGTCCACAGGACTGGGCGCTTAACACTGGCTCCTTGCCGGAGATCTCCGATGTCGACAACCCGGTGCAGCTCTCGACGGATCCGAACAAAACCTCGTTGATGTCCCTGTCCCAGTCGGCCATTTCCGAGCTTGGCGAAATCGACGTGGTCTTCCCGCTGCTCCACGGGCCGTTCGGCGAGGACGGTTCGATCCAGGGCATGCTTGAAATGGCTGGTGTCTCCTATGTGGGTTCCGGTATTGCCGCGAGCGCCATGGGCATGGACAAGCACTTCATGAAGGTGGTCTTCGAAAGCGCCGGGTTCAAGGTCGGCCCCTACGAAGTCATTACCAACAAGCAGTGGCTGCGAGACAGCGAGTCGGCGCTCCAGCGTTGCGAAGGGCTTGAATACCCGCTGTTCGTCAAGCCAGCCCGAGCTGGTTCGTCGGTTGGCATCACCAAGGTCGATGTTCCTTCGGAACTGAGGGACGCCATCGAGGTTGCACGCCGTGAAGACCCCAAGGTCATCGTGGAGCAGGGAATCGTTGGTCGAGAGATCGAGTGCGGTGTCCTTGAAGGCCGCGGTTCGACCCCGTCACGCGCGTCACTGCCTGGAGAGATTTCGGTGGCCGACAATGGCCACACGTTCTATGACTTCGAGGCGAAGTACGTTGACGGTGCCGCAGCGAAATTGAGCTGCCCCGCCCAGCTCAGCGAGGAAGCGACCAAGCAGATCCGGGACCTTGCGGTCAAGGCCTTTGACGCCATTGACGCCGAGGGCCTGTCTCGGGTTGATTTTTTCTACACTCCCGAAGGCGAGTGGATTATCAACGAAATCAACACGATGCCAGGTTTCACGCCATCGAGCATGTACCCGCAAATGTGGGCTAAAACCGGCATCAACTATCGTGAACTGATCGACGAACTGATCGCGCTGGCCAGCGAACGCAAGGTCGGATTGCGCTAAAGGGCAGTAGCTGAAATGCGTCTTGCTTCAACTCACCTACCGATGAATTGATGCAAGACGCATTTACTTATGCTCTTTGAGACCGCAGCTTGGGTGCCTCGACCGGCACCTAGAGTTTCTCGTCCTTTTGGATGCTGACGCACTGTTTTTCTGCGGGAATCCGGGAGGCTGCATCAGACAGCGTGGCTAGAACCGTGCTTGAGGGGATGACCTGCGGATCCATGATGATTTCAGTTGCGGGAGTGCGACCATAGGTGGTCAGCGTCCAGATGCCGTCCGCACCGTCGTGGGCGATCCAGTCGACGTCATTGACTGATACGCAGGGGTCGGTGGTCGGTCCCGGTACTTCGACACCGCAGCGCAAGACCACCTGGGACGGGTCTCCCCACGCTGAGGTGGCTTGAGACGAGGTGGGACGGCGCTCGGCGTCTCCGATGACTTCGGGCAGCACGACCATCATTTCGGCGCACAAGGGGTTGGCGGCGTCAGGAGCAGCATCAACGGATGCAACAGATTCGCAAGCGGCCAGACCGGGCCCGACAACAGCGAATAAGGCGATCAATACCGTGGTTCGACCAAATTTTCGATTAAGTTTTGGTGACGGTTCCGGGTTCAAACTGATTTTGGACACGTTGTAAGCGTACCGTGCGAATCTGAAAGATAAGATGTATTGAGTTGATTCTGTGAAAGGTAGCATATGTCAGTCGAAGAGCCAGTGACACGACCGCGTACAAAAAAGAAGCGCACAGGACGGATTGTACTTCTCAGCGTGCTTTCGCTAGTTGTCATCGCTGCGTTGGTAGCTGGTGGATACGTATGGAACCTTGGCCGGACGTTCAATGACAATAGCCAGAAGCTTGAAAACGCATTTCCAGCGGAGGAATCGCGGCCAGAGGTAAAGAAGGAGTCCGAAGACGCGCTGAATATCCTGCTTCTCGGTAGTGATACCCGTGCCGAACGTGACGAAGAGTTGGACGGCGGAAGCGAAGAATTCGGTACATTGCCCAACGGAGGGCGATCCGACACCATGATGTTGGTTCATATTCCGACCGATCGCTCCGCGGTCTACGTGACGTCAATCATGCGCGATACATGGTTGGATCTCCCCGGGATCGGTGAGGCAAAGATTAACCGCGCTTTCGCCAACGGGGGAGTACCGAAGGCAGTTGAAACGTTGGAAGGCCTTTTCAGAGTACGCATCGATCACGTTGCGTCCGTAGATTTTGAAGGGTTCAAGGGGCTGACAGATGCTGTTGGCGGAGTTACCATCAATAACCCCCGGGCATTCCGCCAGTCCATTGTCAATGGCATGTACTTCCCCGAGGGTAGACAGACTTTGGATGGAGAACAGGCTCTGGCATTTGTTCGTGAACGAAAGTCATTCCCCGGCAGCGATTATCAGCGCGTGAAAAACCAGCAGCTGTACGTTAAGGCATTGCTTGGTCAGATCCTGTCCAAAGATACCCTGACGAACCCCTTGAAGGTTCAGAATATCGTCAGTGAGTTTTCGCCGTTTATTGCAGTTGATGAGACCTTGGACGCGGCAAAGGTCGTTGATATCGCTTCTTCCATGAGAAATATCGGAACAAGCGATATGGAATTCTTCACCCTCCCAAACAAGGGACCTGGACGATCGGCCGACGGACAGTCGATTGTCATCCCGGATATGGATACGATTAACAAGTTTGGAGAAGCACTCCAAAACGATACGGTAGACGAATTTGTAGCTTCTACTGACTTGTCTCAGTAACCATTGAAGGAACCACTCTTTATGACCACCCAGAAACTCGATACTTCGGTTCGCGCTATCCGCCATTGGCTGGCGCGCAGTGTCAAGAGCCTGGGGAATCATTCGGATCGCCTCAACGCTATCAATGTCTTTCCGGTTGCCGACGGTGATACGGGAAGCAACCTCTACCTGACCGCACGTGCCGGCCATGATGCCGTCAGCAAGTTGGAAAGTGACGACATTGGTGGATTCCTAGAAATTGCCGCGCGCGCCGCCATGGAGTCCGCCCGCGGCAACTCGGGAACATTGCTGGCTGTCTTCCTCAGCGGCCTCAGCGAGCCATGGCAGGGGCAGGAACGGCTGACAGCACCATTGCTGGCACTGGGACTTGAACGGGCGAAGGTCCGTTCCTGGTCCGCACTGAGCGAGCCAGTGGAAGGAACCATGCTTTCAGTGATCAACGCGCTGGCCTTGGCAGCCGCTTCCACGCTGATGCATCTGAAAGTCGACAAGGACAGCCGTGCCGCGCTAGACACCTTGCTGACGCAGATGACGCAAGCTGCCAGACTAGCTGTCAAAGGCACAGAAAGCACCCTGCCTAGCCTGGTCAAAGCAGGTGTTGTCGACGCTGGAGCAATCGGCATGCTGGTGATTGTTGACGAGCTTTGCGCCGCCATCCGAAACGAACACACGGATTTCGACGATTACGAGGGATTCCACGGTTACAGCGTTCAAGATCCGCATGTGCATTTCGATTTCGAGGAAATCGAGGGTGTGGAAGTCATGTGCACGGTAGCGCTGGATGCCCTGGGCGCGGCAACACTTCGCGGCCAGCTGGATGCCTTGGGTGATTCGGTGATCATGTCCCCGGTGAACCAGCTTGGAGAAGACACCTACCGGTGGCGGGTGCACGTGCATGTAACGGATTCCGAAGCGGCCTTGGAGCTCATTCGAAAACAGGGTAACCCGGTAAACATCAGTGTGACCGATCTTTGCATCCATGACGGCTGAAACAAGGATGCAGGATTTTGAGAACTCGCCGCTTTCCCAAGTTCTAGGACCCAAGAATGCAACGGCTTTGGAGAAAGCGTTCGGCTACGGCACGGTAGGGGAGTTCCTCCGCCATTTTCCTCGGCGGTACGTCGAGGTAGGGGAATTGACCCCAATTGCGGAGCTTCCCTTCGATGAACACGTCACGGTGGTGGCGCAAGTCGTCAACGTTAGCCAGCGCCAGATGCACTCGCGCAAGGGATTTATCTTCGAGGTCACCGTCAGCGATGAACTAGGCGATGCCGGCCAGCAGCTGAAGATGACTTTCTTCAACGGATATCAAGCACGCTCGGATCTGCTCGTCGGAACGATTGCCATGTTCAGCGGCAAAGTCGGTTGGTACCAGAACCATCTGCAACTGAACCAGCCGGATTACGCCGTGCTCGACGAGGCCTCCCAAGCAGATCCACGCCCCATACCGATTTATCCAGCGTCGGCCAAGATGCCGAACAAGAAGATCCGCGACCTGATGGCTCACCTGCTGGAGCAGATGACGCAGGAGAATCTGCCGGAATTCCTCCCGCAGGAGCTATTGGACGCCCATCATTATCCGATTCGGCACCAGGCCTACGCCAACCGGCATGCCCCGCGCGAGTTGAAGCATGCATACGTTGCCCGCCAGCGCTTCGCCTTCGAAGAGGCATTTCTGCTCCAGCTTTCGCTTGCTGAACGAAACCGCCAAATCGGCACCCAGCACTCCGTCGCCCGGCCGCGTCGTAGCGGCGGGCTTGCCGACAAGTTTGATGCCCAGCTGCCTTTCATTCTCACCAATGACCAGCAGCAGGTAGGACGCGAGATCAGCCAGGATCTGGAGCTGAACCATCCGATGCACCGTTTGCTGCAGGGCGAGGTCGGCTCGGGCAAAACCGTTGTCGCGCTCCGGGCCATCCTTCAGGTGATCGATGCCGGTGGGCAGGCAGCGTTGCTGGCGCCCACCGAAGTCCTGGCAGCCCAGCACTATGCCTCCATAACCAAGATGCTGGGAGCATTGGCCGACCCCGGCCTGTTCAATGAAGGTGAAGGAACCGGTGTCGCGCTGCTGACGGGCTCGGCGAAAACCGCCCAACGTCGCGAAGCGCTGCTGGGCATCGCCAGCGGCGAAACCGGTCTGATTGTCGGCACCCACGCACTGCTGGGGGAGCAGGTAAGGTTTGCAGAACTCGGGTTGGTCGTCATCGACGAGCAGCACCGTTTCGGTGTTGAGCAGCGTGATGCCTTGCGGGCCAAGGCCAACGACTCGGTGCCCCACACGCTAGTTATGACCGCCACGCCGATTCCACGCACCGTTGCGATGACGGTCTTCGGCGATCTGGACACCTCGACAATCAAGCACCTTCCCATCGGCAGGGCACCGATCTCGACCCACATCGTTCCGATGCAGCTTTCCGGCTACAGGAACCGCCTGTACACGCGTATCAGCGAAGAAGTGGCAAAAGGCCACCAAGTCTATGTTGTCTGCCCGCGCATCAGCGATTCAGCCGGTGAGCAAGGCGTATTGCTGGCGACCTACGAGGACACTTCCGGACAGTCGATGAGCGTTGAGAAGATGCTGGAACTGCTCGGTGGATTGCCCGACTTCGAGTCGATCAGGGTGCAGGGACTGCATTCTCAGCTGGACTCCAACGACAAGCAGGGAATCATGGATGACTTCGCGGCGGGGGACATCGATGTACTGGTCTCCACGACGGTCATCGAGGTTGGTGTGGACGTCCACAACGCAACGTTGATGGTGATCATGGACGCCGAACGCTTCGGAATTTCCCAGCTGCATCAGCTGCGCGGACGTGTGGGTCGTGGCGGCCTTCCCGGCACGTGCCTGCTCTCAACATGGCTGGATGCAGATCATCCGTCGGTCAATCGCCTGCGCGTCATCGAATCAACCCTGGACGGTTTCGAACTGGCGGAGGCCGACCTGGCGGAGCGCAAGGAAGGAAATATCCTGGGCGTCCAGCAATCGGGAAGCCAATCGGCGCTTCGCGAGCTGAGCATCATCAAGGACCGGGCATTGATTGAAAAGGCACGGGATGATGTCAGGGCGCTTATGGCGATGCCGGCATGGCAGGAGAAGTACCCCGTATTGCTGGCGACCACCAAGAACTGGGTCGATGAATCCACCCGTGAATTCCTCAACAAGAACTAAGTGAAAGCGGCAAGAATCAATGAGCCGAATCATTGCCGGCGCGGCCGGCGGCAACCCGCTGAAGTCCGTTCCCGGCGACGCTACGCGACCAACCACGGACAGGGTCAAAGAAGCACTCTTCTCGCGGCTGGAGAGTTGGGATATTCTCCAAGGCGCTCGGGTGCTGGACCTTTTCGCCGGCTCCGGGGCTTTGGGGCTGGAAGCTGCAAGCAGGGGAGCGCGTCAAGTGACTCTCGTCGAAAAAGCTCCCAAGGCGGTTGCGGTGTGCCAGCAGAATGCTGCGATGATCAACAAAACCCTGAAGAGTGACATTGCTTCCGTCCAGCGCGGATCAGCCGACTCGATTCTTGACGGCTACTTTGACGAATCAACTCGGATGCCTCGCAGGACATTCGACGTGGTCTTTTTGGATCCTCCGTATCCATTGACCGACGCGGAACTCGAAACCACGCTGCTGAAGGTTTCCCGCGTGCTTGCTGACGATGCGACAGTCATCGTGGAGCGATCCAGCCGGTCTCCGCGCCCTCTTTGGCCCGTTAGCCTGCAGCCGTTCGCCGACAAGAAATACGGCGAGACGCACCTATGGTTTGCCGAACCTGTCCAGCCCGAGTGAGTGCTTGATTTCCGAGGGAAAAGGTCCCGAGGCTTGGCATTGGTTGATGCTTGAATCGTCCAAGCGGTGTTTGGCGGCAGTCAGGATCAAGTTGCCCGGGTATCGCCTGGTAAACATTTCCGGCGAGGAGCTCAGCATGACAAAGTCGAAGTTTTGTCGGGCGGCCGCTACCTGCCGGTCCGTGAATGCCAGGGGCGGATCGTCGCCAATATTGACGAACAACAGCCCCTGGTCGTCAAGCGCCGTGTACAGCTCCGAATAGTACTCGGGTACCGTCAGATGCTCGGGTGCCTCGGGGCCGCTGAAAATATCGACAATGATGACATCGAATGTCCGGCCGTCCAGCTGGTTGTGCAGGACATCGCGGGCATCGGCGACGATGGTATCAAGAGAGCAGTTTTTCGGCAGAGGGAGTTGCGTTATTACGAAATCAAGTAGTTCCCGCTCGATGTCGACTGCCACGTGTGTGCTCTTCGGAAAGACGACACTAGCCCAACGGACAAGGGTGAGCGCCCCCGCCCCTAGGTGAAGCATCCTCAGAGGTTCGTCGGGTCCTCGCAGTACCTTGAGATGGTTCGCAATCCTGGCGAGGTACTCATAGAAAACCTCCTCCGGATGGGCGAGGTTCACATGGGATTGTTCGGCGCCGCCGATAGCCAGGATCTTCGCTCCGGGTACGAGGTCATCGTCATAAATGTTTGCATGCGCTTGGACAAACCCAAGCCAGCGCTTCTGGCTTAAAGTGGTCATCGGGCCAGCTCCGGCAGTCGGCTCAGGCGTCGAGCCGCTTCCAAGATCACGTCTTCCTTCTTGCAGAATGCGAAGCGCAAGAGAGATGAGTAAGCCTGCCTATTTTCCGGATGCACAAAAACTGACATTGGTATTGCCGCTACTCCTAGCCGCTCGGGGAGCAGTCGAGCGAGCTCAGTCGCGTCTTGATAGCCCAGCTGGCTAATGTCGGCGACGAGAAAGTATGTTCCGCGGGGGCGGAAGACGGGAATGCCCGATTGTTCCAAGCTGTCGGCAAGAAGACCACAGGTGTGCCCGAGCGAGCCGGCAAACTGGGCGAAGAATTCGTCTGGAAGATCCAGCGCATGTGCCACTGCTGGTTGAAATGCCGGTCCCGACGAGTAGGTGAGAAACTGCTTGACCGTTCTGACGGCGGTGATCAGTTTTTCAGAGCCGGTCGCCCAGCCGACCTTCCATCCGGTAAACGAGAAGGACTTGCCCGCCGACGAGATGGTAATCGTCCGTTCGAATCCACCTGGCAGGGTGGCGACGGGAAGATGGGCTACTCCGAATGTCAGGTGCTCGTACACCTCATCGGAAAGAATAATGCAATCATGCTGATGAGCCAGTGCAATGATCTCATTGAGCACATCTTCCCCAAATACGGATCCAGTTGGATTGTGCGGATTGTTGAGAATTATCATCCGGGTATTGTCAGTGACCGTTGCGCGGAGCTTGGCCAGGTCTGGTTGGAAATCCGGTAGCAGCAACTGGACCACGTTGTGTTTTGCGTTCGCCAGCCCGATCATGGCCGCATACGAGTCGTAGTAAGGCTCGAATGTGACAACCTCGTCCCCGGGCTGAACGAAAGCGAGGATTGCAGCGGCGATGGCCTCGGTGGCGCCTGTGGTGACGACTACCTGGGTTTCTGGGTCCAGCTCGAGGTCGTAGAACCGTTTTTGATGGGAGGCAATGGCGCGGCGGAGGACTGGTATCCCTGAACCGGGTGCGTACTGATTTGCACCTTCAGCAATCGATTTTAGTGCGATTTGGCGAATTTCTTCGGGTCCTTCTGTATCGGGAAAACCCTGTCCCAGATTCAATGCATTGTGCTTGTTGGCAAGACCTGTGATTTCTTCAAAGATCGTCACCCGTGGCGTGCCAGCCGGATCCAAGAGGTTCGCGCCGTGCGCTGTTCGTTGCCAAGGGGTGAAATCATTGCTCATAAACCCATTATGGACGGGGGACATGTGCGGTCGAGCATTCGAAACGTCACTTCGTTACTTGGGTTTATCCGCAATTCACGTTTTGGCCGGCACTTCTTGATACATTCAACGTATGCGTAGAGCCGTTTGCCCAGGATCCTTTGACCCGATTCACAATGGTCATGTCGAAATTATTGCTCGAGCCGCCAGCCTGTTTGATGAAGTGATCGTCGCGGTATCGACGAACTATTCAAAAAATTACCGATTCAGCGAAGATGAGCGAGTCGCCATCGTCGAGGAGACGGTCGGCGGTCTCCGCGGTGTCTCGGCTCTTCCCATGGGTCAGGGCTTGTTGGCTGATTTCTGCAAGGAACAGGGTGCGGAAGCCATCGTCAAGGGCCTGCGAAGCACTGTTGACTACGCATACGAAATTCCGATGGCAACCATGAACCGCCACTTGACCGGTGTTGAAACTGTATTCCTCCAGGCCGATACGCGATTCACCCATTTGTCGTCGTCGCTTCTGAAGGAAGTACAGACCCTGGGTGGAGATGTCGCTGAGTATTTTCCTAGAGCTGTGATGAAGCGTCTGCAAAAGAAGTAAGTCAATCACGCTTCGATGGTGGATGACATGATTACATTGTCTTAGATTCTAATGGATGGGTATAAGGAACAAATGACTAACGCTTCTTCAATCACGAAGGCTGTAATTCCTGCGGCGGGTCTGGGCACACGGTTCCTACCAGCCACGAAGGCAATGCCTAAAGAAATGCTGCCGGTGGTTGACAAACCGGCAATACAATATGTTGTCGCAGAAGCGGTGAAGGCCGGATTTACTGATCTCTTGATGATCACAGGCCGTAACAAGAGGGCACTTGAGGACCACTTTGACCGAGTGCCCTCGCTTGAAGGCTCGCTTGAAGCTAAGGGTGACGACGAAAAGCTAGAGGCAATTCGCGAAGCTACCCGCCTTGGGGATATACACTATGTGCGCCAAGGAGATCCTAGAGGATTGGGGCATGCGGTCCTCTGCGCCAAGAAACATGTTGGTCATGAACCGTTCGCCGTCTTGCTCGGCGATGATCTCATCGATGAGCGTGACGAGCTGCTCTCTGTTATGGCGGCTGTCCAGCTAAAAACCGGCGGTTCCGTGATCGCATTGATGGAAGTTGAACCGGAGCAGATCAGCGCATACGGTTGCGCCAATGTTGTCGCCGTCGAAGGAGGCGACTTTGTTAAGGTTCTGGGACTCGTAGAAAAGCCCGCCGTTGAAGACGCTCCTAGCAATCTTGCTGTCATCGGACGATACCTACTTCATCCTCGGGTTTTCGAGGTGTTGGAACACACTGCACCAGGTCGTGGAAACGAAATTCAGCTGACCGATGCGCTTCAGGAGCTTGCAGCAGCTGAAGGCGATGGAGCTGGTGTGCACGCAGTGGTCTTCCGTGGCCGACGCTACGACACGGGTGACAAGCTTAGCTATCTTCAGGCGAATATCACTTTGGCCGTGGATCATGAGGATCTCGGACCGGGACTTAAATCATGGCTGAAGGACTTCGTCGCAGATCTTGACGACTAACCTAATCTGAAGGCTACTCAGGATAAACACATTTATCTTGGGTAGTCTTTCTGATTGCACGAAGTCACTAGGGCGTCCGTTGGCTTCATTAGTTGTCTCCCGGTGGGGTAGGAATGAATTCAAAGGAACCAAGTCAAGCTGTTTTTGAATCACGTAGTGCACAGTTTGGGGCAGCACGTCGAAAGAAAAAAAGAGTGCGTGCGATTTTGCTCGCTGTTATAAGTGTAGTTGTAGTTGCCGTCTTAGCGGCCGGCTACTACCTGTTCAACCTTCAGCATGCCTTTAATTCTAAGTCGAACACAGTTGCACTGAATTTTACTCCCGAACAGGAACAGGCTCGCCCTGTAAAGGATCCCGACGACGGTTCGATGAACATTTTGCTCATAGGAGTCGACCACGCTGACGATGACTCCGGACAATCTGCGGCGTTAGATGGGCCGGTGAGCCAACGTAGCGATTCCATGATGTTGGTTCATATTCCTGAAGACCGTTCGCAAATTTACATCATGTCTACGGTTCGCGACATGTATGTCGAGATTCCGGGGCACGGCAAGAACAAACTTAATGCCGCTGTGTCTTTCGGAGGGGTGCCGTTGCTGATTCAGACCTTGGAGGGCATGCTTGACACCAAAGTTGATCATGTGGCGATGATTGATTTTGATGGCTTCAAAGAGTTATCTACTGCTCTGGGGGGTGTAAAGGTCGACAATGACATTCCATTTACCGCGCACAACACAGACTATTTCTACCCTGCAGGAGAAATCGTGCTCGAAGGCGACCGGGCTTTGCGGTTCGTCCGAGAACGTAAGTCGTTTGCCAATGGCGACTACCAAAGGGTCGCGAATCAACGGAAATTCATTTCAGCAGCCGCTGGCCAGATGCTTTCATCCGATACACTGGCCAATCCTGGAAAGCTATACGAGATTGTCGATAAGGTCTCGCCGTATTTGAGCTTTGACAGTGGTTTCGACGCTGCGACTATGGTCGGATTGGGTCTTCAACTGAAAAAGGTTGACACAAGAAATCTGGCCATGTTTACCATGCCGACTGCGGGCAGCTCCATTAGCGCTGATGGACAATCAGTGGAACTTCCCAGTGAACGCGCAATCGAACAGATAAGTCATGCATTGAAGACTGACTCAATGGATCAATACTTCAATGAACACCCGCCAGAAGAATGATTGTCCGGTGTGTCATGAACTACACCGGGCGCGATCGAATGAGCCTGTAGGGCCGGTCGAAATCAACTAGAATTTGAACATCTGTGCTTGTACGTAAGAGCATCAAAACGGATGAGACAAGAGGGAAAAGCATGACAGTTGCAGAGGAGGCCGAGAAATATGGCTTGCACCGAGTTGGTGCGCGCCCATCATTGGCCAATTATCTGAAGCAGACATGGCAGCGGCGGGAGTTCATCTATGAACTTGCCAAGGCCCGTGTCCAGTCACAGAACCAACGCAATCGTCTTGGTATGGTGTGGATCGTACTCAAGCCCACCTTCAATGCACTCATGTATGGTTTCATTTTCGGGATCTTGCAGGGAGGCGCGCGAGGCGTTGACTTCCCTGTATTCGTGGTGATCGGCGTATTTCTTTTCGAGTTCTTCACTACCTCGATGAACGGTGGTGCAAAATCCATCACTGGCAACACTGCGCTCGTGCAGTCGCTTCCTTTCCCGCGATTAGCATTGCCGGTCGCGCAGGTTACCCAGAACCTTCTGACCCTTATGCCAATGGTTGTTGTCATGTTTATCTATTCAATGATTCTCGGTACGACTCCAAAATGGACCTGGTTCGGGATTATTCCAATTATTCTGATCTTCACTGTATTCAACATGGGCGTTGCACTAATTTGTGCCAGGATTACGGTTCACGTACGCGACTTCACGCAGATTCTTCCGTTGATCGGTCGAGTGCTTTTTTACACCTCTGGCGTGCTGTTTAGTGCTGAACGCCTACTTTCTCACTGGCCGTGGATGATTGCTATCTTTGATGTTCACCCGATCTACCAGACCCTCCAACTCGCTCGTGGCTTGATCATGAATCATGCGGAATACGATTGGTGGGCTTGGTACGTGATCTCGGGATGGGCAGTCGTGACATTAGTTTTCGGCCTCATCTACTTCTGGAAGGCAGAGGAGCGCTACGGTCGTGCCAATTAGTTTCGACGATCTGATTAATCCTGGACTTCATCCGGATTATGAACCTGCCCCGATATTTTCCGACGACACCTCGTTCATCGAGATTGTCGACCCTGCGGCTACGCGTCCATCAAACATCCTAATAGATGAAGCTCGCCAGCCAGTCGTTATCGTGGACAATCTTCATGTAAAGTACGAGGTTTACTCAAGTGGCAAAGCTGTCGGCAATGCAGGCGCCAGACGTTTGTTACAGCCGAAAATGAAAGGTGTACGCACTGTCCATGCGTTGAAGGGCATCACGTTTGTTGCGTACGAAAACGAATCAATTGGCGTGATTGGTTCTAATGGATCGGGCAAATCAACGCTGCTTCGTGCAATCACCGGGTTGACGCCGCCGAGTGATGGCGCAGTCTACGCACGTTCGCGTCCAAGCCTATTGGGTGTAGGCGCCGCGTTGATACCTGATCTTTCAGGAGACAAGAACATCACATTGGGCGGACTTGCGTTGGGTTACGACCGGCAACAAGTTGAAGCCATGCGCGAGGAAATCGTCAAGTTCGCCGAGCTTGAAGAGTTTATCGATTTACCCATGCGTACGTACTCTTCAGGAATGGCAGCACGCCTTAAATTTGCTATTGCTGCTTCGAAGAAACACGATATTTTGATCATCGACGAAGCCTTGGCCGTAGGCGATGCAAAGTTCCGAAAACGAAGTGAAGCGAAAATCCGGGACATTCGAGACGGTGCCGGCACGATTTTCAACGTCTCCCATTCCATGAAGTCCATTAAGGAAACCTGCGACCGGTGCATTTGGATTGAAAAGGGTGTCCAAATGATGGATGGCGACACCGATTCAGTTACCAAGGAATACCAGAAGTTTCAGAAAGCCAAGAAATAGGTGTACATGACGGAAAATCCAGGTGTCTCGTATGTAATGCCAGTACTCAATGAAGCAGGATACCTTGAAGACGCAGTGACCTCGATCCTCGCTCAAGAGTATCAAGGCGACAAGGAACTCGTTCTAGCTCTGGGTCCCAGCACCGATGACACCAACCGGGTTGCAGAACGACTCGCAAAATCAGATAGTCGTATTAAGCTCGTTGAAAATCCGTTGGGTCGAACTCCCATAGCACTAAATTTGGCTATCCGTGCGTCATCACATCCCATTATTATCCGCGTTGATGCTCACAGCGAAATTCCCAGCAGGTACACCCAACGCGGCATTGAGACATTGCTCCGAGTCGGAGCACATGATGTAGGCGGTCTCATGGACGCGAAAGGCCGCACTCCGATTCAACGAGGAATCGCCGCAGCCTATCATTCCAAGTTCGGTTTTGGAGGTCCCGCGTACCATTCGGGTGCACCAGAGGGACCGGCCGAATCGGCCTACCTAGGAATCTTCCGGCGTGAAGTTTTCGATGAAGTTGGCTATTTTAACGAGGAAATGTGGCGCGCCCAAGATTGGGAGCTTTGCATGCGCATCCGCCAAGCGGGTCACAAGGTCTGGTTCGATCCAGAGCTTAAAGTCGGGTACTATCCGCGAGACAATTTCCGTCCGCTTGTCAGCCAGTCATTTGCTTCGGGGACATGGCGGGGAGAAATTGCGCGTCGATTCCCCGAGGGAAAATCTCTCCGGCACGATTTACCACCGATATTGCTTGTAGGCGTCACAATGGGGGTCGCCTGCACTGCAGCTAAACCGTTCATGAAGAAATCACATTCCAAGTGGACGACGATAGCCATGTCACTGTGCCAAGCTGCCCCCGTTGTCTATTCTGGTGTTTGTTTGGCGGCCGGCTTGACGAGCAAAGCTAGCAGCTTCAAGGAAAAACTGTTGACGGCTCTGGCATTTCCAATGATTCACCTGCCATGGGCAGCCGGCTACATCAAAGGCCGTGTAGTGGGTGCCTCCGGTACCTTGGACAAGGGTCGAGTCAAATGAATGAGAAGCGTCCGGAAAACCCAACCCTGGATCAGTTGCGCGAGGTTTGCCAACCGCCCGAAGTTCGATCAAGGAAAAACGCCGAGCACTGGACAGCAGAGCTTTACCTACGACATATTTCCATCTATCTGACAGCCTTGCTTGTGAGAACTCCGATCAGTGCCAATGGCGTGACCGGTTTGATGATCTTGTCCGGGTGGTGCATGTCTATGGCGCTGCTGATTCCCGGTGTCTGGGGACCGCTCCTTGCCGTGGTGTTGTCTCAAGTGCAGCTATACTTCGATTGCTCGGACGGTGAGGTAGCACGATGGAGATCGTCCCAGTCTCCGCGAGGTATCTTCATCGATATGGTAGGGCATCACACTACCGAAGCACTGATTCCCATCGCCCTGGGGTATCGCGTGTTCAATGAACTCGCAGACGATCCCACCAGCGCAGGTCAAGCATGGCCAACCCTGTTCATGGCTGCGTGTCTGTCAGTTCTTTTGCTACTTAACCGTTCGCAGTCCTTGATGGTACACGCAGCACGAGGGATGGCTGGCCTGGGAAAACTACCAGATACCGCCGCTGCTCGTGCCGTCCCAACAACTACCCTGATTGGTCGGCTACGCTCCCTCGCGCGGTTCCTTCCATTCCACAAACTTTTGCACGCAGTTGAGCTCAGCCTGATTATTCTCTTTTGCTCTATCATCTCGGCAATGCTTGGCGTCCTAGGTGTCGCGGAGAAGTGGTTGATCTGGATTTTGTTGCCGGCCTGCGTGCTGGTCAATGCAGGTCATTTTCTTTCCAATATGGCTTCTTCGAGGCTTAAGGCATAAATATGGAATCATCAAACAACGCACCTGGACACGATTCCGTGTTGGCATCTGCCTACCGTCCCTCTATCGGTGTCGTGGTTCTCACCATGGGCAATCGTCCCGATGAACTGCGCCGTGCATTGAAGTCGCTCCTTGCCCAAGAACGCGTCTCAATTGACGCCGTCGTGGTAGGAAATGGTTGGGATCCGACAGGAATTCCACATCCCATCAAAACACACCATTTGCCCCAAAACTTGGGTATCCCCGCCGGACGAAACGCCGGCGTCGCTCAGGTGTCGGGGGAATATCTGTGTTTTCTGGACGACGATTCGTGGTTTTTGGACACTGACTTTCTCATTAGCGCCGTTCACAAATTCGAAAAATACCCGAAGATGGGAATGTTGCAGCCCCGGATCACGGACCCCGAGCATGAGGACAAGAACCCGACAAGATGGATTCCTCGCCTCAATAAACGAACGGCTAGAGAGCCAAGTAAAGTCTTTCACGTTGGCGAGACCTGCTTGGTGACCAAACGAAATTTGTTTGACCAAACTGGTGGCTGGGCCGGCGGATTTTGGTATGCGCATGAAGGGATCGAGCTTGCCTGGCGCGTTTGGGACACTGGCACATACGTTTGGTATGCCGGCGATATGAGGATCGGGCATCCGGTAGTGGACCCGCGGAGGCATGACGAGTTCTACCGGCTCAACGCACGCAACCGCGTGTGGCTGGCTCGGAGGAATCTTCCGATTCCGTTTACATGGATTTATCCTGTTGCATGGATGCTCGTCGAATGCCTTAGATTGCGGAAAAACAAAAACGGCGTGAAACAATACCTCTCCGGCTGGAAAGCTGGCTGGAAAAGCAGTCCGTGGTATATGGAACCTCGCCCGAAATTGTCTTGGCGAACCATCCTTCGAATGACACTGGCCGGGCGCCCGCCTGTTCTTTAGTCGGGCGCGGTCCTTACCGTTCAGTTGATCACTATGCACTTTTATCATGACGTGGAGGCAAGTATGACGAAAACCGTTCTAACCTATGGAACTTTCGATCTTTTTCACATTGGCCACCTGAATATCCTCAAGCGTCTCAAGGAAAAAGGCGACCGACTGATCGTTGGCGTCTCAACGGACGAATTCAACGCGATCAAGGGCAAGAAGCCGGTTGTTCCATTCGAACAGCGACGTGAAATCGTTGAGTCAATCAAGTATGTCGACCTTGCTATCCCAGAGGAAAACTGGGAGCAGAAACGACTTGATATCAAAAAATATGATGTGAAGGTTTTCGGTATCGGCGAAGACTGGAAGGGCAAGTTCGACGATCTTGGTGACGAAGTTGAAGTAGTTTACCTTCCGCGTACTGCTGGAATCTCGACTACCGAGATGAAGCGAGTGCTCAGCGAGTTCGATGAACGGCATGTTGAATCTTTGAAGAACACGCTTGATACGCTCAGCCAAATCGTTAGGGAGCTGAGCTAGCAACGCCTTTTGCTCCAAACGAATCGATCAGAATAAGTGAAGGGGAAGCGCATGTTCTCAGGATGGCGAGGGCGAATTGCCCGTGTAGTGCCCGAACCGTTGGTGTGCAAAGCGCTTGACCGGCTAACTAAGAACACCGGGAGCTGGGATCCGTTCACCGCCGTGTCATTACGCGAGTCTGCTGAGCAGCGCTCGATGCTGCTTGCTGGTCAGTTGAATATTGATTTCACCCGCGCTTCAAGTAGCCATCCGTTGTGCGTGGAGGCAGCGAACTGGCCGACCCTGGTCCAAGCATTCTCCGATGCTGGGCTGGTGGTTAGCTCTATGCATCTGCAGCACTCGTACGCAGCATCGTCTGCATGGAGCGTGAGCCTTCGTGACACGCAGTCTGAGGGTATCGCTGACCTGCGCGGTGCCGGCGCTATCTGGCAGGTTTATCCCGGTCGCATCGACAAGCCCATAGACGCCCAGGACTTCGAGGGAAACATTGATGCGGTCTATACTTGGGTTGATGCTAACGATCCACAGTGGGCGAGTAGCTATCAGCGTGCGCTAGCGGCCTCAGGTCACGACACGTCGGACAGTCGTGTCAATCTTGCGAGGTTCAAATCTCGCGACGAATTGCGATATTCGCTACGATCGCTTGAACTCAACTTACCTTGGATTAACAAGATCTATCTGGTGACTGCCGGGCAACGACCAGATTGGCTAAAGGAAGATCACCCGAAACTGGTGTTGATCGATCACCGCGAAATTTTCACCGATCCCGATTCCATGTTGCCGACGTTCAACTCCCATGCGATCGAGTCCCAGCTTGCGCACATTCCTGATTTGTCCGAACACTTCATATACGTTAACGACGACGTGTTTTTCGGCCGCTATTTGCACCCGAACATATTCTTCGGTCCGGCGGGTCAGGCGAAGTACTGTATGACGGTTGCCCACTTCGCTGAGGCCGAGGACCCCGAGCTTCCGATTAATCAAGCTGCCGCTAATAACCGGGAGGTAGTCGTAGAGCGTTTTGGGCGTACCACCTCTCGCAAGTTCCAGCACGTTGCTCACCCTCAGCGGCTGGAGGTTCATAGGCAACTTCATCGTGAGATGCCCATCCGGATTGCCCAGATCGCAGGACACCGCTTCCGTTCTGCAGACGACCTGTCGATTCCGTCCTCTCTTGCTCACCAGTACGCGGCACGTTTGGGCTTGGGCTTTCCGTCCTCGGTCAGCTACAGCTACATTGATATCGGCTCTCGGACGGCGCCACTGGATTTCCTTCGTCTTGCGCGAAACAAAAACGTAGACATGTTCTGCATCAACGAAGTGTTGGCCCACAAAAACCAGCCGGACCGCTCTGCTATCGTGCACGATTTCCTGGAGGCCCGCTTTCCTCTGCCGTCCTCCTTTGAAAAAGACTAGTACCCGGAAGGATGGAGCGTGCTTGCTGCCATGAGTAGTCTCACGACGATCTGGCATTTTCAATCGATCGATTCCAGGCGACCAGCTATTAGAATCTAACCGGGTGCCCATTTTATGGACGAACGGCCTATGAAACTGATGACATGAATTGGATCCTTTAGGCGGTAAGCGCACCAGCTAAGAATGCGACGAAAGAGAATAATGCAGGCAAGCAACTCGACGGCCCCCATCGAATCGGCCGAACCAGTCATCTCTATAATTTCCGCAGTGTATAACGTCGCCGAGTACCTTCCAACGTATCTTGCATCCCTCGACGCGCAGGACGTAGACCCGGCTAAGTTCGAAGTAATCCTCGTCAGCGACGGCTCGCCCGATGAGTCCGAAAAGCTCATCAGGGACTGGATGAGCATTTCTCCAGTGCAAGCGCGCTTGTTGACCAAGGAGAATGGGGGCCAGGCCTCAGCGCGTAACCAAGGGTTGGCAGTGGCGCGCGGTACCTGGGTGACCTTCTGCGACCCAGACGATTTCCTCGATCCGGCGTATCTGACTGAAGTGTTTGCCAACATGGAGCTGAACGCTGAAAACCCGCCGGCAATGTTTGTCACGAGGCTGGTCAGCTATCTGGAAGCCACCGACACCTATTCTCATAATCATCCGCTCAAGCGCCGGTTCCGCGATGGCACGCGTGTGGTCAACCTGGACCGTTCGCCGGACTTCTTCCACATGCACGGTCCCACTGCCATCGTCAACCGAATGGCTGCTGAACGCATGTCATTGCACTTCGCCGAAGCTCTGCGTTTCAGCTTCGAAGACGCGCACTATGTAGCGTCCTACCTGCTGGGCCAACCGGTGCCGACCATCGGCTACATCGACAGCGCGATCTACAACTACCGCATTCGCGCAGCTCGCAACTCCTCTGTTCAGATCGGTGCAACCAAGCCGGAGAAGTATACGGAGGTGCTCGAGTACGGCCATCTTGACCTCATAGCGCAATGCCGCGCCGCCGGGCATGGGGTGCCCAAATGGCTGCAATTCATGATGCTCTATGACACGCTCTGGTACTACAGGGGCGATCGCCGGGTCGGTGCGCCCTCCAAGCAGCTGGCTGAAGAACACCTAGCCACTTTCCATCGGCATATGGCAGAGATCCTCGCCGAAATCGACGACGAGTCCATCAATGACTTCGAAATCATGCCCACGGATGGTGACCTGCGCAATGCGCTGCTTCTCGGCTATCGGCATCCGAACCACAGGCCCTCCCAGATCAATATCGTCGAACATGATCCGCAGCGCGAGATGACCCGTCTGGAATATTTGTACAGCGGAACGCTGCCGAACGAGCAGATCACCTATCGAGGTCGTGACGTGACCCCGCTGATGGCCAAGAGCCAGGCGGTGCGGCTGATGGGTCGCGATCTGTTCTACCGGCGCCATATCTGGATTCCTTCCAGCGGCACGTTCAGCCTGCAGTTGGATGGAGTCATGACACCCCTCGCATTTGGACGAACTCCGCGACCTGTCTACACCATCCGTCCGATCCAGGTGCAACGGCACTTCAGTAAGGGCACCTCCACGAAAGCGATCACAGCTCGCGGTCAGAATAGCGGCAATAAGCTCAAGCGCAGCATTGGCATGGCGGAGTATGTTCTCCATGACCGCCTTTCGCGACTGCGTAAAAGCCTGCCGAAGCGCAAGAACGAGATGCAGCGCTTGCAGGGGTTCATCGGTTCGGCCAGCGCAACCTTCCGCTACAACGAGGCCTGGGTTCTCATGGACCGGCCCGCCGCTGCGAACGACAATGCGGAGCACTTCTACCGGTATCTTCGAAAGTCCCGCCCCAAGGTCAACGCGTGGTTCGTACTGGAGAAGAGTTCCCCAGACTGGCAGCGCCTGGCCGAGGAGGGATTCAAGCTGCTCGAATACGGTAGCAACAGCCATTACGCAGCGCTTGGGCACGCAGTGGTATACGCTTCCTCCCACCTGGATCGTTTCGTCACGAGTCCATTCCCCAGGGGTCTGAAGATAACTCCGCGCTGGAAGTTCGTCTTCCTGCAGCATGGAGTCACGCTGCACGATCAGTCTGCTTGGTTCAATGGCAAGAAAATCGACCTACTGATTACCGCCACACGCGACGAATACCAATCGATCGTCGCAGACGGCAATTCTTACAAGTTCACTGCCAAGGAAGTAGTGCTTACCGGTTTCCCGCGCCACGACGCCCTTCGTCCCTATGCATCGCGTACAGCTGGCGGCCAGCAGAAGACCATCGTCGTCTCTCCGACCTGGCGCGCCGGATTGCTGTCCGCGGCAGATGAGCGAAATAACCGTGAGTTGCTTCCTGGCTTTAGGGATAGCACCTATGCTAGGGCGCTATCCTCGATCCTCGGGTCCTCGTCGTATATTGATAAGCTGGGAGAGCAGGGATACCGGATTGCCTATTTGCCTCATCCTTCAATGACTGTCGCCACATCGGAGCTGGATATCGATCCCCGGGTTGAGATCCTTTCCTGGCAGGGCAAGGTTTTCACGGATATCCTGCAGCAGGCCGACGTCTGGGTGACCGATTATTCCTCCACTGCTTTCGAGGCTGGATACGCCGGAGTGCCGGTAGTCTACTTCCAGTTCGATCAGGCGGAGATGGCTAGCGGTCTGCACATTTACGATTCAGGCTATTTCTCCTTCCTCGAGGATGGCTTCGGCCCGGTGGTTGCTGACGAAGAGGAGCTGTTGCATGCGATCAAAGGACTCAAAGCCAATGCCAGCAGTGTTGATTACCAACAGCGCAGTGCGGAGACTTTCCCGCACCGCGACGCGGGGAACTCGGCCCGGGTCTATCGGGCGATTAGTGCGATCCTGAAGAAGACAGCGGCCGGAAAAATCCTCGGAAGCCAGGAGAAGAAGTGAACAACGGAGTATCAAGTTCAGCGGCGGTCATGGCCAAGGACACGCTAAAGCGCCTCATGCCAGCATCTGCATACCGCACAGTCCGAACCACTGGGTTGCGTGCGCAAAAGAAGCTGGCACTGGTACGCCAGCGCGCGCTACTGGAACTCAAACGAGATCGCAGCGCTGAATTCTCTTGCGATGTCGTGCAGGCCAACGGCCTGACCTGGAAACTCGGTGGGCAGGAAATGCCGGCTGACCGAGCGAGGAGCAATTTCCAGCTGGTGACAGAAACCCTAGAAGCGGCAGGAATCTCCTGGTGGTATGTGGGCACCAGCAACTACCAAGCCGCGTTCATCGCCGTGAGCGCTACAGATCGCGCCAAGGTACGAAGGGTTCTGTCCCAGATTGATTCTGGTGAACCACTATATGCGCGCTCAGGGACCCATGGAACAGTTCTACCTGCCAGCTCGCTGAGCGGCGAAAGACTTTGGGCCGCAGAAGACGTGTTCAGTATTTTCACCCCACAACGTTTCAGGAACTCGACTTTGGCTTACGGTGCAGAGCGCGGGTGCCGGATTGAATTCTGGAAATTCGGGCAGGGCGAGGAAACCGGGCAGGTCATCGCACCAAGGGAGAATCGCGCTGCGCGTCTGCTCTCGGTGGCAGATGTCGAGCTTGTGCAGGTCGAGACCGCATTCGGTCTGGTGCCAACTCCCGTAGTGCTGACCGAACGTATGGTGGACGACATTACCTTCTCAATTGACGCGGTCTACACCTGGGTTGATGGGGATGATCCAAGTTGGATCAATTCCAAACGCCGACGCGAGGCCGAATTGTCAGGAACCAAGTACCACGAGGAAGCCAACCACGAGGCACGGTTCCGCTCCCGAGACGAACTGAAGTACTCGTTGCGTTCCCTCCAGATGTTTGCACCGTGGTTCCGAAAGATCTTTATCGTGACGGCTGGACAGGTACCCGCTTGGCTGGACACCAGCGATCCTCGGATCGAGATCGTCGATCACAAGGACATCTACCCCGACGGTGATTACCTCCCCACGTTTAATAGCAATTCAATCATTTCGCGCCTGCATCATATCCCTGGACTAAGCGAGCACTATGTTTACATCAACGATGATGTTTTCTTCGGACGCGATCTAGGCCCGGACCGGTTCTTCACCCCTACGGGCATAGCCAAGGTATCGCCATCGACCAACCGCCGACCCTTCGGCGAGGCGACTTTGCTGGACGAACCGCACTTCAACCTGACTCGTAACATCCGGCGGCTGCTGAAAGAACGCTTCGGTGTGACGGTATCGCGCGCTATTAAGCACACCCCGCATCCGCAGTTAAAATCGGTGCATTTCGAAATGGAATCGGAGTTCGAGAACGAGTATGAGCAGACCTGGGCCAGCCCTTTCCGCGACCATCGGGACATCGTGGCTGATCAGTTGCACCACTACTATGCACAGATCACCGGGCGGGCAATTCCTACTCGTCTGAGGTACCACTACATTAATATCCTTGATGACAAGTACCGTCTGACCATGGAGAACACGCTCAGGCTGCGCGATCGCGACACTTTCTGTATCAACGATGCGCCGGTGGCCGGAGCAACACCTATTGACGACGAATTCGTCACCCAATTCCTCGAGTCCTATTTCCCCGTGAAGTCGGATTTCGAGAAGTAGAGTGGATGGATTGGAAACGAACGATGAGGCTTAGTGCCTACAGAGCTGCAAGGGCAAACTAATGGGCAACATTTTCAATTGGTTTTCGGGTAAAGCCAAGCAATCGCGCATCGGCAGGATTGACGCATGGGATAAGGAATCCGTACGCGGCACAATCCTTGCTCCGGTCGATCCAGAAAAGCCTGGGACAGCGACGCTGTTCATCAACGACATGCCAGTGGTAGAAAGGCCGATTTCTATTCCGGGTGACGGCCCTCTCGGCTTCAGCATCGGGATGTACGATGTCTGGCGTTTCGCCAGCAAGGCGGACAAGATCTCCGTTCGCTACGGTGATGAGATCCTGCCTCTTCCCGATGGCAGCTTGTTTTTCCATCCTCGGAGCAATGGCAAGGAGGATCTTGAGCAACTGCGCCAACGTTTCGCTTCCGGTCAGCATTTCGACAAACGCGGACGGATCATCGCCGGGAAGATGACCAAGGACCAGGATCGAGCGTGGCAAGACGGGGTAATGACCCTGTATGCGGAAGTGGCTAAGGTGATCCGAGAAGTGACCGGCTCGTCCTCATTCGTTTTCAGCGGCACTCTGCTGGGTTACGTGCGCGACAACGGATTCATTCCGCATGACAAGGACATGGACTGCGCCTATTTGAGTACAAAGGACACCGCAGCGGATGTGGCGGCAGAGTTTGCTGCACTCGGGGAAGCGCTGATTGCGGCGGGATACTCGGTCACGCCCAAGGCTTCTTGCATCTCGGTGCGGAGGCTGACCGGCTCGAAGGTCATGGTGGATATCGCGCACTTGTTCATCAAGTCGGATGGCAACGTCGGTTTCCCCTTCGGGCGCGTGGGCACTGAGGATGTGCCCGTCAGCGAGTTCTTGCCCGTAGGTGCGGGACAACTAAGCGGGTACCCAGTAGGAGTTCCAGCCCGGCCCGAGCTCGTAGTTGAGCACATCTACGGGCAGGACTGGCGGATCCCTGATCCGGGGTTCAAGTGGAGCGAGCGCCGCCGCAGCCGCGACCCGCAGCCGCTGCTTAACTACTCCCAACGCACTCGCATCGCGATGGACGACCTGTATTCACGGCCTGAAACTACCGAGCCTTCTTCATTCGTTAGCTGGCTAGCCAGCTCTGCGATGCTGCCCCAACTGGCCGTTGCATATGATTTGGGCTGCGGCAATGGACGCGACCTGGACACGCTGTCCACCCTCGCCAACCGGGTGACCGGCATTGAGCGCAGTACTTACGCCGTGACGGCCGCACGCGAGCTTGCCTCCGGTAACCCAGCCATTACCGTATGGCATGATGACTTGCTGGACGACGGGTTACTGGCCAGGCTCGCTGCTGAAGGTGCAGCTGGCGCACCCCGTCTGTTCTACGCCCGTTTCTTGCTCAACGGCCTGACCCAATCCGAACAGGAAACTTTGCTCACGTCCCTGAGAGCGGTCCTGCGCCCCGGGGACCTGCTGGCTTTCGAGCACCGCACGACCGAGGATGAGCAGCTGAAGAAAGCGCGCTTCCGTTCCTTCCGCCGGTTTATTAATACTCAGGATTTCATCGAGCGCTTGAACGACCTCGGCCTTGAAATGTCCCATCGCGAAGAAGATACTGGGCTTGCGCCTTTCGAGCGCGAGGATCCCCATGTAGTGAGAATCGTCGCATACGTACCGGAAGAAGCTCCGTCGTCGGTCACTGGTTTGGTCGGAGGCGTCGCGGTAGGTTAAGATGAGATGTCGGACTATGTTCTATAGGAGTCATCATTAGCGATAAGCGTTCTGATCGATCGTCACATGGCGAAATCGATCGCAACTCGCCTTTGGTTGTATCAGCCAAGGAGCTCGGCCGTTCGCCTGGCTCGATGAAAATTCTTAGCGAGCAGGTTCCGGCGCCCACGGATGTGGGAAATGCACTCATCGGTATTCGTGGAGGATCTGAGCTCGACTTAGATCTTCGCCTTGAAGCCGTACATGAGGGGATTCTGGTATCGGGTACCGCTACCGCACAGATTGCGGGGGAATGTGGACGTTGCCTGGAGCCCATCGAGTACGATTTCGCGGCTGATATTCAAGAGCTCTTCTACTATGAAGGCAGCGAAGAATTCGAAGACGATGATGAAGTGGATCAGTACTGGGTCGTTGGTGACTTGATTGACATCGACCCGGTAGTGCGTAGCGCAATTGGGACCGCACTGCCATTCCAGCCGGTTTGCCGGGAGGATTGTTTGGGTCTCTGCAGTGAATGCGGAGTGAATCTCAATGATGAACCCGAACATCACCATGAGGTACTGGACCCGCGTTGGGCAGCGCTTGCGCAGCTGGCCGACATTGCCGCAGAAGATGTGGCACCCGATAATACGTCAGACAAGAGAGAAGAGAAGTAGTCGTGGCTGTTCCAAAGCGGAAGATGTCCCGTGCGAATACTCGTGCACGCCGTTCTCAGTGGAAGGCTACCGCGCCTAACCTGGTGAAGACCGTTGAAAACGGTCGCGTAACTTACAGCCTGCCTCACCAGGCAAAGGTTGTCACCGACTCGGCCGGTACTGAGCTGTTCCTTGAGTACAAGGGTCGCAAGGTCGCAGACGTCTAAGACATGTCTTCAAAAGAAGAACTGATGAAGCGTCTCGGAATCGACATCGATTCCGAGACGCTTCGTCTTGCCCTGACCCATCGTTCGTATTCGTACGAGAACGGTGGAATACCAACCAACGAACGCGTCGAATTTCTTGGCGACTCCATCCTCGGTTTTTCGGTTGCCGAATACCTCTACAAGAAGTATCCGGACCTTCCCGAAGGCGACCTGGCCAAGCGCCGTGCCGCAATCGTCAGCACCCGTGCCTTGGCCATCATTGCCCGGGACCTCGGAGTAGGGGAGCACATCTTCCTCGGACGCGGTGAAGCTCAATCCAACGGTGCCAACAAGGCTTCAATCCTTGCAGACACCATGGAAGCCTTGATCGGCGCCACGTATCTGGATCAGGGAATGGATGCAGCTCGTGCGTTGGTCCTTCGGTTCGTGACGCCCTTGCTGGAAGACGTTCGCCTTCTTGGCGCCGCGACTGACTGGAAAACTGTCATCCAGGAAGAAGTCGCAGCCAAGAAACTTGGTGACATGCGCTATCAAGTGACCGGATCCGGTCCTGACCATGCACGCACCTATGAAGCAACGCTTGTAATCTCTGACGAGCCTTACGGCAGCGGTCACGGCCCGTCGAAGAAGGAAGCGGAGCAGGAAGCTGCTCGCAACTCCTGGCTGCAACTGCACCCTGGCGAACAGATTCCCCGAAGCTAAGGTCGGTTTCATTGCCGGAATTACCTGAAGTTGAAGTAGTCCGTGTCGGACTGGACAAGTGGGTTCGGGGCCGCCGAATTGAATCGGTGCAGGTCCTGGACCCACGTTCGGTCCGCCGGCACCACGACGGCCCACTCGATTTCGAACATTCCCTGACTGGTTGCACAGTAAGTACCGTCGCCCGACGTGGAAAATTCCTGTGGATGGAGCTTGACGGACTCCCGGAACCAGCCGCATTGATGGCCCATCTCGGGATGAGCGGGCAGCTTCTTGTCGAAGAGCCTGCCGCTCCCGATGAAAAGCACCTCAAGGTTAGACTGACCCTCAGTGACATGCCTGACGCGCCCGCCGAGCTGCGATTCGTCGACCAGAGGATATTCGGCGGCATGTTCCTTTCTGCGCTGACGGCAACCTCTGATGGCGGCCCTGGCGGTGCGGGCAGCATGAGCAAATTCATCCCACAGGCCGCCGCCCATATTGCGCGAGACGTACTGGATCCGGTGCGAAGCGCGGAGGATCTCTATACCTCCCTGCGCAAAAAGACGACTCAACTCAAACGCGCAATCCTTGACCAAGAAGTCATCTCGGGCGTCGGAAACATTTATGCGGACGAGGCGCTCTGGGCCGCCGGGTTATCGGGCCTGCGAAACACTGCCACCATCCGCCGCTTCGAGGTAACGCTTTTGAATGAAGCGCTGATTGACGTGATGACCCGTGCGCTGGAAGCGGGCGGGACGAGCTTCGACTCGCTCTACGTCAACGTCAACGGCGCCAGCGGCTACTTCTCCCGATCCCTGAATGCCTATGGGCGAGAAGGCGAACCATGCCTTCGATGCCTAGACCAGGGACGCCAGTCCTTAATCCGCCGCGACCCCTTCATGGGGCGTTCTTCCTATAGCTGTCCTGTATGCCAACGAAAACCTCGCGGTTAAAGCGAAATGTTTTCTCTCAGGACATCTCTAATAGTCCTTGGCCGGTCTGGGACCCGTTGAATCTTCTATGCCTGTCAAGCTGCCGCCGGTACGTCGGTTTTGCTTGTCGATGTGTCCTGTCTCATCACTTTGTGGACACACGATCTCATGACATCGTGGACATGATGTCTCACCTCTTCGTGGATATTTACAACGTGAGTTTCTGGCACGCTCGATTGCATGCCTAACGTACTTTCTCCACGCCTGCGCGCGATGTGATTATTCGAAGCTTTTAGAGCCACCAACATCACGGTTCAGAGCCACCGGATATTGCGGTTCAGAGCCACCAATATTCTTGTTCAGAGCCACCGTCCGAGTTCGTCTGGTGACCGGCGGCCCTGAACAAGGAATCTCACTGCGAAAGCAACCCGTTTCTAGTGTTGGGCACGCGAGTACGCCTCGCGCATGTTGAACTCACCGGTCTCAACCCAGATCGTGTTGTGGACGATGCGGTCCATGATCGCATCTGCCATCACGTCGGCTCCCAGCCGGGCGTGCCAGTCCGATTGCTTGTACTGCGTGCAGAAAATAGTCGACGCGGCATCGTACCTACGCTCCATGAGCTCGAAGATGAACCGCGTGAATTCCCCGGTGGGAGGATCCAAAAGCCACTCGTCGAGCACCAGAACACTGTAGTTGGCGTATTTGCGTAGCAGCTTCTGCACGCCCAACGGCTTATTGTCGGCTTGCTGCCATTCTTCTTCGAAATCCGGCATCCGAACATAACCGGTCCGATACCGATGCGTGCAGGCCTGCTTCGCCACCGCGCACGCCAGATACGACTTGCCGGATCCGGTGAAGCCCTGGAAGATCAGGTTCCTGTTCAGCTCGATGAAATGGCAGGTCGCCAGCTGCGCCAGCAGTGCCTGGTTCAGGCCGCGTTCTTCGACACGATCCACGGTGCGCAGATCAGCGTTCGGATACCGCAGCTTGGCCCGGCGGACCAGCCCGTGGGTCTTCGTGTTCATGAACAGTCCGTGGGCCTGGTCCACGGCCAGTTCGATCCGCGCTACGACGCTCAAGGACATGCTCACCACGTCGTCTTGGGCTTCGAACGCGGTCAGCAAGTCGCCGGCGGCCATCTCGCGGAGTTTGCGTTTGGTTTCGGTGTTCAGGTTCATCGGGTCTTCCTTGCGTAGTAGTCACTGCCGCGCACGTATCCGGTACTGGCCTCGGATGCCGGCGGAAGGGTGGCTTGTTTCCAGTGCTCGTCTTGCCGATTGCGCAGGATCGGGCGCAGGTGTCCGTACCGTGGGGAGCGGATCCGCGACTGCAAGGCGACGAAACAGGCGTTCTCCAGCCGTGAGGCCCCATACTTCGAAGACAAGCGCAGCACGGCCAGGGCGGGGTTGATTCCTTGCTCGGCGACCGGCACTGAAATGAAGATCTTATCGATCACCTGCACGGTGCTGGGACCGATGCGACGGGCCCATCCGCGCAGGCGTTGATCGTCCCAGGACCGGTATTGGCGTTCGGGCGGGATATCAGCGTCATTGGTCCGGTATTGGTTCACCGTCGCGGCGTCGAACAGCCGGTGGCTACACAGCCGTTCTGAAGCCAGATAGATTTCCACGGTCATAGCAGTGATCCTCAGGTCCACGGTGGCGCCGACGTGTTTGAGCGGGACGGAGTAGAAGTTCTTCTTCCACGTCACGTAGCTGTTCTTCGCGACTTTTCGGCCGTGGATCCAGTTGCTGATCTCGTAGGGAACGACAGGCAAAGGCCGCAGCAGCGGTTGTTCTTCCTCATGGAAGACGCTCTGGCGGGATCCTGCTCGTTTCTGGAAGGGCTGGGCGTTATAGGCCGCCATCTGTCGATAGACCGCGGCGCGCAGGGCGTCGAGGCTGGTGAACTTTTCATGGCGCAGCGAGGCGATGACCCAGGTGGCGATATGGCCTACGGTGTTTTCCACGCTGGCTTTGTCTTTGGGCTTGCGCACACGGCCTGGAAGGATTGCCGCTGCGTAGTGCTCGGCGAGGTGGCGGTAGGCATCGTTGAGCACGATTTCACCGTCGGCGGGGTGTTTGATGACCCCGGTTTTCAGGTTGTCGCACACGATTCTCGGGACGCTGCCGCCGAACTGCGTGAACATGGCGGCGTGGCATAGCAGCCAGGAATCCTGTTTCATATCAAGGCAGGGTTCCACGAAGGCGTACCGGCTGAAGGGCAGGCAGGCGACGAACAAATACACCTTGGATTGTTGGCCGGTGACAGGGTGGTGCAGGGTCATGGTGGGTCCTGACCAGTCCACTTCGACGCTGATGCCGGCTTAATGCTCGACTCGTGAGGTGGCTCCGTGTTCGAGCACGTAGCGTTGGTAGGTCTTGCAGAACCGGTCGTAGCCCATGAATGCTCCACCGGTGGTCTTGGCCTGGTCGGCGTATTCGCCGTGCAAGAGTTTCAGGGTGGTGCCGACCTTTGCCAGCTCCTTATGCACCGTGGACCAGTCCGGCTGGGTGAACAAGCTCTCGTGTTCGCTGCGGCCGGGGAAGAGGAGTTGGTAGACCTTCTCTTCGGTGAGGTCTTTGAGTTCGTCCCAACGGCGTGAGGCGGCGTCGGCGGCGTTGAGGACGTCGGCGACGCTATTGCGGGAGATGCCTTGGGCGGACGCGATGGCGCGTCCTGAGAAACCCTCGGCGCGAAGCTGGATCACCACGTTCGTCGTATTCACCACCCATTGGCACGAAGCCAACGGTCCCACCACATCACGCGTCAAGGAACGATCAGGCAGGTAGCGGATATCCTCAACACACGCCCCCAGGTTCGGGGTGCCCGAAGCCTTGAGCAGCTTCTGCGTCCGACGTTCGTTGCGGGCCGCGTTCTCCTGTTCCAAGGCGTAACGGATCTTCGCGGAGAACGTCCATTCATCGAAACTAGGATCATTAGCCACGCTGATGACCGCTTTACCGAAAGCGGTCATTCGCAAGGCAGTGAACAAGTCCATGTCCTGCTCGGTCAGGTGCTGCTCATTCATTGTCTGCTCCCTGCTGCATCGAGGTGGACTCTGGGTTGCTTCCGGCCAGTGCTGCCAGGCTGAACGCGCTGGCTCCGGCCAGATAGGCTTTGCTCGTATCCCGGCGACTGGCGGTGCTTCGCGTTTCGGCCTCTTCTCTCGTGGGGTGGTCTACCGCGCTGTCGACCACGGTGGGCCGGGCGTTGGCTTCCGCGCGCAGCACCGTGAGGCGGTGCTTGAGCGCGGTATAGCTGATGCTGGTGCGCGGATCAGCGCAGAGATCTTGGCAGGCCCGCTCCAACAAGCTGCGGTTCATACCCTTGCCCAAGGCCAGGATATTCATGCAGGAACGAAAGCCCTGCGCTTCGATCTTCTTGCGGTCCAGTAACCGGGTGATCGCTTCAACGGTCCCGGGGCCGACCTTGCTGGCTTGCCGCAGAAAATACGCCCTGGTCCAAAGCAGGGAGGTGTCTTGATAGCCAGCCGGAGCATGCTCGGGATTCGTCACGTAGGAGTACCGGCGGGTCCCGCGGGCATGTTCGGCGATGACCAGCCCGCCGGCCATCACGGCAACTTGTTCACCGATGATTCGCACGTCAACACCCTGCCCGGCATAGCTGCTGGGCACCGAATACTTGATGGTGTCGACCATCAAATGCCAATCGCGAGAGACCTTGGCCTTGCGCCAGTCAACCTGCTGCCACCGCTGCTCGGGCAGGTCCATCAGCTCATGGCGTTCATCTTCCTCAAACCACTGCCTGCGGGAGCGTGGCTCGCCACGGAACGGGGTGCGCTCATTGAGCCATTCAACGCGTTCGGCGACGGCGTCGTTCAGGTCGTCCATGGACGCGAACCGTTGGTCATCGAGGTAGTGGATGATCCAGTTCGTCACCACCTGCACCCCGGATTCCACGTTGCCTTTGTGCTGCGGCCGGTACGGTTCCGTCGGGACCTCCGCCGTCCGGTAGTGCTCAAGGAAAACTGAGTAGGATTGATTTACCTCCCGTACGTTCTCGTAACGGCTGACCGTGTTGGAGGCTGTCGAGGCGTTGTCTGGGATGATCACTTGGGCAACGCGTTGCGCATGTTCAAAAGCCCTGCGGTGCGCATCGCACCACGAGCCGAGCTTCTCATCCAGATACCCGTAGGCGAAGAGCAGACCCGAGTAGGGCAAGGTGGCCACGAAGATCGAGACTTTCGTGGCCCGGCCGGTGATCGGGTCGACGATCTGCATTTTGGTGCCGGCCCAGTCCACCTGCATGGTGTGTCCTGGCTCGTGAGCGATCGGACTGGTCAGGTTTCTTTGCTGGACTTGTTCCGCGACGAGTTGGCAGAACCGTTCGTATTGATAGTGCCGCTGCGTGCCGGTGGCTTCGGTGCGCAGGTAGCGGGCCCAGAGCACTTTTAGCGGGGGTTTCTTCCTCCCGATTCGGGCTTTGATCACTGCGTCGATATCAATCGGAACATAACTGGTGGAGACAGCTTTGCGCCCATCGGTGAAGCATTGCTCGAGTACTTCGTCGCTCAGGTCCTTGAGCTGTTCCGGCGTGCTGAATTCTTGCTCGTCGATGACTTGACGGGCTTTAGAGATCGTTCGCGGTGAACAATTCAGCAGTGTTTGAACCTGCCGGTAGGAACGCCCCTGCAAGAGCAGGAGCATGATTTTGCGGTAATCAGCCATGACGGATGATTCCTTTCGACGGCCACGACATCGGTGTCGTGGGTGTCAGGATCATCTTGCCGTCGAATCCGCCTAAGCGCTATCCGATCGTTACAACAGTGCTATCCGATACGCGCACTGTCCTGTCTCATCACTTTGTGGACACACGATCTCATAACTTCGTGGACATGATGTCTCACCTCTTCGTGGACATTTACAACGTGACTTTCTGGCACGCTCAATTGCATGCCTAACGCACTTTCTCCACGCCTGCGCGCGATGATCATCAGCTACGATCCGACACAGCCCGAGGCCCTGACCATCAGCGAATTCTGCAAGACCCAGAAAATCTCGCGCAGCATCTTCTACCGCATCCGCGAACGAGCCACCCAAGAATCAGCCGGCGCGCTCCACCCGCGTTCCAGAGCCCCAAGGCAACCTTCCAGACGCTATGGTCCCGCAGTGATCAACGAACTGGTCAGGATCCGTAAAGAACTCAAAAAAGACGGTTGGGACTACGGACCGAAAACCATCCACTACGAAGCAACTATCCAGGATGATTTTCCTGGCGGACAAATCCCATCCGTAGCGACCATTGCCAGGTTGCTGGCCAGTGTCGGTCATGTTGAACGCAGCCCGCGCAAGCGCCCTAAATCCTCCTACGTCCCCTTCGTACGCTCCACCGCTATGGCCCTATGGCAACTCGACGCATTCGAGTTCAAAACGCTCTCCGATCAGGTGGTGACCGTCTACCAGCTCATCGATGATGCGACGCGATTCGATGTGGGTTCCAGCGCGTACGCACGGCACGAGAACAGCGGCGATGCGCAACAGGTGCTCACCCACGCCATCAATGAATACGGCCCTCCCAAGGAAGTCCTCAGCGATAATTCCAAGGCGTTCAACCAGCTTCGCGGTGGAACCATCGGCATCGTGGAAGCCTATCTAGCTTCTCAAGGAAGCATGCCGATCACAGGACTACCGGGCAGGCCGACGACTCAGGGCAAGAATGAACGCTCGCACCAGACCCTTCAACGGTTCCTCAAAGCCAACAAACCCCACAATCTTGCTGACGTGCAGAGACTGCTCCGCCGTTACCGCGAGCATTACAACCAGCGCCGCCCACATCAGTCCTTGAATCAGACAACCCCGCAGAAAGCTTGGGAGCTGCTGGAGCACACACCGGCCACCGAGCCCATACCGATGGTGGTGCTGGAAGCCAAGGCAGCTGAGTACCTGATGAAGCGCCGCGTCGGCAGCTCGGCGGTGAATCGCGCTGACCTTGTCGTTTCGAAAACCGGGGACATCTTGGAGAAGCTCACGGAGCAGCCCGAGCCTGCCATGGATCGGGAAAGCCATCAGTTACTGGTTCGGGTCGATAGAGACAACTGCCAAGCGTATTATCGGGGCAAGCAGATCTCACTGCCTCAGACCTATGCCGACCGACAGTTCCTGAGAACCATCACCGCCAACGAATTCATCTTGTCGGACCCCGATACCGCAGAAGTCGTGTTGAGCTTCCCGTTGCCTCTGGTGGCATTGCGTGTTCATCAGCGGTTTGTGGCCTCGTACTCGATCAGAGGAATTCACCTGGCGCACCCAACCAAGCAGTGGAGCCGGAAGGCCGCCGAATACCAGGCCCAGTACGAAGCGCGGGAAGAAGACATGCCAGAGGTCTTTGATTACCGGTAGTCAGCCGTTGCCGGCGGCTCCCGAATGGGCACCGCCGGTAGCTGTGTACAAAGTCATGAGATCGGTTGTCCACGAAGCCATGAGATTCAGTGTCCACGATGTTGCGAGATTACACATCCGATACGCGCACAGGTGCTACCAAATACCTCTGCTAAACAGCGGATTTTCACGAGCTCGTTGATGACTGCTGGCCCGTATTTTCTCGCTGGTCATTTGGGGGCTCTGGACTCTGGGTGCAGTGCTGCCGCCGATTCTCGGGCTGCCCGTCGACGCAGACGGTAGAAAATGCTGCGGAAGATTTTCTGGGTTTTACAGAATTCGCTGACGGTGAGGGCATCTGGCTGTGTGGGGTCGAAATTGATGATCATCGCGCGTACGCGTGGTGAGAGAACGCTGGGCATAGACATGACGGTGCCAGAAAGTTTGGTTCGGATCTGTCCACGAAGTGGTGAGACATCGTGTGCACGATCTCATGAGATCGTGTGTCCACAAAGTGCTGAGACAGGGCATACAAAGTCATGAGATCGGTTGTCCACGAAGTCATGAGATTCAGTGTCCACGATGTTGCGAGATTACACACCAGGTCGCCGGAACATCACTACCAAGAGGCCCTATTTGGCACCGATAATGAATTTGTCACGTTTAATTATCAAATTGGTCGTCGACTGGAATGGGCCTGCCGGTCTTCTTGCTACCTGTCAGCTATGTGTTGATTCATCGTGTAAGCGATGTTGTGAGTCATGGTGTAAACGATGTGCGGAGAGAGGACATACCAACTAGCCGGACTCGTGGTACCGACTAAACGTATTTGGCATTCACACCAGGTCGTCGGAACGACACTACCCAGTGACGCTATTTAGCAAATACCCATGCGATTGCTGATCCTGCCCCGGGCTGCCGGGCAGGATCAGGATTGCAGACACACCTTTTGGCCTATAGCCCTGGTCACCTTTTCTTGCTAATGACAGAAATTCGTCATGAAACCTCTGGGCCAAGCAATGCGGTCACAGGTCAGAAGGCTCATGACGGGACCTGAAAAACACGTAAGAGTCTATTCGTATCGAGCGTTCATTCAAACAGCTAAATACGATAATGATAATCTACATTTTCACAGTTAGAGCCTTTCGATTCTAATATTTGGAATTTTTGTTGAAAAGTCATCAGCAGAAGGAACTTCCACAAAAATGGATGTGGAATCAGTGGTAAGGACAAAATTACTCTTGCACCGAGGGCTCAATGGTAACGCAACGTTACTATTGGTATCCGATAATGCAATTTTTTTAACATCGTTGAAACTCACCAATGTGGCGACCCTCGTTGACCGACCAAAGTGCTCGACCTTGAGTAGATGTGCTGGAAAAATCTCTCCGTGCTTCGTGCTTCGCCAACCCATCAAGGGATCCGATTCGCCGAAAGCGGTCGAAATTTTACATGCTCCAGAAGAGAGAATGTCGAAGTTAAGCACATGCTCGCGAGACGGGGAAGCAATTGATAGCCGTTCGCCATCGCTTGAAACTACTGAGTCATTTGCTAATTGCCAGTGCTGAGTAAAGAGTTCGTTATTTAGACCGGTCAAATCGTCAATAATTAGCAGAGACTTTTCGTTTCTTAAATGAAGAACAGATCGAACCCAAATAGAAGAAGTTGGAAGAACTTTAGAAATCACAGTCCAGTCCATTTGTTCTTGAGTATGTGAGTTAATTAGATTTGTATTTGTTGTATCACATTCTTCCGTGTTACCCTCAATAATAGTTGAGTGCGCCGCGGGGGAATTCAAATACAAGGATTCTGCGGAGTTATCGTAGCGATAGCGTCCACTTTCGAATAAATACTCCGCGTTGCCTCGGCTTAGCGTGATTGCACCAGAATCTCGTTGTCCATGAGGCGTTTCTGAGTAGGACGCGCCATGCCGTAATGAGTAATGGATTCCATCAGCAAAATCTTGAGGGCTCCAGCCGCTACGCCCAAAGGTATACCCAGCTCCATATGACCTATACACGTCATCTGGACTGTCACCAGTTACACCTCTTGACCCTGCCCATTCAAGTTGCGGACTGTTTAGCGAGTTGCTCGCGGGCATTCTGTCGCTCTCACCGTACTGAACGTAGAAACCGGAAGTATTAGTTGCATGGGCTAAGAACTCAGGCATCATTTGCAGCTTTTGACGAAATGGGGGTAAATCACCCGTCACTAACGTTATGTGATTACTTGCTTCAGAATACCATCGGAAATTATTTATTTGGTATTGCAAAGCTCCCTCGTAATCAACGCCCTCGTCGTCGACACATTCATCGAACAAACTTGTGATCTTTGAAACGGCGCGCGATATCCAGTCATCACGGGAAAAATATCCGGCGGAAATGAGGAGGCCTATCATTGCGTGAAGTGTATGATTGCCCTTACGATCCTGGAACTTATCGTCGCTCAGGTATAGAGCATGTTTATAGAAAAGTAGTTCGAGCCATTCTTCAGTGCCTATTGTATGAATTGCGGCCGCGATAATCTTAACTCGAATACCAGTCGCCATGTCATACCAAGAATATGGTGTATGTCGTCCTGACAAAATGTGGAATCGATGCCAAGACAGTATGATTTGTCGAAACTTCTCGAGATACTCAACTTTTCCAGTCTTCAAAAAAGCTCGACGAAGTGGATCGATCCAACTTAGCGAGTGAAATACAAATCTCCAGTTGTTATCTTTATAAGGGTCCATCGACCAGTCAATTGAATTCGAAACACCCACATCTGGTCTGCTGGCAATGACTATTTTGCCTTGCAGCAGACGGTTTGCAACCAACAAGTCATCGTTTCTTGGAGCTGTCGTTGATCCTATAAGGTGACTAGCCAAGTTAGAATTATTTGAAGTGCGAGTTTGATAGGGAACTCGCTGAGTCTCTACACTAAAGTACTCGTCAACTGAACTTCGGCCGCGAAAGAGTGTGTGCAATACGGAGGAATAAACCCACTCGGGGGGAACGACATGTCCAACGCCCCAGTCGCCAGTAATTGTTACAAGTTCATTAACATTATTTTCCACAAATGGCTTATAGTGAGAAGTGTAATAGTATTTATCTTGTTTGTTTTGAATGTATACTATTCTACTTCCGTTCGGATATGAGTACGCCAGGGGCATTGATTTGTCGATATCAGAGAATTCATTCTTGCCTCCCCGTCCTATCGCAAGAAATTCTGCAAATGTAGTTGGTTGCGTCTCGAGTTCCGTTCTAGGATTTATTACGACGATGGTAGCTTCCGGAATTTGTCGGCCGATGTTTAGGGCTGCATAGCCGCCGGCTGAAGATCCGAAAAGTATCAGATTTTCGTAGCCAAACTTCATTTTTAGAGTTTTTATGAGCGAGACAATCATTTTGCTGGTCGGCATCCGCTGCGTCCCAAGGTGCCATGAAGTTTTTAGCCCTTCTGGTGCCGCTTGTGCTGCATCTGCAAATGCCAACCAGTCTACCGAGTCGGATTGCCCCAGTTTCTTTGCGGAGAATATTGGGTACGATGTTTTGTCTGCGCCAGCAGCGGCTGAGAAAGAAATGAATAAAGTTTTACTTCCTTTTTTCTCAAAAATAAAATCAAAATATCTATTATTTAAATGCAAGGTGTGAAGCCCTGAGTCCATCGAAGAACTAATTAATTCTTTAAAGGTTTCATATCTATGCGATTTATATGAAGAGTATTTTCTTGTATCGCGCTTTCGTGGAATTGGAGATTTCATCAGTTAATGCTTTCAAATGAAGTAAGGCTATTTTCAATAGCATCCGCAATCCAACGGTATGCCGAATCGGTGTAGTGGTAGGGAGCAATTCCCCATTGGTGATGCTTAGTCGTCAAACTTAATGATTCTGGCATATACACTACTTTTAGACCAAGGCCTTCGAGAAACCCTGCACACCTAATTATATATCTGGACATAAGCGATGTTCGAATGCCTCTGAAAAGTGGAACATTTTCCCCACTCTCGGCTTCTTCGGCCCACGGTGTATAGACTACTAGGGTTCGTTCTAGTATGTTGTATTCTTCCAAGAAAGCTACAAAAGTTCTAGCGCTTTCGGACCATAGCTTCCAGTGCTTGTCTGATCCAATCTCAATTAGTGTTGGGAGCGTTTTGAGATTTTTTAACCATCCAGACGCGACAAGTTCTACCGAGTGTGTTGCGTACATCGTCGAAGTTAGTTTGTCGACTCCCAGTCTTTCGTCAGTCAGGTCTACGACCAGTATGTCAATTTCTTTGTGATTATTTATAATCTCGCTACGTAAATTTGATTTTAAGTCACCAGCAACCATTCGACGTTGGAAAGATGAGTCTAATTTAATGTTTATGGAGGCCTTTACCGGATTCGTGAAGGCGCTTACTAAACTTTGTCTTGCAATGTATTTGACCAATGTGTGTTTTTCGCTGAGAGACTTGAATGCATCTCTTGATACACAGCTTCCATATATAAAAATTCTCGACATTTAACTACAAAGTCTCTCTTTGGGTGATATTAATGTATTTGAGGTCTTGAGTTTAAAATTATTCGACTATTTGCTACTCGCTGAAGCGTTATTATATGATTTCAATGTATTTTGATGGATTGACACTTTCTCGATCCTTGAAAGTCTTGACTAAATGAGTAAGAACTTGAATATTCAATTAAATAAATGTATCTATTTTTTGAATTGTGGAGTACTAAAATATTCAAATATAGACTCGTTGAAATTAGGCCAAGCTTTTACTGCCCATTTCCCGAATACTCTGTCGGTAAGTGTCGCGCAAGCCACCTTGAGATTCGGGTCGATCCAGAGGAATGTCCCTGATTGACCGAAATGCCCAAAGGTCTTCGCATCTTGACTGGGGCCTGTCCAGTGCGGATTCTTCGAAGAACGAAGCTCGAATCCCAAACCCCAGTCATTCGGGTTCTGCCGTCCATATCCGGGCAGGATGCCAGCCAAGCCCTCGAAATGGACCCGGGTTGCATCGGACAGGGTCTCTGGAGAAACGAGTGTCGGGTTCAGGAGCTCGGCCGCGAACTTAGCAAGATCCGCCGCGCTGGACCGACCATCCTTTGCGCAGCTTCCCGCGATTTTGGTGGAATTCATGCCGAGCGGAGCGAAAACCGCCTCCTGCGCGTAGTCGGCAAAGTTGATTTCTGTTTCCTGCTGCAGGTGTTCGGCCAATTTTTCGAAACCGTAGTTGGAGTACCCGCGTTTGGCGCCCACCGCGAAACGGATGACATCTGAATCGAAGTCGTACCCGGCGGTATGAGCCAGCAAGTGGTGGACGGTAGATCCTTCAGGCCCGGCAGGATCTTCCAGGTTGATCGCTCCTTCTTCCAAGGCAATCAGAAATGCATACGAGCTCAGCAACTTGGTGACCGAAGCCAAGGCATAGACCTTGTCAAGGTCGCCATGCTGGCCAGCAATTGAACCCAGCCCATCGATGACAACAGACACTGCGTTGTCCACCGGCCAGTTTTCGATCTCTGATAAGACGTCCACGAAATGATCTACCCCTCGTTTTTTGCTGAGCTCAAGGGCGAGCAGAAACCGGTATTCACTGAGTCGTTTCGATAGAATCATCTCGGAGAACATGGTCTGCGCGTCCATGCCTAACACTATCGATATCGGGCCGAACTTAGGAATTTCACGCTGTGCATCTGAAGACTCTTACCGTTCGCGGATTCAAGTCTTTTGCATCGGCGACCACTTTTGAGTTCGAACCTGGCGTTACGGCTGTTGTCGGACCCAACGGTTCGGGCAAGTCCAACGTCGTTGATGCCCTGTCATGGGTCATGGGGGAGCAGGGGGCCAAAACGCTGCGCGGCGGCAAGATGGAAGATGTCATCTTCGCCGGAACGTCAGGGCGTCCGCCGCTGGGACGTGCCCATGTCTCACTCACCATCGACAACACCGATGGACAGCTTCCCATTGACTACACCGAAGTGACCATTTCGCGAACCCTGTTCCGTGCAGGCGGCTCCGAATACGCAATCAACGGAAGTTCGTGCAGGTTGCTGGACATCCAAGAACTCCTGTCCGACTCGGGGCTGGGCCGTGAAATGCATGTCATCGTCGGCCAAGGCCAGCTGGACAGAATCCTCCATGCCACAGCCGAAGACCGCCGGGGCTTCATCGAGGAAGCCGCCGGGGTGCTCAAGCACCGGCGGCGCAAGGAAAAGACCCTGCGCAAGTTGCAGGCCATGCAGGGCAACATGGACCGGTTGGAAGACCTGAACTCCGAGGTCCGCCGGCAACTGGCGCCCCTGGGCCGCCAGGCGAAGATTGCCCGCCGAGCGCAGACCGTCCAGTCGGACGTGCGTGATGCCAGGGCTCGCCTGCTGGCCGATGACCTGGTGTCGCTGAACAACAAGCTTGCCCAGGACATCAGCGACGAATCCAAGATCCAGGCACAGCAGCAGGACGTCACCTCGCGGCTTGAGCGCGTCCGCCGCCAGGTCTCCGAACTTTCCGAGCGGAGCGAGATTCTCACGCCCCGGCTCGCCCTGATGCAGGAGACCTGGGTTGCGCTCACCACGCAGGCCGAGCGTTTTCGCTCGCTGACCGCGTTGGCGCGCGAACGGGGAAAACTGCTTGAAAGCAATCAAACGCATTTCGATTCGAGCCGTGATCCGGAACGGCTTGAAGCCCAAGCGGAGCGATTGAGCGAGGAACTCGAGGAGCTTGTCGAGGCAGTCGAAGACCGCCACGAAATCCTGGCCGAAGCCATCGAAGCCAAAGAGCAGGCCGAAGAACAATCGCGTGCAGAACAGCAGCGCATGGCCGCCATGCTGCGCGCGGCCGCTGACCGTCGCGAGGGAATGTCACGGCTTGCCTCGCAGGTGGCATCGGCACGCAGCCGCGTAGATGTGACGCGCGCGGAGATCTCCAGACTGCGGGACAACGTCCAGTCCTTTGATGCGGATCTTGCGGCAGACGCGCGCTCGCACGAATCGGTCAGCACCGAACTCGACGAACAGCTCGCCGGCGAGCACCAGCTCAACAACCTGTTTGAAAAAGCAGAAGCTTCCTTCACCCGCTTAGCCGAAGAGCAGAACCGGGATAGCCGGCGCCAGCAGGAACTGTCGGTCCGGATTTCCGGCCTCCGCGCGCGACTGGACGCCCTGAAGCTGAATTCGAAGCCGGATGACCGTTCCGCTCAGTTGCTCGAACGATCTCCGGACGTGCTCGCCGGGCGGCTGGGGGAGCTGCTGACGGTCACCGAGGGTTATGAGCAGGCCGTCGCCGCAATCCTGCGCGACTGCGCGGAACACCTGGTGGCGGGGCGCTCCGCCGACGCGATCGCATTGGTCAGGCAACTGGCGGATGACCAGTCCGCCAACGCATCCTTTGTCCATGCAGATGTCCCGATGGCGTCCACCCCCGACCTTGGCGAGCTGGCCATTGCGGCACGGGACATCGTGAGTTCTGCCGACGAGTTCTCGAGTCTCCTGGACAATATCTTCGCCCACCACTACGTCGTCACTGACTTCGATGCCGCTCAGCAGATTTTCGAAGCGCACCCGGAAGCCAAACTCACGACCTTTGAAGGCGTGACTTTTTCCAGGCTTTGCAGTTCCATTGGAGATTCAGCCGGAGCCTCGCTGATCGCCCAGCAAGCGTTGGTCGAGCAGACGTCAGCGGAGTTGGGCCAGGCCCAGGAGGAACTAGCGCAACTGGAAATCGAACTGGCGCGGCGTGCACCGGTGCTGTCCGATGCAGAGCATGCCAGGGATGAAGCCTTGAGGCAGCTGGCCGAATCCGATGCGGCAATCGAGGAATTGTCCAACTACCTGGCCCGTCTGGGCCACAAGCTTCGTTCGGCGCAATCCGAGAAGAAATCCTTGCAATCCAGGCTTGACGCTGCCATTGAAAAACTTGAAATTGAACAAGAATCCTACGAGGAAATCAGCGAGCGCATGGACATGGCGTCGACCGATTCCGAGGATGAGCCCGTCGACGAGGCGACACGGGCCGCATTGGCGGACGCCGCGGCAGCTGCACGGCAGCAAGAACTTGAGGCCAGGCTTGCGCTGCGAAGCAGCGAAGAGCGGGTGACCGCGTTGCGCTCCCGGGTCGAGGGCCTGCGCCGCACCGCTGCCGCCGAACGCACCCATCGGGAAGTGGCGCTGAATCGCGCCGCCGAGCGCAAGGCGCAAGCTGCGAAGGCCCAGCGTGTGGAACAGGCTTCCGAACGCGTGCTTCGATTCATTGAATTGTCATTGACGATGGCCGGCCAGCAACGGGACGAGCTTTCGGTCAGGAAATCCGAACTTGAAGAACTGCTGGCGAGCAATCGGACCGAGGCTGAGCAGCTCGCAGCCGAACTTTCCCGGCTGGCCGATGCGGTGCATCGTGACGAAATACTCCGCGCCGAGTTGCGTATCAAGATCGAGAATCTGGAAACGAAATCCCGGGAGGAACTCGGGTACACCCCCGACCACCTGATCGCGAATTTCGGTCCTGATCAATTGATTCCCGAGACGTCAGACCCCGATGACAAGTGGGCCGAGCTTCGAGTTAATGTGGACGAAGACGGCAATGCGGTCGGCACGAAACCCTTCGACCGCGCCGAACAGGAAAAACGGCTCAAGAAAGCTGAACGTGATCTTGCCGCACTGGGCAAGGTCAACCCGCTGGCGCTGGAGGAATTCGCGGCCTTGGAGGAACGGCACAAATTTCTTGCCGGACAGCTTGAAGATCTGAAGAAGTCGCGAGGCGACCTGCAACAGATCATCAAGGACGTGGATTCACATGTGGAGCGAGTCTTCACCGAGGCGTACAACGACACCGCGGTGCAGTTCAAGAGGATCTTCGACAGGCTGTTCCCCGGGGGCGAAGGGCAGCTGGTCCTGACAGATCCCGAGAACATGCTCACGACCGGTATCGAGGTTGAAGCCCGTCCGGCAGGCAAGAAGATCAAGCGGCTGTCTCTGCTATCAGGTGGCGAACGCTCGCTGACCGCAGTGGCGCTTCTGGTGGCGATCTTCAAAGCCCGTCCTTCGCCGTTCTACGTCATGGACGAGGTCGAAGCCGCGCTCGATGATGTGAATCTGGGACGGCTCATCACGATCTTCGAGGAGCTTCGTGAATCTTCGCAGCTGATCGTGATCACGCACCAGAAGAAGACGATGGAAGTCGCTGATGCCTTGTACGGAGTGACAATGCGCGGGGATGGCGTCTCCACGGTGATCAGCCAGAAAATGGACCGTTCTATTTCGAGTGGGTAAGCAGCAGCTGCCTAAGTTGCTGGAAAGTTTCGTCAGTAGGTCCCATAACACTGCCAACGCTCTGCATCACGCACAGCCTGCCCGTGGCGGATTGCGGCTCAGAGTTGTTGATTATCGGTTCGTACTGGATTGCTCGCTCTCGGCACCAAGAACCATGCGATGAGGCCTATCACGCCTACTACAGCAGAAATGCCAAAGGCCAACTGATAGCTCCAGAAGTCAGCCATGGCACCGGCAATCAGCGGCCCGATAATAGAACCCAAGTCGGTGCACATTTGAAAACCAGCAAGTGCTTTGCCTCCGTTGCGACCTGAACCAATGACATCCGCAACCGAGGCTTGCTGGGCCGGGCCCAGCGTTCCCGCACCGAATCCGGCGATCGCCGAACAGATAATGAAGCCAGCAAAAGAGGTAAAGATCCCCATCGCGCCGATGCTGACAATGAGCACGCTCATGCCCAGCAGCACAGGAACCTTCCTGCCGATGCGGTCGGTGAGCCTGCCGGCGAACAACAGAGCGCAGCCGTTGCCCACTGCAAAGATGGCAAGAGAGATCCCGGCGACGGACTGGCCTTGTACTTGGCCGAAAACTGCAAGGGCGAACAGCGGGATCATGCTGTTTCGAACGCCGAAGGCCAGCCATCCGTAACTGAAGCCTGAAAACAGGGCTGCCCGGTAGGTTGTGGATCCCATGGCCTGGCGCATGGTGACGACTTCGATCGACTGTCCATCTGCAGCAGGATTGTTGGCTTGCTCGTCAAGGTCGCGGCGGCGGCCCAACGCCATGTAGACGACTGCCGCGGCAATCACCAAAGCCACGCCGTAAATCACGAATGGCAAGCGCATGCCGAGCGGGGCCAAGACTGTTCCAAGGACAGGCCCCGCCACATTGCCAAGCAGGAATGATCCGGCGTACAGGCCAGAAATTCTTCCCCTCGACTCGTCGGGAGAAAGCCTGGCAATCAGTGCCATCGCTGAAATGGTGAACATCGTAGATCCGAAGCCACCCAAGCCTCGGGCCAGCAGAAGCTGCGTGTAATCCTGTACCGCGGCACAGAGCAATGTGGAGACCGCGACCAGCAGTACGCCAGTGACATAGATGCGAGGTTCACCCAGTTTCCCCACAAGTACGCCAGCTACCGGTGCAAAGATCAACCGGGTGAACGCGAAGATGCTGACAATGACAGTTGCCGCCGCAGCTCCCACATCGAAACTCACCGCGTACTGGGGGAGGATCGGTGCGATCAAGCCGAATCCCAAAGCAATGATGAATGCCGCAACCAGCAGCACTCGAATTTCGGCAGGAATGGGCGGACGAGCCGGTGCCTTCTGTGTAAATGCCATAGTCATTGCCGCGATGTCAGGGCCCTGCCTGAGGCGGTCAGCCTTTCTGTCAAGAATTAGGGGTCCGGGGACCACAAGCCATTCTATGCCCTTCCACCCGAGCCTGCCGGATGGACGAATTTGCCTCTGAAAACGGCAAAACGCCGAAGATATGAGACGATTTAGAGCGTGACCGATTCGCTATTACTTACCATCATCATTGTCGCGGTCGTTGTAGTGGTGGGCATTGTTGCCACCGCCTTCGTAGCCAAGGGCCGCAAGCCTAGGACTCCATACACAACTGAGCGCGACGCTGACGACGTTCCCAGCGCCACCGTTGCTGGAGGCGAAACTGACACCCTTGAAGGCTCAGTCGCCACCACGGATGGCACAGATGCGCCGGTTGGCGTCGTCGAGCCTGAGGCTCCCGTTGCCCCAGCCCTAGACGTACCTGAACCTGTCCAAGGTCGTCTAGCCCGTCTGCGCGCACGACTGACCAAGTCCAACAACATGTTCTCCAAGGGCCTTCTGGCCCTGCTTAGCCAGGACTCCATCGATGAGGACGTCTGGGACGAGATCGAAGAAACCCTGCTGCTGGCGGACCTCGGTACCGAACCAACCCTGGAACTCGTCGACGCACTGCGCGAACGGGTCAAGGTCGAGGGCAGTCGAGACCCGCAACGGGTCAAGGCAATGCTTCGCGAAGAACTCCTCAAGCTCGTTGATCCGAGCCTGGACCGCACGTACCTCCCGGAGCCTCATCCGGACCGTCCGAGCATCATCATGGTGGTGGGCGTGAACGGCGTCGGCAAGACGACGACCATCGGCAAGATGGCACGCGTGCTGGTCGCGGAGGACAAGGACGTGCTCCTCGGCGCGGCGGATACCTTCCGCGCGGCGGCGGCGGAGCAGCTTGCAACCTGGGGCGACCGCGTTGGCGTGCCGACCGTTCGCTCGGAAATTGACGGTGCAGACCCAGCTTCGGTTGCTTTCGAAGCCGTGTCGGCTGGAATCGACCAACAAGTCGACATCGTCATGATCGATACTGCCGGCCGCCTGCAGAACAAGATTGGCCTGATGGACGAGCTGGGCAAGATCAAGCGGGTTGTCGAAAAGAAGGCAACTGTTGACGAAGTCCTGCTGGTCCTCGACGCGACGACTGGCCAGAACGGTCTTTCGCAGGCCAAGGTGTTCTCCGAAGTCGTGGATGTCTCCGGCATCGTGTTGACCAAGCTGGACGGCACTGCCAAGGGCGGCATCGTGGTAGCGATCCAGCGCCAGCTCGGCGTTCCGGTCAAGCTGGTCGGACTGGGCGAAGGCCCGGATGATCTGGCTCCATTCGATCCCGAGGCGTTCGTCGACGCTTTGCTTGAGGGCTAGTCGCGGTTTCTGGCCAGTTGCTCCTGGATGTTCCAGGAGCAGCTGGCCAGTGGCATGTCCAGCAACATGCCGGTGGCGGAAGCCCGAAGAAGTTTGAACTACCGTAGATAATCAGGGGAGAATGTTCCACCAGTGAGCAGCGTGCAACCTATTGCCGGATTGTCAGCACCAGGTCGAAAAAAGTCGGTATTCCGTGCCGATATACAGGGCTTGCGAGCTCTGGCAGTGGGAGTCGTGGTCATCTACCACTTCTGGCCCAAGGTCCTTCCCGGGGGTTTTATTGGCGTTGACGTTTTCTTCGTGATTTCCGGTTTTCTCATCACATCGCACCTGTTGACCAAGCCACCACGAAGGATACGGGATGTCGGCCAATTCTGGATGCGCCGCGTCAAGCGGCTTCTCCCTGCGTCATTTCTGGTGATTCTCGTCAGCCTGCTTGGCGTGTGGCTTCTCGCGCCTGAAACACTCTGGCAAGACTGGGGTCTCCAAGCCATAGCCTCCACGTTCTACTTCCAGAACTGGTTCCTCGCAACCTCAAAGGTTAACTATCTAGCCGAAGCGGACGCGCCGAGTCCCTTCCAGCACTTCTGGTCGCTGTCTACCGAGGAACAGTTCTACCTCGTGTGGCCGATCCTCATTGGTTTGCTCGTGCTGCTGGCCATCCGCTGGGGAAAGAAAACCCAGCCGGTTACTCTTACCGGCATTGCCTTCATTTTTGCGACGTCGCTGGGATATTCGGTGTACGCTACCGCTACGGATTCAGGCGTCGCCTATTTCTCTACCTTCACCCGTGGATGGGAATTCGCTGCCGGCGCTTTGATAGCTGCCTTCGGTTCACGTGCCCATGCTCCGAAATCAGACGTATTGAGCGCAGTTGCCGCCTGGGTTGGACTGGGTGCGATTGTAATTAGTGCGCTGACCTTCACAGGCGAAATGCCGTTCCCAGGTGCTCTCGCACTTCTTCCAGTCGCTGGTACAGCACTGCTCATACTTGCGCATGCCAAACATTCTGCATCGCCTAAGTCACTGCTCGGCAACAAAGTCTTGCGCCTCGTGGGTGATAATTCGTATGCGATTTATCTGTGGCATTGGCCCCTTCTAATTCTCTTGCCGTATACGGTGAACGATTTTGGAACCATGGTTAAGCTACTGACTTTGACTGTGACTGTGACACTGGCGGTATGGACCCAGATGTTTGTGGAAACTAAGTTCCGCACTTTCCTTGATATATCAAAGAGCATGTCAGCACCCAGATTCCTGGTCCTTGGCTCTGCTGTTCTGTCGATCATTGCCGGAGGGCTCTACACGACCAGCGGTCAGGTCATGAAGGATTCCATGGATATCAGCGCTTCGATTCAGCGCGTAGAAGAATCGCTTGGTCGAGATTGTGTAGGTCCCAATGCGCTCACTGAAAAATGTCCCAATGGCGGAGGAGTCGGCGAGCAATTCGAGTCTTTGGCACCCGCCCCCATGGCAGCAAAATACGATAGGCCTAAAGTTTACGCCGATGATTGTTTAGCTAGTGAAGGGGAAAACTTCGCGGATAGACCGATTTGTCGGTATGGGGAGGGGGACCTGAAAGTCGCCTTGGTGGGAAATTCCCACGCCGTTCAGTGGTTCCCGGCTGTCGAATCAATGGCCGAGCGCCACGGATGGTCGTTGGACACATATCTCATCAGCCGATGCGCCGTTAATGGCACACGCCAAATGTTCGAAAATGAGGGGAAGACTGAGGGGTGCGCAGACTACGAACCGTGGGTTTTGGATCAGCTGAGCGCACAAGGCTATGACCTCATCATCGCATCAAGCCGTCAGTCATTGCCCTCAGAAGGGTACAGTTCTGAAACCGGAATGGATGCTTCCCGTAGAGCATTCAGCGCAACGTTAGATTCGTGGACACGAACTGGAGCGGAAGTCGTCGTAATCGCCGACACCCCCTTTCCAGGGGCGACCCTGGACAACGTTCCGGACTGTGCAGCGGACAATATCGAGCAACTGTCCAAATGTAGTGGAAGCATAAAAGACTGGTTACCCTCCGATCCACTCGCTGACGCTGCGAAGTCGAGCGCTGATGATCGCGTCAAGCTGGTAGACATGAACGACTACCTATGTAGTGAAGAAACTTGCTATGGAATCATCGGTGGAATGATTGCATTCTGGGACCACTCGCACTTGAGCAATACCTACGCGCATGCACTGAGCCCGATGCTGGAGCAAAAGCTACAAAGTAAACTATCCAATCCTGACCTTTTCGTGTCCGATTAGAGTACGCCTCGCTCGTGGCAACTAGATTCAAGCCCGTGGCGCATTGCGCCCGGGCTTGAATGCTGACACGGTCTTGTTCCCCGGAATCCAGAATCTCCACGGGAATTCCGGGCCGCCGGCGATGCCCGCGACGCCCACGCGCGGTCCACAGGCGATGGCATCCGGAACCCCGATGGGTTCCTCCACGATGAACGGCGCCGCGAGAAGATCCAGGCCGTCGTGCTGCGGACGGGTGATGCCCAACGCCGTGGCCAGGTTTCCCGGGCCTCGCGCCAGGTCGCGCTCCACGAGTGTCGCAGGGTTGGTTCCTTCAGGCCGCTTGTGCAGTCTGCGTTCCCTGGCGAGCTGAAGCCCCTCGATGATCTCCCCGGAGCGAACCAGAACACCGGAGGCAATGCCGGCAGGCGAGCACACCAGATTCAGCGCGAAGTGCATTCCGTAACTGAAATAGACGTAGGCATGCCCCGGATCCAGGAACATGGAGGCGTTGCGCGGCGTCTTGCGGTCCTTGGAGTGGCTTCCCGGGTCATAACGCCCGCTGCTTCCCAAACCCATATAGGCTTCGACTTCGGTGAGGCGCAGGCGAACTGTACCTTCGGGGCTGTCTAGGCCGAGCACCGCACCAAGGAGCCGGGGCGCAACCTCGACCGCATCCGCGGCGAAGAACTGACGATCCATGCTTCCAGTATTGCAGTGCGAACCGATTTTTTCGGCAATTTCTGCCTAAACGAGTAGGGCCTGACGACAGGAAGTTTCGGGGTACACGCACTTGAACGATTGGGGATCATGGTGAAGAAAATCGCGTTTTCTGCTGCCGCAGCAGTTTCGGCCAGCTTCGGCGCGTCCGCCGAAGTTCATGAGGCCGTGCAGGTTTCGGCTGCTGCGGTGACCATTGAGAAGCCGGAGCTAGAGACCCACCTGCCCGACAGCATAGCCACGCTGACGGTGACCCAGGCCCAGGCCGATGATCTGAGCAGCGCAAATAACGAACGCTAAGGAGACGAAAAGGAAGCCAAGACGAAGGCCAACAAGGCCAAGAAGATTACCGGCCGTGAGCTGGCGCAGATCGTGAAGAAGCCGGACTCCTACCTGGACATGAACGTAATCATCTACGCCCGCGTCACGCAGTTCGACTCGGCGACCGGTCCGTGCACCTTCCGCGCCAACGTCAGCCATGCACAGGTCGGCAAGTACGACTACGAGCACAACACGATTTTCAACGCCGGCGACGGCCTGACCAACTGCGACATCTTGGACGACGTCGTGGCCGAGGACATCGTCATGGTCACCGCAACGGTGACGGGCTCGCTGACCTACGATACCCAGGTCGGCGGGTCGACCACCGTGCCCGAAATGCAGGTCGTGAAGATCACCCGCCTGTAGCGCACAGCAATTCACCGCACCACCGCGGCAGCCGTCCACCGGCTGCCGCGGTTTTTGCTTTGGTGCGTTTTTCGAAATACTCCGGTAACACGGCGGGAAAGAGACCGTTACGCACGGGCCCGGTTTGTCACACATTCGAAACCAGCGGTGGAGGCAGGCGAAACATCGCTGGCCAAGAATTATGTATCGAGACGAACGCCGAGTAATCCGGTTAAGTCACAGAATTATTCACCGATACACCAAATACCGTGAGGGGATGTGGACTAGATGGAGCTGGATGTCGCCAGTCTTTGGATCTTGATCGCCGCAGCACTCGTTCTACTGATGACCCCGGCCCTGGGGCTGTTCTACGGGGGAATGACCCGTGCCACCGGCGTCGTCAACATGATGCTCATGAGCTTCTCCGCAGCGGCCATCACCGCAATCGTCTGGGTGCTGTGGGGGTACTCAGTTTCCGCCGGCGAACCGGCCATCGCCGGAATCATCGGCAACCCGATCAGCGACTTCGCCCTGCACGCCACCCCCGAGTCGGGCCTGCTGGCGGCGGGCTTCGCCGGAACCTTCGCGATGATTTCCGTGGCCATCATCTCCGGAGCCATCGCCGACCGTTCGCGCTTCGCCCCGTGGCTGATGTTCGTGCCCCTGTGGGTCACCTTGGTGTACGCGCCGGTCGCCTTCTGGGTCTGGGGCGGCGGCATGCTCTCCGCCGACGGGTTCCTGGGCAAGATCTTCGGCGAAGCCATCGACTTCGCCGGCGGCGCCGTGGTCCACACCAATGCCGGCGTGGCAGCGCTGGTCCTGGCCCTCAGGCTCGGCCAGCGCCACAACTTCCACGACCGCCCGCAGCCGCACAACACTCCGCTGGTCATGCTCGGGGCAGGACTGCTGTGGTTCGGCTGGTTCGGATTCAACGCCGGCGCCGCCACCACCATCGAGCAGGCCGGACTGATCTGGGTCAACACCCTGGCCGCTCCGGGTGCCGCGGTGCTGGGCTGGATCATGGTGGAGAAGCTGCGCGGAGCTCGCCCGAGCTCGCTGGGCGTCGCTTCCGGCCTGGTCTCCGGCCTGGTGGCCATCACCCCGTCCTGCGCGGACATCGCACCGTGGGCCGCAATGCTGCTCGGCGTCCTGGCCGGCGCAGGCTCGGCCTGGGCCGTGAACCTCAAGTGGAAGCTGGGCTACGACGACTCACTCGACGTGGTGGGTGTGCACCTGGTTTCCGGCATCATCGGCACCCTGTTCCTCGGATTCTTCGCCATGCCGACCGCCGAAAGCGCTGGCGGCCTGTTCTACGGCGGCGGAACCGGCCAGCTGGTTGCGCAGTTCATGGCGCTGCTGGTGGTGATCGTGTTCTCCGCGGCCATGACCTGGGTGATCGCCACGGTCATCGAGAAGATCAGCCCATGGCGCGTCCCGGCAGAGATTGAAATTGCCGGCATCGACGCCACCGAGCACAACGAAAGCGGGTACCAGCTGATGACCAAGTAGCCGCGGTGGGCTGGTGATTCACCGGCACAACTGCACAGGGGCAGGGCTCCGGGACACCGGAACCCGGACGGAACCGCCGGTGGGCCAAGCAGCCACCGGCGGTTCAGTTTGTTGGAAAAACCCTGGAGATCAGGCCCCGCCGCGTCGTTGGGGCAATCAGGCCCGGAAAACTCTGGCTATGCGGGCCCAGACTCGATACGCTGGGAGCCACTTTGGATTTGCAGTTTGGGGACTGGCAAATTATGAAAAGGCGTCATCAGGTAAACCACGAGCCGGCCATTCCGGGCAGACCGCGCGAGAGAAAGCGCGCCCTGTACGGGGCGGCCAGCCTAGTGCTGGCACTGGGAATCTCCAGCACGCTTGCCACACCGCTGATTGCGGGCCCGGATCATTCGCGTGCCGTGGGCATGGAAGCCTCGTCCGGGGCGCTGATGGATTGGGACATCAGCTCCGATGCAGTCTACGTCGACCCGTATGCCCCGCTGGCGGTATTCGGCGGCGCCGGCCAGCTCCTGGACATCGGCGGGCGCCCGTCCTCCATGATGAAGAACGCGCAGCGTCCCGGCGCTATCGCCGGGCAGCAGGAACAGCTGGTCGGCGGCACCCAAGGCTCCGCGGCGCGGATCAGCGCAGAAAACGCCTCCACCTTGCTGGTCGGAGAGGTAGGGCAGATCGGCCAGCTTCCCGGCGGGCTGGAACTCATGCCACCGGTCAAGACCCGGCGGATCTCCAGCCCCTACGGCTGGCGCGCAAATCCCACCGGCCCGGGCAACCAGATCCACATCGGCCAGGACTATCCCATTGCCTGCGGATCCCCGGTGTACGCCAGCGAGGACGGCATCGTCACGGTGTCCTCCTGGGCCGGGCACTCGGGCAAGCGCATCACCATCGACCACGGGCACAACGTGCAGACCGGCTACAGCCACAATTCGGTGCTCATCGCCGCGGTGGGGCAGCGGGTCAAGCGCGGGGAGCTGATTGCCCGCGCCGGCACCACCGGCAACTCCACCGGCTGCCACGTGCACTTCGAGGTCATTATCAACGGCCGCTGGCACGATCCGCGCAACTACCTGCCGCTGAACCCCGGACAGGCCCAGGCCATGGTCGACTCCCGCCGGCTGACGGTCAGCGCCAACAGCGCACCCAAGGACAGCAAGCCCTCGGCGCCCGCGAAGGAACAGCGCCCGGCCAAGGACGTCAACGACAACCCGGATGTCGTGGTGCCCGAGGACGACACCCCGATGGTTCCCAAGCCGAGCCCCTCGTCGACCCACAAGGCCCCGTCCACGGACAAACCTTCCACGGACAAACCGTCCAAGGACACGCCGAAGGCCAGCGACAAGCCTTCGGCCAGCCCCACGCCGAAGCCCACCAGGTCCGCCAAGCCGAGCAAACCGGCCAAGCCGACCAAGCCGGCGAAGCCCACCGAAACGGCGACACCCGATGCGACGGGGAAGCCGACGCAGCCGGCCACGCCGCCGGGCAGCGTGAAGCCCACCGAATCGGCTGCGCCGACCGTCCCTGCTACGCCTCCGGCCGGGCAGGAGGGCACCCCGACGCGCTCCACCAAGGCGCCGAGGACGCCGAAGGCCCCGGTGCCGGACTCCAAGCCGGCCCGCGAGCCGAGCGAGGCCGCGGGCAGCAGCGCCGCGGCTGAACCTCCCGCCGCCACGACGGCCAAGGTCATGGAGCCCGTCGCCGCGGTGCAACCGAAATTAGACGCGGCCACTGCCGGCCGCGTGGACGGGGAATAAGCCCGGCCCGCGGGCTACGGCGGTTCGGAGCGCCGGAAATCCGAGATCACACGATGTTGGGTGCGCCGCCGGTTAGCCATGGGGCGGATTGTTGATATTCTTGGTAGTCGAGTCCTGTGCGATTTTGTTTGCGCACCACAAGACCTATCGAAAGAAGTGCCCGGCACGTGTTTAATTCACTTTCCGATCGCCTGACAGCAACCTTCAAGAACCTGCGCGGCAAGGGCCGCCTGTCCGAGGCAGACATCGACGGTACCGTCCGCGAAATCCGTCGCGCCCTGCTGGACGCTGACGTTGCCGTCCCGGTGGTCCGCGCCTTCGTGGCCCAGGTGAAGGAACGCGCGCTCGGCATCGAGGTTTCCGAGTCGCTGAACCCGGGCCAGCAGGTCGTCAAGATCGTCAACGAGGAGCTCGTGGCGATCCTGGGCGGCGAAACCCGCCGGCTGAACCTGGCCAAGAACCCTCCGACGGTCATCATGCTCGCCGGCCTGCAGGGCGCCGGCAAGACCACCCTGGCCGGCAAGCTGGCCAAGCACCTGAAGTCCGAGGGCCACACCCCGATGCTGGTGGCCTGCGACCTGCAGCGCCCGAACGCGGTCAAGCAGCTGCAGATCAACGGCGAACGCGCCGGCGTGCCGGTCTATGCACCGCACCCGGGCGTCTCCTCAGAATTCGACACCCCGACCGGCGATCCGGTGGCGGTGGCCCGCGACGGCGTGGCCGAGGCCAAGGCCAAGCTGCACGACATCGTCATTGTCGATACCGCCGGCCGCCTGGGCGTGGACACCGAGATGATGGCCCAGGCCGCGAACATCCGCGCCGCCATCGACCCGGATGAAGTGCTCTTCGTCATCGACGCCATGATCGGCCAGGACGCGGTCAACACCGCCCAGGCCTTCCACGAGGGCGTGGACTTCACCGGCGTGGTGCTCTCCAAGCTGGACGGCGACGCCCGCGGCGGCGCCGCCTTGTCGGTGGCCTCGGTGACCGGCAAGCCGGTCATGTTCGCCTCCACCGGCGAGAACCTGGACGACTTCGAGGTCTTCCACCCGGACCGCATGGCCAGCCGCATCCTGGACATGGGCGACGTGCTCACCCTGATCGAGCAGGCCGAGAAGAACTGGGACAAGGGCGAAGCCGAGCGGATGGCGAAGAAGTTCGCCGACCAGGAAGACTTCACCCTGGACGACTTCCTCGCCCAGATGGCCCAGATCAAGAAGATGGGCTCCATGAAGAAGCTGCTGGGCATGATGCCCGGCGCGCAGATCTCCCGCCAGCAGCTGGAGCAGTTCGACGAACGCCAGATCGACCGCGTGGAGGCCATCGTCCGCTCGATGACCCCGCACGAGCGTGTGGCCCCGAAGATCATCAACGGCTCGCGCCGCGCACGCATCGCCAAGGGTTCGGGTGTCGCCGTCTCCGAGGTCAACCAGATGCTTGAGCGCTTCGCCGAAGCCCAGAAGATGATGAAGAAGATGGCCGCCGGCGGCGGCATCCCGGGCATGCCGGGTGCCGGCAAGGGCGCCGCCCGCAAGGCGAAGGCCAAGGGCAAGGGCAAGAAGCAGGTCAAGTACGGCAACCCTGCCAAGGCCGCGCAGGCCCAGCTGGAATCCCAGCAGAAGAAGGCCTCCGCGCCGTCCGGCGCCGCCTTCGGCCAGGGTGCCCAGGACTTCGACCCGTCGAGCCTGAACCTGCCGGCAGGCTTCGAGAAGTACCTTGGCAAGAAGTAGCCACGAGTCGCCACAGGGCGGCGTCCAGTCCGAAACGCTGGTCGCCGCCCTGACTCTTATCTTCGAGGACACCGAAGGCCTGGATGCCGAAGGCGCGGTGCGCCGCGTCCTGGCGGAGCGCGAGGTCCTGGCGCTGGTCTCCGAGCCGGCGCCGTGGAACGGGCTGGTGCTCATCGAGGTTGGCATCGCGGTCAACCTGGAGGGGCTGATCCTGCTGGCCGCCGCCGACGGGAGCATCCGGCTGGGGCAGCAGGTGGAGGACTTCGCGCTGGCGCTGAAGTTCGGCACCGGCGCCCTGTACGCGGACCAGGACGACGTCGAGGCCCAAAGCGGGGAACCGATCCAGGATGCCCGCCTCGAAGAGATGCCCGCAGGGCGCACGCTGCTGGCCGGGGCGCTGACCGAGCCGGACCTGCAGCTGCTGGCCGCCGCCTCCAAAACCGCGTGGCACCTGCTGCTTCCCGAGGATCCGCAGCGCACCGCCGTCGCGGTGCACGACGGCTTCCTGATCGGCGGCTATCTCGACGGCGACCAGTATCCTGCCATCATGCTCAGCCGCACCGGCCCGCGCTACACCGCCAGCTTCTGGTTCCCGAAACAGAGCTCCAAGCTGGGCGGGGAACCTGCCTGGGTGCACATCTGGCCGGTAGCCGCCAGCCCTGCGGTGCAGCACGCGGCCGGCACCGACGCCCGGGAGCAGCTGCAGGTGCTTGAAACCCACTACTTGGCCCCCGACCCCGAGGAACTGGACGAGCTGAGCACCATGAAGGTCTCGGCGCAGGACATCGAGATCCTGAGACGCGTGCTCACCGGCACCGGCGGCCCGCAGGCCGCGCAGCAGGTGCTCGCGGCCTTCGGCCACGACCCCGAGTCCGCGCGGTACCTGCAGGAGGCCGGCGTGCCGGCCGGCTCGACGCCGATTGAACCGATGGGCCTGGGCAAGGCCATGGGCCGGGCCATGGCGATGGAAGCGCGCAAGAGCAGCGCCGCCCCGCGCTGGTTCAATGCGATGTCCTGGAAACCCGGCCTGCAGCTGGCCTGGGGCGTGATCGAGGCGCTGGTCTTCTCGCTGATGCTCGCCGGCACCGAATGGGACCGCCCCTGGGCTCCGGCCTGGCTGGTGGTCCTCATCCTGGCGGTCGGCTACGTGGACGCCGCCGGGAACCTGGTGTTCGGCGCGGTGCGCTGGATCCGGGGCCGGCGCCGGCGCTAGCCAAGGCAGTGCGCGGGTTAATCCGCGGCGGGCGCCCGCCGCGCGCCTATGATTAAAACAAGCACCCGTCCCACCCATCCCAAAGGGGTTTACCTTCGTGGATTCCAGCGAGTTCAGCTACCTCGACATCGAGTTCATTTTCCTGGGCGACAAGCCCGAGGCGGCCGAGGTGGTGCGCACCGCCCTGGCGGACCGGCGCCTGCTGGGTTTCGTCGGCGGCACCGTGGAACGCGAGCACGCCACCGAGGTTGCGGCGCAGATCGCCACGGTCAGCCCCGCCCGCGACGCGGTGCTCTACCGCGTGGACGCCAGGGGCAAGCTGCGCGAAGGCTCCCGGGTCACCAAGCTGGTGCATGAGCTGAAGAACTCCACGCAAGCGGACTACGTGCTGCTGGACGGCGAGGAAATCGACGGCCCGACCCCGGATGAGGACGTGCTGGGCGATTACGGGTCCACCACCGAACTGGTGCACGGCCGCAGGCTCAAGGGCTCCGAGCTGGTGGCCGCCGCCGGGCTGGAGGAGAACGTGCTCACCCTGTGGAACCACGGCACCGGGCTGATGGCCATGTCCGCCGAACCGGTGTTCACCGCGACCATCGCGCGCTCCAACCGCCCCTTCCTCTCGCTGACCCGCCACGGCAACACGCTCAGCGCGCTGGTCACCGGCGTCGGCTCCCGGCGCAGCTACTTCCCGAAGTCGGTGCGCTACTTCGTGGACCTGGAACGCACCGTGATCATCGAGCCGGAGGCCGGCAGCCCGGCCGCGGACCGGTTGGCCGAGCTGGATGCCTCGCTGCTGGGCTGGGAGGCGGAAGACGACCAAACCCTGGGCGAATTCATCAGCGACCAGTCCAAGCTCCAGGAGGCGCTCGCGCTGGTCAAGGCGCCGGGCAGCCTGAAGAACCTCAAGCGCTTCGTGGCCCTGCTGGGCTTCGATGTGCGCAGCGTGGACTACCTGACGGGCAAGCCGCTGCCGGAGAACATCCGGGTGGTCGCCACCGGCGGCCCGGTCAAGACCATCAAGGCCGCCCTGGCCGAGCACGAACGGGAAGCCAGCGGCCTGGCCAAGCTGCTCTACCGCGGCAGCTGGGGCCCGAAGGCGCTGATCACCTCCAGCCTGGCGGTGCTTGGCTCCGGGACGCTGACCCACCTGGCGCTGGCCAAGTGCCCCAAGCTGTCCTCGGTTCCCAAGCCGCTGCGCAACCTGCTGATGATCGCCTGGTACGCGGACGGGCTGTACTACCTGGGCAAGGGACTGCTCGGAGCGGCGAAGGCGCGCGGCAAGTAGCCGCACACCGAATATCGCGCGGAACGCCCGAGGGGCCCGGACAGCGTGGCTGTCCGGCCGTTGTCTAGAGTGCCAAAATTTACTAGCCATTCATCAGGCGACAACAGATTTTTTATACTCAAATCGTCACCAAATCAGGAGAATAAAGCGTAACAATCGACTATTGGGCGATCGTACCCGCAGCGTGTTTCGCGATCGTACGAGTAGATAGCCAAATAATCTCAATTCTAAGCTTGTTCTTTCGTTTTCCGCTTCTCCGACTGGAAAACTTCATCTAAGTCAGATCAGTTAGATTGATGTTGACGAGAAGCGGTACTATTTTAATCTCACTTGGGATCCGGAAAGGCTGGATATCTAGTAAGTTAGGGTGCAAATTGACGCATGTAAACGGAATGGATGATGAACCAGATTATGTTTCTGGACTAACTAAAGCCGCGGAAACACTAACATGCGAGCACGGCGAAAATATCGAAGTTTGGCATCTAGAAGTGCCGTTCGAAGAAGCAATCTTGACTGACTGGGCTCGAAAATTTCGTCAAAACTATTGTCGAGACAATGAAATCGACGAGTTGCGACGAGGTACTGGGTTTACTCGTTCTCAATATCTTTTAGAACTTTGTTTTCCTTCTAATTCAATAAGCCCAGGTCCGGGCATTCGATCTGGAGATTTTGCTGAACTTTTAGTTTCAGATTGGGTCCAGTATAAGTTCGGTTTCTGGGTTTCTAGATTGAAATATGCGAATAAATCTTCACCTAACGAATCGGCCAAAGGCGTCGATGTAATGGGGTTTCGAGAAAGCGGAATAGGCGCGCCAAAGTCAACGGACCAAATGCTGATGATTGAAGTCAAAGCAGGACTTAGTGGAAATGCTTATCGGGACCAACTTCAAAAGGCAATTGATGGTTCATCAAATGATATGATCCGTGCAGGATATACTCTGAATAGCATGAAACAGCTCCATCGAAATCGCGGTGATGCTGATGCAATGAAACGAATTGAACGCTATCAGAGCATAGTCGATAACCCCTTTTCGATTATTTACGGAGCTGTAGCAGTGTTAAGCAACGAAAGTTTCGACGCTGATGCAATCGCTTGTAGTACAACAGATTCTCACAGTGATAAAAACAAACTCCGACTTTTTGTCATTCGAGGAGAGGATCTGATGACTTTGGTTCATTCGCTCTATCAGAAAGCTGCTGATGAAGCCTGAAAATCCCAGTCTTCGGTTGTTGGCCATAACGAGAGCAAAAGCAAAAATGTTCGAATTCGGCGTTCCGGAATCCGAGCATCTCTCGATTCCGTCGTCTGATGATCCCACGTCACTTTTACTAATTGCTATAGCTATACTCGGAGATGTTTCTGCGGCGGCAGACGATCCCAACGCGGATTTGTCCGATTATGACATCGGATTTTCTGCGACGTACTTCGATGCGCTCTTGAACTCCCGAGTCGCCGAAGATATATCGGTAGACGTTTCAATTATGGCAGCCGCTGCCTACTATCTGGCTGGTCGTCCTGGTAGTAGTTTAGTCGTAGCAAACGAAGTTGCGCCAGAATTACTGACATCACCACTCGCGAAATTTCTTCAGTGGGTGCTTTCTGACGTAAGTAGGCCTCTAATGCGCGTTGAAGGCTTGCACTCCGAAAACGTTAATAGGCTTGCTGATCTCCTATATAGGCATTATAGAGAAGGCATTGATTCTCAACTTGCCGTGCAAAGCGCGAGGAATCTGCGTGACGCGTCGTACAAGGCTCGCTCGCCTAGGGATATCTTGCATGCCGACGTTGTGCTGGCAGTCGTGCTGCGGAAAGTTCGTTTTTCGACTTGGAACAATCTTCCGGCAATGAGTGACTTAAGCGTGGAATCTTGGCGAGGAGTATTCTCAACTAACGGATTCCCATTAGAGCTTTGGCCGTCACAATATTCTATTGGTGAACAAAATGTATTCCGTGGAATTTCGGCAGTAATACAGATGCCAACAAGCGCGGGAAAGACTCGGTCGCTTGAGATGATTTTTAACGCTGGATTTTTGAGCGGACGCGCAAAATTAGCAGTAGTTGTTGCTCCATTTCGCGCCCTATGCAAAGAAATAACCGACTCGTTGCGCCGTGCTTTTGAAAGTAATCAAGATGTAACGGTAAATATTCTATCGGACGTGATCAAAGACGACGTAATACTTCTTTTTGAAGAGTTGTTTACCAATTTCCTTGAAAATACCACGAAATATAATATTCTGATTCTGACACCTGAGAAAATACAATATGTTGTGCGCCAACATCCAGTAATCATGGAGCGGATTGATATTCTAGTTTATGATGAGGCACATCAGTTTGATACTGGCCAACGGGGTGTTCTTTATGAATTGCTGCTAGCTGAGTTGGGCTCCTCGGTACGAGAAAGTACCCAAATAATTGCCATCTCTGCAGTAGTCAAGAATTCCGAGGTGTTACGTCAGTGGCTGTTGGGTGGCCGCGGAATCGTAGTTGATGGAAGTGGCCTGAATCCTACATCGAGAGCTACTGCATTTGCGACGTGGCAGGAGCAAAGAGGACAACTTCAGTTTTTTGAGAATGGAAATCTGGAAAATCCAGACTACTTCGTTCCGAGGACAATTAATTCCGAGATTCTCGATCGTCAGGGGAGAGAGCGAGCGGTCAGAAGTTTTCCTGACAATCGAGATTCTTTCGTAGCTACAGATATCGCGCTCTACCTTTCGATCAGGCTAGTTTCAAGTGGAGCGTGCGCAATATTCGCAGGGACTAAAGCGACTGCGTCCAAGCTGTTGAAACGCGCAGTCGAAGTGTTCGAACGTGGTATAGGGCAAGATGTACCTGCATATCATTCCGATGAAAGGGAAATTGCGAAGATAGTTCGATTGATCAGTCTTCACTTTGGTGAAAATAGCATAGAGGCGAAGGCTGGACGACTTGGTATTTTCGCACATCACGGTAATACTCCAGGTGGATTGAGGCTTGCGATAGAGTATGCGATGCAACAGAATTTACTCCGTTTGGTAATTTGTACCTCGACTCTAGCGCAGGGTGTAAACCTTCCAATCCGATATTTGTTGGTTCCGAGTATTTATCAAGGGCGTCGAGAAATTCGTGTTCGTGATTTCCAGAATTTACTTGGACGAGCTGGAAGGGCAGGGATGCATACTGAGGGGTTAGTTATCTTCACTGATCCGCGTATCTACGATACGAGGGGCCCTAATCCCCTTAGATTTGATCGAGCGCAACGATTACTTGATCCGGAGAATTCTGAACCGTTGACAAGCTCTTTGCTTTTATTGATTCGCGATCAAGAAATTCCACTCTGGCCACTCCTCGATCGGGTTTTTCTCAACGAAGTATCATCTGACGATCTCAATGACTTGCAACCGGAAGTTGCGAATCGCCTGGCCGAAGTTCGCAGCCTACTCAGTGTGATAGAAAGCTATCTTATGGCTAATCACAGCACTGAAAGTGCAGATGACTTGATTTCGGATGCAGAGTCATTGGTTGAACAAACTTTCGCATTTTTTGTTGCAACCGAAGATGAGAAAACCAGTCTTCGTTATTTATTTACGCGTGTTGCTGTGAATGTTTGGAATCTTGTTCCAGATTCGAAGGATCAGAAGGTGTTCTCGTCGACATTACTAGGGGCGTCAAATTCGCGATATTTGAATGCTTGGGTTCAGGAGACTCGAGATGACCTATTGGGTGTATCTTCGATCGAAGAGTTGTTTGAACTGGTTTGGCCGGTGTTGACTCAAGTTGAAATAAATAATCAAAAGGCACTTATTGGCACTTTGGAAGATGCCAAGTCTCTTGCCTCAGCATGGTATCGTGGTGAGTCTTACGAAGATATTTTTCAGATCGCTCTTAATCTGGATATTAAGAAACGGCATGGGCAAGGTTGGAGAAAGGTTTCTGAAAACGACATTCTCAACTTCCTGCACAAGACTGTTGCGTATGATTTGTCTTTGCTTGTTTCTGCCATTGACCAATTATTAGGCGAACCAGGTTGGAACGTAATTGCTGAACTGGCAAGTTCATTCAAGTACGGTCTTCGGGAACCATTGTCGGTGGCATTTTACGAAGCCGGTTTGGAAGATAGAGCAATTGCGGCGCACATCGCGGAACTGTTGAGGATTTCCGGGTTCGAGGGCAGTGACTTGTTCACGTTGACGGATGAGTATATCAACGTAGTGGCGAGTTACTTGGAAAATATGCCAACCTATTTTTCACGTACATTTGACAATATGGATTTTTTTTGACCGTGGTTGATATCGCATGATTCATTTTTTATGGCTGCTTTTTCCATGCCATGCTCTTAGCGATTGGTGGTCTAAATCTCTTGATCGATGAACCTAAACTGGCTCTTAAAGCTTAAGCGTGGCGCAGGAGCCTGTCAGATTGCTTGTGTAAGACCCTAGTCACGTCCGTTATTCGGGGCTTCGTAACACTCACTTCAAATACGGCTCGATACGCTCCGGGTAGGCCATGGCCAGCTGCTGCAATGCCTGCTTCCAGCCATTCGTCCCGGCTCCTTCAACCAAATGCGACCCGGCGCCGGCCCGTGGTGTGCGGCCCTTCTTCTGCGCGTCTTTGAACCGCTCCCTGCCAAATAGCGTCTCTCGGTAGCAGGATTCTGGCGACCCGGTGTGATGAGATCGGTTGTCCATGAAGCCATGAGATTCAGTGTCTACGAAGTCCCGAGATTTCACATCCGATCTTTACAGCAGTGCTATTCGATTCGCGCACAGGTGCTTCCAAAAGCGTCTGTTGTACAAAGTCGACTTGGTACTGTTTCGAAGATGAGATGAATCTCGTTTTCGTTATTGGGATAGTTGGATTCGATATCAGGTTGGCACAACAGTGCCTTTTTTGAGGGGTCTCAACGTTGCGCTTAGGTAGTTCCTTTAACGAAAATCAATGCGATACTTTTATCGTAGTGAAATAAGTTATCCGCGGTTTCTTGAGACAATTAGAGAATGATGCTTGTTTTCACGTAATATTTAAGGTGAAACAGGCTGTATCCCGCGTCCTAATTAGGATTACAACCGGGTGAAAGTCAGATATGGAGCCGTGGGTTCATTTTCATTCTATGAGATCAGAAATGTGCTATCGGATCGTCAAAATTGAAGTACCATCAATCTTTATCCTGCATCGTGAATTGATTGTTGGTGAAACTATATTCTGACCTACTATGAGTAGTGTGCTCTTTTTAGTTTCTGGGCTAAATATTCCATTATCCTTAATTTGATATCGATTCATGGGAGATATCAAAAGTTCAGAAGGCAAACCGACCTAGGTGTGTTTGGTTCTTGACCATTGCTGTTACGGATAGTCCGTCCGAATCCTCAATGATCTTGCGCCGTCCCCGGGATCAGCCCAGGGACTTCAGCGACGGGAAATCGGTGTCCCGGTATTCCTTCGGCGGCACCTTGCCCTGGGCGTGCTGGTCGCTTTCGGCCAGGCGCAGCTCCACCCGGCGGATCTTGCCCGAGATGGTTTTGGGCAGCTCGGAGAATTCCAGCCGGCGGATGCGCTTGAACGGGGCCAGGTTCACACGGCAGTAGCCCAGGATGCTTTCGGCGGTTTCGGCGGACGGTTCATGGCCGGGCGCCAGCACCACAAACACCTTCGGCACCGACAGCTTCATCGGATCCGGCGAGGGGACCACGGCGGCCTCGGCGACGGCCGGGTGCTCCAGCACCACCGATTCCAGCTCGAAGGGGCTGAGCTTGTAGTCGCTGGACTTGAACACGTCATCCGCGCGGCCCACATAGGTCAGCACCCCCTCGGCATCGCGTTCGGCGATGTCCCCGGTGTGGTAGACCCCGTTGCGGGTCGCGGTGTCGGTTCTCGCCTGGTCCTCGAAGTAGCCCTTCATCAGGCCCACCGGCCGCGGATCCAGCCGCAGGCAGATCTCTCCCACCTCCGCCAGCTGGCCGGTGGTCGGGTTGCGCAGCTCGATCTCGTAGCCTGGCATCGGGCGGCCCATGGCGCCCACCTTGACGGATTCTCCCGGGGGGTTGGCGATCTGCACGGTGGTTTCGGTCTGCCCGTAGCCGTCGCGGATCACCTGGCCCCAGGCGTTGCGCACCTGCTCGATGACCTCGCGGTTCAGCGGCTCGCCGGCGGAGACCAGCTTGCGCGGGGGAGTGCTCAGCACCGAGAGGTCGGCCTGGATCAGGTAGCGCCACACGGTGGGCGGGGCGCAGAAGCTGGTGACGTTCTCGACATCCATCTGGTGCATCAGCGCCTTGGGATCGAAGCGCTCGTAGTTGTAGACGAACACCGTCGCCTCGGCGATCCACGGGCCGAAGAAGTTGGACCACGCATGCTTGCCCCAGCCGGGGGAGGCGACGTTCAGGTGCACGTCGCCCGGTTCCAGCCCGATCCAGAACATGGTCGCCAGGTGCCCCACGGGGTAGGACACGTGGGTGTGCTGCACAAGCTTGGCCAGCGAGGTGGTGCCGGAGGTGAAGTAGAGCAGCAGGGTCTCATCCGCGCGCGTGGGCGTGTCCAGGGCGAACTGCGCCGGAGCCTGGTGCGAGTCATCGAAGTGCAGGGTGCCCGCGGCGGCCTCGCCGCGCACCTGGACGGTGGTGTAGTCCCCGGGTACCTGCTCAAGCTTGGGCAGCTGGTCGTAGCTGGTGACGATCCAATTGGCCTTGCCGCGTTCGATGCGGTCGGCCAGGTCCACGCTGGTCAGCTGCGTGGTGGAGGGGATGATCACGGCGCCCAGCTTCATGCCCGCGAGCATGATCTCCCACAGCGCCACCTCGTTGCCGAGCATCACGATCATGGTGTCCTGGCGCTTGAACCCGTTATCCGAAAGCCAGCGCGCCACCTGGGTGGAGCGCCGTGAGAGTTCGGCCCAGCTGTAGCGGGCGCTGCTGCCGTCCGGCTCGGTGAGGATCAGCGCCGGGGCGTCCGCGCGGGCCGGATCCTTGGCCACCGCGTCGAACCAGTCGTAGGCGAAGTTGAAGTCCTCGAACTGCGGCCAGCTGAAGGCCTTGCGCGCACCGGCGTAGTCGTCGCGGTGGGCCAGGAGGAGGTCGCGCGCCGCACGGAACTTCTCGGTGTTACTCATCAGAGTCCTTTCGGCGGCAGCTGGACTGCACGGTGAACAGGGTGAACGTTTCTGTGCTCAATATACTCTGGTGCTCACTGTGGACGAATTGTTGCGTCAGGTTGTGCGGTCGACTTGCACAACACCGGCAATATTGATCAAAACACGGTTGCGGCGGGTGTGCCGCTCCGGCGCTGCGGGCTAGCTGGAGGACAATCCCGGGAAGTCGGTGTCCCGGTATTCGGTGCCCGGAGCGGTGCCGCCGCGGTGGCGTTCCTCCTCCGCCCGGCGCAGCTCCACCCGGCGGATCTTGCCCGAGATGGTTTTGGGCAGCTCCGCGAATTCCAGGCGGCGGATCCGCTTGTAGGCGGCCAGGTGCTCGCGGCAGTAGGCAAGGATGCTCTCTGCCAGCTGAGCCCCGGCGGTGTAGCCGGCGGCCGGCACCACATAGGCCTTGGGCACGGACAGCCGCAGGTCGTCCGGCGCGGGAACCACCGCCGCCTCGCCGACCCCCGGATGCTCGATCAGCACCGACTCCAGCTCGAAGGGGCTGAGCTTGTAGTCGCTGGACTTGAATACGTCATCCGCCCGCCCCACATAGGTGAGCACCCCGTGCTCGTCCCGCTCGGCGATGTCCCCGGTGTGGTAGACCCCGCCGTGAAAAGCCTGCGCGGTTTTCTCCTCGTCCTCGAAGTAGCCGTTCATCAGCCCCAGCGGCCGCGGATCGGTCACCAGGCAGATCTCCCCGGTGTCCGATTCCTGCCCGGTCAGCGGGTCGCGCAGCACCACCTGGTAGCCGGGCATCGGGCGGCCCATGGCGCCGATGACGATCCGCTCTCCGGGCGGGTTGGCGATTTGCACGGTGGTTTCGGTCTGCCCGAAACCGTCGCGGATGACCTGGCCCCAGGCGCGCTGCACCTGGTCGATGACCTCGGCGTTCAGCGGTTCGCCGGCCGAGACGAGCTTGGCCGGGGGAGTTGCCAGCTGGGTCAGGTCCGCCTGGATCAGCAGCCGCCAGACGGTGGGCGGGGCGCAGAAGCTGGTGACCTTCTCGCGGGCCATCTGCTCCATCAACGCTCCGGCGTCGAAGCGCTCGTAGTTGTAGACGAAGACCGTCGCCTCGGCGATCCACGGGGTGAACAGGTTGGACCACGCGTGTTTGGCCCAGCCGGGGGAGGCGACGTTCAGGTGCACGTCGCCTGGCTCCAGGCCGATCCAGAACATGGTGCTCAGGTGCCCCACCGGGTAGGACACGTGGGTGTGCTCCACGAGCTTCGCCCGCGAGGTGGTGCCCGAGGTGAAGTAGCGCAGCAGCGGTTCTTCGGCGCGGGTCGGGGATTCCAGGGTGAACTCCGTTGGCGCGGTGAATGAATCCGCGTAGGACAGGATTCCCTCGGCCGGGGTGCCGCCGATCTGCACCAGCGTGAAGTCCTCCTCCAGCGAGGCGAACTTAGGGGTCTCGGCTTCGTTGGTGATGACCCAGGTGACGTGTCCGCGCTGGATGCGGTCGCTGAGGTCCGCGGGGGTCAGCTGCGTGGTGCAGGGGACCAGGATGGCGCCGAGCTTGATGCCTGCCAGCATGGTTTCCCACAGCTCGACCTGGTTGCCCAGCATCACCGCGATGGAATCCGAACGGCGCACCCCGGAATCGCTGAGCCAGCGGGCCAGCTGGGTCGAGCGCTCGGACAGCTCGCGCCAGGTGCGCCGGGTCGAGGAGCCGTCCAGCTCGGTGATCACCAGTGCCGGGGTGTCGACGCGCTGCGGGTCGGCGGCAACCTGGTCGAACCAGTCGAAGCCGAAATTGAAATGGGTGAAACGCGGCCAGGAGAAATGCTCGCAGGCGTGCTGGTAGTTCTCGCGCCACGCGATCAGCTGATCCCGTACCGTGCGGAATTCTTCAGTCACACCCATTTGCATCCTCCAGCTCGCAGATTCGCCGCCCATTTCCTTTGTGATGACGGTCACTGGCCAATATACTTTGACGTCCTATCAAAGGGGAAGGGTTTCCGCTCCCGGGGTGTCGTGCCGCGGCCGTGAAATTGGGATGTGGGGCACATTTGCATTAAAAGATTGAAGCTTCAACTAAAGAGGCGTACTCTGGAATCAAGCAAGACAACCCGCCCGCAGAAAGGACGCCGACCATGGCACCCCTGAAGGAAGACAAGCTCTCCGCGCAGCTGTCGATGAATGCCGTGCAGCTCAAGGTCGGCGACCTGGACACCATGAGCACCTACTACCAGCAGGCCCTGGGTCTGGACGTGCTCAAGGAAAGCGCCGCCGGCACCAGCCTTGGACGCGGCGCCGAAACCCTGGTCCAGCTTACGCCCGCCCCCGGGCTGCAGCTGCCGGCTCGCGGCGAAGCGGGCCTGTTCCACACCGCCCTGCTCTTCAAGACCCAAGCTGATTTGGCCGCCACCGTGCTGTCCGCCGCGCAGTACAACCAGAGCAGCTTCGTGGGCAGCTCGGACCATCTGGTCTCCGAAGCCTTCTACTTCACCGATCCGGAAGGCAACGGCATCGAGCTCTACTTCGACCGCCCGCGGGACACCTGGACCTGGACCGGAGACCAGGTCTCCATGGACACCATCTACCTGGACCCGAACAACTTCCTGAACACCCACCTGACCGAGGAAGCTGTCGCCGGGCAGAAGCGGGCTGGCGCCGAGGTAGGCCACGTCCACCTGCAGGTCGGCGACGTCGCGACGGCCCACCAGTTCTACGTCCAGACCCTGGGGTTCGACCAGACCGCGGCTCTGGGCAACCAGGCGCTGTTCGTCTCCGCCGGCGGCTACCACCACCACATGGCCATGAACGTCTGGAATTCCCGCGGCGCAGGACCCCGCAAGGACACCCTGGGCCTGGGCGAGGTGCTGATCAACGTCCCGACCCAGGACGAGATCGGCAAGATCGCCGAGCGCCTTGACTTCGCCGGCGTGCAGAACCACCACACCGGATCCGAGCTGCAGTTCAAGGATCCGTGGAACAACCAGCTGCGCGTCGCCGTGCGCTAGGCACCAGCCTGTCGCGCAGCTTGAATCCGAGCCACCCGGGCAACGCTCCCAGCGAAGCGCTGCCCGGGTGCATTCTCAGGCAGGTACCAGCCACGCTTGAAGGGCGGGTTGTTGTCGGCAGTCACGAACGGCGCTCCGGATCCATCCAGCTGTGTTCGCTGCATACTGCACAGTCCGAGACGAGGCAACCAATGCTGGACTCGACCCGGGAATCCGTGGGCTTCGAAACGGACTTCGCCGCTGCGGGCATGGCCTGTGGTTTCAGCAGATGCTTGGCCACGGAATCGAAAAAATCCGCAGGGCAGATCTTCGTCGACAGCTTCCCTCGTTCGCGCAGGCATGGCGGCAATTCGGGATAGGGGGGATCCGCGTTAAATGGCACCAAGCAAGCATGCCCGCCCCCTTCAACAAATGCCGCTGCGTGCTAGAGGCATACCGCGGCCATGCCGCCGATTTCATGTTCCGCCTGTCAAGTCACCCTGCATACATCGAAGCGTTCTATCTGAACATGTGCAGTGGCAATCCTTAAGATGTTTCGCCGGAATTGATTCGCAGCTTGGCGACTTCGATCAGGTGACTATGCGGCGCGACATGGCGACGCCCACTGGAACGGATTTTCGCCCGGGGGCGGTGGCGGGAGCCCGGGCTATTTCACCCTGAATTCGAAACGTCCCTCGGTCGAATCAACCAGGCAAAAACCGGGCCCCTCTAACACGGCCAGCATGCAGGCACCAAAACCGATGATCTCCACACCACCCGTGCTCGGGCGCTCTTGCAGCAGCCGAGCTGGGAATTCCCTAGTTCATAGGTGTACTTCGCACCGACGCACGAGGTTGCTTCGCCCAAAGGCGGAGCCGTGAACTTCTTGGTTTCCTTCAGCGACAGCATGGTTGCCTTCAATACCCTGTACGCCTCGGTCTGGGCGTAGGCCTTGGCACGGACAGCCCCGGTCAGGCCTGGGTCAACTCCGGTGAGCCGCTCATCGTCGTCAATCACCCGGTAGAAGGTGGCGCCGCTGGACTGCGAAGGGCCGAAGACCCATGGGAGGGCGTTAGCGAATTCAAGCTGGTTCTTCTTCCCCATAGCCAAGCTGATGGAGGTCCCTGTGCTGCCCTCGGAAGTGGCGAAAACATGCGACTGGCCATTCACTGCCTGGTCGCTGAAATCGATGATCCCATTGTGCACCTGCGTCATGGGCGGCTCGCCATGCGGATATTATTCGATGCCGGTGCTCAGCACCGCCATTTCCGCTCCCTTGGCATTGCGGGTGCTGTAGGTTGACTTAAGGTCTTCGTGTATCTGGCCTTCGAAATATTCGCCGGTCCCCACAAGTCTCCAGTCCGCCGGCACCTCAAGTTCGACATGCCCGTTGCCCACCTTGTGCTTCACTGTCCCAGCGGCCTGCGCCGTGGCGCTCGCCGATACGGAATTGGTTGGCGTGGAAGACGGGGCAGACGTGGAAGACGCGGAAGTTGTGGCCGAGGCGGAAGCTGCAGGCGAGGCGTCCGGCGAAGGCTGCGACGGCGATATGGACCATGAGCTGAGTGCAAGGCCCAGAGCCGTGGCGGCCGAAGCGGCCGTGAACCGGCGGGTGATGGAAATGATGGCCTCTCCCCACAGATGTTGAAGTCTGATTGTCATCGTGGCGTACCGCGACGATATTGATCCTAGGGGCGAATTGGGCATTGTCTCTGGTCGGTGGATAAATAGGACACCGGCGGGAGTGGAAATCGGTTCGGAAGAAATCGCTGCCCGGCGTCCTGATCGCAAAGATCGGGGCACCGGGCATTAACCAATTGACTTGCGCCTTCAATATATCTATTTGCCAGCCATGGGGCTCTTATAAGTCCGGGGACCGGCTGAGAGGTTGAACACCCTCCGGTTGCGCGTAATCTGCGGGAAAGCGCGCACGTAGACATAGGATTTCGTACGGGGCCGCTGTTGGCCTTCCGCGGCCTGTCCGGTTGCGCATCGTGGAACTGAGAGGCAGCGCATTGAATACAGCTGACGAAGTTGGCGTGGTTTTCCTGATCCTGCACCCGGTCATCGGCCTGACCGCTGCCATCGTCATCTCCTCGCGGCGCAAGCCGACCACGGCCATCGCCTGGATCATGACGATCATCTTCATCCCGTACCTGGGCGCCATCGCCTTCTTCCTGATCGGCTTCGGCCGGCTTCCGCGCCACCGCCGGGAGAAGCAGCGGCAGGTCAACGAGCTGATGCACGCCGCCTCCGGGCTCAGCGGGCACCGGGCGCAGTTCGACTCCCCGGACTGGCTGGGTCCGACCGTGGCGATGAACGAGAAGCTCGGCGCGCTGGGCATGGTCTCGGGAACCTCCGCCACGCTGATCGGCGGCTACGAGCAGTCCATCGCCTCCATGGTCCGCGCGGTCGAGAAGGCGCAGTCATTCATCCACGTGGAGTTCTACATCCTGGTCAGCGACCAGACCACCGGAGAGCTCATCGCCGCGCTGGGCCGCGCCGCCGCCCGCGGGGTCGCGGTGCGGGTGCTCTTCGACCACGTCGCCACCCTGACCCTGCCGCGGCGCAAGGAAACCATCCAAGAGCTGGACCGGCTGGGCATCCAATGGCACCACATGCTGCCGCTGAAGCCACTGAAGGGCCAATGGCAGCGTCCGGATCTGCGCAACCACCGCAAGCTGCTGATCGTGGATGGGGAAGTGGGCTTCACCGGGTCGCAGAACCTGATCGACTCGACCTACCTCAAGCCCGGGAACCTGCGCCGCGGCCTGCACTGGAAGGAACTGATGGTGCGGCTGGAAGGCCCGATCGTCAGCGAGCTGGACGCGGTGTTCATCACCGACTGGTTCAGCGAAACCGACGAGCTGCTCGAAGGGGAGAAGTACCGGGTGCGCGAGGCGAGCATCCACCATGAAACGCCCAGCGCCCACCAGTCGCGCACCGTGCACGGGCTGGACGCCCAGGTGATCCCCAGCGGCCCGAGCTTCGAGAACGACAATAACCTCAAGCTCTTCGTCTCGCTGATCCACAATGCCCGGCACCGGGTGAGCATCACCAGCCCGTACTTCGTCCCGGACGAGGCCACCTTGCAGGCCATCATCACCGCCGCCTCCCGCGGGCTGGCGGTGGAGCTGTTCGTCTCCGAGGTCGCCGACCAGGCGATGGTCTACCACGCGCAGCGCTCCTACTACACCGACCTGCTGGCCGCCGGGGTGAAGATCTACCAGTACCCCTCGCCCACCGTGCTGCACTCCAAGCACTTCTCGATCGACGACGAGGTCGCGGTCATCGGCTCCAGCAACATGGACATGCGCTCCTTCAGCCTGAACATGGAGGTTTCGCTGCTGGTGCGCGGGGCGCAGTTCGTCGCCGAGATGCGCAAGGTCGAGGACGGCTACCGGGAGCTCAGCCTGCCCATCGACCTGCAGCGCTGGAAGCGCCGGCCGTGGCGCGAGAAGATCCTGGACTCGCTGGCCCGGCTCACCTCCGCCCTGCAGTAGCCCTCAGGCCCGCTTCAGCAGCGCCGCGATGCCCTGCCCGCCGCCGATGCACAGCGTCACCACCGCGTATTCCAGGTCCCGGCGCTGCAGGTCCAGCGCCGCGCGCAGTGCGAGGATCGCGCCGGTGGCGCCCACCGGGTGGCCCAGCGCGATGGCCCCGCCATAGGGGTTGACCTTGCAGGGCTCCAGCTGCGCGTCGCGGATCACCGCCAGCGCCTGCGCGGCGAACGCCTCGTTCAGCTCGAACACGTCGATGTCCTTCGGGCCCAGCTTGGTCTCGGCGAACAGCTTGCGCAGCGCGAAGGTCGGGGCGTACCCCATGTAGGCCGGATCCATGGCGGTCACCACCACATGCTCCACCGTGGCCAGCGCCGGCAGCCCGTGCGCCCGCACGTACTCGCCCTTGGCCAGCACCAGCGCCGCCGCCCCGTCGTTCACGCCCGAGGAATTGCCCGCGGTGGCCGTGCCCTCGGGGGAGAAGGCCGGTGTCAGCGCGGCCAGGGAATCCAGGCTCACGCCCTGCCGCGGGTGCTCGTCGACATCCCGGCCTTGGCCGCCTACCAGGCTGTGCTCGATGATCTCCTGCGCGAAGGCCTGGCGGGCGATCTGGCTGCCGGCCAGCTGCTGGGAGCGCAGCGCGAACTCGTCCTGCGCCGCCCGGCCCACCTGGTACTTGCGGGCCACCGCATCCGCGGTGGTGCCCATGTGCTTGTTGCTGAACGGGTCGGTCAGCATGGCCAAGGTGCCGTGGCGCAGCGTGCGCGGGGCCAGCGAGCGGGCCTGCCCGGCCGAGTAGTCGAGGTACGGCAGGGTGGTCATCGACTCGTTGCCGCCGGCCACCGCCACTTCGCTGGCGCCCACCACCAGCGACTGGGCGGCGCTGAACACCGCCTGCAGCCCGCTGCCGCACAACCGGTTCACATTGAACGCGGTGGTCGACTGCGGCAGGCCGGCGCCCAGCGCCACCCGCCGGGCGTTGTAGGACTCCGGGCCCACCTGGCCGATGCAGCCCATCACCACCTCGTCCACCGCCTCGGGCTCCAGCCCGCTGCGCTCCAGAGCACCGCGGACGGCCGCCGCGCCGAGCTGCGCGGTGTCAAGCTCCCGATACATGCCGTTGAATCTGCCCACCGCGGTGCGCGCCCCGGCCAGGATGGTGATCTTGTGCTGCTGCAGTACCGTGCTCATGGGACCCTCCGCTTCGAAACAGCTGTTCCGCCCTGCCGATGTTCGACCCAGTCTAGGCACGCCGCGGCGCAGGCAACAGCGGGCCCGCGCGATCCCATGGGGAAAGATCGCGCGGGCCCGCAGCCTGCTCAGGTCTTCAGCCCTCGAAGAGCTGCTGGCCCAGGTACTGTCCGGGTTGGATGCCCGGCGGGATCGCGTAGAGCCCGGAGGAGGTGTGGCGCAGGTACTCGTTCATCGCGTCATTGGCGCTCATGGCCTTTTGCAGCGGCACGAAGTGCGTGCGCGCGTCGATCACGAAGGCGATGAAGAACAGGCCGGCGTCCAGCCGGCCCAGCCCGTCCGAGCCGTCGGTGTAGTTGAAGCCGCGGCGCAGCATCCGCGCCCCGTTGTGCGCGCTGGGATGCAGCACCGCCACGTGGGAGTCCACCGGGATGATCGGCCCGGCCGACCCGGCCATCGCGAAGTCCGGCTCGCTGAACTCCTCGCCGCCGGACAGCGGAGCGCCGGTGGACTTGATGCGGCCCACCACGTTCTCCTGCTCGCGCAGCGCGGAGCGGTCCCAGGTCTCGATCTGCATGCGGATGCGCCGGGCCACCATGTAGGTGCCCCCGGCCATCCACGGCTGGTCGGTCGAATCCTTGCCCACCCAGACGTGCTTGGCCAGCGCGTCGGCGTCCTCGGCCAGGATGTTGGCGGTGCCGTCCTTGAAGCCGAACAGGTTGCGCGGGGTCTGCTGCGCCTGGGTGGTCTTGGCCGTGCGGCCGAAGCCGATCTGGCTGAAGCGCACCCGCACCGTGCCGAAGCCCAGCCGCGAGAGGTTGCGGATCGCGTGCACCGCCACCTGCGGGTCGTTGGCGCAGGCCTGCACCACGATGTCCCCGCCGCTGCGCTGTTCCTCCACCATGTCCCCGGAGAAATGCGGCAGCTCGATCAGCGCCTCGGGCAGCTTGCCCTCCAGTCCGAAGCGCGGCTTGCCGTGCTCGTCGAGGAACAGCGAGCGGCCGAAGCCCACGGTCACCGTCAGGTGCGCGGCGCCCAGGCCCTCGGCCTCCCCGGTGTCCGCCGGCGGGGCGTCGTAGGAGCCGGTGTCGGCGCCGCCCACCGGCTGCCCGGCGGCCATCTGCTCGATCGCCGCGGTCCAGTCCCTGAGCAGCGCGACGAGCTTGCCGCGGTCCTGCGTGGTCACGTCGAAGCCGACGATGTGCATGCGGTCCTGGGCCTCGGTGGTGATGCCCGCCTGGTGCTCGCCGTAGAACTCGATGGTGTCGGTTGCCTGCTTCTCGGGCAGCTGCCCGCCGAAGGCCGCGGCGGCCAGCGCGCCCACGGCAAGGCCCGCCCCGCCGGCGCCCGCGCCGGTGAGCAGCAACCGCCGGGAGATCCCGGCCTTCTTCTCTTCGCCCATGGTGCCCGCCCTACTTGACCACCGCGGCGGTCAGGCGGGAGAGTGGCTCGGACAGGGCGTCCACCCCGGCGGCCAGCTCCTGCACCTGCTCGGTGCCCAGCTGATCGTAGTATTTGAAGCCCTCGCCCACGCGGTAGGCGTCCAGCTGCGCCTGCAGCTTCTCGAAGTTCTCCTTCAGCTGCGCATCCAGCTCGTCGTCGGTGCCCTCCAGCAGCGGGGCCAGGTCCTCGTAGGCGATCTTCGCGCCCTCCAGGTTGGCCTGGAAGTCCCACAGGTCGGTGTGGGAGAAGGCCTCCTCCTCGCCGGTGACCTTGCCGGTGGCGACCTCGTCCAGCAGCTCCTTGGCGCCGTTGGCCAGCTTGTCCGGGGTGAACTCCAGCGCCTGGGCGCGCGTGACCAGCTCGGTGGTGTGCTTTACGAGCCCATCCGCGATCTGCTGGCGCTGCGCCTGGCTCATCTTGGTGTAGCCCTTCGGGGCCCACAAATCCTTCTCCGCGCGGTGCCAGCCGGTGAACTCCTGGCCCTCTTCAAGGTCCGCCTCGCGGGCGTCGAGGATCGGGTCCAGGTCGCCGAAGGACTCGGCCACCGGCTCGATGCGCTCCCAGTGCATGCGCACCTGCGGGTAGAGCTGTTTGGCCTCGGCTTCCTCGCCGGCGGCGAAGGCCTTGGCGAAGTCCTCGGTGCCTGCCAGCAGCTGCTGCGACTGGTCCTTGACGTAGGAGGCGTACTGGTCCGCGGCGGTCTGCTGCAGCGCGGCGCGGTCCGCGGACACCTCCTGGCCGGCGGCCGCGGCGGTCACGGTGAACGGCGAACGGATGCCGTCGCCGACCATGCCCGGCTTGCAGGCGGCGAAGTAGCTGCCCTCGGGGGCCATGACCACCAGGTCGCGGGTCACGCCGGGGCCGATGTTCTCCACCTCGCCCACGATGCGCAGGCCGTCCTCGGCCAGCAGGTAGAACTCGTTGACCTTGGTGCCCTCGTTCTTCACGGAGAACTTCAGGGTGCCGCCGGCGGCGGTGCCGGTGGCCAGGGTGCAGGCGTCGTCGCTCGCGCTCACGGCGATGGAGCCGTCCGCGCTGGCGGTGGCGTTGTTGTCGGTGCAGCCGGTCAGGGCCAGGGCGCCGAGCGCGAGCAGGGCGGCGGGTGCCAGGAACTTGGTCATGGGTGGTGGATCCTCGATAGTGCGAATGGTTGGTGCGGTGCGCCGCTCAGGCGTTTTCCGGAGACTGCGCTGGTGACTGCGCTGGTGACTGCGCGGACGACTGCGTCGCCGCCGGCTTCGGCGCGGGCTTGGTCCCGGAGCGCAGGGCGCGCAGGTAGAAGAACATCACCGGCACGATGTAGAGCGCCCAGGCGGCCACCTGCAGCACGGTCATCGCCGGGGTGAAGTTGAAGATGCCCTGGAGCAAGGTGGCTGCCACGCCCGAGGGCGGCAGCTGGGTGCTGAGGTCGAAGGCGAGGTTGTTGATGCCCGGCAGCACGGCGGCTTCCTGCAGGTCGTGCACGCCGTAGGCGAGCACGCCCGCGGCGACCGCCACAAGCAGCACGCCGGTGTAGGCGAAGAACTTGGACAGCTGGATCTTCACGACGCCGCGGTGCAGCAGCACACCGAGCAGGATCGCGGTGGCGATGCCCAGCCCCGCCCCGAGCAGCGGCTCCCAGGTCTGGTCGCTGGTGCGCGCCGCGGCCCAGATGAACAGCGCCGTCTCCAGGCCCTCGCGGCCCACCGACAGCGCGCCGACGATGACCAGCCCCCAGGCCGGGCCGTCGGCCGCCTTGTCCACCTGCTGCTGCAGGTCCTTGTTCAGCGTCTTGGAGGTCTTGGCCATCCAGAAGATCATCCAGGTCACCAGGCCCGCGGCCAGGATGGACAGCGTGCCGCCGATGATCTCCTGCGCCTGGAAGGTCAGCCCGCTCGGGCCGAAGGTCAGCAGCGCGCCGAAGCCCAGCGACACCGCGACCGCGACGCCCACGCCGGCGTAGATGCGCGGCAGCAGGTGCCGGCGGTTCGTTTTGGTCAGGTACGCGATCAGCAGGACCACGATCAGGACCGCTTCCAGTCCCTCGCGCAGACCGATCAGGTAGTTTCCGATCATCTTGTGCTGCCTTCATCTTCTTGGCGCTCCCGCGAAGGGGTATTTGTCGATCGCGGGTGACCGCCGGAACCCGCGATTGCGATGCGGGCCACAGGTCGATCAGTCTAAGGTTAGCCTAAACAACTACCTGCGAAAAACGATCAGAGCAGATTAGCTTTCCCTGAAATGCCGTCAAGCGCATTAGCTCGCCAGCTGCGCTTCACCTGTCGTCATCAACGTTTTGGACGCACCCCGTGGCGATGCCCGGCGCAGTGAAAGCAAGTAGAAGGCGAGCACCGCCCGCTGACCCGCAGTTTCTTTCATCAGCCTCCGGAGAAAGTCAAAGCTTCTTCTGTCATTTTCCTTATTTCGCTTCTTCCGGTCCCACCCAGCGGTACCCGATGGAAGTTTCAGCGATTTGTGCGGTGATTCTCGCCTCTTTCTGCTTCATATTCCGGCTTGCTAATCTCTGCGCATGAGTGAACTGGGAACTACGCCGCGCACACCGAACCGCGGCGCGCGGCAACGGGCGCAACACCGGGCGGCCCCGGACACCGTTCGGAGGGCGATCCGCTTGCCGATCAACCCTGTGGCGGCCGCGCTGATGCTGTTCGCCTCCTTCGGCGTAGGGCTCTGCGCTGCGCAGGCCCGCCATGGGTGACTTCGCCGGGGGCGTCCGCGGGCTGGCGGCGGATGTGGGCGCGGTGATGAAGCTCCTGCAGCGGTTACTGGCTGCGGCGGGAAAACACGTGGCGAGCTCCTCCGGCATTCACTGGGTCCCGCTCCCGGCCATCGGCTGCGCGCTGGCTTCCGGACTGCTTCTGCTGGTGTCCTCCGGATTCCAGCTGGCTGCCTCCAACTCCCGCTGGATCACACACGCAGCGGGGGTGGGGGACTCGCCATCGAGGACAACCGTTTCGACTACTACCTGGCCGCGGACCCGGTGATCCTGTTGCCCGGCACCCACCTGCCCTTCGGCATCGGCATGCTGCTGCAGGCCGCCGGCTTGACTTTCCTGACGGCCGCCGTGCTGATGCTGCGCCCGCGGGCCAGTGCCGCCGTGCTCCACGCCCAGCTGCTGCTCGGCGCTGCCGTCGCCGCCGGATTCGCCTTGATCGGGGCCGATTCGCTGCGCATCGCGGCCACCGGCCAGATCAGCGAGGCGTCCGCCACCGACTGGCTGGTGGTTGCGATCGTCTTCCTGACGTCTCCTGCGCTGCTGGCGCTGGGCATCATGGCCTGGCTGCGGCTCCCGGCTGTGGGGATCGCGATGCTGTTCGCCCAGTGCGCCAGCCCGATCGGCTACCTGGCCATCGCCGTGCTCTTTGCTCCGGCGATCACCGGATACGCCCCGTACGATGCAACCCCCGGGACTGAAACCATCGTGGCGATCAGCAGCGTCGCCGCGGGAGCCGCAGCGCTCCTGGCCGCGGTGCAGTTGATCCGCAAGAGACTGAGTGGAAGGGACAGGAACAATGAGTGAGTTCGCCACCGACCTGCGCCAGCTACGTGCATCGAGCTGGACCGCCCTCAAATCCACCCCGAGGTGGCTAGGCGGAACCAGCGCCGCTACGCCACAGAGCTGGGTCGCGGTGATCTTCGCCTCGGGTGCGGCACTGTTCTTCCTGGCCTCCTGCTGGTTCCAGCTGTCAGCGGCCCATGCCCGCTGGATCACATTTCCCGCGGGCCTCGACCCCAGCGACCTGTCCGTGGAAGACCACCTGTACGACTACTACCTGGCCTCCGAACCATTCGTGATGATTCCCGGCACCAGCCTTCCCTTCGGAATCGGAATGCTGCTGCAAGCCGCCGGGGTGGTGCTGCTGACCATGTGCCTGCTGTCCCTGCGACCGCGGCAAAGCTTCCGGCGCGGTCCGCTGCAGCTGATCCTGGGGCTGCTGCTTTCCGCCAGTTGCGCGATCATCGGCTACGAATCCCTGCTCACCTCCCGCAACGGGACACCGCCCCACGAGTCGGGACGCACGGCGCTCGCCGACACGCTGTTGACGCTGGGGTTCTTTGCGGCGATCGGTCTGTGCCTGCTGTGCGCCAGGCGTTGTCCGGCACTCAGCCTCGCGGTCTTCTTCACCCTGGGCACCAATGTCCACGGGTACATCTTCGCCTGCTACATCGTCGCCCCGCTGCTCACGTTCTATTCCTCGCATGACACCACCCCGGGCACAGAGACAGTGGTGGCCCTGTCCACAGGACTTTCCGGACTGCTACTGCTTGTAGCTGCGTGGCTGCTGATCCGTTCGAGGAACAACGACTGGGCAGCTGGGGACCAGCTGTCAGAGAGTTAGATTCAGGTTTATCCACATTTTTGCGTCGAGGCGCCCAATGACACGCGATTGCCTACATGCTGGAGTCATGAAGATCCACCAGCTTGCCGCAGCGTTGCAGGTACTGCGCGAGGCCATCACCGGAAGCATCCCGCGCGGCACCGCCGCCGTGCTGTTGTCCATCATGGCTGCCTGCTGCGCGCTGCTGGCGGATCTTTGTGTTCAGCTGCGAACTAGCGAGGACCCGCGCATAGCAGCCGGTCACGCGCGCTTGGTGGAAGAACTGGCTCGCCTGGCCCAGCGCCAACAGCTGCATGTAATTATCCGGTGCGAATCGACTGGTGCCCACCTGCTGGAAGATGTCGTGTTGGCCTCACTGCGCACGTGGCGCTCCGACCCAAGTAGCCAGCAGGACCTGTCGCACGCCGCTCGGCTGATCACCGGCCGCGCTCACTACCAGGACACCGCGGACTTCGCCGCCTCGTGGCTGGGCATCAACTATCATCAGGCCGCGGCCCGGCTCGGCGATGCCCATCTGGTGATTGTCCGTCGGCACAGCGACGGCCGGGAAATTACACCGCGCCACGCAGCACTGGCTGAGCTCTTCGCCCACCCGGGGGAGATCGAACCCAGACGCATCCTGGGCGCAGCCCGGGCCCTTGAGAAGTTCGAACCGAAAGACACCGCGCATGACGGGCTGCCGCTGCCGGCCACCGCGACACACGCCAATGGCGCCCTTCTGGAAACCCGCATCGTCGACGCTTTGCAGGAACCGAACCGCACCACCAGCGAAAAAATGCGTGGCCGCGTTGATCGACGACTACCGCCAGCAGCACGAACCGGCCAAGCCCACTCCCACCGGCCTGTTCTACCGCGGAAAACGCGGCACCGCAGAGTGCTGGGAGCTGCTGGCCGAGGGGGAGCAGGCCGAAATGGTGCATTCAATGTCCAACCAGGCCGACAATCCGCGTACCGAGGCTGGCAAGGACGCACGCGCCAACAACTCACGCTGCAGCGGCGAAGACCCGTTCTCCAGCGACCAGCCCGCGCCGGACTGGGCAGGGACTCAGATGAGGGATCAACCAAAGAGTCTTCCGAACAAAAAGAGGATCACGGACTGGCCGGTGATGGTCAGGTGGCCCCGGCGCAGCGCCGCTTGAATGCCTTCCTTGCAGCGCTGGCCCACACCACTTCCGGTGGCACCGACGCTGAGCCGAGCAAAACAATCACCCCGCAGGTTGCAGTCCACCTGAAGCTGGATTCGCTCAAGGATTTGCAAGATCCGAACAAGTTGGCAGCAGTCACGGCCCATGGGGTCAAGCTCGATGCGGCTGTGACAGGAAAACTGATCTGCCAAGTGGAGATCTGCCGGGTGCTCATCGGCGCCGACGGACAACCACTGGACCTTGGAAGATCCCAACGCTTCTTCTCCGAGGCGATCAAGAAGGCGGCCTTCGCTAGGGACAGGGGCTGCATTGTGCCCGGATGCACGGCACCGCCGGAAATGATCGAGTACCACTACGATGACTGGTGGTCCCGAGGTGGATCAACCAGCTGCTCCAACGCATCCTGCTTATGCCGGCGCTACCATCTGGCCATCCATGCCGGGTTATTGACCCTGGTCAAAATCAATGGGCTGGCCCATATCCTGTTCCCGAAACACCTTGATCCGTCGCAGACCCCTGGCCGAAATCAGTTGCACGCCGCAGCATAGAGCCGAGCACAGGAGCGTTCTCCCAATTGAGTCCGTCCGGCAGCCTCGGCGATAGGAAGGAGATTGAATCGAATTTTACGGGTTCGTTTGTTCGAGAATTCATATTTCTCTGGCTTGATTCATATACTTCGAATGGAGCAGTTAACAGTGACTCGTGGAAAAGAAGAGAATTATTTTGAGCGACATGAAACCTATTTTGGTATTTCTGCACGGCGTAGGTGACGGGGACCCGAAAGCCGCATGGAAAACTGCCCTGAATACTTCGCTTCAAGCCGCCGGGTACGGATCTTTGGATGACGTGGATGTAATAGCCCCCAAATATTCCCATGCCCTCAAGGGATCTGATGACGATCGCGACGTTCCGCCCATTGCCCACAAACGCCTGAGCAAGTCGGATGCGCAAGCACACCGGCGTGAATTTGAACAAAGGATCGCGGGGCTTGAATATAGGCTGGGTCCTCAGCAGTTTGGAACTGGGTGGATTGGGGCACCCGTAGTCGTTGAGGCCGGGCTGCATATTCCCAGCAACCTCACGCAGGCTGCCAACTACTTGGGTAATGAGAAAATTCGGGCCCAAGTATTGAAAAAGATCCTCTCGGAATTGCCGCAATCGGGGAAAATAGTCCTCATTGGCCACAGTCTGGGCTCTGTCATTGCTGCGGATCTCCTGCTTCGATTGCCAAAGGAAGTGTACGTAGAAGGCTTTGTGACGATAGGCAGTCCGCTCGCGCACGGTAGCTTCAACATCGACTCGGTACGAAAGAATCTAGACGAAGCTCCAAACAATCTTGGCTGGTGGGTCAACTTTTGGCATGCTTCGGATCCAGTAGCGTCGCATCGAGGCTTGAGCTCGCAATTCCCATGGCTCTTGGACTACTGCGTCGGGAAGACTCCGACGCACAAAGCGCATGCCGCCGTGCTATATCTTTCGCACAGGCAAGTTGGCGAAGCTGTTGGCTACGCACTGTTTGGATCGCTATCCAAAGAACTTGTCCAAATAAACAGCGATCTAGACGTTTCAATGACGGAGACGGAGCAAATTACATTCCTTGCTCTTCGATATGCGTACCTATTAGAAGAAGCACTTAAGAATGATCCCAAAACTCCTTCGGATTTGTTAGATAGATTCACCGGGGCCCGGCGTAGGGTTCAGGCTGACGCCATCCGGGATATGCGGATATGGCGAGAAGAACAGGGGATGTCCCGTCATCTCCCCAACCAATTGGAACAACTCAGCTTTGATGCATCGGATTTGGACGAGTCAGCGCCAATCCCTTCGTTCCCAAACCCGTTGACTAAAGAGCAGGCTGTCGTTCTCCTTGTTGCCATCAGTTCGCAGAACATTGTCAGCCCCTTTGAAATTGAACTACCCAAAGACAAAGCAGAAAAGGCTCTCATCGAGCTGTGCGTTGAACTGCAGGTAGGGGGTAAGTTCGGTTCTGACGTCCTCAAGGCGGCACAAGAAGCCCAAGAAGCGATTAGAGGTCGTCGTGGATTCAATTGGCAAAAGTGGGGCGCACTTGGTGCAGGAACGGCGGCGTTGATTGCACTCGCTGCGAGTGTAGCCATCGTTGTCGCGCCGATTGGCCTTGCCGGCGCGGCTCTGGTTACTACTGCATTGGCGAGTTTTGGACCAGGTGGAATGATTGGCGGCCTGATTACTGCAGGTTCATTGGTCGGCGCAGGGACCGGCGGAATTGCCTATGGCCTTGCCAGTTCGAGTACCTCTGCGGCGACTACCGCGGAGGTCGTTGAACGCCTGTTGGCAGTGGAAATATTGCGCAAGTATCAAAAGATCGAATCTGACCCAACAATTTGGAACACACTCGTTGAGACGGAGATCAAGGTGCGGCGTGAATATGAGCGTATGGACGAGTTCTCCGACCGCAAGGCACCGGGCTTGGCCGAGTTGAAGGCGAAGATCGATACGATGGCCACAGCAATTTCTTTCCTGCGTGATGCCGGCTTAGAACCGTCTGCAGATCTTGAACTTTGCAGTGACTAGGTGCTGAATCACTGGCGCATCCCTAGGGCCGTGCCAGCGCCACCTTCACGCCGAACCCGATCAAGACGGTGCCGGTGATCCGGTCCATCCAGCTCACTGCCTTCGGCGTGCTCAGCCACTTGCCGGCCAGCGACGCACCGAGGATCAGCACACCGGCCCACGCCAAGGTCAGCACCACATGGACGGCGGCCAGTGCCATGCCCATCAGCAGGGCATTGGCGCCAGTCGGGGTGAACTGGGGGATCACCGCAATATAGAAGACGCCGATCTTCGGGTTGAGCAAATTGGTGATGAACCCGGTGCCAAACGCCCGCCATTTATTGGCGGCGACCTCCATCCTGGTGGGTGCCGATTCCTTGTGACGCAGCGAACGGTAGATCATCTGCCCGCCGAGGAATACCAAGTAGGCGGCACCTGCATAGGTGAGTATCTGGTAGGCCAGCTGGGACGCGGCCAGAATTGCCGAGGCGCCGGCTGCTGCCACGACACCCCAGACCAGCACGCCGGTGCAGATTCCCAAGGCAGCCAACAGCGCATCGGTTTTGTTCCGGGCGACCGCCGAACGCAAGATCAATGCAGTATCCACCCCAGGGACCAATGTCAGCAACAGGGCAACGACGGCAAAGGAAAGCAGCGCGGAGGTGACGGTCATGGCATTAAGCTTAAAGGGGCTTGAGATCGTTCAAATGATCCACGTGACCAAGTTCATGCACCTGCTCGGCAAACCGTGTAGGGAATAATTGGTTTGAGCGCCGGGTCTCTGGCATAATTGCAGGGTACTCGATTTGTTATGGACCCTCTCTCCGTTTCGAATCCTGTCCTTTTAGAACCAGGTCAGTAAGGCCTGCCCCACAGGTGCACAAAGCTTGGTTCGACCATGTTGAGAAACAGGAGACCACAAAAGTGGCCGTAAAGATTCGTCTGAAGCGCTTCGGTAAGATGCGCGCACCTTTCTACCGCGTTGTCGTCATGGACTCGCGCGCCAAGCGCGATGGCCGTGCCATCGAGGAGATCGGTAAGTACCACCCGACCGAGAACCCTTCGATCATCGAGATCGATTCGGACCGTGCACAGTACTGGCTGTCCGTTGGCGCTCAGCCAACCGAGCAGGTACACGCACTGCTGAAGATCACCGGTGACTGGCAGAAGTTCAAGGGCATCGATGGCCAGGAAGGCACCTACAAGGTTGCCGAGCCTAAGCCAGCATTCGTTGCTCCTGAAAAGGGCTCGGTTATCCTCAAGGAAGCCATCACCAAGAAGGCTGAAAAGCCAGCTGCCGAAGAGGCAGAGGCTGAAGCTACCGAGGCTGAGTAATCATGCTCGTTGACGCGCTAGACCACTTGGTCCGCGGGGTTGTCGAGGAGCCGGAGGACGTTCAGGTTGCCCTGAAGTCCACCCGCCGCGGCGACCTGCTCGAAGTACGTGTGAATCCTGATGATCTCGGTCGCGTGATCGGACGCCAGGGTCGCACTGCACGGGCACTGCGCACAGTGATGGCAGCGTTGGCCAAGGAGCCGATCCGTGTTGATGTTATCGACACTGATCGTCGCCGAGGCTGAACAACTTAGAGGCCCGGCCTAGGCCGAGCCTCACCACTAAAGGAGTTTCCGCTCTACAACGCGGGAACTCCTTTAGTGTTTCACCCCAAAATTTTTATCCTTCACCATCTGAAGCCATCCACCGAAGAAAAGGTTCAGCGAACATGCGATTGCAGGTAGCCCGCATCGGCAAGCCCCACGGCATCCGCGGCGAAGTCACGGCCCAGGTCCTCACCGACGCACCCGAAGAGCGCTTTGTCGCCGGCGAAGTCCTGCATGTCACCGACGGCCCGGTTGAGTCGCTGACCATCAAGAACGCGCGTTGGAACAAGGCAATCCTGTTGCTTTCCTTCCAGGAGATCGCGGACCGCAACGCCGCTGAGACGCTGCGCGGCGCCCGCCTGGAGATCGAGGTCGGCGAGGAGCCGGAGGACGACTCGGACGAGTGGTACGAGCACGAGCTGCAGGACCTGAAGGTCATGCACGACGGCGTCGAGGTCGGCGTTGTCACGGCGCTGCGCACCAACCCCGCCCAGGATCTGCTGGTCTTCGAGAACGCCGACGGCGAGGAAATCTACCTGCCGTTCGTGGACGAATTCGTCCCGGAGATCGATACCGAGGCCGGTACGCTGACCATCACCCCGCCTCCGGGCCTGCTGGAGCTGAACTCCGAGGATTCGGAGCAGCCCGAGGGGGAATCCAAGTAATGCGCCTGGACGTGATCTCGATCTTCCCCGAATACCTGAACCCGCTGCAGCTTTCGCTCATCGGCCGCGCCGCGGAAGACGGCATCCTGGACCTGAACGTCACCAATCTGCGCGACTTCACCACCGACAAGCACCGCAAGGTGGACGACACCCCGTACGGCGGCGGCGCCGGCATGGTCATGATGCCCGAGCCGTGGGGCCAGGCGCTGGACGCTGTCCGCGCCAAGGCTCCGGCCGACAAGAAGCCGGTGCTGATCGTGCCTTCGCCCGCAGGGGCGGTCTTCAACCAGCAGATGGCCTACGACCTCGCCGAAGAAGAGCACTTGGTCTTCGCCTGCGGCCGCTACGAAGGCATCGACGAGCGCGTCATCGAGTACGCGCACGAGAACTTCACCGTTATTCCCGTCTCCATCGGCGACTATGTCCTCAACGGGGGAGAAGTCGCGGTCATGGTGATGGTCGAGGCCATCGGGCGCCTGATTCCCGGTGTCATCGGCAACCCCGAGTCGCTCGTCGAGGAATCGCACTCGGATGTGCTGCTGGAGTACCCCGTCTACACCAAGCCTGCGTCCTGGCGCGGCCGCGAGGTTCCCGAGGTGCTGCTGGGCGGCAACCACCACCGAGTAGCCCGCCACCGCCGCGACGAGCAGATCAAGCGCACGGCCGACCGCCGGCCGGACCTGATCACCCAGCTCGACGTGGAAAGCCTGAACCGCCGGGACCGAGATGCCCTGTGGCATAACGGTTTTGCCGTGGTTGAAGGCGAGATTCTGCCCAAGTCCCAGCTCGATTGGGCTACCGGCGCAGGAACCGAATCCGAATAAACTCCTCGCGAGGCCAACATCACGGCGGATTGCTCCGCCGCGGTGTTCACCTCAGGGATATTTATATGGCAAAATTGACTCTTGGTGTGTTTTGTCCGAATCCTGCCGCAGGGGGATCCCGGACTTCAAGAACCGCCGCATCGGTTGCTAAAGCCAGCCGGTGGTAAACGTTCCGGGGAGTTCGGCGCCGTTTCAGGCGCTCGAAGAGCCCCGCTACGAGGATTCGGTGACCTGCGGCATTGATCCTAGGAGATGCACAATGCATATTCTTGACTCTTTGGATGCAGCTAGCCTGCGTTCCGACGTTCCTGCTTTCGGTCCTGGCGACACCCTCAAGGTGCACGTCAACATCATCGAAGGCAAGAACTCCCGTGTTCAGGTCTTCCAGGGCTACGTACTGGGCCGTCAGGGCCGCGGCGTAGGCGAGACCTTCACCGTCCGCAAGGTTTCCTTCGGCACCGGTATCGAGCGTACCTTCCCGGTTCACTCCCCAATCATCGAAAAGATTGAGGTTGTGTCCAAGGGCGACGTGCGTCGTGCAAAGCTGTACTACATGCGCGATCGTCACGGCAAGGCTGCTCGCATCCGCGAGAAGCGCGATTTCGGCGGCAAGAAGTAATCTGCGTTCTTCCATGAAGCAGATTGCTCGCCCTGAAGCGGCAATCACGAAGCGCCGGGCCTTTTACTGGGTCTGGCGCTTCGCTGTTCTCGCTGTCATTTGCGGGTTGGTCGCCGTGATTATCATCCGTGCATTCTTCGTCGATGTCTTCAGCATCCGCTCGGATTCGATGCAGTCAACGCTGAACCCGGGCCAGGCCATCTCCGTGGACCGACGCGCCTACGACGACGCCGAGCCCCAGCGCGGGGACGTCATCGTATTCGACGGTCGGGGATCGTTCTTGCCCTATGCCCGATCCTCGGTGGTTGACGACCTCGTGGGCGCCTTCAAGCTTTCGGGCAGCTCCCATTCCTATGTCAAGCGCGTGATCGGGGTGGGCGGGGATACCGTTGAATGCTGTTCGGCCGACGGCCGCGTCACCGTCAACGGCGAACCGATCGACGAGCCCTACCTCTTCAATGGCGATGCGCCAAGCGACATGAAGTTCTCAGTCGAAGTTCCTGCTGGCCGCGTTTGGGTCATGGGGGACCACCGTTCCGTGTCGCAGGATTCCCGATCGTTGCTCGGAGCCAGCGGCGGCGGCATGATCAGCCTGGACCGCGTCACTGGACGCGCAACAAATATCATCTGGCCGATTGACCAGCGCACCGAAATCCGTTAGCTATTGCATCACTGTCCGTTGCCACCAGCGTTCGCTACCCGTTCTGCTGCCGTCCGTGCTCCCGTACTGTACATTCGGCAGGCCCGGTGAAGAATAGTTTCTTGAGGGTTTCATTCGTATTTTGAAATCTCAATTTCACGGTTCGACATGGGCGACTTGCTGAACTCAAAGACTGATATTGCGTTGAAGCTTCGTAATCTTGCGGTTGCATCGAATAAGCGGAAACGGATTATCTTACTCTGAGCAATGCCGCGCTTAGATCTGCGCTGACTTGGCTCAAATATGCGCCGCCGGATCTGCGAATCTTGATCACTCAAGCCGGTAGCGACCCAGTTCTGATGTTCGATACTCATCTGACTAGACATTATGCTGTAATTCCCAAATATTTTCGGTTGCGCAGATGCTTGAAAACCGCGCAATTTCCCGGATATGGTTTCGTTTTGGTACCACTCTGAGGTTCGCCGTGCCCATTTTGCCGTGGCTTCTCGGAACACTCGCACTCTGACATCTGGGAGAAGCATTAATGCCAAAACTGAATAGCAAAACGGCGCCGCGTGGTCTGGCGACCATGGCTGCAACCGCCCTGATGGTTGGTGGCAGTTTCATGCCAGCTGCCGCGGCTCCTGAAGCGAGCCAAACGCCGCTTGAGACTCCGAGTTCGACCTCCACGGCACCATCGACTGCCGCGTCCACAGATCCAACTATGCCGACCGAAGGACTCAGCGAAGCGGTGCAGCGCGATCTGGGCAAAACCGTCGACGAGTTCAAGGAAGACGCCAAGCACTCAAAGCAGGCCGCGGAAATCCGGGAGAAATTGGGCGTCGAAGGCATTAAGGCAACCGCGACCGTCGAGGACGGCAAAGCCCAGATCACCGTTGGCGAGGCGGACGAAGACAGGGCGAAGGAAATTGTCGAGTCTACCGCTGCGACCTCTGCCACTGTCACCGCAGAAGTCGGGACGATTACTGACGTCAATGACGTCTACGCAGAAGTTCTCAAGAACGTGAAACCAACCGAGCTGACGCGCCTGACAGCGATCATGAACACCAGCAGCGGCCTGCAGATCATCGCCGACGGCTCTGCCGGAGCGGAAAAGCAGGAAAGTCCCGCGACCCAGGATCCGACGGGACTGATGTCGCTGACGCTGGAGGAATTCGTCGAGGAAGCCGATGGTGTCGCGCTCGTGGAAGGGTCAGGCCCGGCCAAGACTTCCGCAGGCGACGATTTCTACGGCGGCACCGGGTACTTTGTCGATCCCTCGGGCATGCCGTCGCCAAACATGGTAATTTGCTCGACGGGCTTTAACGCGTGGTCACCGTCCGGCGAGGACGCGATGCTGACCGCCGGACACTGCGCCCTGGACGGTGCGGGAAAGATCTTCGGGACTATGGTGCAGAGTGCTCCCGATACTTTAGAAGGTTTTGCGCCTCCTGTTGGCAGCTTCGGATTCAGCCAGTTCGGTGGAATCAACAATTCCGGGATTTCCCACGGGCAGTTGGACCAGCTAACCCCGCAGGAGCAGGACCATCTCAAGGAGAACACCGAACCTGGTACCGACATAGCGGTGATCGAGGGCATCGACCGCGAGCTCAATCTGCCACCAGCGGTGACCACGTGGTCGGCGGGCGGTCCTGGTGAAGACGCCATGACCGTGACTGGAGTTTCCAAGGCCGTTGCCGGGTCCGAGGTCTGCGCCTCGGGGCGCACTACCGGCTGGAGCTGCTCGAAAATCTTCGGCGAAGGCCTGTTTTTCGTCGCCGGTTATGCCAATGACCAGCGCCCAGTGTGGGGCTACGGAGCGGCCAACCCGGGTTTGAGCGTGGTGAAAGACGGCGACTCCGGCGGACCGGCACTGGCAGGTTCCAGTGCGGTGGGCATTGCCTCGGCGTATAGCGCTGGCCTGAGCGACACCGATGACGATGACCTCGCGTTCTACACCTCGCTGGCCGACGTGCAGGCCAAGGGTTATATCCAGGGGTACCAGGTGAAGTTCTTCATCAACGCGCCGGAATTGGACGCGGCGGACAGCAAGCCGGATGTCGCCCCCGGCGCGGAGATCACCGGAACCGTGCAAGATGCGTCCAGCGGCACCGAGATCAACATCATCGTCGACGGGAAGGTGATCGACACCGTAGACGTGGACTTCGAGGGAGTATTCACCTTCACCGCGCCGCGGGAGGAAGGCGAATTCGCCTTCACCCTTCAGGCGGTCAACGGGCTAAACATCTCCGAGGAGACCCGCGCCAGCGTTGAGGTGGTGGCTCCAGAGCCGAGCCCGACGCCCGTCGAGCCCACACAGGACTCCGCCGCGCCGTCGGCTTCGCAGGATCCCGGGGAAACGAATGAACCGGCCGAGTCCGCTTCCCCGACGGCGTCGAATGCCACCCAAGGCAGCGTCGAATCCATCGTGGAGCCTGCCCCCGAGGGATCGCTGGCAGATACCGGCACGAGCAGCATGCCGCTGGTAGTTGCCGGCGGCATCCTGGCGCTGGTCGGCTGCGCGCTGCTGCTGCGCCGCGGCTCCCGCCGCCACAGCTAGGGGGAACCTGCCGCGGCCGGGGAAGCATTGCACTGGATGGGGTATCCTCCGGTGACCACACGACCCAGGCCGCGGTTCAGGTCGCCAGAAGACGAGGGAGCACCATGAGAAGCAGGTACGCCGCAGTACGATTCCCGGCGGCCTTGGCCGCCTCGGCCGCCGCCCTGGGCCTGGTGCTCACCGGGTGTGGCCAGCAGCAGGAAGCGCCGCAATCACGGTCAGCACAGCCTTCAGGCACCCAAATCTTGCCGCCAGGCACGTCGCCGGCACCGGCCCCGACGAAGGGAGCAGATGTGGACCAAACTGCCCTATTGTCACTGAACGAGCGCCTGTCCGGGGAACTGGGCGACGAATTCGTCCAGGGCTGGATACAGGACGGCAAGCTGCACGTCGCCGCGACCAACGATACCGCAGTGAAGGCCATCGAGCAGGCCGGCGCGGTCGGGCACCTGGTGGAGTACAGCAACGCCCAGCTGCGCGAGGGCATCTCGCAAATCATGGCCTGGCAGGCGAAGCAGGAGCCGCGGCTGCGCTCGGCGATCCATGCCTACACGCTGAACCCGCGCACCGGGGGCCTGACCCTGGCGGTGGACGCCTCCCAGCGCCAGGCCGTGCAGGACGCGCTGGCCAAGGACAAGCCGGCCGGCGCGATCCCGTTGGACTTCACCGACAGCAGCGGCCCGGCCTCCCCGGCCCCGGCCAGCGTCGGCACCCCGTCGAGCTAGCGCAGCCTGCCGGCGTTCGCGCCCGGTGGCCGCGGCCGGAGTGGCAATTATCTGGGCAATTCGTGCGTGCAGCGTGCCACGTGGCGCCGCCGCGCGGCTGCGTACGTAAGATGGAGGGTATTGACCACAAGCGAAAGGGACGCACCCAGCCGTGAGCGCCAAATCAGCCGAAAGTCCGCAGCAGGGCGGACCGCTCTACAAACTCTGGCGCTTCATCCGGGAGATCGTGATCATCGTCGCGATCGCCCTGGTGCTGTCCTTCGTCATCAAGACCTTCTTCTTCCGCGCCTACTACATCCCGTCGGGCTCCATGGAGAACACCTTGCAGATTAACGACCGGATCTTCGCGAACCTCATGGTCCCGGGCCCATTCGAGCTGGAGCGCGGGGACGTGGTGGTGTTCCGCGATGACCTTGACTGGCTGCCGCCGCTTGAAGCCCAGCCCACCGCGGTGGAATCGGCGCTGTCCTTCGTCGGCATCCTGCCGGCCGCCGGCGAGCAGTACCTGGTCAAGCGCATCATCGGCACCGCGGGGGACACCGTGGAGTGCTGCACCGTCGACGGCAGGCTGAGCATCAACGGCACCCCGATCGACGAACCCTACATCTACCCCGGGAACACCCCCAGCGACATGGCCTTCAAGGTCACCGTGCCGGAGGGCAAGCTCTGGGTGATGGGCGACCACCGCGCCGAGAGCGCCGACTCCCGCTTCCACCCGGATGTCCAGGGCGGGTTCGTGGACGTCGACTCGGTGCAGGGCAAGGCCTCGGTCATCTCCTGGCCGCTGTCGCGCTGGGGCACCATCGACTCCCACGAGGAAGTCTTCGCCGCCGTCCCGACCCCGGGGAACTAGCATGCCCGCCACCGCGCCCAGAACTTCCAAGTCCTCCAAGGCCACCACGCTGGAGCACGAGCGCGCCCTGGCCGCCGCCCACGGCGTGCGCTTCATCGGCGCCGCCGACGAGGTAGGCCGCGGCGCCCTGGCCGGACCGATCAGCGTGGGCGTCACCGTAATCGACATCCAGGCCGTGACCGAATTCCCGCAGCTGCGCGACTCCAAGCTGCTCACCGCCGCCAAGCGCGAGGAACTGGTTCAGCCGGTGCGCGCGTGGGCGGCCGGCTACGGCGTGGGGCATGCCTCAGCCGCGGAGATCGATCAGCTCGGGGTCACCGGGGCGCTGCGCCTGGCCGGCACCCGCGCGGTGGCCGCCTGCGCGGTGGCCCCCGAGGCGGTGCTGCTGGACGGCAGCTACGACTGGCTAAGCGCCCCCGAGCAGGATCTCTTCGACCTGCTGGCCGCGGACCGCGAACCGGTGGGCCTGCACGTTCCGGTGCGCACCATCGTCAAGGGGGACATGACCTGCCAGGCGATCGCCGGCGCGTCGATCCTGGCCAAGGTGGAGCGCGACGGGATCATGGCGCAGCTGGCTCCGGCGCATCCCGCGTTCGGCTGGGAGGTCAACAAGGGCTATGCCACCGCCGCGCACCGCGAGGCGATCGTCGCCCTGGGCCCCTGCGACTACCACCGCAAGAGCTGGAACTTGACTTCCAGCCCGGGCAAGGACGAAGGTAAACCCACAGGATTGAAGGCAAAGTGATGGCTGGCGACGAACTGGAAAACTACGAGTCCGACATGGAGCTGCAGCTGTACCGCGAGTACAAGACCGTGGTCGGGCTGTTCAACTACGTGGTGGAAACCGAACGCCGCTTCTACCTGGCCAACCAGGTCGACGTGAAGACGCTGTCCAACGCCGGCGAGGTCTACTTCGAGCTCACGCTGACCGACGCCTGGGTCTGGGACATCTACCGCCAGGGCCGCTTCGTGAAGGCAGTGAAGGTGCTCACCTTCAAGGACGTCAACGTCGAGGAGCTGAACCGCGACGAGCTGCAGATCCCCAAGGAGGGGCTGGAGAGCTAACCGCGTTCTCCACAATCCGCACCCCGCCGCACCGGCCCCGCCCCGCAGCCCCTGAAACTGGTCTGAACACGCACAGACCGATTCAAGGAGGCGGCGATGACCACTCAGCAGCAGGAACTCGGAGCCCGGGGCGAGCGGGCGGCCGCCGAGCACCTCGAAGCCGGCGGCTACCGGATCCTGGACCGCAACTGGCGGTGCCGCAGCGGCGAGCTTGACCTGGTGGTCCGCGACCCGGCCGGCGCCCTGGCCGCGGTGGAGGTCAAGACCCGCTCCTCCCAGGGGTTCGGCACCGCGTTCGACGCGGTGAATCCCGCGAAGTTCGCCCGGCTGCACCGGCTGCTGATCGCCTGGTGCAAGGTCCACGGCGCCTACTGCCCGCAGCTGCGGGTGGACGTCGTCGAGGTCTATCCCGCACCCGGCGGCGCCCTGGCCTGCCGGCACCTGCCGGACGTGCGCTCATGAGCACCGCCCGCACCCACGCGATCGCCTTCCAGGGGGTGCAGGCGGCGCTAATCGAGGTGGAGGCCGACCTGGGCAACGGGATCCCCGGCTTCGTGATCCTCGGCCTGCCCGACGCGTCGCTGAACGAGGCGCGCGAGCGGATCAAGGCCGCCGCGCGCAACACCGGCATCCCGATCGCCAACCGCAAGCTCACCGTCAACCTCTCGCCGGCCACGCTGCCCAAATTCGGCTCCGGCTTCGACCTGGCCATCCTGGTCGCCGCGCTGTCCGCGGACCGGCAGATCTCCCCGCCTCCGAACACCGTCTACCTGGCTGAGCTGGGGCTGGACGGCATGCTGCGTCCGGTGCCCGGGGTGCTTCCCGCCGCTCAGCTTGCCGTGGCACTTCGCCTGCCGAACCTGGTGGTCGCCCGCGGCAACGAGGCCGAGGCCCGGTTGGTGCCCGGAGCCCGCGTATTCGCCGCCGACCACCTGGGCCAGGTCCTCATCCACTGCGGGGCCGACGCAGCGGGGCTGAGCATCAACCTGCGCCATGCAGCCGCGGGCCGGCAGCCTGACGCGCCCGCGCCCCCGGAGCCCACCGACCTGTCGCTGGTCAACGGGCAGGGGGAGGCGCGCCTGGCCTTGGAGCTCGCCGCGGCCGGCGGGCACCACCTGATCATGGTCGGGCCGGCCGGCGCGGGCAAGACCCTGCTGGCCAGCGCCCTGCCCGGAATCCTGCCGCCGCTGGATGATCTGCAGGCGCTGGAAGCCACCGCGGTGCACTCGATCACCCACGGCTCCGAATCTCCCATCGCCGCGCTGCGCCGCACCCCGGCATTCATCGCCCCGCACCACACCGCCTCGCTCACCGCGCTGATCGGCGGCGGCACCCGGCGCATGGTGCCCGGCGCGATCACCCGCGCGCACCACGGGGTGCTGTTCCTGGACGAGGTGGCGCATTTCAACACCGGCGTGCTCGACGCGCTGCGCCAGCCCATCGAGGAGGGCTGCATCACCCTGGACCGCACACGCGGCCACGCCCGGCTGCCGGCCCGCTTCCAGCTGGTCATGGCTTCAAATCCCTGCCCCTGCGGGAGGAACTACGCCGCGGGCACCGGCTGCACCTGCACACCGATGGCCCGCCGCCGCTATTTCGGCCGGCTTTCGGGACCGATCCTGGACCGCACCGACCTGCAGGTGCGGCTGAACCCGGTGCCCGGCGGACAGCTGGTCGGGCAGCAGGCCAACGAGTCAAGCGCCGTGGTGCGCGACCGAGTGCTGGAGGCCCGCGCCCGAGCCGCCGCCCGCTTGCAGGGCTACGGCGTCGGCTGCAATGCGCAGATCCCCACCCGGATCCTGCGCCATGAGCTGGACTACCCGATGGCCACGCGCCGCGCCGTGGAAGCCGCCGCCGAATGCGGCGGCCTCTCGGCCCGCGCCACCGACCGCCTGCTGCGTCTGGCCTGGACCGTCGCCGACACCCAGGGCCACCAGCACCCGGCGCCGGACGACGTCCAGATCGCCGCCCACCTGCGCCAGAACCTGCACACCCCCTAGCTGTACTGCACCTAGCCCCGGGACAAGGAGCACCACCATGAGCACCGCACCGCAGACCCCCGCCCCGCGGCAGGACGCCGTCGGCCACCTTCCGCACACACTGTGCCTGGCCGCGCTGAACCAGCTGGTCGAACCGAACGACGTCACCGCCGCGGCCCTGCTGGAGCTGATGACCCCGGCCGAGCTGCTGGCCCTGATCCGCCGTGAGGACCACGTGCCGCTGGACCTGGGGCTGAAGCTGGCCGAGGCCACCGGCCGGCAGCCGGCCCCGAATTCCGCCCAGGACCTGCGCGTCGCGCTCACCCGCTGGCGCAAGCGGCTGCCCTACGCCAACGAGCATGCCGCCCTGCAGGCCATGCAGCGCCTCGGCGGGGGACTGCTCACCAGCCAGGACCCCGGCTGGCCAGCCCAGCTGGACGACCTGGGCCTGAGCCGGCCGCTGTGCCTGTGGTGGCGGGCGGCCGACCCGGGGAACCTCGGCGGGGACCGCGAGCGCACGGTGTCCATCGTCGGCTCGCGCGACGCCAGCGACTACGGCAACCAGGTCACCTTCGAGCTGGCCCGGGCGCTGGGGCTGCAGGGCTTCACGATCGTTTCCGGCGGCGCCTACGGGATCGACGCGTCCGCCCACCGCGCCGCGCTGTCCCACGACGGCTGGGAGTTCCCGAACCCGCCGACCGCCACGTTCCTCGCTGGCGGAGCAGACCGGCTCTACCCGGCCGGAAACCACAACCTGCTCGAGCAGGTCATCACCCGCGGCGCGCTGTACTCAGAGGTGCCGCCGGGCACCACACCGACGCGTTTCAGGTTCCTGAACCGCAACCGGTTGATTGCCGCCTTCAGCAGGTTGACCATCATCACCGAGGCGCGGCACCGCTCCGGGGCGCTGAACACGGCAAGCCATGCCGTGGAGCTGGGCAGGGATGTCGCGGCGGTGCCCGGCAGCGTGTTCTCGCCGAACTCGGCGGGCACCCACCGGCTGATCCGCTCCGGAGCCGCCGAACTGATCTCCAGCCCCGCCGAGGCGGCCGAGCTGCTGGGCCTCGGGCCAGACGCACCCGCCGGCGTTGCCGCCAGTGAACCGGACGACCCGCGTCAGCGTCCGGTGGACGGGCTGCCCGCGGAGGTCGGCATGCTCTACGACGTCTTGTCCTTCACCAGGCCGATGAGCCCGGATGAGATCTCAGCGCGCAGCGGCGTCACGATCCTGCAGACGCTGCGCGGGCTGTCCACCTTGCAGGGCCGCGGCTTGGCGGTTCGCAACGACGCGGGGTGGAAGCTGGCGCGCACCTAACCCGCAGGTGCGTCGCGGTATCCTCGAAGGGATGAAGCAGGACACCAACGCCACCAAGACCCCGCAGCTGCCGGCCTCGTTCGCCGAACCGGTCGCCGACTATCTGGATTACCTGCGCTTGCAGCGCGGGCGCAGCGAGAACACGCTGCGCGCCTACGAGGTCGACCTGCGCACCATGGGCACGTTCCTGTACTCCACCCGGCAGGTCAGCGCACCGCACCATGTCGACGTGGAGATGCTGCGCGAGTGGCTGGCCAGCATGCACGAAGCGCAGATCTCGCGCACCACTATCGCGCGGCGCATCTCCTCGGTGAAGAACTTCTTCGCCTGGGCGCTGAAGCACCAGCTGGTGGCCGAGGATCCGGCCCTGCGCCTGGCCGCGCCGAAGAAGGAGCGCCGCCTGCCGCATGTGCTGCAACCCGGGCAGATCGACCGGCTGCTCGCGGATACCGGCGAGCACACCGGACAGGACGGCGCGGCGGACGATGAGGCGCCGCAGAGCCCGCAGCAGCTGGCGGTCCACGCCCGCGACCGCGTGATCGCCGAGCTGCTCTACGCCTCGGGGCTGCGCATCAGCGAACTGGTCTCCTTGGACGTGAAGGATCTGGATTTCAGCCGCCGCACGCTGAAGGTTGTCGGCAAGGGCAACAAGGAACGGATGGTGCCGTTCGGCAATCCCGCCCAGCGGGTGCTGACCTCCTGGCTGCTGACCCATCGGGCCGTTCTGGTCGACGAGGAAAAGGCCCAGGGCGCCCTGCTGGTCGGCGTGCGCGGCGGCAGGTTGAATGTGCGCCAGGCCCGCGACGTAATTTCGCAGGCGCTGAAATCGCTGGGGGATACCGCCGCCAGCGGGCCGCATGCCCTGCGCCATACGGTGGCCACCCATTTGCTCGATGGTGGAGCGGATCTGCGCGCAGTCCAGGAGTTCCTCGGCCACGCGTCGCTGGCCACGACCCAGCTCTACACCCATGTTTCGGTGGACCGGCTGCGCCAAAGCTACCGGCAGGCGCACCCGCGCGCCTGAGGGAATCTACCAATTCCCTCCTAATTACCCTCCCGAGTAGCGAAAAGTGCTGTTCATCGGGCAAAATGGAACTATCGGCGGTAGCTGCACCACCACGATGTTGACGTAGGGGAAGACGATCAACACCGTACGGAGGATGGCATGTCTGCACCGATGACCAGGGGCGTAATTTATATTCATTCCGCCACTGCTGCGCTATGCCCACATCTGGAATGGGCAATCGGGTCCGTGCTCGGAAAACCGGTCAAGATGGAATGGACCGAACAGCACGCTGCACCCGGCTTTCGTCGTGCCGAAATTGAGTGGGTAGGATCCCAAGGCACTGGCGCGTTGCTGACCAGCGCAATCCACGGGTGGCAGCATCTGCGATTCGAAATCACCGAGGACCCGAGCCCGGGCGTCGACGGCAGCCGCTGGTCGGTGACCCCGGATCTGGGGATCTTCCACGCCACCATCGACACGGCCGGCAACGTCATGATCAGCGAAGAGCGCATCCGCTGGGCCTATGAAAAGGGCGACGGCAATCCCTCGATCTTCTACCAGGAAATGTCCATTGCCCTGGGCGAGGCTTGGGATGAGGAGCTCGAACCCTTCCGACATGCAGGGGAGAACTCCTCTGTTCGATGGCTCAACCAGGTGGTTTAGCCACTGGTTAACTAGTCTCCGAGTCTGCGCGAGCCGGCCCGGATCCAGCCCCGGTGGTGCGGGGTTGTTACCAAAAACAAAATGCGATCCCCCTGCGAGGGATCGCATTTTGTGCATCTGCCTTCTGACGACCCGCTGGTGCTAGGATCGATCGTGATGAAGACCAGTCAGGCCACCACAGGCCGCTCCCGGAACGGCCATCTGGTCGTTCCCTGATCCGCGCTCCTCCCTGCGTATGCACCTTCCAAGCACACCGGAAACCGTACAACGAGAGGGAAACATGACCGCGCACTTCAACCACACCATCATCGCCTCGACCGACGCGGCCCAGATGGCCGAGTTCTACATCGAGCTGCTGGAGGCCGAGCGGCAGCCCTCTTGGGGGCCGTTCCAAAACATCGGCATCGGCGGCGGCGTGCTGCTGCAATTCGCCACGCCGCCAATGCAGTTCCCGCCGCAGCACTACGCATATCTGCTCGATGATGCGCACTTCGATCGGGCCTACGCGCTGATCGGCGCGCGCGGGATCGAGCACTGGGCCGATCCGCAGCGCCAGCTGGCCGGGCAGATCAACCGCGAGCACGGCGGCCGGGGCGTCTACCTGCTGGACCCGTCGGGCCACTACCTCGAGCTGATCACCCGGCCCTATCTGTAGCGCAGGAGCGCAGATCAGCGCAGCACGTCGAACACGTTCTTCTGGATGCCGTTGGAATAGACGGCGGAGTCGACGAGCTTGAGCTTCTGCGCGTCCAGGTCGGCGCCGCTGAACAGGCGCTTGCCGGCGCCGAGCAGCACCGGGAAAACCAGCAGGTGGTAGCGGTCGATCAGGTGGTGCTCCTGCAGCGAGTGGACCAGCGTCGCGGAGCCGTGGATGCTGATCGGTCCGCCGTCGCTGGCGCGCAGCCGGGCCACGTCGGAGGCCGAACGCAGGATCGTGGACTCGCCCCAGTTGTCCACCAGGTCCTTGTCCTTGAGCGTCGTGGAGACCACGTACTTGGGCATCGCGTTGTAGCCGGGGAATTCCTCGGTCATCGCCGGCCAGACGGGGGAGAAGGCCTGGTAGCTGCGGCGCCCCAGCAGCAGAGCCGTGGCCTCGCCCTGTTCGGTGCCCTTCATCTCGTAGGCGGCCGGGTCGAAGTCCACCGAGCTCATGGTCCAGCCGGAGTTGCGGTAGCCGGGTTCGCCGCCGGGCGCCTCCATGACCCCGTCCAGCGAGATGAATGCGGTGGCGATCAAGGTGCGCATGATGCGGCTCCTAAAAGGTGGAAAATGATCGGTGGCCTGTCGAGATCGAGCGTAGCAACGCCCGGCGCCCGGCGACAATAGGGAAGTGCAGTTAACGCGCCGCGGGCCGGAACCGAATGCTCGGTTCCGGCCCGCGGGGGCACAGCTGCTGCTAGATGCTGCGGATCGCGACGACGGCGTTGTGGCCGCCGAAGCCGAAGGAGTTGTTCAGCGCGACGATCGAGCCCTCGGCCGGCAGGTCGGCCGGAGCGCCGGTGACGACGTTCAGCGGGATCTCCGGATCCTGGTTGTCCAGGTTGATGGTGACCGGGGCCTTGCGGTGGTAGATCGCCAGGGTGGTCAGCACGGACTCCACGGCGCCGGATGCGCCAAGCAGGTGGCCCATCTGCGACTTGGTGGCGGAGACCAGGACATTGTCCAGCTGGTCGCCCAGGGCGGCCTTCAGCGCGGTGTACTCGGGCTTGTCGCCTACCGGGGTGGAGGTGGCGTGCGCGTTCACGTGCACCACGTCCTCCGGCTGGATGCGGCCGTCGTACATGGCGGCCTTCAGCGCGCGGGTGGCGCCCAGGCCCTCCGGGTCCGGCGCGGTGATGTGGTAGGCATCGGCGGTGACCGACGAGCCTGCCAGCTCGGCGTAGATGCGGGCGCCGCGGGCCAGCGCGTGCTCCTCGGACTCCAGCACCAGTGCGCCGGCGCCTTCGCCCATCACGAAGCCGTCGCGGTCCACGTCGTACGGGCGCGAAGCCTTGGCCGGATCGTCGTTGCGGCGCGAGAGGGCGTGCATGGAGGAGAACGCTGCAATCGGCATCGGGTGGATGGCGGCTTCCGCGCCGCCGACCATGACCACGTCGGCCTTGCCGGCGCGGATCAGCTCCATGCCCACGTGCATGGCCTCGGTGCCCGATGCGCAGGCGGAGACGGGGGTGTGGGCGCCGCCAGCGGCTCCCAGGTCCAGCGACACCGCGGCTGCCGGGCCGTTGGGCATCAGCATCGGCACGGTCATCGGCAGCACGCGGCGCGGGCCCTTTTCCTTCAGGGTGTCCCAGGCGTTCAGCAGCGTCCAGACGCCGCCGATGCCGGTGGCGAAAGCCACGGCAAGCTTGTTGCGGTCGACGTCGTCCTTGGACAGGCCCGAGTCGGCCCAGGCCTCGCGGGCCGCCACGACGGCGAACTGCGTGGACGGGTCCATGCGCTTGGTCTCCGGACGGGTCAGCACCTCGGAAGGCTGCACGGAGGCGCGGGCGGCGAAGGTCACCGGCAGGTCGTATTCCTCGACCCAGCTGTCTTCCATGGTTGCGGCGCCGGAAACACCCTTCAGGGCGTTCTCCCACAGGGTAGGGACGTCCCCACCGATGGGGGTGGTGGCTCCGAGACCGGTGATCACTACTTTGCGCGCCATCATCAAACTCTCTACTGGGGTACAACTTTGCTGTTTAAAATTTGTGGGGGCCGGCTTGACGTACCGGCCGGTGTGCACGGCTTGCCCGCACAACGGTGTGCCAGCGAAAAGTTCGCTGGCGGAATGCTGCTAGGCCTGGGCGCCGGCGATGAAGTTCACGGCGTCGCCCACGGTCTTCAGGTTCTTGACTTCCTCGTCCGGAATCTTGACCTCGAACTTTTCCTCGGCCTCAACGACGATGGTCATCATCGAGATCGAGTCGATGTCCAGGTCCTCGGTGAAGGACTTGTCCAGCTGCACGTCTGCTTCGTCCAGGCCGGTCTCCGAGTTAACGATTTCGGCGAGGCCTGCCAGGATTTCTTCGTTGCTAGCCATGGATGGCTCCTTTTCTCATGATGCCGGAGGGATCCGGTCGTTGCTCTGGATTCATGCCCGCGGTAACGGGCCGTGATCCGACTGTTCGAAACCCTTTCCGCGTCCCGTGCGGGGCACGGACAGGGTTTCACCGCTTAAAGCTTAGGCCAGATGGCCCTCGCCGGTTGGGCGATGACGCGTCAAGCGGGCGAAAAATTTCAGCTGGCGCGGTGCGGCGCCTAGTTGGCGGTGTGCTCGGCGATGAACTCGCGGGCGGCGTCCAGGTCCGCGGGGGACTTCAGGGCCATGCCCTTCACGCCCTTCAGTCCGCGGCGGGCCAGGCCTACCAGGGTGCCGGCCGGAGCCAGCTCCAGGATGCCGGTGACGCCCTGGGCTGCGAGGGTCTGCATGCACAGGTCCCAGCGGACTGGGCGGGATACCTGGGCCACCAGGGATTCGAGGTTGGCCGCACCCGAGGCGACAGCCTGGCCGTCGTAGTTGGACAGTAGGGTGGTGGCCGGCTCGGCGGGGGCCAGGGTGTCTGCCAGTTCCTGCAGCACGCCGACGGCCGGGGCCATGTGCGCGGTGTGGAATGCGCCGGCGACCTTGAGCGGGATCACGCGGGCCTTGGCCGGAGGGTTCTCGCCCAGCGCCGCCAGCTGCTCCATGGTGCCTGCGGCTACGGTCTGCCCGCCGCCGTTGGCGTTGGCCGGGGTCAAATCCAGTTCGGCCAGGCGGTCAAGGACCTCCTGCGGGTCGCCTCCGAGCACCGCGGCCATGCCGGTCGGGGTTGCCGCGGCGGCTTCGGCCATGGCGTTGGCGCGCACGCGCACGAAGTTCATTGCGTCGTTCTCGCTCAGCGCGCCGGCCAGGGCCGAGGCGGTGATTTCGCCGACGGAGTGTCCGGCCAGCACGGAGTTGGCCGGAAGCTGCTCGCCGAAGAGCGCGCGGGCGGTGATCAATCCGGCGGCCACGATCAGCGGCTGCGCCACTGCGGTGTCCTTGATGGTCTCCTCGTCGGAGACGGTGCCGTGCTCGATCAGGTCGCGGCCGGTGATTTCGCTCAGCGAGGCAAGATGCTCACGCACGCCGTCGACGTCGAGCCACTCGGAAAGAAAACCTGGGGTCTGGGAGCCCTGTCCCGGGCATACGATTGCTAACACTCTTACAGCTTTCCAAAGATTGCGGCCTCGTGGCGCGTGGTCACGCACCAAGCTCGCGGTCACGGATTGTAGGTTTCCTACAAAAGCCTAGCGCATGGAGGAGGCAAAAACCCATGTAACGCCGCTGCATGACGCTCCGGCAACTGTGCGGAACCGCCAAAAGTGCTACTGGCCCGAGTCAGCCAGGCGCCCCACCACCAGCGCGCTTTGCAGCACGAAGGCGTCGCGCGGGGACAGCGGATCCCAGCCGGTCACCTCGGAGACGCGCTTGAGCCGGTAGCGCACGGTGTTGGCGTGCACGAACAGCCCGCGCGCGGTGCCTTCGAGCGAATGGCCCAGGGCCAGGTAGCTGGACAGCGTTTCCAGCAACCCGTTGGAGGCCTGCTGCAGCGGCCGGTAGACGCGTTCGAGCAGCGCGGTGCGCGCCAGCTCGTCGCCGTTGAAGGCGCGTTCAGGCCACAGGTCATCGGCCCCCACCGGGTTCGGCGCCTGGGGCCAGGCGCAGGCGGCGGCGTAGCCCGCGATGGCTGCCTGCGCGGCCTGCGGCATGTCGGTGACCGTGGCGGCCAAGGGGGAGTAGACCAGCGGGCCGGGCCCGAAGAAGCGGGCGAGCCGGCCCAGGTCTGCCTCCTCGAACTTGGTGTCCGAGAGCATCAGCACCGAGCGGTCGCCCAGCACGCTGACCAGCGAGTCGCGAGCGTATCGGGTGGCCAGGCGCCGGATGGCGGAGACGAAGCTGACCGAGTTCGAGCCCGGGGTGGCGCCGACCAGGATCCGGATGTTGCTCTGCGACTTCCAGCCGATGGCGGCCAGCCGGGAGGAGAGCGAATCGTGGCCCTCGCCGTGGAGCACCGCATCCACCACGTGGGCCTCCAGCCGGGAGTCCCAGGCGCCGCGGGTTTCGGCCGCGCGGGCGTAGACGTCGGCGGCGGCGAAGGCGACCTCGCGGGAATAGCGCAGCACCGCTTCGCGCAGGGCCGCCTGTTCCTTCTCCGGGGCGATGTCCGGGACTTGGGATTCGACGACCTCCACGATGGTGCGCAGCAGGCCCAGCGCTTTCTGCAGCGAGATCGAACGGGTCAGCTCGGTCGGGGCGGCGCCGAACACGTCGGTGACCACCCAGGACGGGGTGGAGGAGGGGTCCTCGTACCAGGTGACGAAGGTGGAGATGCCCTTCTGCGCGATCAGGCCCAGGGCCGCGCGCTCGTTCGGCTCCAGCGAGCGGTACCAGGGCAGCTGCTGGTCCAGGTATTTCAGCGCGGTCGTGGACAGCACGCCGATGTGGTTCTTGAGCCGCTTGACGGTTTCGGCGCTCGGCGCAGGGCGGGCTGCCCGGGCCCGCGCGGCGGCGATCGATTCGGTTTCTGGGGCCATGCCTTCAAGTTTAGCGTTGCGCCTTCGCCTCAGATCCAGCGGTGTCCGAGCCAGCGGTTAACGGCAAGCTGCCCTGCCCGAAACTTGTTCGGGCAGGGCAGCTCATTCGCGTTCGAGGTGGACGATCCCGCGCTTAGGCGTCGCCGCCGGCGTTGCCGGACTTGCCGGCGTTCGGGTTGTTCAGATCGTACTTGGCGTGCGCCTTGATGGCCGAGTCGGCCGCGATCTCGCCGCGCTCAACCAGCGAGTGCAGGGTCTGCACCACCAGCGAGTGCGCGTCGATCTTGAAGAAGCGGCGCGCCGCCGAGCGGGTGTCCGAGAAGCCGAAGCCGTCGGCGCCCAGGGTGTGGTACTCGCCCGGGACGTACGGACGGATCTGCTCCGGCACCGCACGCATGTAGTCCGTGGTCGCGATGAACGGACCGGTGGCCGAGGACAGCTTCTGGGTCACGTACGGCACGCGGCGGGCCTTGGACGGATCAACCAGGACCTGCTCGTCGGCGTGCAGGCCGTCGCGGGTCAGCTCGTTCCACGAGGTCACGGACCAGACGTCTGCGGACACGCCCCATTCGTCGGCCAGGATCTTCTGGGCTTCCAGGGCCCACGGCACTGCCACGCCCGAAGCCAGCAGCTGCGCGCGCGGGCCGTCGGTGGTGGCTTCCTTGAGCAGGTAGATGCCCTTCTCGATGCCCTCGACGTCCACGTTCTCCGGCTCGGCCGGCTGATGGATCGGCTCGTTGTACACGGTCAGGTAGTACATCACGTTCGGATCCTCGTGGGTTCCGCCGTACATGCGCTCCAGGCCGGAACGCATGATGTGGCCGATCTCGTAGCCGTAGGCCGGATCGTAGGTGATAACCGCCGGGTTGGTGCTGGTCAGCACCGGCGAGTGGCCGTCGGCGTGCTGCAGGCCCTCACCGGTCAGGGTGGTGCGGCCGGCGGTGGCGCCGATGATGAAGCCGCGGGCCATCTGGTCGCCGGCGGCCCAGAACTGGTCGCCGGTGCGCTGGAAGCCGAACATCGAGTAGAACACGTAGATCGGGATCAGCGGCTCGTTGTGGGTCGAGTAGCTGGTGCCCGCCGCGGTGAACGCGCCGACGGCGCCGGCCTCGTTGATGCCCGGGTGGATCAGCTGGCCCTGCGGGGATTCCTTGTAGGCCAGCACCAGGTCGCGGTCCACGGACAGGTAGTTCTGGCCGCCCGGGTTGTAGATCTTGGCAGTCGGGAAGAACGCGTCCATGCCGAAGGTGCGGGACTCGTCGGGCACGATCGGCACGATGCGGTGGCCGAATTCCTTGTCGCGCATGAGGTCCTTGAGCAGGCGCACGAAGGCCATGGTGGTGGCCGCCTGCTGCTTGCCCGAACCGCGCTTGGCGATGGCGTAGGCCTTCTCGCCCGGCAGGGTCAGCTTGACGTCGGATTCCTGGCGGCGCGACGGCACGGAGCCGCCGAGCTTGGCACGGTGCTCCATCATGTACTTGTACTCGGCCGAATCCTCGGACGGGCGGTAGTACGGAGGCAGGTACGGATCGGCCTCGAGCTGCTCGTCGGTGATCGGGATGCGCAGGTGGTCGCGGAAGCCCTTGAGGTCCTCGAGGGTCAGCTTCTTCATCTGGTGCGTGGCGTTGCGGGCCTCGAAGTGCGAGCCCAGGCCGTAGCCCTTGACCGTCTTGGTCAGGATCACGGTCGGCTTGCCCTTGAACTCGGTGGCTGCCTTGTAGGCCGCGTACACCTTGTGGTAGTCGTGGCCGCCGCGCTTGAGGTTCCAGATCTCATCGTCGGTGTAGTCCGCGACCAGTTCCTTGGTCTCCGGGCGCTGTCCGAAGAAGTGCTCGCGCACGAACGCGCCGGACTCCGCCTTGTAGGTCTGGTAGTCGCCGTCCGGGGTCTGGTTCATGACGTCGACCAGGGCGTTGGTCTTGTCGGCTTCGAGCAGGGCATCCCACTCGCGGCCCCAGACGACCTTGATGACGTTCCAGCCGGCGCCGCGGAAGAAGGCTTCCAGTTCCTGGATGATCTTGCCGTTGCCGCGCACCGGGCCGTCAAGGCGCTGCAGGTTGCAGTTCACCACGAAGGTGAGGTTGTCCAGCTTCTCGTTGGCCGCCAGCTGCAGGAAGCCGCGCGACTCCGGCTCGTCCATTTCGCCGTCGCCCAGGAAGGCCCAGACGTGCTGCTCGGAGGTGTCCTTGATGCCGCGGTTGTGCAGGTAGCGGTTCAGCTGGGCCTGGTAGATCGCGTTGGCCGGGCCGATGCCCATCGACACGGTCGGGAATTCCCAGAAGTCCGGCAGCGAACGCGGGTGCGGGTAGGAAGGAAGCGCGTTGCCTTCCTTCGACTTCTCCTGGCGGAAGCCGTTCATGTCCTCTTCGGACAGGCGGCCTTCGAGGAATGCGCGGGCGTACATGCCCGGCGAGGCGTGGCCCTGGAAGAAGACCTGGTCGCCGCCACCCGGGTGGTTCTTGCCACGGAAGAAGTGGTTGAAGCCCACTTCGTACAGGGTCGCGGCGCCTGCGTAGGTGGAGATGTGGCCGCCGACGCCGATGGAAGGCTCCTGGGCGCGGTGCACCATGATGGCAGCGTTCCAGCGCATGAACGCGCGGAAGCGGCGTTCGATCTGCTCGTCGCCGGGGAACTCGGGCTCCTGGTCGACGGGGATGGTGTTCACGTAGTCGGTGGTGGTCACCATCGGCACGCCAACGGACTTGGCGCCGGCACGCTGCAGGAGCGAGCGGATGATGAACTGGGCGCGCTCGGTGCCCTGGGTTTCGACGAGTGCGTCGAACGAGTCCAACCATTCCTGGGTTTCCTCGGGATCCCGATCGGATAGCTGGTAAGTCAAACCACTACGGATCTGGGAGATGTGTTCCTCTACAGCCACTGAAGCTCCTTGATTGAAATTGCGGCTCCGCTGCGGTGCAGACATTTTTCTGCCGTGCAGCGGGATGGGACATCGGGTGCAGTAACACTGGAGTGGTGTGTCCTGCTCGGTTCACTGCCTACTCTAATGAATCGAAAGCCGAAAAATCGACGAGATTTTTGGGCAAAATAGCATTAAATAGGCTATTTTAGGTGACTTGTGCAACAGTGTGCAGGAGTCAACGCTAGATTGACCCTGTCAAATTGGCCTGCATCACTTTCTGGCGGGCGATATTCGTTCGGCGTGTTATTGCCGTAGCGCTTGAATGGAGCGACGAAACGGTGTTTCGTTGGTAGTAACGCTTTGCACCATCAGGAGGAATGAAGTGAGCGACGCCGTATCGGCAAACCTGGAGTCCGTTAAAAAACTGGGCTTCAAGAATGAAGACCTTATCCAGGAACTGGGTTACGACGATGACGTGGACTACGATCTTCGCGACGCGATCGAGGACACTATTGGTTCAGAGCTGCTCACCGAAGAGGATCACGACGTCGTTGATGCAGTGATTTACTGGTGGCGCGATGGCGACGGAGACCTTGTCGACGCGCTGATGGACTCGCTGAGCAACCTCGGGGAGGGTGGCATCGTATGGCTGCTGACCCCGAAGCAGGGTCGCGAGGGACATGTGTCCCCATCGCTGATCCAGCAGGAAGCTCCGAGCGCCGGGCTGCACGTGACTACTACTGAGGGTGTCTCGGCCGACTGGTCGGCCATTCGTTTGGCACCGCGCAAGAAGAACTAAATGATCGAAACGGGTTCACGCCTGTTCGACTTCTCGCTGGAAAATCAGTACGGCGAAATGATCACCAGCACCGGGCTGTCCGACGGCCGGGTGCTGGTTGTCTTCTATCCGTGGGCATTTTCCCGCGTCTGCGGCTCGGAATTGGCGCAGCTCCAGGAGCATCTCGAGTACTTCGCCAACCGTTCGGTGCGGGTTGTCGCGATTTCGGTGGATCACAAGTTCGCGTTGCGAAATTATGCCGAGGCGTTTGGGATCCAGTTCGACCTGCTGGCCGATTTCTGGCCTCATGGTCGAGTGGCGCGGCTAGCCGGCGCGTTCGACGAGCGGCAGGGCGTAGCGACACGGCTGTCGATTTATCTTGAAGACGGGATAGTGCGTCGAACTTTCACCAGTGAAATGACCCAGCCGCGCAGCCTGGAGGACTATCGGAGCGCCATCGACAAAGCGTAGAAGCATTGCGGCGCGTTCGGGAAGCGCCCCGATTTGCGCAGAGCTGGAAAGCTCTGTAAAGTAATTCCTCGTCGGCTTGCAAAAGCTGATGTGGTTAGGGCCTTTAGCTCAGCTGGTAGAGCGTCACGTTTACACCGTGAATGTCATCGGTTCGATCCCGGTAGGGCCCACCAATTGGAACCCAGGTTCTCGATTTACTATCGAGAACCTGGGTTTTTACGTTTCCGCGCTCCGTGACTTTAGGGAATTATTCTCCGAGGATTCGTTCCAGCGTTTCGGCCGCGTCCAGACTTCCCTCGTTGGCCAGCCGCACGTCCACGCCCAGCTGATGGACCGTGTTTCGCCGCTGGTAGCTCAAGGCCTGCCAATGGTTTTCCGGTCGATTGCCCTGGAGGATGGGCTGGGAGTGAAGGACGCCTTGCCTGGAAACAACCAGCACATGGTAGCCCTCGACTTGGGCATCGACTAGGACATATTAGGCCGTCGACTGTATCCAGCCGGCAGTCTGGACGGTAGGGTACTGCCATGAGCATGGATTCGAAAGTGCCGGATCACCGCGGGCGGCGCACCTTCACCCTGAGCAGTTTTCCCAAGAGCCTGGCCGTGGTACCAGGACAACCGTTCGCCACTGGATTCATCATGGCCGCGGGAGCATTGCTCGCGGTCGGCTTGGCCATGGTCGTAGTCTCGATGTCGTCGGTGCTCATGTCCATCACACTTGCGCTCTTCCTCGCCTTGGGTATGACGCCGGCCGTCAACGCGCTCAAGGGACGCGGCATGCCCCATGGCTGGAGCGTGTTGACCGTTATCGTGGCATTTGTCCTCCTCATGATCGGTATTGCGGCGCTCGTTGTTCCCGCGATCGTCCGCCAATTCACTGAGTTCCTCGCAAGCATCCCGCAGGAAATCGACGCGATCCAAGCCAGCCAGTGGTACACGGAGCTTTCCGAGTCCATGGGGTTCAACGCGAGTGAGCAGCTACTGGCGGCCTTCGAAACGTACTTCACCGCAGAAAACCTGCTGGCACTGTCCGGGGGCGTGCTGCATGTCGGCATGGGCATCGTCAATGGGATCTCGTCAGCTTTCCTGGTGATCGTCTTGACCCTGTATTTCGTCTCCACGTTGGATCCGATGAAGCTGGCCGTCGCGCGTCTGGTGCCGGCCTATCGGCGCGAGAAGTTTTCGACGACGCTGAATTCGATCGTTTTCGCCGTCGGCAAGGCGGTTGCTGGGGCCGTCACGCTGTCGGCCATCAACGCCGCAGTGGTTCTGGTGATTTTCCTGCTGCTCGGCTCACAAGTAGCAGTCTTATTCGCCTTGATGGCGTTCTTGATTACCCTGATTCCGATGATCGGTTCGGTTCTGTTTCTTATCATTGGCACTTTGGGCGCATTGCTCATCAGCCCATCGGCGGCGCTGGTATTCCTGATTGCCTATTTCATCTATGTCCAATTGGAGGCATATCAAGTTACGCCTCGAATCATGGGCAAGGCGGTAAATGTCCCCGGCGTCTTGGTCATTATCGCCGCCATGACCGGCGCCGCGCTGATGGGCCTGTTCGGAGCCTTGCTTGCCATCCCCATCACCGCCTCGATCCTGATCGTCGTGCGTGAAATAGTGATCCCCAAGCGGGACGCGCAAACCGAGCCACCGTCCTAGAGATGTATGTCACGGAGTCCTGACTTGCGTGGATGCAGGGTTCCCCGTAAAGTTATTCCCTGTTGGCGCGGGGAAATATCCTCGGCTGGCAATGCCAAGGGCCTTTAGCTCAGCTGGTAGAGCATCACGTTTACACCGTGAATGTCATCGGTTCGATCCCGGTAGGGCCCACCAAATATGAAACCCGCTCAAGCGATCTTCACGATCACTTGCGCGGGTTTCCTCTTTCCAGAAGCCTTAGGTCGGTGGCGGCCCCAGAGTGAATTAGATGTCGTCTGAGGTTCTACTTTCCTCGCAGGAATCCAGGCCAAGACTGCCATGCCGGTCGGCCCGTCTGGTCAAAAGCGTGGAAGCATGGCGGCTAGACCTGAATGAGCATTTTCAAGCACCTAGACTCCCACGCGTCGGTGCAAATTGCTGTGCGTGAGAAAGTCGGTTTTATTGACTTTCCTGAGGCAAGAAGCGAATTTCTGCTCCGTGACGAAGTATTACTTGGCCATATTGAAACAATTGGAGCGCTTTACTCCGATTGTCGGCAGGCGGCTGTAGTCTAGCAACAGTGATAGTCGCAGGATCCGGACAAACCGGGGGGCGTAGTCCGGAGCGGCATACGGTTTGCGTGGATATGGGGATAGCCACGAATACCTTCACTCGCAAGAGAACCCCACCAAGAAATTGGTGGGGTTTTCCGCGTCCCGATGGAAAGAGCTGCTGAAGTCTACGTAGAACATTGGCCAATAATGATGTTGTTGACTCGGATTCCAACCTCATGATTCGGCGGGCAGAAGATTGCCATCCATCGGCCCGTGAAAGTGAAGCTTGTTTAGATAACCTGGTTGCCCGCGACAGCGGCCTTGAGGATATCCGCCTGTTCCATGCGTCGCAAGCATGTGCTGGTTTTTCGGGTTTCTATTCAGCAGCTACCCACCTGATCCGGAAGCTAAATTGCTAGCGTGAGATAGTACGAAGTTCCAGCGACAGTGAGGAAAACGCACATGAGTTTCGGGGACAAGATCAAGAACAAGGCACAGGAAGCCAGCGGCAAGGTCAAGGAGAAGGTCGGCGACGCTACCAACAATGAAGACCTGCAGGCCGAAGGCCTCGCCGACCAGGCAGCTGCCAAGACCAAGCAAGCTGGAGAACACGTCAAGGACGCAGCCAAGAACATCAAGGACGACTTCACGAAGTAAGCCTGCGACTGGCGACTAAACCTCGAACGCCCCGGACACTGATGAAGTGTTCGGGGCGTTTTCGGCTGCAGCGGCATGGCCAAAGTCCAACGCACGGCGCCGACCCGCCCCCTCGGGGAGCTGGTCGGCGCCGTGCGTTGTCTGGTGACCGTGGACTTCGCGGAGCGGATCCTACAGGGCTACCAAGAGCACTGCTGTCCAGTGGCAGAGGAAAGCGAGAATGGTGCAGGCATGGAACAGCTCGTGGAAGCCAAAGATTTTCGGCAGGGGGTTGGGGCGTTTGGTGGCGTAGAAGACAGCGCCAACGGTGTAGGCGAGCCCGCCTGCAACGATCAGGATCATGACCGCAGGATTTGCCGCCCAGAACGCCGGGAGATACATGACGGCGCCCCATCCCAGCAGGATGTAGAGGCTGACGCCGACCCAGCGTGGAGCCCACGGCCAGAACGACTTGACGGCAATTCCAGACAGGGCCCCGGTCCAGATGATCGAAAGCACGATGATCGCCTGCTTGGGCGGAAGCGTCAACGAGGCGACGGGAGTATAGGTACCGGCAATCAACAAGAAGATGTTCGCGTGGTCCGCTCGGCGGAACAAGCCCATGATCTTATCCGTCCAATTGCCGCGATGATATAGCGCGGAGGTGCCGAATAGGGTGATCGAGCTCAGGGCGAAGACGGCGGTAGTCCATTCAGCCAGGTGTCCGTCCGCCAGCACGATGAGCAGCAGACCCATGATGATGATGCCCGGCGTCGACCACGCGTGGATTAATCCCCGCCAGCGAGTCCTCTCGGTGCCCTGGACTGCCAGTTGTCGAAGTGGGCGTTTCGGCTGCTTGGCAGCTGACAGCGTAGGCGAAGTCATGCGAATCCTTTGGTCCTTCGGGCGTAGCGCCCAACTGCTTGCAGTCTACGGCACCTCTCTGGCAACGTGCTGTGCCCAACGGAATTCCGCTGCGGCGGGACGCGGTGAATGAAGTATGAAGACTAAGAACTTGCAGATTTCATCAACGTTCCCCGGATGTCGGCGTCATTGGCTAAACTCTCTCGTGGCTGGGGAATTCTTCGTCCATCTGCAAGGGCGAATGAGTTATGGCTGTGCCCGCTCGGGGCACCATCACTCAAATTTTCAGAATGGGGAAATATGCTGCGCCGCCTTTTGGCCACAGTATCAGTGAGCGCATTGGTGCTCGTCGGATGTTCTGCTCCCGGGGCGGACACGCGCACCTCGGCGCAGGCCGTCGGGGAATCCGCAATATCCGCGGTGCAACCGCTTGAAGCGGAACTGGTTTCAACGAAATCGAAGGCGGTCAAGCCCGGCGCCAAGCTCAACGGCCCCAAGGCGCTGACAGTCCTGAATACGCTGCCGGTGAAGGGCAAGGCGCCGGCGACGGGGTACAACCGCAATGCCGAATTCGGCAACGGCTGGAAGGACTTCGACAAGGACAAATGCGATGAGCGCCAGGCGGCCCTGTCGCGGGACATGTCCAAGGTGAAGTTCAAGGACAAGAAGAAGTGCACGGTGGCTTCGGGAACCTTGAACGACCTCTACACCGGCAAGAAGATCAACTGGAAGGTCAAGTCGGGCTCCGTCGACATCGATCACGTGGTGGCATTGAAGAATGCGTGGATTTCGGGCGGCCAGAAGCTTTCGCAGGCCCAGCGCCAGGCCTTGGCCAACGATCCGCTGAACCTGATCGCGGCCGATGCCTCGGCCAACCGCCAGAAGGGGGACAAGAATGCCGCCGAATGGCTGCCGAAAAACAAGTCATTCCGCTGCCAGTACGTGGCTACCCAGATCAGCGTGAAGAAGAAATACGCGCTCTCGGTGACCTCGTCCGAAAAGAAGGCCATGAGCAAGGTCTTGAACTCCTGCAAGAACCAGAAGGCCGCCAAGGTCACCCCGATCAAGCCTGCCGGTTCCTCGAAGCCGAGCACAACCTCCAAGCCCAAGGCGCCGGGCACGGTGAAGGGCTTGGTTTCGCCCGGAGCGTTCTGCAAGAGCGCTGACAAGGGCAAGAAGGGCAAGTCGAAGGCTGGCAAAACCTACACCTGCAAGTCCTCGAAGAGCGAAAGCCGTTTGCGCTGGCGCATATAACTGAGCTCGTCCCGGTTTCGTAGCCGGGCACGCAATGACCCGCAGGTCGGCGAATACTGCCGTCCCTGCGGGTCATTCGTTCAGTCAGTGCGCCGTGCGCTTGGTGACCAGTCCCCAGATGAACAGGACCACCAAGGCGCCGGCGATCGCCAGCAGCCACGTTGACAGGTCCCAGAATTCTTCGAGGCCTTTGTTGAAAATTACGCTGCCGAGCCATCCGCCGAGTACGGCGCCGACGACTCCCAACAGCAGGGTCGCGATCCAGCCGCCTCCCTGCTTTCCGGGCATGATGGCCTTTGCGATGGCACCGGCAATCAGTCCTAGAAGAATGAAGCCTAAGAATCCCATTGTTTACTCCAATGCTCTTTGGTCCTAGCAGTCCGGGTTGACCGGCTTGATCGTGAGAATACCCCTCGATAAATGAGCTGGTCTGCAGGCGGTGCGAATTTCTCAGAATTCCCCAAGGAATTGGACTCCAACAGCTTGAGGCAGCCCTTGGAATTTACGCCGCAGACAGCTGACCTGCGCGGATCCAAGGGCGGGAGGCCAGCCAGGAGAACTTGCTTGACATCACAGGGGCTGACTTTTAGTCTGTATAAATATGATTTTATGAATCACTGGATCACTAAAGTCTGATTACAGGGTTCATGCACAATGGAGTGACACATGACTGAAATGATCCCTCCCATCGTGGTGATGGGTGTTTCCGGCAGCGGCAAGTCGACCATCGGCGACTTGCTGGCCCGCCGGCTGGAGCGGGCCTTCATCGACGGGGATTCGCTGCACCCTCAGTCCAACAGGGACAAGATGGCCGCCGGCCATGCCTTGGACGACGCGGACCGCGCACCATGGCTTGAAATCATCGGCCTGAAGCTGGCCGAGACCAACCACGCCGGAAGCCCGATCGTGCTGGCCTGCTCCGCGCTCAAGCGTTCCTACCGGGACCTGATTCGGGCCCATGAGCCCTCCACCCTGTTCGTGCATCTGTCCGGCGGCAAATCCCTCATCGGGGAACGCATGTCGGCCCGCGACCACGAATTCATGCCCGCCTCGCTGCTGGCAAGCCAGCTGGCCACGCTGGAAGAACCCGGCAGCGACGAGCGGGTGCTCACCGCCGACATCACGCAAACCCCCGCGCAGATCGTCGACGCACTGCTCGCGGCCCTTCCCGCACCGACCGCTTAGGCCGCGTGGCCTGGACACCCATCCCTCACGCTCGACTTGATCAAGGACGACAATGACAACTGAGCTCGAACTCAACTGGACGCTGGGCACCCCCGCGCTCCTGGCCCTGGCGGCCGCGGCCATCGCCGTGCTGCTGGTGCTGATCATCCGCTTCCGCGTCCACGCCTTCCTGGCGCTGGTGATCACCAGCCTGCTGACGGCGATCGCCGCAGGCATCCCGGCCGGCTCCATCATCTCCACGATGACCGGCGGCTTCGGCAGCACGCTGGCCAGCGTCGCCCTGTTGGTCGGCCTGGGCGCGATGCTCGGCCGCATGCTGGAAACCAGCGGAGGCGCCGACGTGCTGACCAACTGGCTCATCGGCAAGTTCGGCGAAAAGCGCGCTCCGCTGGCGCTGTCGGTGGCCTCGCTGCTCTTCGGCTTCCCGATCTTCTTCGACGCCGGCCTGGTGGTCATGCTGCCGATCATCTTCACCGTCGCACGCCGGCTGGGCGGCTCGCTGCTCACCTACGCGATCCCGGCCGCGACCGCCTTCTCCGTGATGCACGTGTTCGTGCCGCCGCACCCGGGTCCGGTGGCCGCCTCCGGCCTGCTGGAAGCCAACGTCGGCCTGGTGCTGCTGCTTGGCTTGCTGGTCGCCGTCCCCACCTGGTTCTTCGCCGGCCACCTGTTCGGCAAGTTCGTGGGCAAGAAGTTCGACATCTCCGTGCCGAACATCCTGGATGCCGCACTGGGCGGCGCCAAGCCGGGCGAAGCCGATCCGTTCAAGTCTTCCCCCTCGGTGGGCACCGTGTTCAGCCTGCTGCTGCTCCCGCTGCTGCTGATCTTCATGAACACCGGCCTGAACATGCTCGGCACCGCCGGCGTGGTCGACCCCAAGGCCGACTGGGTGCAGTGGCTGCGCCTGTTCGGCGAGACCCCGGTGGCGCTGCTGGTCACCGTGATGCTGGCGATCTACCTGCTGGGCTTCCGCACCGGCAAGGCCAAGACCCTGATCGAAACCGTGGTCGACTCGGCGCTGGGCCCGGTGTGCTCGATCATCCTGATCACCGGCGCCGGCGGCATGTTCGGCGGCGTGCTGCGCGCCAGCGGCATCGGCACAGCCATCGCCGACTCGCTGGAATCCGTAGGCCTGCCGCTGATCATTGCCGGCTTCCTCATCGCCGCGATCGTGCGCCTGGCGCAGGGTTCGGCCACCGTGGCGCTGACCACTGCGGCAGCCATCGTGCAGCCGGCGGTGCTGGCCGATGCCTCGCTGAGCGCCTTCCAGGTCGCCACCATGGTGCTCGCTTTGGCCGCGGGCTCGGTGTTCGCCGGCCACGTCAACGACTCGGGCTTCTGGCTGGTCTCGCGCTTCATGCAGATGGACGTGCCGACCACCTTGCGCGTGTGGACCGTGGGCCAGGCGCTGGTCTCGGTTGTCGGCTTCGTCTTCGTGATGGTGCTCTACGGCATCGCCACCGTGCTCGCCTAGCCGGGCCCGGACCGCATAACCACACGATCCCGCTGTGCGCACCATGCAAGGTGCACGCAGCGGGATCCTTTGATTTTGCGCCGGGGGATCAGCTGGTCTTGGCCGGGTCCACGAACAAGCGCGGCTCGTTCTCCCACAGGCTGGAGATCTCGTTGTGCGTGCGGCGCATGATGCTTTCCATATTGCGCCGGGCCGCGGCCGGGTCGGAGTTGGAGATCGCGTCCGCCACCGACTGGTGCCACAGCAGCGCCTCCTCGTGGGGGCGTTCGGGCATCAGGCCCAGCTCGGTGCGCCCGCGCAGGATCGCGCCGATCGGGGTGGACAGGTTCGCGAACATCTCGTTGCCGCTGGCGGCGAGCACCAGCGCATGGAAGCGGATGTCGAGTTCGAGGAAGCGGCGCAAATCGCCCTGGCGTCCATAGTGGTTCATCTGCGCCGAGATGAGCATCAGTTCCTTGCGCATGTCCTCCGGGGCGACCTCGGCGGCCAGCTCGGCGGCCATCGGTTCGACGGAGATGCGCAGTTCGGTCAGCGAGCGCAGCTGCGCGCCCTTCTGGTCGCTGGCCAGCCGCCAGCGGATCACGTGGTCGTCGTACGGGTTCCAGTGCTCGGCGCTGAGCACCCGGATTCCGACGCGTTTGGTGCTGTTGACCAGGCCGCACTGGGCCAGGACGCGCACCGCCTCGCGGATCACCGAACGGGAGACCTGGAGTTTCTGCTCAAGATCGGCGGCCAGGATGATGGAGCCGCGGGGAATTTGTCCGCTGACGATGCGGGAGCCGAGGTGCTCAACCACATGAGCGTGCAGACTAGTTGCCATGACGCCAGTTTAGCCAATGAGCAGGCGGCATTGGCTATCGCGGGCCCCGGCACGCGTAAACAAATATGTTTTAAGTGCGTGCGTGCTCTGGGAAACGCCTGTCGAACCCTTGTAAGATGGGAGGGTCACGTGGTCGTGATCTGAGACCGTGACTGTTCCGGTCTCTGCTCCCGGCCCACCTCCCGGTAATTGATGGAGACTTATTTTTATGCCTGCACAGATTGGTGTCACAGGTCTGGCCGTGATGGGTGCGAACCTCGCTCGCAACTTCGCCCGCAACGGATACACCGTCGCCCTGCACAACCGCTCGGTCGCCAAGACCGACGCGCTGCTTGAGGCCCACGGCGATGAAGGCGACTTCATCCGCACCGAATCCCTGGAAGAGCTTGTCGCGAACCTCGAGTCCCCGCGACGGGTGATGATCATGGTCAAGGCCGGCGGCCCGGTCGATTCCGTGATCGACCAGCTGGTTCCGCTGCTGGATACGGGTGACATCATCATCGACGGCGGCAACTCGCACTACACCGACACCCGCCGCCGCGAGGCTTCGCTGGCCGCAAAGGGCCTGCACTTCGTCGGCGTCGGCGTCTCCGGCGGCGAAGAGGGCGCGCTGCTCGGCCCATCGATCATGCCCGGCGGCTCGGCCCAGTCCTACAAGGCCCTGGGCCCGATGCTGGAGAAGATCTCCGCCAAGGCCGATGACGGCGCCCCGTGCTGCGCCTGGATCTCCACCGACGGCGCCGGCCACTTCGTGAAGATGGTCCACAACGGCATCGAGTACGCCGACATGCAGGTCATCGGCGAAGCCTACGACCTGCTGCGCAGCGCCGCCGGCATCGAGCCGGCCGAGCAGGCAAAGATCTTCGCCGACTGGAACCAGGGCGACCTGTCCAGCTTCCTGATTGAAATCACCGCCGAGGTCTTGGGCCACACCGACGCCGCCACCGGCAAGCCGCTGATCGATGTCATCCAGGACTCCGCAGGCCAGAAGGGCACCGGCCGCTGGACCGTGCAGTCCGGCCTGGACCTGGGCTCCCCGGTCTCCGCGATCGCCGAATCCGTGTTCGCCCGCTCCCTGTCCTCGCAGCGCGAGATCCGCGCCGTGGGCCAGAGCGTGCTGGCCGGCGAGACTACCGAGGTCGCGCTGCCGGAGAACTTCGTGGAGGACGTGCGCCAGGCGCTGTTCGCCTCGAAGCTGGTTTCCTACGCCCAGGGCATCGACATGCTCACCTCGGCTGCCGACGAGTACAACTGGGAACTGAAGCTGGACGAGATCGCCGGCCTGTGGCGCGAGGGCTGCATCATCCGCGCCGCCCTGCTCAAGGACATCATGGCCGCTTACAAGGGTGACGCGAAGCCCGCCAACCTGCTGTTCACCCCGGCTTTCTCCGAGGCCATCGCCAAGGCGGTTCCGGCCTGGCGCCGCGTGGTGGCAGTGGCGGTGCAGCTGGGCATCCCGGCACCGGTGTTCTCCTCTTCGCTGGCCTACTACGACGGCCTGCGCCGCGACCGCCTGCCGGCGGCCCTGACCCAGGGACTGCGCGACTTCTTCGGTGCGCACACCTACCGCCGCACCGACAAGGACGGCACCTTCCACACCCTGTGGAGCGGGGACCGCTCGGAGATCGAAGCAGAAGACACCCACTAGGTCTTCTGGCGCCTAAAGCCGGCCGGGCAGGGGAATTTTCCCCGGCCCGGCCGGCTTTTGCGTATTCCCGGCGAGCGCCGCCGGCTGGATTCATACGTGCGGCTTTTGCGCTGAACAGAGCTGTCACAGACTGGCGGAAAACAATGGGTACTGCCCCTTCAATTTCCCCGAGGTTGACCCCATGAAGTTCCCGTTCCGAACCAAGGCCCTGGCATCGGCTGCGGCCCTGTGTCTGGCCTTGGCCCTGGCCGGATGCTCCGCAGGGTCGATGAAAACCGTGTCCGAGGTGACCGGCAACAGCACCTTCCAAAGCGCCGCAGTGCCCAGCGCCTCGCCCGACACCAGCACCGCCTCGGCCAAGGACGTCATCGAGGACACCCATTTCGACGCCGATGACCTGCACTGGGACGCCTCCGCGGAAACCACGCTTGTGCTGGCAGACTCTGGATCGACGGCCGCGGGGGAGAACGCGAAGGAGGTCTCCGTGTCCGGCGGCACCGTGAGCATCAATGCCGCGGGCACCTACCGCGTCTCCGGGACGCTCGGCGACGGCCAGCTGGTGGTGGATGCCCCCAAGGATGCCTTGGTGCGGATCATCCTGGACGGCGCGCACATCACCTCGTCCACCGGCCCCGCCATCCTGGCCGCGCAGGCGAACGAGGTGCTGCTGTACCTGGAGGAGGGGACCGGAAACTCCGCCAGCGACGCCCCGAGTTATGCGGACACCCCCGCGGACGCGCCGAACGCCGCGATCTACTCGATGGCGGACCTGACCATCGCCGGGCGCGGCGAGTTGTCCGTGGAGGGCAACCACCAAGACGGCATCGCGAGCGCTGACGGGCTGGTCCTGGATTCCGGGCAGGTCACGGTGGCCGCCGCTGATGACGGGGTGAAAGGCAGGGACTACGTGCTGGTGCTCGGCGGCAACTACACCGTGACCGCCGCCGGGGATGGCATCAAGTCCACCAACGACGCAAGCGAGGACCTCGGCTGGCTGCACCAGTACGCCGGGCAGCTCACCGTCTCCGTGGGGGACGACGGCCTGAAGGCACAGACGGCATTGAGGATCAGCGGCGGAACCGCCGTGGTCAGCGACTCGACCGAAGCGCTGGAAGCGGCCATCATCGATATCTCCGGCGGCACGGTCATCGCCACGGCCGACGACGACGGGCTGAATGCCTCGGGCGCCGGGGGAGGCGCGCAGCAGGCGGGAGACTTCCACCTGGAGATCTCCGGCGGCACCGTAACGGTTAATGCTCAGGGCGACGGTCTGGACTCCAACGGCGGCATCGCCATATCCGGCGGGCAGATTGTGGTCAATGGACCGACCAGCGCCGGCAACGGGGCCATCGACGCGAACGGGGAGATGACGATCACCGGCGGCGTGCTGGCGGCGGCCGGCAGCGGCTCCATGGCCCAGGGGCCCAGCAGCTCATCCACCCAGGGCGGGCTGCAGGTCCCGCTGGGTTCCTCAGTTCCCGCAGGCACGGTAATCCAGATCGCTGACTCCGCCGGAAAGCTCCTCGCCACCTTCGTCGCCAGCAAGCCGACCGAAAATCTGGTTTATTCCTCGAAGGACATCGTGAATGGCCGCAGCTACACGATCTCCACCGGTGGGAGCGCCGAGGTGGCCGCTGGTCTGGGCCCCGGACACCTGGACGGGGCCAAGCCAGTTGGAAGGGTCAGCGCGTGCCAGTATTCCTCGAGCACGGGTGACCGCTGACCAGATGTGAGCTATCTGCCTCGGTCTTTGTTCCATGTAATTTTCGAATAGTTCTTGTCGCTGCTTGAATCAGACTGCGTCAATTTGGCTCATATGGTCACCGGAACAGTCATTTTGTACCTTGTGGCGAAGCGCTGGACGAAGAAATTCTGTCAGGTTTCTGAATCTAGGCAATGGACATCATTGGATTTCGTGAACTTGGTACAACAAATCGAAAGAATGTACATTTATCTCGTTTGCGGTTAATCTCCTCGGGAAATTTGGTGTCATAAATGTCTATGGACGTGCAGTATGAGTACGAAACAGTAAAGGTACTCAAGGGGCGTGAAGCCAAGACAATATCAGGCATGGAAGAATCTGGGTGGGAACTGGTGTCGCAGGAGCCTTCGGGAATTCTACGTACGTCGATTGGTTTTCGCCGCGTAAAAAAGCAGATGCCAAAGAATACAAAAATCTTGATTGGGGCAGCGGGAGCAGTAGCCATTGTGGCTTTGGCTGTCGCTGCTATCTTTGAAAGTGGCGATGTGTCAGATCCGGCTGAAGCTGATGTAACTACTACTCCGACGGTAGAACCGACTTCTGATTCGAGCGTTGATGGTATTTCGGTGCCCGTGGAGCCATCCGCTAGTGAAGTAGCCGAATCCATTGACTCCCAGATTTTAACAGTTGAGAACAATACGAAACTCGCTGCCGTAATGTCAGATGGAGATTCTTGCAGTTCCGAAATTGCAGATTTCGCAGATGACTTCGAAGGTCGAACCATACGTTTCGACGGAAACGTCGGAGCGCTCAATAACCACGGTAATTACACCACGAGATACGACATTCTGATCGGCTTCGACGACTTCGACCCCAATTCGCAGCCAGGCCCATCGTTCCAGTTTCGTGATGTGAATACTACTTCTGACCTGAATTATTCGAATTCTGATATTCCAAACACTATCGGAATCGGTGACAACGTGCGTGTAACTGCAAAGGTTGTCAGATATGAACCGAGGACGTGCTTGTTCTTGTTGGAACCTGTCGAAACGGAAATCAAATAAAAGTCTTGCTCACGCTAGGGACAATTCAACCGCGCATTTCACAAGTCGGGACGCTTCAACTGGACTCACTCGGACCAGTGAAAAGGCGCCAATGACCAAGCCCGTAATGGTATCCGTCAATAAAGAATGACGCTCGAAGTTTAAGTCTGGGCGGGCCGCCCTAAGCCCCCGGCCAAACGCGTCATGCAGCTCTTGACGATAGCTAGAGACTTTACCTGCAACGGCCTTGTCATTGGCGATAGTTGAATTTGCGCTATTGACCAGCATGCAACCGATCGCCAATCGCTCCGAATTGGTATTTTCCAGTTTTGAGGCAAGCGAAGTTAGATAGTTTTGCAGGGAATCTGCGGCAATCTCCTCTCTTGTAAATGGTTCAAGCCGCGGCCGAACCACCTCCTCCAGATAGCTGTCGACCGCCGCGTCGAACAGGCCGCGTTTGGAACCGAAGGAGTTGTAGATGCTCGAACGGCTCAGCCCGGTGGCCGCTTCCAGCTCCGGGACGGATGCCGATTCGTAGCCGCGGGACCAAAATACGGAGCGCGCCCGGCGCACCGCCTCGGCGCGGTCGAAGGCCAGTGTTCGAGCCATCACAGTCCTTTCCCTTTTCGTAACGACCATTTCAGTATATGTTGAAATGGTCGTTACAGATAAAGGTCCGCGGCATCCGCCGCCGAGGGAAGGCGCACCCATGATCATCGTTTCGCAGGTCCTTGCGCTGGTGGCCGCGCTGCTCCACGTCTACATCTTCCTGATGGAGTCGCTGTGGTGGGAGCGGCCCGCCGCCCGCAAGGTCTTCGGCACCAGCGCCGAAGAAGCCCGCGCCACCAAGGCCTTGGCCTTCAATCAGGGTTTCTACAACCTGTTCCTGGCTCTCGCCGTAGTCACCGGGCTGGCCTTCCAGCTCGCCGGGCAGCTGGCCGTGGGCTCGGCCCTGGTGTTCACGGGCCTTGGCTCCATGCTGCTCGCGGCCCTCGTGCTGGCCATCTCCAGCCCGGAGAAGTCAGCCGCAGCCCTGAAGCAGGGCACCTTGCCGCTGCTGGGACTCATCGCCTTGGCCCTCGGAGTGGTCCTCTAGCGCACCGATCAACTTGCCGATCCGGGCAATCTCCGGATCACCTGACAACAGAAAGGGAACATCCACCCATGTCCAACACCACCAGCACCCAGATCCTGCTCGCCTCCCGCCCGACCGGCTGGCCTACCGAGCAGAACTTCCAGTTCCGCACCTCCGAACTGCCCGAGCTGGCGCCGGGGCAGGTGCGCGTGCGCAACGAGTTCATCTCCGTGGACCCCTACATGCGCGGGCGCATGAATGATACACGCTCCTATGTCGCCCCGTACCAGATCGGCGAGCAGATCACCGGCGGCGCCGTCGGCCGGGTCACCGAATCGATGTCCGACACGCTGCCCGTCGGCACCTTGGTCACCCACCAGCACGGCTGGTCCGACACCGTCCAGGATACCGCCGAGCGATTCACCGCGGTCCCGGAAATCCCCGGCGTGCCCAGCTCGCTGCGGCTGCACATGATGGGCATGACCGGCCTGACCGCCTGGGTCGGCCTCACGGTGATCGCCGGGATGAAGGAGGGCGACACCGTCTTCATCTCCGGAGCCGCCGGCGCGGTGGGCACCGCCGCCGGGCAGATCGCCCGGCTGCTGGGCGCCAAGCGCGTCATCGGCTCCGCCGGCAGCGCCGAGAAGGTCGCGCTGCTGACCGAAAAGTACGGCTACGACGCGGCCTTCAACTACAAGGACGGGGACGTCGCCGGGCAGCTGGCATCCCTGGCGCCCGAGGGTATCGACGTGTTCTTCGACAACGTCGGCGGCGAGCACCTAGAAGCCGCACTGGAGAACTTCAACGACGGCGGTCGCGCCGCGCTGTGCGGAGCGATCTCCAGCTACAACACCACCGAGGCGGCCCCCGGCCCGCGCAACATGGCGAACCTGATCACCCGCGGGCTGAAGCTGCAGGGCTTTACCCTGGCCAACTACCTGCAGCATTCCGGCGAATTCGCCGAGCGCATGGGCCAGTGGTTCGCCGACGGACAGATCGCCTACGACGAGACGATCGTGGACGGGATCGAGAACACCGTCCACGCGTTCATCGCCATGATGCAGGGTGAGAACACCGGCAAGATGCTGGTGCGCATCTAGCCGCTGGCCTGGGCGGACCGCAGGTTGTGGGAAACTGGGGGACATGACTGGTCCTGAAGAAAACCTCTGGCTTGCGGCCGTCCGCAACAACCCCGACCACGCGGCGAACTACGCTGAACGCTGGCGCGGCTTCATCGCACAGGGCCGCGACATCCACGGCGAGGCGCGCATGATCGACGCCATGGCCGACCGCGGTGCGCGCATCCTGGATGCCGGCTGCGGCACCGGGCGCATCGGCGGCTGGCTGGCCGAACACGGCCACCGGGTGCTGGGTGTGGACCTGGATGCGCAGCTGATCCAGGTGGCCCGCGAAGACTATCCGTTCGTGCGCTGGCAGCAGGGCAACCTGGCCGACTTCACGCTCCCCGAGGGCCCGGGGGAGCTGACCGAGTTCGACCTGATCGTCTGCGCCGGCAACGTGCTGACCTTCCTGGCCGCCGGCGAGCGCCTCCAGGCGCTGACCCGGCTGCGCGGGCGACTGGCCGAGGGAGGCCGCCTGGTCGTAGGCTTCGGCGCCGGACGCGGCTACGAGTTCGATGATTTCCGTGCCGACGCTGCGCGGGCCGGGCTGTCGGTGGATCAGGAATATTCCACCTGGCAGCTGCATGCGCCGAATGGCGACTTCCTGGTCGCGGTGCTCAGCGCCGCGTAGCCCGGCATCGGGTCGCTGGGGTCGAAAGAGCCGGACTTTCGGCGACCGGTAGCAGTGCCATTGCGAACGCCCGGGGCTTCGGATCCGTGTCCTTCACGTTGACCGACCCGGGCGGCTGGCATGGAATCCGCCACTTGCGCCGGGCTCCGGAATCGATGTATGGCATTGCCTGGAAATTTAGGCAGTCGTTGCCGGAAAATCATGGATCCAGCCTCAGGGCAAGCCTATAATCGCGAATCTTCATTGGTGATCGCCCACCGTGCGGCGCTCAGGTGCGCTCCACGGGCAATTCCGCGAGCACGTAGCCCTTTCAGGTACTCATCATCTCCGTCCGCCCTCCTTGGAGCTATTGAAAAGTTGCCGCATACAAGGTTCTTGCGCACTTCATTTCAACTGAGTTAGTGGTCCAAGCGGCCTTTATCGGCATGTCAACGTTCCTGATGATCCAGGCGGCTACGGACGGCGCCGTCCTTGGCGAAGCGCCGGTTACGTCCATCTTCCACGGCATGCTGGGGCAGGGGATTCTCCCGATCATCGTTTTGGCGCTGATCGTGGTTGCCCTGTTCGCCCATGCCGGGCTGAAGTGGGCTTTGTGGCTCGCCGCGGCGGTGGCCGTCCAGATCGCCATTGGCATCTTGGCCTTCGACGCTCCATGGGTCGGATTGCTGCATGCGGCCAATGCATTCACGGTCCTGGCCCTGGCCGAGGTCGGTGCATACGCCGTGGCCCATGCGCCGGCCTACGTGCCGCACGCCAAGGCCTCGATGCGTCCAGCCACCTAGTCCGGCCAGTCGAGCCGCTTCGTAGGTGAAGGCCCGACCCGCGGAATTCCAACCGCGGGCCGGGCCTTCGGCTTGCCCGACCGGGCTGGCCGGCTTGCGGTTCCCTCGAACACGAAACAAGGCCCGAAGCCGACTGAGGCTACGCAGGCTCGATGCGCATGCCGGAACCTCTCATGATGCCGCGCTCTGCCGTGAAGCAGGCGAGCGCGGCTCTGAGCTCATCCATTGCGTAGGGTGCGCCCCCGACGAAGCCGCGCGGCATCCTGAGGCCATTCAGATTGGCGATGTCGCGCTCGGAGACGCGCCATTCGATGACGGCGCGGCCATTGTCCTCGAAGTTCGGCATGTCGATATAGATGCCCCAAGGCGTCAGGTGCGCGTCGTAGCCGAGCTCGTCGACCAGAAAATCGACTACCTGACGGCGCTTGAAAGTCTCCATGAGCTTGAGTTTACGGCACCTTGCGGGTTGCTGTTTGGAGGGTCCGTTTGGCCCCGACCTGCACCATCACCGGAACCGTCCCGGACGGCGGCAAGGTCAGCTCCGAGTCCTCCTTGGACGTCGATCTGGGCTAGGAAATGGATCCAGGGTGCGGCGGCTGCCCGACGCGCAGCATCCGCACCTCGGTGATGCCCGGGATCGCAGGGTCGGTCATCGTGGTGCCGTCCGGCGCGAAGCCGTTGCGCCGGTAGAAGGCAATGGCGCGGGCGTTGCCCTGCGCCACCCACAGCACGGCCGGCGCAGTTCCCAGCACCGCATCCAGCAGCGCCCGGCCCGCCCCCGTGCCGTGGTGCTCGGCCAGCACGTAGAGGCTGTAGAGCTGGCGGCCCACCGGCAGGCCGGCCGCCGCCTCGCCGAAGGGCTTGGCGGCCATCGCGAATCCCAGCAGGCCGCCGTCCGATCCCTCGGCGAGCGCTACCTGGCAGGCCGGATCGGCCAGCACCCGGCGCCACTGGGCCAGCCGGGAAGCCTCGTGCTCCGGGGTGAAGAAGCCCGCCGGCAGCATGGCCGAATAGGTCTGCTTCCAGCAGAGCACCTGCACCCGGGTCAGTTCCCGTGCATCCGCCGGGCCCGCAGCGCGCAGCGTGAATGGCACCATCAGTCCTTCACGTACGCGGCCAAGTGCTCGCCGGTCAGGGTGCCCGCGGCCGCCAGCTGGGCCGGGGTGCCTTCGAAGACCACGGTGCCGCCCTCGTGCCCGGCGCCCGGGCCCAGGTCGATGACCCAGTCCGCGTGCGCGATGACCGCCAGGTGGTGCTCGATCACGATCACCGTGTTGCCCTCATCGACCATCTCGTCCAGCAGGGCCAACAGGCGCTGCACGTCGGCCAGGTGCAGGCCGGTGGTCGGCTCGTCCAGCACGTAGGTGCCCGCGCCCTTGCCCAGGTTGATCGCCAGCTTCAGGCGCTGGCGCTCGCCGCCCGAGAGCGTATTCAACGGCTGCCCGAGCTTCAGGTAGCCAAGGCCCACCTGGTTCAGCCGTTCAAGCATGGCGGCGGCCTTCTTGATCTTCAGCCGCTGCGCGGCGGCCTCGATGCTCAGGTCCAGCACCTGGGCGATGTTCAGCCCCTCCAGGGTGTATTCAAGCACCTCGGGCTTGTAGCGCTTGCCCTCGCAGATCTCGCAGGGCAGCGCCACCCCTGCCATGGACACCAGGTCGGTGTAGGTGAAGCCCACGCCGCCGCAGTGCTCGCAGGCGCCCTCCGAGTTGGCGCTGAACAGCGCCGGCTTCACCCCATTGGCCTTGGCGAAGGCCGCGCGGATGGGTTCCAGCAGCCCGGTGTAGGTGGCGGGGTTGGAGCGGCGCGAACCGCGGATCGCCGACTGGTCCACCACCGCCACGTCCTCGCGCTTGGAGATCGTCGAATGGATCAGCGAGGACTTGCCCGAGCCGGCCACCCCGGTCACCGCGCACAGCACCCCGGTGGGCACATCCACGTCCACGTTCTTCAGGTTGTGCAGGTGCGCCCCGCGGATCGGCAGCGGCTCGCGCCCCGGGCGCACCGAAGCCTTCAGCGGGATGCGGGTGGAGAAGTGCCTGCCGGTCAGCGTGCCGCTGGCCAGCAGTCCGGTCACGTCGCCGCTGTAGGTGACCTGTCCGCCATGCACGCCGGCCCCGGGGCCCAGGTCGATCACGTGGTCGGCGATCTTGATGACCTCCGGCTTGTGTTCGACCACCAGCACGGTGTTGCCCTTGTCGCGCAGGTCTTCGAGCAGCCGGTTCATGCGCTGGATATCGTGCGGGTGCAGGCCCACGGTGGGCTCGTCGAACACGTAGGTGACATCCGACAGGGCGCTGCCCAGATGGCGGATCATCTTCACGCGCTGCGCCTCGCCGCCCGAAAGGGTCCCGGCCGGACGGTCCAGCGAGATGTAGCCCAGGCCGATCTGCACCATCGCCTCCAGCACCGCCTTCAGGTTGGCCAGCAGGGGAGCGGCGGCCGGAATGTCCAGCTGGTCGAGTTCCGCCAGCAGGTCCGAGACCTGCAGCGCAGTCATGTCCGCGATGCCCAGGTTGTTGATCTTCGAGGCGCGGGCCTTCTCGCCCAGCCGCGAGCCGTCGCAGGCCGAGCACGGCGCGGTGGTGGAGATGCGGGCGATCCAGTCGCGGATGTGCGCCTGCTTGATCTCGCGGCCCGAATGGATGTAGTTGGACTTGATGCGGGTGACCAGCCCTGAATAGCTCATGTTCGCGCCGTTCAGCTTCACCTTCCCGGCCTGGTCGTAGAGCAGCCGGTGAAGCATGTCGGCAGGCATGTCGCGCAGCTTGACGTCAAGGTCCGCCTGGGTGCCGGCGGTCAGCGTCTGCCACAGCCAGGCGCCGGGGGCGAAGTTCGGGGCGGTGATCGCGCCCTCGTTCAGGGTCTTGTCCCAGTCCAGCAGCTCGTCCAGGTCGATGCTCGCCTCGGTGCCGAAGCCCTCGCACACCGCGCAGGCGCCCTCGCCCAGGTTGAAGGAGTAGGCCCCGGCGCCGCCGGCGCTGGGCACCGAGTAGCGCGAGTACAAAACGCGCAGCAGCGAGTAGGCGTCGGTGGCGGTGCCCACCGTCGAGCGCGAGTTTGCGCCCATGCGCTCCTGGTCCACCACGATCGCCGCGGACAGGTTTTCCAGCACCTCCACGTCGGGGCGCGGCATGGAGGGCATGAAGGTCTGGATGAACGCCGTGTAGGTCTCGTTGATCAGCCGCTGGGATTCGGCGGCGATGGTGCCGAAGACCAGGGAGGACTTGCCGGAGCCGGAGACCCCGGTGAAGGCGGTGATGCGGCGCTTGGGGATGTCGGCGTCGACGCCCTTGAGGTTGTTCTCCCGCGCCTGGCGGACGCGGATGGTGTCGTGGGTGTCTGCGGGGTGCTGGGTCATGGAAACCAGCCTACTTAACACCGGACCCGCGCGGGGAAATTTCGGTGCGCCCCGGCCACCCTCTATCATTGTTTGGTGCGCTGCGACACAATCCGCGGGCGCATCGCATCGCTTTGACCTCTCACCCCAAAGGAACCTCATGAAGCTGCTGAAATCGATACCGCTGCTTGGCTGGATTGTCCTGGCCATCGTGGCGGGCATTCTGCTCGGGCCGGTCATGCCGCTCTGGCTTGGTAGCACCTTCCTCACCTACAACTCGATCTTCTCCGGCATCCTGGGCTTCGTGGTGCCCCTGATCATCTTCGGCCTGGTCGCCCCGGCCATCGCGGAGCTCGGCAAGGGCGCCGGCAAGTGGCTTGGCCTCACCGCGGTCGTGGCCTACGGCTCGACCTTCGCCGCCGGCCTGCTGGCCTACTTCACCAGCATCTGGCTGTTCAGCGGCCCGCTGGCCGGAGGCGGCGTGGAAGCCATCACCGAGGGCGAGGGCTCGGGCTTCGAACCCTTCGTGACGCTGACCGCCTCGGCCTCCGACTCGGCCACCGCCATCGTCCTGGAGCCGGTTTTCGGCGTGATGACCGCGCTGGTGCTGGCCTTCATGGTGGGCGTGGGCATCACCTCCTTCCACTCCAAGGTGCTCTTCCGCGGCGTGGTTGAATTCCGCGCGATCATCGAGGGCGTCATCCGCCGCATCATCGTGCCGGCCCTGCCGCTGTTCATCTTCGGCATCTTCCTGGACCTCTCCGCCAGCGGCTCGGCCGTCGTGGTGATCCAGAAGTTCCTGCTGGTCGCCGTCGTCTCCTTCGCGCTGACCCTGGTGGTGCTGCTGCTGCAGTACACCGTCGCCGGGTCGATGAACAAGCAGAACCCGTTCAAGGCGCTGTGGAACATGCGCGACGCCTACTTCACCGCGCTGGGCACCTCGTCCTCCGCCGCCACCATCCCGGTGACCCTCGCCTCCACCAAGAAGAACAAGGTCGCCGACGCCGTGGCAGGCTTCGTGGTGCCGCTGTGCGCCACCATCCACCTGTCCGGCTCGATGGTCAAGATCACCTGCTTCTCCATCGCGGTGTTGCTGCTCACCGGCGGCGACGTGTCCTTCGGCTCCTACCTGCCGTTCATCCTGATGCTCGGCGTCATGATGATCGCCGCGCCGGGCGTCCCCGGCGGCGCGATCGCCGCGGCAGCCGGCCTGCTGCAGCAGATGCTGGGCTTCGGCGAGGTCGAGGTCGGCCTGATGTTTGCCGCCTACATCGCGCTGGACTCCTTCGGCACCGCGACCAACGTGACCGGCGACGGCGCCATCGCGATGATCATGAACAAGCTGACCCGCGGCAAGCTCGGCGTCCAGGCGCAGGATCCGTCCGACGAGTCGGTGGAGCTGCTTGAAGGCCAGAAGCCTTCGCACCTGCTGGGCGAGTAGCCTCCCGCACCAACGGCACAGCGCCGGTACCCACTGGGTACCGGCGCTGTGCCGTTGGTGCCGTGGCGCTGCCCCAGGCTAGATCCACATGGCCGGATCGATGTACTCGGCCGGATCGACGGCCGGCTGGCGCTGCTCGGGGGTGCGCGGGCGGTTCTGCGCCGGGATGCCGGTCACGATCGAGCCGGCCGGCGCATCCTTGACCACCACGGCGTTCGCGCCGATGGCCGAATCCGCGCCGATGGTGATCGGGCCCAGCACCTTGGCGCCGGCGCCGATGACCACGCGGTCCTCGATGGTCGGGTGGCGCTTGACCTTGGCCAGCGAACGGCCGCCCAAGGTCACCCCGTGGTACAGCATTACGTCGTCGCCCACCTCGGCGGTCTCGCCGATGACGATGCCCATGCCGTGGTCGATGAAGAAGCGGCGGCCGATGGTCGCGCCCGGGTGGATCTCGATGCCGGTGATCGCGCGGTTCGCCTGCGAGAGCAAGCGCGCTGGCCAACGCAGCGCGGGGTTCTGCCACATGCGGTGGGCCAGCCGGTGCATCCAGATCGCATGCAGGCCGGAATACACGAAGAAGTTTTCCACGTCACTGCGCGCGGCCGGATCATGGGATCGGGCGGTGGCCAGGTCTTCACGTAGCCGGGAGAAGAAACTCATGAACTCTACCTTAGTGGTTGGTCGTTTTCGTGACGGAAATACAGATGTCACACAGCAAATCGGCGCGAGCCGCACCATTGCGAACCCTTAAAGGTTCAACGGTGGCTCGCGCCGATTTATTCACTTTTCGGCGAACTTCTTTTCAGATCTCGCGCAGGGCAGGCTAGCCGCGGATGTCGTCGAAGAGCAGGGTGGAGATGTAGCGCTCGCCGAAGTCGGGGATGATCGCCACGATCAGCTTGCCGGCGTTCTCTTCGCGGGCCGCGACCTGCAGGGCGCCCCAGACGGCTGCGCCGGCGGAGATGCCGCCGAGGATGCCTTCCTTCACGCCCAGCGCGCGGGCGGTGGCGACGGAGTCGTCGATGCTGGCATCCAGCACCTCGTCGTACAGCTCGGTGTCCAGCACCTCGGGGATGAAGTTGGCGCCCAGGCCCTGGATCTTGTGCGGGCCCGGCTTGCCGCCGTTGAGGATCGGAGAGTCCTTCGGCTCCACGGCGACCAGCTGCAGGTCGGCCTTCTTGGACTTCAGGTAGCGGCCGGCGCCGGTGATGGTGCCGCCGGTGCCGATGCCTGCGACCAGCACGTCCACGGCGCCGTCGGTATCTTCCCAGATTTCCGGGCCGGTGGTCTCGGAGTGGATCTGCGGGTTCGCGTCGTTGGCGAACTGCTGGGCCCAGATGGCGTTCTCGGTGGTGGCCACGATTTCCTTGGCCTTCTCGACCGCGCCGCGCATGCCGTCGGCACCCGGGGTCAGCACGATCTCGGCGCCGAAGGCGCGCAGCATGACGCGGCGCTCGGTGGACATGGTCTCCGGCATGGTCAGGATGACCTTGTAGCCACGGGCCGCGCCGACCATGGCCAGGGCGATGCCGGTGTTGCCGGAAGTGCCTTCGACGATGGTGCCGCCGGGCTTCAGCGAGCCTGACTTCTCGGCGGCGTCGACGATGGCCACGCCGATGCGGTCCTTGACCGAGTTGGCTGGATTGTAGAATTCGAGCTTGACCGCGATGTTGCCTGGCAGGCCTTCGCTCAGGCGGTTCAACTTCACCAGCGGGGTTCCGCCAACTACTTCGGTGACATTGTTGTAGATCTTGGCCATCTTCTATGCAATCCTTACGTGACTTGTCTGCAAGCGTGTTCCGCAGTGCGCTGACCGCGAATGGTTCATATCCAACACTAGTGGGGCGGCTGGGCGCTCAGGCCTCGTTTAGCCATTGAGCGTAATATTTCCTGACTTTTGCGAGCTTTGGGTCGATGATGGCCCGGCAATAGCCCGCCCGGGAGTTGTTCGTGTAGTAATCCTGGTGGATTTCCTCGGCCGGGTAGAAATCTTTCGACTCTTCCATTGCGGTGACGATCGGATCGGGGTATAGGCCCGCGTACTTGTCGATGGCCTTCTGGAAGGTGGCGCGCTGCTGCGCGTCCAGCGGGAACATGGCCGAGCGGTACTGGGTTCCCACGTCGTAGCCCTGGCGGTTCAGGGTGGTCGGATCGTGCATGGTGAAGAACATGTCCAGGATGACTTCTGCGGGCACCACGTCTTCGTCGAAGATCACCGCGAGTCCTTCGGCGTGGCCGGTGGTTCCGGTGCACACCTGGTAGTAGTCCGGATCCGCGGTATGCCCGCCGATGTAGCCCGAGATGACCGCGGCCACCCCCTTGGTGCGCTGGTACACGGCGTCCAGGCACCAGAAGCAGCCGCCGGCCAGCACGAAGGTGGTCAGCCGCTTGCCGTCGACGTCCAGGCTGGCAGTGAAATGATGGGGCGATTGAATGCTCAGAGTACTCACACACATCCCAACGTCGCGGCGTTGCATTCTGTTCCATCGCCGGTTCCAGCGCGTAGGCTTGGCATATGCAGAGCAAGGCAAACAACTCGCACGAACCCCAGCCTCAAGATGCCGCGGTGGCGCCTCCTGCGCTCAAGCCCGTTGCCGAGGAGCCGGCGGACCAGCAGGCGCGCACCAGCGCCGGCGCTGCGACCCTGGGCAACGTCCTGGAGGCAGCCGAAGAACTCTGGCCGCAGTCCCTGGCCGAGGACTGGGATGCTGTCGGACTGGTGGCAGGGCGCACCGGCGCGCCGGTGTCCAAGGTCGTGCTGGCCGTGGACCCGACCCTCGCCGTCATCGAGGACGCGATCGCCCGCGGCGCCGACCTGCTGATCACCCACCACCCGCTGCTGCTGCGCGGGGTCACACAGGTGGCCGGCACCAACTTCAAGGGCGAGGCGATCCACCGGCTCATCGAGACCGGGACCGCCTTGCTGACCGCGCACACCAATGCCGACAGCGCCGTGGGCGGGGTCAACGACGCCCTGGCCGACGCCTTCGGGCTCAAGGACTGCGTGCCGCTGGTCGAATCCAAGGACGGACTGCCCGAGGAAGGGCTGGGCCGGGTCGGCTTCCTGGACAAGCCGATGAAGCTGGAGGACTTCGCCGAACGCGTCTACACCGTGCTGCCGGCCGTGGCCGGCGGCATCCGCGTGGCCGGCGACCGCACCGGGCTGGTGCGCAAGGTCGCGCTGTGCTCCGGGGCCGGGGATTCGCTGTTCGATGCGGTGCGTTCGCACCAGGCAGATGTCTACGTCACCGCCGACCTGCGCCACCACCCGGCCAGCGAGGCGCGCGAAGCCGCCGGGTCGGGCTTCCCGTACCTGATCGACGTCTCGCACTTCGCCTCCGAGTGGGTGTGGCTGTCCTCCGCGGCCAAGGCCCTGGGCAACGTGCTGCGGGATCTGGGCCACGAGGTCGAGATCGAGGTTTCCCAAGTCAATTCCGACCCTTGGGACTTCATCCTCACCCCTTAAGGGGACGCCGATGCTGCATCATCTGGAGCTGTGGGTCCAGGACCTGGAAACCAGCGAGAAGTCGCTGGGCTGGCTCTTGCTGCACCTGGGATTCGAGCTGGAATCGCGCTGGAATGCCGGGGTCAGCTACCGCCACGGGGATTTCTACATCGTGCTGGAATCCGGGCCCGACGTGGTGCCCGGCGCCCACGAGCGCACCCGGGCCGGGCTGAACCACCTGGCCTTCCAGGCAGGAAGCCCCCAGTAGGTCGAGGCGTTGGCCGCCGACGCGCTGGCCCACGGCTTCACCCTGTTGTTCGCCGACCGCCACCCGTATGCCGGCGGGCGGCAGCACTATGCCGCCTACCTGGCGGACGAAGCGGGATTCGAAGTCGAGCTGGTCGCTTCTGCGCCCGGCAGCTGAGCCGCGCTCAGGCCACCTTGTTCACGGTGGTGAACTGGTGGTCCTCCGGAAGCAGGATGTTCAGCGCCGTGCCCTTCTTGTCCTCGATAAGGCTCGCCTCCCACTTGGTGGAGGCCAGTTCCAGCAGCTCCTGCGCCGTGGTGGGCGCCTGGGACTGCTGCACCAGGAATCGGGCGACCTCGCCGCGGGTGTGCTTGGCGAAGTGCGAGACCACCTTGGGGGTGCCGTTGCGCAGCTGGAAGACGTTGACCGCCACGGTGTTCCCGGCGGCAGGCTTGTATGCCGCCGCATAGGTGCTGGAGCGGGCGTCGACGACCAGCTGCCCCTCGGCCGCCTGGTCGAGCACCGCGCTCATGCGCTTTTTCCACCAGCTGGCCAGCTTGCCCAGCGGCTCGAGCTTGACCGACATCGACAGCCGGTACGGCGGGATCCGGTCGCCGAAACGCACCGCGCCCCACAATGCAGAGACCACCACCACCGAGGCGTCGGCGCGCCGCTGCGAAGCCTCATCCAGGCTCGCATAACCCAGGGCCTCGAACAGGACCCCCGAGTAGATGTCGTGCGCGCGGGCCGCCGGCTCGGTGTGCAGCTTGATATTGCGGGTGACCTCGGTGGCCAGCGAGGCCCCGACCCCGAGCAGTTCCAGCGCGTCATCGCGCGCGGAAACCTCCGACAGCGCCGAAATCACCAGCTCGCGGTCCGCGGTCAGTTCGGGGAACGAGAGCTCAGTCAGCTCGAACGGGGTTCCGGCGGCGTGGGCGGTCTTGCCTTCTGAAGGCGGCAGCAAAATAAGCACGCTCTCCAGCTTATCGCCACTGAGCCTCCGGCTGGGCATCCGCCTGCGCCCCTATCGCCAACGCCCCGGTCTCACTAGGCTGAGGCCCCAGGGGCGGGTGTGCCGCTCCCAGGACAAGGAGGGACCATGCAGGATCCAGCGAAGACCGCGGCCGACTTCGATCTCATAGTGATCGGCGCCGGGCCCGCCGGGGAGAACGCCGCCGACTACGCGGCCAGGGCCGGGCTGTCGGCGGCCATCGTCGAATCCGAACTGGTCGGCGGCGAATGCTCGTACTGGGCGTGCATGCCCTCCAAGGCGCTGCTGCGCAGCGGCCAGGCGCTGGATGCGGCCCGGCGGCTGCCCGGAGCGCAGCAGGCGCTGACCGGTTCGCTCGACGCGCCCGCCGTGCTGGCCCGGCGCGACGCCTTCACCAGCGGCTGGAAAGACGACGGCCAGGTCAAGTGGCTGGAATCGGCGGGCATCACGCTGCTGCGCGGCCACGGCCGGCTGGCAGGGGAACGCACGGTCCAGGTGGGGGAGCAGGCCTACACCGCCCGCGCGGTCGTGCTGGCCGCCGGTTCCGCCCCGGCGCTGCCGCCCATCGACGGGCTGGCCGACGCCGAGCCTTGGGGCACCCGCGAGGCCACCTCGGCCCAGCAGGTCCCGGCCCGGCTGATCGTCATCGGCGGCGGCGTGGCGGGAACCGAAATGGCCTTCGCCTATGGTTCGCTTGGCGCCCAGGTCACGGTGCTGGCCCGCGGCCGGCTGCTGGGCTCCGAGGAACCCCATGCCGGGGACCTGGTGGCCCGGGCGCTGCAGGCCAGGGGTGTCGACGTGCGCGAGGGCGCCACCCCGGCACGCGTGGACCGCGGCCCCGACGGCGTGGTCAGCGTCCAGCTGGAGGACGGCGCCGTGCTGCAGGCCGAGGAACTGCTGGTGTCCACCGGCAGGAAACCCAACACCGCCGATCTGGGCCTGGAGGAACTCGGCATCCAGCCCGAGGCCCTACGCGAGGTCGACGACACGCTGCTCGTTCCCGGCACCGATTGGCTGTATGCGGTGGGCGACGTGAATTCCCGCGCCCTGCTCACCCACCAGGGCAAGTACCAGGCCCGCGCCGCCGGAAGGGCGATCGCCGCCCGGCTCACCGGGAAACCGCTGGCCGACGATCCCTGGGGCGCCCAGGCAGCGACCGCCGACCACGGCGCCGTGCCGCGGGTGGTGTTCAGCGATCCGCAGGTCGCAGCCGTCGGGCTGACCGCAAAGCAGGCGCGCAGCCAAGGCTTGGACATCGTGGTCATCGAGCACGACCTGGGGTCGGTGGCCGGGGCCAGCCTGCATGCCAGCGGGTATTCCGGCCGGGCGACGCTTATCGTCGACAAGGCCCGCTCGGTGATCCTCGGCGCGACCTTCGTGGGCCAGGACGTCGCCGAGCTGCTGCACGCCGCCACCATCGCGATCGCCGGGCAGGTGCCGATGGAACGCCTGTGGCACGCGGTGCCCGCCTATCCGACCATCAGCGAGATCTGGCTGCGGCTGCTGGAGGACTACTTCTACCCGCAGCCCGTGTGAGCCAGTTCGCCGGTGGCACTGGACACGATGTTGTTCGCAAAGGTACTAGACTAGTGGTGAATGGGATGGCCAGACGGTCGCGTGGCAAGCAATTGTCCCGAGGAACGTCCGGGCTCCACAGAACAGGGTGGTGGGTAACGCCCACTCGGGGTAACCCGCAGGCCAGTGCCACAGAAAATAGACCGCCAGGTTCTCCTGGTAAGGGTGAAACGGTGGTGTAAGAGACCACCAGCATCCCGGGTGACCGGGATGGCTCGGTAAACCCCACTCGGAGCAAGGTCAGACAGACTGCGTTACGAGGGCTGTTCGCCCCATGCAGTCGGGTGGACCGCTAGAGGCTGTCGGCAACGGCAGTCGTAGATAGATGACCGTCACCGCTTCGGCGGGACAAAACCCGGCGTATCGGCCATCCCATTCGCACACTCCAGAACGGTGAGATGATTCACAGGCGCAAGCCTGTGGAAACTCCGTGCACCGACTAGAATGGAAAACGTACTTGCGGGGATGATCCTGTTACCCCGCACCACCGCAAAAGCAATGGTGCTTCTCTCGGTGCCAACCGGCTTTATGGATCTGCAAGCCGGCTGATTTGGAAGGATTCTCTGTGACCCAGCAGTCTGTCGTTGCCCAGGAAGAATGGAGCGGGCGCGAAGAGCTCGCCGAGGCCATGATTCCACTGATCGGACGTCTCTACCGCAAGAACAATGTGGTGACCTCCATCTACGGCCGCAAGCTGATCAACCAGTCCGCCATCGATATCATCAAGGCCCACCGCGTGGTGCGCCGCATCGACGGTGAAGAGCTGGACCTGAATGCCACCAAGGCAATTCTCGATGTCATTGAAACCCTGAACGTTGGTTCGGTTTCCGTCGACCTCGGCCGCCTGAACAAGAAGTTCGTCGAGTCCGGCTCCGCCGACCTGACCGAATTCGTCTCCGCTGAGCTGGGCGCCAAGGTCGGCCAGGCCGGCGCCACCGACGCAGAGCCAACCGACGTGGTCCTGTACGGCTTCGGCCGCATCGGCCGCCTGCTGGCCCGCATCCTCATCGAGCGCGGCGGCTACGGCCTGCGCCTGCGCGCCATCGTCGTGCGCAAGGGCTCGGATGACGACATCATCAAGCGCGCCTCGCTGCTGCGCCGCGACTCGGTGCACGGCCGCTTCGACGGCACCATCACCGTGGACGAGGAAAACAACACCATCCTCGCCAACGGCACCCTGATCCAGGTCGTCTACTCGAACGACCCGGCCACCATCGACTACACCGCCTACGGCATCGACAACGCCATCGTCGTCGACAACACCGGCCGCTGGCGCGACGAGGCAGGCCTGTCCCAGCACCTGCAGTCCAAGGGCGTTGCCCGCGTGCTGCTGACCGCACCGGGCAAGGGCAGCCTGAAGAACATCGTGCACGGCATCAACGATTCCGACATCACCGCCGATGACAAGATCGTCTCCGCCGCATCGTGCACCACCAACGCCATCACCCCGGTCCTGAAGGCCCTGAACGACAAGTTCGGCGTCATCCACGGCCACGTCGAGACCGTTCACTCGTTCACCAACGACCAGAACCTGATCGACAACTTCCACAAGGGCGAGCGCCGCGGCCGCTCGGCGGTCCTGAACATGGTGATCACCGAAACCGGTGCCGCCAAGGCCGTCTCTAAGGCCCTGCCGGAGCTGGAAGGCAAGCTGACCGGCAACGCCATCCGCGTTCCTACCCCGGATGTCTCCATGGCGATCCTGAACCTCAACCTGGAGACCGCCACCGACAAGGACGAGCTGAACAACTACCTGCGCGAAACCTCGCTGGGCGCCGAGCTGCACAAGCAGATCGACTACATCGACTCGCCTGACGTCGTCTCCACCGACTTCGTCGGCTCGCGCCGCGCCGGCATCGTCGACGGCCTCGCGACCATCGCCACCGGCAAGAACGCCGTCGTCTACGTCTGGTACGACAACGAGTTCGGCTACTCCTGCCAGGTTGTCCGCGTCATCGAGACCATGGCCGGAACCCACCCGGCAGCGGTGCCTGCAGTGAAGGCCCAGGCAGTCACCGCCTAGTCTCTTCGCAGCGATACGCTCCACCAAGGGGCCGCACACCCGTGCTTCGGCACGCGGGGTGCGGCCCCTTGGGCGTCCTTCGGACGCGTCCCGCGCGGGAAATCCGGTGCCGGCGGCTCCGCGGAGGCCGCCAAGGAGTAGAGTCGCAACCCATCGGGGCAAGAAATGCGGCAAGGGGGCTGCCATGGCACCGGGACACGGCGCCGAGCTGAGCGGGACTGGACGCGTCGAGGCTTTTTCCGACGGGGTGCTGGCAGCCGTGATCTACGCCGGATCGTTCCTGCTAACCTCCCTGGTCTTTTTCGCCCTGCAATACCACCTGTCCAAGCGCCGCCCGCACCTGCTGCGCGAAACGCTTGATGCCCGGCAGACGCGCTCGATCCTGCTGCGCGGCCTGGTATCGATGCCCATCTACGTGCTGGCCGCGGCGGCCGTCCTGCTCTCTGCCTATCTGACGCTGGGCATCTGCATGGCCATGGGGTTGTTCTATTTGTTGCGCACCGCGGGCAGCGGGGTCCGGAGGGCCGCAGGCCCGCTGTAGACTCGGGAAATGCCGATCGAGCTGAAATCCATGCTGTGCCGGGTCACCGGGGAGGTGTTCGGCCGGGGTTTCATCGTGGTCGAGGACGCCTCCCGGGAGAACCCGCCGCAGTACTCGGTGGTGATGTGCAACTGCGGGACCGGTCTCGCCGCGGTGATCTGGATCGACCCGATCCACCTGGACGTCGATTTCCCGGACCACGATGTGCGGACGGGCATTGTCGACGATGATGACAACGAGGCCGGCAAGGAAGCCGAGCTGCACCGCCTGTGCCGGATGGTGCGCGTTTACCTTGAGGGGAACACCCTCCTTGAGCACCGGTGCCGGCTGTTCCGCTCCGGGACGACTCCGGTAGTCCACGTTGAGGCTGACGGGCAGCGATGGCAGATCGGACGCAGCGTCTCCCGGGTGCCGAATCCCTGACCCGCCGGAATACCCGAGGCTGCGTCGGAGGCGGAGGTAGGCTGGTGGCATGCCAAACGAGCTCAGCACGCGGCTGGATCGCGTCGTCGCGGCGACCTTCGCCGAGGGCTTCAGTGTCCTGGAAACCGACCTGCGCGAGAACCCGCCGCGGTATTCGGTGCTCGTCGGCAGCACCGCGGATCCGAGCCGCACCGCATTCATCCGTCTCGACGGCGTCTGGCTGGAGGCATTCATACCGGAGCTCGGCGTCCACTGCGCGCTGCTGGATGACGAATCCGACGCGGACTTCGACCTCGGCAGGCTCTGCCGCGCGCTGCGGGTCTATCTTCGCGGCGAGGCGCACATTGAACAACGCCGGCGCTTTCTGCGTCCGGGAGCAAAGACCAGGGTGCATATCGATCTGGAGGGGCGGCGTTGGAGCCTGGGCCGGAACCGGTGGAGCCTGACATAGTCCCGGCGGCCGGAAATCTGTTGCCAGTGGAGGCGTCCTGTGCCAAGCTCGGGGCATGATGCGATCAACGAACCCGGCCCTGCGCCAGAGTTCGTGGCCTGCGGACATGTCGCTGGCCACGGACGACCACGCGCAGCCGATCCGGATGCTGCTGTTCATCCGACAGGCCTGGGGCCTCGCTGAAGACCTCGCCCTGCCCGAGCTGAACCCGGTTCCCGAAACGGGGTCCTCCGCCATGCCGGATGAAGCCGCACGGAACCTGTGGGAGCGGCGGTGGATGCGCACCTGGTCGAACGCCTGGGGCGTGAAGGCGCACGGTGCCCATCGTGTCCCCGGACTCGCGGCCATCACCACGGCAGCGAGCCGCGCCACCGACAACGATTTCTGGACCGCGCAGTACGGACGCGCGGGGATCGACCTCACCGCATTCGAGCAATGGGAACAAATGTTCGATCCCTTGCTGGGTATCGACCTCGACCCGGTGCTGCGCGGCCCCCAGGTGGAACCGGTGCTGGTCGCTGCGTGGGAGCGTGGGCTGACGGATCTCACGGTGGTGCCCTGGGCCGGGTACTGCATGCACCGGCTCAGCGATTCGCACCTGGCGACCTCCTTCGACACCGCCGCCAGCTGGTCCCTGCTCAGGCAGGCGCTCGCCGAGTGGATCCGCACGCCGCTGGCATAGGATGCGATCTCGATGACCGAGCACCTGCCGCCGCGGCGCATCCTTCAGCTGCGCATGGCGAACCAGCTGCTGCTGGAACCTGCCGGCTCCATCCCCGCGTCCGCGGAACGCATGCTGGCGCTCCAATCCCAGGACCTGGCAGCCGGGCGCTACGCGCTCGCCCAGCGTTCGGGAAAGGGCATCGGCAGGGCGCGCATTGACGCGCTGTTCGCCTCGGGGGAACTGGTGCGCTCCTGGACCATGCGCGGCACGTTGCATATCTGCGCCGCCGCCGACGTGCGGTGGCTGGTGCGGGCCACACGCCAGCGCACGCTCAAGGCCATGGGCTCGCGCCTGCGCGAACTGCAGATCACCGCGGCCGGCATCGACGCCGCCGGGACGTTGATCGCCGCCCACCTGGAAGAGCGGGGCCACGCGAGCCGTGCCGGCCTGTTCGACATGCTCAACGAGCGCGGAATCCAGACCTCCGCGCAACGCGGGGTGCACCTGCTTATGTGCCTGGTCATGGAGGGCCTGCTGTGCCTGGGGCCGGTTCCCGAGGGCGCGGGGCTCGCCGGCCAGGACTTCATCCTGCTTGATCGCCTGGCCGCACCGGACCTCCAGCCCGCCCAGCCGTTGCAGGAGCTGCTCAGGCGCTATCTGGCGGGCCATGGACCTGCCAGCATCAGGGATGCCGCCTGGTATACCGGGCAGACGCTCACGCAGCTCAAGACGGCGGCCGCCGAGCTGGGTTCAGAGCTGCTCTGCGTGGGGCGGGACACCCACGGCGAGGAGCTCTACCTGCTCTTCGCCTGCCCGGCGCTGGCGGCGGATCTTCCCTCCAGGCTTCCGCTGCGCCTGCTGGGGCACTTCGACGAGTACTACCTGTCCTACGCGGACCGCTCGCTGGTCGCCGACGAGCGGCTGCGCGCGCAGATCGGCCCGGGCAGCAACGGCATGGTCAAGCCCTTCTGGCTGCGTTCGGGCAAGGCCGAAAGGCCGTGGAACGCGCAAACAGCGCCGACCGATCGACTCGGTGCGGCGCTGCATCAGCGGTATCTGGAGTTCAGGGCCTAGTGGCCGAACGGGTCCGCATCGGTGCCCGGAAGCCAGGTATTGCCCGGCACGCCCCAGCCGAGGGACTTCTTGGCCTTCTTCCAGCGCTTCTCCCAGCGCGGCTGCAACTTGTCCACGTACAGCAGGCCGTCCAGGTGGTCGTACTCGTGCTGCATGATGCGGGCGAACCAGCCGTGCGCCTCGAAGGAGATCGGATTGCCGAACTCGTCGAAGCCCTCCACCTTGGCGTAGTCGGCGCGCTTGAGCGGGAAATCCAGCCCCGGCACCGACAGGCAGCCCTCGGAGTCGTCCTCGGCGTCGGGAACACCCTGGGACACCTTGGACAGGGTCAGCTTCGGGTTGATCACCACGCCGCGCTCCGGGGCATCGTCCTGGTCCGCGTAGACGTAGGTGAACATGCGCAGCCCCAGGCCGATCTGCGGAGCGGCCAGGCCTACGCCGTGCGCGGCATCCATGGTGGTGTGCATGTCCGCCACCAGGTGGCGAAGCTCGTCGTCGAACTGCGTCACCTCCACGGCGCGCTTGTGCAGGACGGGTTCCCCGTAGACGGTGATCTGCCGAATTGGCACGTGATCAGTTCCTTTCCAAAAAGTGCTTAGAGTGCTCGTCCAATAGTTTCACGCATGATCTCACTTGTGCCACCGAAAATGGTCAGCAAGCGGGATGCGGTGAACGACTGCGCGATCGGGTACTCCATGATGTAGCCGTACCCGCCATGGATCTGCAGGGCCTTGTCGGTGAGTTTTTTCGCGCTTTCACTAGCCCAAAGCTTCACCTCGGCCGCCTCCTGCGCGTCGAGCTCTCCCTCGTTGAACGCGAGGACCGCGCGATCGACGAAGGCCTGGGTGACATGCGCCTCAGTCTTCAGGTCCGCCAGCTCGAAGCGGGTGTTCTGGAAGCCGGTCAGCGCCTGGCCGAAGGCGGAGCGCTCGCCGGCATGGGCCAGGGCCTGGTCGAATGCGGCGGTGCAGATGGCGCTGGCCGCTACTGCGATCGCCAGGCGCGCCTGCGGCAGCTGCTCCTTGACGTATGCGAGCCCCTGGCCGACCTCGCCGATGCGATCGGCGTCGGAAACGCGCACCTCGTCGAAGAACAGCTCTGCGGTGTCGGAAGCGCGCAGGCCCATCTTGTCGAATGGCTGCCCGTTCGAGTAGCCCTCGGAACGCTCGACCATGAACAGGGTGAACGAATCCTCCCCGGCCCGCGCGGTCTGCCCGTCCGTGCGGGCCAGCACCACTGCCGCATCGCCGTAGGCGCCGTTGCCGATGAAGGTCTTCTGGCCGCTGACCAGCCAGTCGTCCCCGTCGCGCACTGCCTTGGTGCGCACCCCTCGCAGATCCGACCCGGCACCCGGCTCGGTGAAGGCGCAGGAGGTGATCGTGGATCCGTCCACGAACCGCGGAAGCCAGCGCTGCTTCAGGTCCTGCGACCCGTAGGCCAGCAGGTAGGGGAGCACGAGGTCGTCATGCAGGTGCAGGGCCAATGCCACCGCAAGGTGCCCCGAACGGACGAACTCCTCATCAAGCACGACGCGGAAGCGGTAGTCGTCGATGCCCATGCCGCCGAACTCTTCCGGCACCGCGAGACCGAGCAATCCGTTCTCCCCGGCGGACTGCCACACCTCGCGGGGAATCTGGTGTTCTTTTTCCCATTGCGCATACTTACCGGCGATCTGCCGGGCGTTGAACTCAACGGCAAGTTCGCGGAACTGTTCGTGGTCTTCTTCAAAGAGCGCGCGTTTCACGGAGAGACGCCTTTCGGACGGGGGCGAGGGGCTGGTTCGGGGCAGGCCACGTGCAATGACCTGACGAACTGTTCACTCCCATTATGGTCTCACCCATTGACATGCGCCTATTTACGACCGAAACTCTGTTGTCTACGTCATGTTTGAAGCAATAAGTCTCGAAAAACGCGGGTTTAGACACCTTCAAACCACCGATTCGAACATAGCTTCGAATATGGAGCGTGGCATGGCGTCACAAAGCTTAACGACAAGGTGCCAGCATCAATGATGCTGGCACCGGTCTGTATCGGTGGGAGTCATATGCGCTCATTGCGAGTGATTGCAATCGAAAATCCCGTGATCCGCTCCATCAACTACTGTGATTCCCCCAAGAACCCATCGCATAGGTTGATCGAACAAGAATCATCATATGCGTAAGTATGGACATTTAAGGAACAAAACCAGACGACTAGGTAGGCCATCGCTCGGAAATAGGTAGGGCTAGAGTATGCTCTGTGGCCGGGAGCACTTCATCATCCGTCGCGACAGGCTCCGCCAGCAGTTGCCGACGGTCCGTGATACCCAATTTCGCATACGAGCGCTGCAGGTGTCCCTCCACCGTACGCGGGGACAAAAACAGCTCCTGGGAGATCTCGTGATTGCTCGCCCCCGATGCGGCACGCACGCACGTTGCAAATTCACGAGCCGTCAACAGCGCTTCATCAACACGCGCCCGACCCAGTGCTGGCGTATTAACCTGTTCCAGCGGCTGGGCGATTTCGACCGAAAGCCCCAGCAGATGAGTGGCCACCGTGCGCCGGCCCAAAACCCGAGCACGCTCCGCGGCGCTCGCCGCCAGCTGGGCAGCCAGCAGTAGCTGCCCTCCATCGACATGGGCCTGCACAAGCTGTCCCACATTCAGCTCCGCCGGATCCTCAAGCGCCGCTTGATACCCCGCCAGCGTCGCCGCCAGCGGCCCCTGCACCTGCAACGCAGCTTCCGACAGGCGTGAAGCATCGGCCACCAGCCCGCACTGCCACGCTTCGAGCAGCAGGCGCATCACCAGGTTCTTCCGGCCGAATCCTTCGGCCTCAGCAAGCAGCTTGTGCAGATACTCCTCAGCGGCCTGCTCGCCTTCAAGATCCAAAACCACCGACAGGAGCGAACGCTCGGCGATCGGGCGCAGGATCTGACCCGAAACCTCGGGCTGAGCACGCGACATGTCCAGGTAGTACGACGCCTTGGACCGGTCGCCCAGCAGGGAGGCGGCATACGCGGCAAACGCCGCTGCAAACCCCTTGACCAAATACGGGTCGCCCACCGACAGCAAGCCGATGGCCTGCTCCAACGCAGCCAAGGCCTGCGAAGCCAACCCGGACTCCAGATAGCCCATGCCGATGCTCACCATGACGTTCCCGTGATCGGCGTTCGCCTCCTTGAGATCGTCACCTACCGTCAACTGGGCAAACTGCGCAGGATTCATCCCCAGCGCGAACGCGATCGTCGGGAACGCGAAGACCAGTTCGGACCGAACCGAGGCAGGCCACGTCTTCCACTCCGGCGAGGACGAAATCCGGACGTACTCGGCCATCGCCTCCTCGGCCAACCCGGCGTAGGACTTCTCGATCAGCACATGGGCCAGGCATGCGGCCCGACCTTCACTGCGCAGCTCGGGCATCGACGCATACTCGCGCAAGGACGCGATATCAACAACCTTATTGGCCCGCGAGCGGATCAGTAGCAGATACGCGGCAACGCCTGGCGGATCGCCCGGGCGGGGTTCCAGGATCTGCTCAGCCACTGCGAGCCGCCCTAGACTTGCATAAGCGATCTTGGCGGCGACAAAGCGGATCTCCGGCGAACCCGTTGGCAGGTGCTCCTGCAGCAAGGCCAATGCGGCCTCCGGCTTGCCAAGCTCATACAACGCATCCGCGCGGGCAATCAGCAACGATTCCAGCTGGTCGGGGGAGTCGACTCGCTGCTGGTCCAGCAAATCGGTCAACGCGATCACCTGCGAGAACTGCCGCGCGCTGGTTGACTGCTCGACATCAAAGAGCAGCTCGCGAATCGGAACGGTCAGCCCCATCTCCAGCCGATGCCTGGTGAACCGGCTGCGCGAGGCCGAGTCGAAAAGTTCCCAGGACAGCTTCTCCTCGATGGTCTTGATATGCCGGCGCAGCGTGGACGAATCGAAACTGCTGAAAACCAGTTGCGAGGAGAGCCCCGCCCCCAGCCGGACGCGCTCCGTGCGCTCGCCGGTAATGGGGTTCTCCGAAACGAGGTCGAGGCGGACCAAGTCGGCGTCGATGGCATCATAGATTGACTGGCCCATGAGTTTGCGGGCCACCGGCAGAGTGACCGGACCCGTGACCGCCAGGAGTTCCAGGGCCTCCCTGACGTTTTCCGGCTGGTCGCTCAAGCGGGCGTTGATCAGTTCCGTGGTGCGTTTCCCATGCGGTGTCCAGGCCCTGTTGAGCGTCCAGTAGTCCTGCTGCTTGGTCAGCGCCCCGGTGGACTGGGCATCAAGGGCCAGCTCACGCAGATGCAGCGCATGTCCGCCGGAGAATTCCAGCAGCGAAGTGACTGCGCTCGAATTGACGGCGCCGCCGAGGATCTCGGAGAGTATCAGGTTCGCGTCGTCGTAGGAGAGGGGCGCAAGTTCTATGCGCATGAAACTCGGGGAGGAAATCAGGGAGCGCAGCTCCGAGGGCAGCGATCGTACTGCCGCCGTGGCGACCACCAGGCGAATGTTTCCGGCGGTAGCGAACTGCTTGAGGACAGCGGCGCTTTGCTGATCCACGTATTCCGCCTGGTCCAGGAAAATCCACTGGGTGCGTTCGCTCGTGGCTCGGCCGATGCCCGTGACCAGCTCCGTGGGCGACGTGCCTGTGGATCCGTTGGGCAGTTGGGTCGCGAGGACGCTCAACGTGGAAAAGGGAACGGAGCTCAGCGCTTTGGAACCGACAATCCAAATGAAATTGGATTCAATGCGATCCATCAGCTGCAGCGAAAACGTCGTGCGTCCAGACCCGACGTCCCCGATGATGAATATCGGACCGCCGGTGCGTGCTGCTTCGAGTGCCGTGTCCAGCGCTTTGACACGGGAAGGCAGTATGTCTCGGCGCTCAATATGGAAGCCAGTCATCCTACTAATATCAAACTCCCAGGTTGAGCCGGTCAAGTAGCATTGCCTCGCAACCCAAGTAGTTTTGAGGGTATTCAGTAGCGACTTTACTAGCAATAATGTCCCGGTCAACGGCTAGGATTTTCCGGTTATTCGACAGTTGGCGAAAATACGCGCGCAAAACTCAGAAGTTCATAGCGGCAAAGCCGTGCACGAACCAGAAGCTGAAATTCCTCACATGTTCGAAACAATAAGGCTTTTCTTCGTAACATTCCAAAAAAGCTCGATTTGCGTGAAATTAATCCAAATTCAATGTTCTCGAAAAGTTGTCGTCAACTGACTCAAATGAGTTTCTCGAACCTTCGGAGTAGCACCCATAACATTTCCAACGGTGTTTCCCGCACAGGTGGGGAACGCAGGGTCAATGACCTCTAAATGGCGGCTTGTGAGCTCCAACGCGGCTGCCGCTGCATTTTCTTCAACATGCGCAATTGTTGAGGCTTTCGGGATGGCGATGGTCCGGCCCTCGCGAATGGCCCAGGCGAGCAGGATCGGGGCCACGCTGGCTTGGAGGTCCTCGGCGGCATCGCCGCCAGCGCCAGCACCAGGCCGACGGCGGTGGCCGATCCGAACAGGAGGCGCACCGCGCGCACCGGCCAGCTCTGCTCGGGCACGAAGTCGTACATCTGCGTCATCCACAGTCCGCTCAACGCCATCGCCAACCCGGCCGGAAGCACGATCCGGCCCGCGATCCGGTGGTACCGCGGATGCCGGTCGCGCAGCCCGCGCAGGAATTGGAACGCGCCGAGCCCGCAGAACACCATCCCGCCGACAAGCTCCGCCTACTCATGACGCGTGTCTTTCCAGCGGCGAGATGGAGATGACGATTTTGCCCCGTGCGTGGTGGGTGCCCGCCGCGGCCAGCGCCTGCGGCGCCTGCTCCAGCGGGTAGATACTGTCCAGCAGCGGGGAGATGCGTTGCGCGGCGAGCAGCACGCCCAGCTCGGTGAGCGCCGGCGCGGTGACCTTCCCCGTGAAGACGCGCACCCGCTGCGAAGCGATGAGCCCGTGCCACTGGGCCTTGAACACGCGCATCAGGGCGCCGCCGTCAGGCCCGGGAACTCCGCTGTTGGGCAGGATGGACCCGCCGGGCGCCACGACGCGGCGCCAGTCGCGGATGCGCGCGGCGCCCGCGTTGTCGATCACTGCGTCGTAGGGAATCGGCGTGTCCAGCGGGCTCGTGGTTTCGTAGTCCAGGACGTGCTCGATCCCCAGCGACCGCACCCGCTCGATGTTTCGCCCGGAGCACACCGCGATGACTTCGGCGCCGCGCAGCGCCGCCAGCTGCGCGGCGAACTGGCCGACGCCGCCGGCCGCTCCGGTCACCACAACCCGCTGGCCCGGGGCCACCCGCGCGACGTCGACGGCGCCCAGCGCGGTGGTTCCCGCAACTGGAACGGCCGCGGCATGTTCCGGGGATATCGCGTCGGGAAGCGGTGCGAGCTGGTGCTCCCTGGCCAAGGCGCAGTCGGCGAAGGTGGCGAGGCCCTGCCCGAACACCGGGTCGCCCGGCTTCCAGCGAATGACCCCGGGGCCGACGTCGGCCACCACACCCGCCAGGTCAAGGCCGAGCCTGCGCCGGGCCGGGCGCTTCAGCCCGTGGCCCGGCCGCACCATGCGGGGCACGCCGCGCATGAGGAAAACGTCGGCCGCGTTGACCGAGGCGGCGGCCACCCGGACCAGCACCTGGCCCCTGGCCGGCTCGGGGACGGGCACGTCGCCCATCGTTAGGGTGTGGGCCTCGCCGTAGACGGGCTGCAATAGTGCACGCATGGGAACTCCAAAAGGGTATGGGAAGCCCAGGCTCCGTGCCGCGGGCACGGTCCCTAGGCGGTGGGACGCCATGGAGCTAGCGTTGCGCGGCGCTAGGCATCGGCGGGTCAGGACGCGTCGTCCCCCTGGTAGGAGAAGACCTCGTCGAGCGGGACGCGCAGTGACTGTGCGATTTGGAATGCCATTTCGAGCGAGGGCGAGTAGCGTCCCTGTTCGATGGCGATGACGGTCTGGCGCGAGACGCCGAGCGTGGCTGCCAGGCCGGCCTGGGTGAGCCCGAGCTCCGTGCGCAGATCGCGGATGCAGTTGGTGACCCTGGTGGGTTTGGAGCCGCCCACTAGAACCCCCTGCGGTAGGCGGACAGCGTGGCGCCCGTGCTCACGACGGAGCCGAGGAAGGATCCGGCGAACAGCACCGTGGCAGTCCAGAAAAGCGGCGCGGCCAGGGGCAGCATGGCAAGCGTCGCCAGCACGGCGACCCCCGTGATGCCGTTGCCTGCGGTGGCCGCGTAGCGTTCGATCTCGTGGTCGCGGGCGTCGGTACGCGCCTCGCCGCGAACACGTATCCACAATACGAGCATGGCCAGCGCGTAAAGTCCGCCGCCGAGAATGAGGGCCCAGAGCATCGGACCCTGCCAAGCGACCTCGGCGAAGGGAAGCACGTCCGAGGCCGCGCGGATGACGACGACGATCCAGTATGCGGCGAAGGTAGCGATGCTAAGGATGAGCCCCGCCCAGGTATACCGTTCTGTGAATGTCATGACATCTCCAGATGTAAATAATTTTTTACATCACAACCGTAGAACCGGGAGCACGTGTGTCAAGAATTTTTTACATGATTCGGAGTTCGAAAAACTGTTGCGGTCCGCCGGGGTCGAGCTTGGGGTGGCTAAGCGCCAATGAGCTGGCTAGCCCGGCGAATCAGGAGCGTCGTTCGACAATTGTCGTGCTCGGCAAAATGCGACCAGTCGGACCGACGGAATGCTGCGGAATATTGATGGGTGAAATGTCCGGAATGAAAACGAGGTGCGAACCTCGACTGCGTCAACAGTCGAAGGTTCGCACCTCGATATTGGGGTGAGTAACGGGGTTTGAACCCGCGACCTTCTGGACCACAACCAGACGCTCTACCGACTGAGCTATACCCACCATGTTCACTTTGAACCTAGTCACAACGCGATTGCGTTTCAACCGAAGTCCTTGGCAACGAGAATTACTATACACCGAAACTTTGAGGAAACGCCAATTCACGTTTTCCGGTGCCGAACATGGCATTTTTAGGTGGGGTAAATTTGAGTTCATGCCTACTTCTGCAGAAAAACTTGTGTGGATCGATTGCGAAATGACCGGGCTCAGCCTGGAAAACGACGCATTGATTGAGGTCGCCGTCTTGGTGACCGACTCCGAACTGAATGTCCTGGGCGACGGGGTATCCGTCGTGATCAAGCCCGAGCCCCAGGCCTTGGAGCAGATGGGCGACTTCGTCCGCAACATGCACATCAATAGCGGCCTGCTCGAGGAGCTCGACGGCGGCATGACCATGTCCGAGGCCACCGCCATTGTCATGGACTACATCCGCGCCTACGCCCCGGAGCCGAAGACCGCCCTGCTGGCAGGCAACTCTGTCGGCACCGACAAAACCTTCCTGGTGCGCGATATGCCTGAGGTGATCGAGCACCTTCACTACCGCATCGTCGACGTGTCCACGATCAAGGAGCTCAGCCGCCGCTGGTATCCCAAGGCCTACTATTCGGCTCCGGCCAAGGACGGCAACCACCGCGCCCTGGGCGATATCAAGGACTCGATCGACGAGCTGCGCTATTACCGCGCCGCGGTCATGGTTCCAGCGCCGGGTCCGACCTCGACAGTAGCCGCGGGGATCGCCGCCGAGATCAAGTCGAACCCTTCCTAGGAGTCAATCGACGGCGCCCCGGCGGCGGGTGATGCAACCCACAGCCGCCGGGGGCGTTCGCAATTGGCCAGCACCGGGAGAATGTGTGTATAGTATTTCTCGTTGCCGAATGCGGGGTCACCACGCAAAAGCGTTTTGACTTGGTATGAAAGCGAACATGGTGGGTATAGCTCAGTCGGTAGAGCGTCTGGTTGTGGTCCAGAAGGTCGCGGGTTCAAACCCCGTTACTCACCCCAAACGATCACCCGGTCGGAAACACTGTTTCCGGCCGGGTGATTTTCATTCTCCGCCGGTTCCACGCGCCGCCGGAAATCCAATGGTGTGATTCGCTTCGCACGCGGGCTGTCGTCCAGGGTTGGCGCAGCCCTGCATGCTAGAGTTTCGCTTGATTCTTTGGTAATTTTGGGCGTCCTACGCCCGGCCGTGGGAGCACTTCGCAGCGGGTCTGATTCGGCCTGCTGACATGCGCAAAGTACGCGCGGCAAACCGCCGCCCCGAGCGGTTCGAGGACGGCGAAAGGGAAAAGATGGCGCCAGATATGCGGAAGGAATCCGCAGCGCGGCCAGCGGCAGACGCCCCGTCGGCGACCGCCCGCCGCGCGAGATTCGACCCGCTGTGGCAGGGGCTGCTTGGCTCGGTCATGATCGCCCTGGGATCCTTCGGCGTCGGCTGGCTGGCCAGCGTCTCTCCGATGAACCGCAATCCGCTGCTGATCGCCATCCGCACCGAATACGCCGGCGTCATTACCTCCACCGTGGTGCTGACCCTGGGCTGCTGGATCCTCTTCCGTGCCTGGCTGCGGCTGGGCCAGATCCACGCGGGCTGGGGCCCGGAATCGCTGAAGGCGGTCAAGAAAGCCGTCTGGATCTGGTCGGCGCCGATGCTGCTGGCGCTGCCAATCTTCTCCCGAGACGTCTTCGCCTACATCGGCCAGGGCCGCCTGGTCGACGCCGGGCAGGACCCGTATGTCACCGGCATCTCCTCGCTGAACAACTGGTTCCAGCTGGGCACCGACATCACCTGGGCGCAGGACGAAACCCCGTACGGCCCGCTGTTCCTGCTGCTTGAATACTGGGTGTTCCGCGCCGTCGGCTTCAGCCCCGACCTCTCGGTGCTGCTCTTCCGCCTGATCGCCTTCGCCGGGGTGATCCTGTGCCTGATCTACGTGCCGAAGCTCGCGGCCCTGCACCACGTCTCCGGGGCGAAGGCCGCATGGATCACCGTCGCCAACCCGCTGTTCCTGATCAGCTTCGTCGCCTCCGCGCACAACGACGCCGTGATGGTAGGCCTGGCCGTGGCGGCAACCTACTACGCCGCCACCCGCCGCGGCATCCTCGCGGTGGTTCTGATGACGGCTTCCATCGGCATCAAGCCGATCACCATGGTGCTGCTGCCGTTCATCGGCCTGCTGTGGGCCGGAACCGACGCGAAGTGGCCGCGCAAGATCCTCTACTGGTGCTACACGCTGGCGCTGTTCGCCGCGATCATGCTGGCCGTCGGGCTGGCCAACGGCTACGGCATCGGCTGGCTGAAGGTCATGCTGGGCACCGGCACCGGGTCGGTGCTGTTCGCCCCCGTCGGCGCCCTGAACGCGCTGCTCTCCGGGATCTTCGAGGCCTTCTCGCTGCCCACCAACTGGATCCTCCCGGTGCTGAAGGTCGGCGGGCGCCTGCTCTCGGTGGTGCTGGTGCTCGTGCTGATCTTCAAGGGCAAGCCATCGCACCTGGTGCAGCGCATGGCGCTGGCCTTCACCGCGCTGGTGGTGCTCTCGCCGATCGTGCAGCCATGGTACCTGCTGTGGCTGCTGCCGTTCTTCGCCGTGACCGGCATCCGCGACGACTGGCAGATCGTCTGGGTGTACTTCACCACCGCATTCTTCATCGCCTTCGGCGCCGCCGACCAGCTGTTCATCTGGCAGTTCCTCGGAGACCTCGACCCGTGGGTCAAGCACCTGTCCACCGGCATCTCCTGGGTCGCGATGTTCTACCTGGCCTACCTTGATCCGCGCACCCGTACGCTCTTCACCGGACTGGTGCCCTCCAAGCAATGGCTGAGGGTGTTCCGGGGCGGCCCCAAGAAGGACGAGGTCGCGCCATCGTAGTCCCGATCCACCGCGAAAACCAACAGTCCGCGGCCGGACCACGGCGACCGGGCCTGCAGGACTCTAAGGGGCCGATCCTCCAGGGGCTGCTGGCCTCGGTCATGGTCACCTGCGGTTCCTGGGGCGTGGGCTGGCTGCCCTACGCCCAGGAATCCGTGCTTGCCCGATCCCCGCTGGTGCTCCCGCTGCGCGCCGAAACCGTCGGCGTCATCATCTGCACCCTGCTGCTGGCCGTCGGCACCGTGCTGATGTTCCGCGCCTGGCTGCGACTGCGCCAGACGACCAGGTCACTGGGTGCGCAGGCGCTTGGGCTGATGCGCCGGGCGGCCTGGACCTGGTCCGCGCCGATGCTGTTCTCCTTCCCGATCCTCTCGCAGGACGTGTACTCGTACCTCGGGCAGGGGCGGCTCATGCATTCCGGGCTCTCGCCCTACGAGAACTGGGTCTCCCAGCTTCCGGGCTGGTTCGCCCAGGGCGCGGACTCGCTGTGGGCCGAATCCTCCTCGCCCTATGGCCCGTTGTTCCTGATGTACGCACGGCTGGCCTACTTCGTCTCCGGGGGAGTCCCCGAGTACGGCGTGGTCATGATGCGGCTGGTCGCGGTGGCAGGCGTCGCACTGTGCATCTACGCGATTCCGCGGCTGGCGCTCAAGCTCGGCGGCGATCCGTCCTGGACGCTGTGGGTCTCCGTGGTGAACCCGCTGTTCCTGATGAACATGGTCGGCGGCGTGCACAACGACGGACTGATGCTCGGCGGCGTGCTGCTGGCGTTCCTGCTGGTTTACCGCAAGCGCCGCGTGCTGGGAACCATCGCCATGGCGCTGTCCATCGCGATCAAGCCGGTGATGCTGCTGGCGCTGCCCTTCCTGGGACTGGCGATGCTCAAGCCCGAGGCCCGGCTGCGTTCCAAGGTGCGCGTCTGGCTGTGGATCACCGTGCTCACCACCGCGATCCTCGCCGCCCTGGGCGCCGCCACCGGACTGTGGTTCGGCTGGATCAGCGGCATGGCCAGCTCTGGAGACGCTGCGTTCCCGTATGCGCCGGTGGGTCTGCTCGGCCTGCTGGTCGGCTGGATCGGATCGTTGTTCGGCGGGAGCATCAGCACCGTGGCCGGCGTGGTCTACGCGATCTTCAAGGTGGTCAGCATGGCCGTCATCGCGTGGCTGGCGCTGCGCAAGCCGTCGGGAAATCCGCTGCTCTACTCGGGCTACGCGCTGGCGGCCAGCGTGCTGCTGGCCCCCATCATCCAGCCCTGGTACCTGCTCTGGCTGATCCCGTTCTTCGCCCTGGGCAAGAAGTTCAGCGTCGGCCAGGAGCGCCTGCTCTACGTGCTGTGCCTGGTGCTGGCGATCGCCGGCGTCGTCGACCAGCTCTCGGTGGCGCAGTGGTTCTCCCTGCTGTGGATGCGGATCTTCGCCGCCCTGGTCGGCCTGCTCTGCGTGGCCTACATGGTGTTCATCGACCCGAAGACCGCGCCGCTGTTCGGCCACCTGGGACGCCGGCTCAGCCCGCGGACCCGCAAATTCCTACGTATTCCCAATCCAGAAGAAACGAGGCAACAGGACCGTGATGCAACCGGTTAAGACCCTGTTCAACGCCCGCGAGGCGACGCGTCCGGTGATCCTATGGCTGCTGGTCCTGACCGCGGTCGGCGCCGTCGTCGCGGTGCTGACCAAGCAGTGGTGCCGCGTGAACGCCTGGCCTGCGGCCGAGCAGCACCTGCACATGTGCTATTCGGACTTCACCCAGCTCTTCGGCACCCGCGGCATGGCAGACAAGCTGTTCCCGTACTTCACCGGACTGCCGCCGGAGCAGGCACTGGAATACCCGGTGCTGCTGGCCATCGTCGCCGGCGTGACCGCGATGATGATCCCCGGCATCGGGTTCTCCCCGGAGCGCCAGCTGGCGTACTTCGACCTGAACTCCGCGCTGTCCTTCATCTGCTGGGCAGTGATCGTCGTGGCGATCGCCTACGCCGCCCGGCATCGCAGCCGCGACGCCATCATGGTCGCGCTGGCTCCGGGAATCATCCTCACCAGCCAGCTGAACTGGGACTTGTGGGCCGTCATGCTCGCCACCTTGGGTCTGCTGGCCTTCTCGCGCAAGCACATCGTGCTGGCTGGCGTGCTGCTGGGCCTCGGAGCCGCCGCCAAGCTGTACCCGTTCTTCCTCTTCGGGGCGATCCTGGTGCTGTGCCTGCGCTCGGGGCGCATGCGCCACTTCTGGGTGTCGCTGGTGTCCGGCGTCGTTGCCTGGCTGGCAGTTAACGTGCCGTTCATGCTGACAGCTTTTGAGGAGTGGAGCCGTTTCTACACGTTCTCCGGGGACCGCCCGGCAGGCAACTCCTCGATGTGGTTGGCCTTCGCGGGGACCGGCATGTCGGGTTCGACCATGTCGCTGCTGTCCAACGGGCTGTTCGGACTGGCCTGCCTGGGCATCGCCTACCTCGGGCTGACCGCCAAGCGCCGCCCGCGCATGGCCCAGCTCGCGTTCCTGATCGTCGCAGCCTTCCTGCTGCTGGGCAAGGTGTACTCGCCGCAGTTCGTGATGTGGCTGATCCCGCTGTACGTACTTGCCCGTCCGAAGTGGCGCGAATTCCTGGTGTGGCAGCTGGTGGAGGTATTCCACTGGGCGGTTGTCTGGCTGTGGAGCGCCAAGGCAGTGTCCGACGGAGGATACTTCGGTGGAAGCTGGACTATCGAGATCCTGTACGGCCTGGGCATCTTGGCCCACATGGTAATGCTGATCTATATCTGCATCAAGATCGTTGGAGATATCCGCAATCCTGAACGCGATGTCGTGCGCGCTGACGGAACCGACGATCCGCTGGCCGGGCCGATTGAGAATGCCGAGGATGCCTTCGTTCTGGGAGCAGCAAAAAATAGCTGAGACTTGAGCAAGCACGTCGGATGCCGCCGATTTTCCTTTAAGGGAAAATCGGCGGTTTCCTTTTGCCCGGAGAATTCTTAGGACGTGCTGCTACGGGTCGGGGTCTTCGAGGGGGTCTTCGAGTTCCTCCCGGGTCCAGGGTTTCCCGCGCACCCATTTGGACTGGGTGAGCAGGTCCGGGAACTGCCGGTGCCGGTACCCGGTCACCGGCGGGGCG